>DASWWS010000002.1:0-276076 GCA_036405895.1 Minisyncoccota bacterium | reverse complement strand
GATCAAGGTGATGTCTTCAGCATCATTGGAGAGGTTGTCTGAGTTGAAGGTGAAGTTGCCGCTGATGGTGCCAGAGATGTCAGAGTTTCCGGCAGAGATAGAGTTTGCAGTGATGGTGTCAACGTAGATGTTGCGAAGGAGAAAGGAGGGTGAACCAATGTCGAAGGTTTGGTTTTCTGAGAGAAGAAGAGAAGAGGCTAAAGTTGCATTGAAGATGAGGGTGTCGGTGGAGTCGTTTCCGATGGTGACGTCTCCATTGAAGAAGGCGTCGGAGTTAACGGTGAGGGTGCCATCGATGACTGAGTTGCCTCCGATTGTGAGGGAGTCAGTGCTGTCGTCGAAGGTGAGACCAGTGCTTTCTGAGAGAACGCCATCTGTGCCGATGAACGGGATAGAAGAAGGTGTGAAAGAAGAGAAGGTTGGGGCGTTGGAGAAAGAGGCACTGGTCAGAGTGATGTCTGAGAGGGTGTCTGTCCAGGAAGTCTGGTTGCCGTCGGTGGTTAGGAGCTTGCCTGCATTGCCTGTTTGTTCTGAGAGAATCTGGACGGAACAGTTGGTGTCGCCAGGAGAGCATGTTGGGTCGAGGGTTTCTCCTGGAGCGTACTTGGTACTTGGGGGGACGGCGAGTGTGATGGAGACGGAATAGAGAAAGACAAACACCACTGCAAAGAGCGTGCGTTTGTGAGCGCTTAACAAATTCCGAATACTCGGAGAAATCACGAGCATAGTATAAGTATACCGTTTCCCCTGCCCTGAAACAAAGAAAAAGCGTTATGAAATAAGGGGATTTTCGAGATTGAGGGGGAGAAAAAGCGGGATTTCCATGCATGGCGGAAAGTGTGTGTCAAATTCCGTTTGAGCTATATATAGCAACGCAAAAACGGTGCTCTTGCACCGTTTTTGAAAATATCCTGCATATACTATGTGTGTGGCGGCAGAAATTGCATGCTATAAGTGAAAAAGTTTTTCTTTATAAAAAGTTTTCCACAGGTCATTTTTCTTTTTGAGAAAAAATTTACCTCAATTGTGCACCGGGAATACGAGAAATAGTTTCACTCAATGGCTCGAGAAGTGGTGCAACTTCTGCATCGGTGAGTGTTTTTTCTGATGATTGAAATACAAAACGGTACGCATACGACACCCTCCCCTCTTTCGAAAATGTATCAAACATTACAGCCGGAGTGGCAGTGTGTGCAGCAGAAAATTCGGTAACAATTTTCTCGAGCATATTTTTTGCAGCACCATCACCTTCCGGAAGCCACACCGCAATATCGCGCACAATGAACGGGTACAAGCTCCACGGTTTGAACGGAACGACTACCTCTTTTGAAATATCCAAATGCAATTCATTTGCATTTATATTATTGGTTTCAACAAAGTCCGGGATGCGCGATTCATGAACGCCATTTTTATCGATGGTCGCAACATGCACTTCTTCATTTCCTGAAAAGAACACGGTTCCTATTTCAAACAGCTTTACTTCCGCCACTGACAAGAGTGGTGCGTTGAGTCGATTGAGCGCAAAACTTTCCTTCAAGCCGTCAGCAAGATTCGTGCGAAGCGCGCTTTTGTCCCGCGCTCCATAGGCAACAAACACATCTCCCTTTTTTTGGAACGTATAGGTTAGTACCTCAGAAAACCCTTTATCTACAAGGTATTTTTTGACAGCCGTAATGGTGGTGTCCACCAAATTTTCATGAACCTGCGGGCTAAACGGGATCGGCAATGGTGCAATTGCATCGTACCCTATTACGCGCCCAACTTCTTCTGCAATGTCATGTGCGCCCGTGATATCGCGGCGATAGTAAGGAACACTGAGCGAAAATATGTTATTCTCGCTCGTGTATGAATAGTGATAGCGGTCGAAGACATTCGCAATAGTTTTTTCGTCAATACTGTTGCCCAGAATACGCGCAATGGAATCAGTAGAAAAAGAAATTGTACGAGCAGCTTCGGGTGCTGGGTACACATCATTCATTGCAACAACGTGCCCTCCGGCAATTTCGGTAATAAGCGCGGCAAGGTGCGCAGCCGCATCCGCTGCGATAACGGGTGAGAAATTATTTTCAAACCGCTTTGAGGCGTCGGTAATCAGGCCGAGCTTGCGCGATGTTTTTCGCACTGCTGCAGCATCAAAGTTCGCAATTTCAAGAACAATATTTTTTGTCTCTGTTGTTACTTCTGCCTTATTCCCGCCCTTTACTCCCGCTATTGCAAGCGCGCCCTTGTCGTCTGCGATTAATAAATCATTGGTTGCCAGCGCTTTTGTTTCGTTCGACAGGGTGGTAATGGTCTCGTCGATATGCGCCAAGCGCACTGTTATTCCGCCCGTGATTTTGTCCGCATCAAATGCGTGCGTTGGCTGGCCGCTATCAAACAAGACAAAATTGGTTGCATCCACAATGTTATTGATGGACTTCTGCCCCACGCTTTCCAATCGCTCTTTGAGCCAATCGGGTGACGGCCCTACACTCACTCCTTCAATGTGTATAGCGATATATCGGTTGCACCAATCACTTTCTATTGTTACAGGATAAGGATTTTGAGCAGTTACAAGAAGGGGTGTTTTTTGCTTTAAGGTCAGTCCTAAAAGTCCTGCGAGTTCTCGCGCCATCCCAAAATGGCTCAAGCAGTCCCCTGCTCGATCAGGCAATACTTTGATTTCCATCACGGTGTCAGCGCCAACTGCTTCTACCCCTTCCACTTCGAATGCATGAAAAATAATCTTCTGCTCCAATTCCTCGATTGGTGGAAACTTCTCTTCGATATGTGTTTGTAGCCAGTTGTATGAGTATTTCATAAATTATTTCCATTGATTGATGCGCGCGTCGCCTTGATATCCAAGCCGCACGTCCGGTATGCCATATTGCACCATCATCAAGCGGTCGAGCCCCATGCCAAATGCAAATCCGCACAGTGTCTCGGTATCATAGCCAACTGCTTTAAACACATTAGGGTGCACCATGCCCGCCCCCGCAACTTCAAGCCATTTCTCGGAGCCGTCTTTGATGACTTTTACATCCACCTCAAACCCAGGCTCAACAAAAGGAAAAAAGCTTGGCCGCAAGCGGATTTCTGTTTCGGGGCCAAAAAATTCTTTGAAAAATGTCAGGAGAGTTCCCTTCAAATGTTCAACCGTAATACCGGGCGCAACCACCAATCCTTCAATTTGGTGAAACTGCGCTTCGTGGGTGGCGTCGGTTGACTCATTGCGAAAGACTTTCCCCGGAGCGATGATTGCAAACGGTGCGGTGTGCGTTTCCATAAATCGCACCTGCACCGGTGAAGTGTGCGTGCGCAACACTTTTCCTGGCATATCTTTTATAAAAAAAGTGTCTTGCATATCGCGTGCTGGGTGGTCTTTGGGCACGTTCAGCGCATCAAAGTTGTGCCACTCGTCTTCAAGTTCGGGGCCCAGCGCCACAGAAAAGCCAAGACCTGCAAAAATACTTTTGATCTTTTCGAGAGTAAGGGTGAGAGGGTGAAGGGTTCCGATGTCTTGGTTCATATTAGCGGTTGAAATACTTCTTTATTCTACCCCACAAGCGCCCACTGCGCGACGCTATCTTATTTGGGTGGCGCATTTTGCACCCGGTTGGGCAGGTCTTATTTCCTTTTTGCTGAGCTTGGGACTCGCCGCATGCTTCGCACAAAATGAAGTGCCGTCCGCACCATGCATAGTCGCAGTTGATAAAGTGCTCACTTGCTTCTCCGCATGCCTCACAACTTCCGACCACTTTGTGCTTTGGGTCATCGGTATAAAAGCCCATCATGACTCGGTTGTCGAATACATAGAGCTTGCCGTCGAAGTGCTCGTTGGGGTAGGCCTCCATATACGAAACAATACCGCCATCGAGCTGCCATACATCGGTAAAGCCTTGGGAGACAAGGTACCCGCTTGCCTTTTCACAGCGCACACCACCAGTACATACAGTGAGCACGGTTTTGTTTTTGAGGTGCTTGATGCCCTTTATGATTTTTGGGAGGTCTCGGAAGTTTTCAAGCGGAGGAAGGATTGAGCCTTCGAAGTGTCCGACGTTGTGCTCATACACATTGCGCATGTCGACAATATAAAATTCTTTCTTGCTTTCAAACCACTCGTGCAGCATCTCTGGAGTGCAGCGCTTCCCTGTCACAAGGTTCGGGTCGATGTCGCACGTGCCCAAATGCGCGCTCACAATTTCACTTCGCACTTTCATCGAAAGCTTTCGGAATGCTTTACCCACTCCCACACTCTTCTTGAAATGAATGTCTTTAAATTTGCCCTCAAATCGGTCATCACCTTCGAGATCAAGGATAAACTTTTCAGTATTTTCTACCGTTCCTTCAAGGGTGATATTGATTCCTTCAGTTGCAACAATTCCACGTCCGGTGAAGCCATATTTCACGCACAAATCCTGCAAAATATCCCTCACTTTTTTGGGGTCAGCAAGATGAACATATTTATAGAAAAGGAGTACTTGATACTCATTCCTCTGCGGTTGGTCTTTGAGTTCTGACATGGGGGCCTATCGGGAATCGAACCCGAATCGAAGGTTCCACAAACCTCAGTGTTAACCGTTACACCATAAGCCCCACGAATCTCTGTTATACCAGAAAAGCCTGTAGAAATCTAGCTATCCCTGTTCAAATTTTCCTACTACCCAATCTGAATCCAGTCCCCAGTTCAGCGTCCCGCATGCAAAGCCTGGACTGCCAGGAGCGGGGCGTGGTTTTGACTCCAAATCAACAATTTGAATCACATAAAAACGACCTCGTTCAACCGGACACCCATAATACCCTGGAACATAGTTATAATATCTATAGTTTCCGCAACTTGTATTTGTTTGAGGGTCTTTTATATCGCTCGGCATAAATCCGGCTGATGTCAAAGGTGTGATAAAATCCCCGTCTCCGGGAGTATCCCACCCGCCACATCCTTGTTCGTCTGACGGTGGATAAAAGCCGTATGTGTCGTAATAAAACTCAAGCGCTGTCTGAATCTGTCGAATATCTGAAAGTCTGCGGGCATCGCGAGCCTTTCCGCGGGCACTGTTGAGTGATGCCAGAACAACGGATGCCAAAATACCAATCACTGCGATGACTACAAGAAGTTCGATGAGGGTGAAGCCTCTCTCTCTGATTTTTTTATAAGGAGAGGAAAAACGCATGTAAGAATAGTTTATTCTTGTACAGAAACAACAGGCTCAAGAGAAGGTGCTGGGGTTCCTGTATTGTCCATCATGTACGGAGTATCGAGCTTTGCTGCTGCGCTCGCATGATCAATCCACGCACTTGCAGCACTCGCCAAAAGGATAGTCATGAATGCGGAAGTAAGGCACCACAAGCACCACATGCGGAGCTTAAATGCCTGTACATATAATAGGTAAAGCGAGAACAATACTCCTAATACCGCTCCAAGGGCAACAGAGAACTGCAACACATCCGTATCCAAGATAGGAAAGGCCAGCACGGAAGCAAAAAATCCGGCAACCACTACGTAGTATCCAACCCCCAGCGTTTCGTTCGGTACGCCGAGTGTTTTTGAATACTTGCTTGTCATCACCTTTGTGCAGTCATGACGGCGAGGGCACATCATCTTGCGCTTTCCGCGCTTGCTCTGATAAATATGGATTGCGATATACATCCCAATTGTTGCCGCAAGAAGCCCGAGGTATAGATATGTCATGCACCTAGTATAGCAAGGAAACCGCAGAAAAAAACTACTCTTCCGTGATCGGGGGTGTGTAATACTTCACCCCTTTCAATTTCTCCGGAAGCAGGTCATCAGTAGTATAGCGCTCGTACCCCTGTCCATAGCCAAGGTCTTTCATCAATTTTGTCGGGGCATTGCGGATATTCATAGGCACACTGAGGTTGCCGTGAGTTTTTGCATCCTTGAGGGCCGCCATGATTGCGTTATATGAGGCCTTACTCTTTGGTGCCTGGCATAAATACACAACGCCGTGCGCAAGATTAATCGAGGCTTCCGGATACCCAATTACCTCTACCGCACGAAATACTGCATTTGCAAGAACCAGCGCGTGCGGGTCGAGCATACCAATATCTTCGCTTGCAAATATCACCATGCGCCGAGCGATGAACTTTGCATCCTCTCCCCCTTCAATCATGCGCGCCAAATAATAGAGCGCTGCATCAGGCTGACTTGCCCTCATACTTTTGATGAATGCGCTGATGACGTTGTAATGCTCTTCTCCTCCTTTGTCGTAGCGCAATCGGGTGTCCTGCAGAGACTGTGTAAGCGTTTCAACACTTACCGTATCATAGAGCTTGTGTGCGTTTTCAATAAGCGCGAGTGCTTGGCGCGCGTCGCCGTTTGCCATTGCCGCAACCCATGCTCGGGCGCCAGCTTCAATAGCAATGCCCGTACGGTCAATGATCTTTTCTATTTCCACCTCTGTGAGCTCTTTGAGTGTAAAAACGCGCATGCGAGAGAGAAGGGCTGGAATCACCTCAAAGCTTGGATTTTCTGTTGTCGCCCCTATCAGCAAAAGCCTTCCGCTTTCAACATGCGGCAACAGAAAATCCTGTTGTGCTTTGTTGAAGCGGTGTATTTCGTCAAGGAATAATACACGCGGCCCAAACAATTCACCAGTCGTCTCAAGAATTTTTCGAATGTCATCTTTACCGGCCGAAACTGCCGAGAGCTCATGATAGTCAGCGTTCAGTGCACTTGCATAAATGCGCGCGAGCGTAGTCTTCCCCACTCCCGGCGGGCCCCAGAGAATAAACGACAATAGGTGCTTGCCATCAATTGCGCTTTTTAAGGGGCCGTTGCCGCCAATAAGGTGCTCTTGCCCTACAAAGCCGTCTAGGGTCTTTGGTCTGATTTTTGCGGCCAATGGTTCCATCTTTCTATTGTACTCCTCCTGTCAATTGTGCAATATCTCCTGCTATACTGCCCCTATGGACCAGCCCGAACTCCAAGGAGACGAAACGATTCGCGCTTCTCTTGCACAACTTGAACAAGATTCCCCTATGCCGAAAACACTTACTTCAACAAAGCCCGCCCTCTCTCCCCGCAAAAATGCCTGGCTCTTAGTATTTGTTGCACTAGCGTTGATTGTGTCGACATACTTATTCCTCTCTCTGGGAAATAGTGAACCCCTCACCGACCAGGAAGAGCAAATCCTCCGCGAAGGAAGAACACAACAATATGACAACACTCTTTTTAACAACTAAGGTGAAGCCTCAAAAAGGATTTACCCTTATTGAACTGTTGGTAGTAATCGCTATCATAGGAATCCTTTCTTCTGTTGTGATGGCAAGCCTGAACTCTGCCCGCATGAAAGCGCGCGACGCAAAGCGCAAAGCCGAACTTCGACAAATAGCTACTGCACTTGAAATGTACTACGACACCTATGGCAGATACCCGCCGCACCGCCCCTCTGCCACCTGCGGAGGAGCACGAAATGACTGGGCAACCAGCATCTGCACTGAGGCAAATTGGCTTTCTACTGATGCTGCTTTTTTGCAGTTCATGCCCACTATTCCACGAGACCCTTCAAATAAAGCGGGTTCTATCATTGAAAACCTCGGCGACGAAACACCCTGGTGGACCGGACTTACTTATACGTACGGAGTAACCGAAGACGGACAAGAGTTTGACCTACTTATGGGCCTTGAAAACAAAAGCGACCCCGAACGATGCGAGGTGCGCTTATGGAAATCAAGAGCAGTGTGGCCCGAAGATACAGGATGCTGGAGCAGTGCAACAGCGGGTACGGTCCCTCCGAGAGCGCTCGACATATGGGCCTTTCGCTAGACCACTACTTCAGACTTTGATACAGAAAGGAGTGCATAGATAAAGCTTAAGATGAGCGGACCAACCAAAATACCGACAGGTCCCATCAGTGCAACGCCTCCCAACACGCCGAAGAGAATAAGGAGCGGATGAATGTTGATGCTTTTACCCACAATGTATGGGTTGAGCAAATTATCAACAAGACCAACCAGGAGAACTGACCACGCTGTCATACCCAGCGCGGCTCCGGTGCTTCCCATTGCAAACAAGAAGATAATAGCGGGCACAGCCACAAGCGCGGTGCCGATAGTAGGCACCAGTGAGGCAATTGCCGCAAACACCCCCCAGAGTGCCGCATGTGGTACGCCGAAAATAAACATTCCTAAGCCCATCAACAAACCCTGAGCGAGTCCTACCAACAAGTACCCCTTTACAATGCCGTTAATCGCATGCTTGAGACGATCGAGAATTTGTACATCGTTGCCTTTTGAAAGCGGGCTCATGGAAAGCATTGCTTCTTTCCAGTGAGGACCGTCCTTAAGGAAATAGAACATTGAAAGTAGTACAAGGAGAAGAGTGAAAATACTGCCAAGAGTTGCAGAGAGAAGAAGGCCTACATTGTTTGCAAAGCTCGATACCACTCCCGCAAGAGAGCTCTCCAGATTGATAGCAGCGCCTGGGAACATGCGAGTAAGTATGATATTGCCTTCTGCCATCAAGCCAGTAAGGGCGCCCTCTTGCGCAATCCATGCATAGAGATTTTGCGCCTGATTAAAGACTACTGTTGCGATGAAAAACAGCGGGATGCACAGAATGATTATAAATGCCGCAACAGTGAGAACGGACGCAACTGATCTGTTGCCGATTTTTTTCTGGAGCCACTGGAAGAGCGGGAAAAAAAGTACTGAAACAACAATCCCTAAAAGAATAGTAGTGAGAAAGGGCCAGAACAAAATAACTCCTAAAATAAGGGAAACGAATAGTACTATTGAAAAGAAGTATTTTTTGACAAAAGATTCATGCATGCAAAAAGTGTAGCATATTATCGATGTCTTTTATTTATCAAACTCAAGACAATAATATTTACTTCCCGGAACCCCCGCTGCAGCATCTGAACAGTGCCATCCCCTGCTACCCGGTCCATATTTATCGGAAACATAGACAGCAAGCATTACATATGTGCCATAATCGTAATAATAATATGCATCAGCAGATGCAGCTGGAGGAGGTACATTTGAAATAAATCCCCCTGAAACAATAGGGGCAAAAAGCGTTGCATCTATTGGTACCCAACAACAAGGATTATTGTTAGGTGGAACGGTCGCATATTGGTCATAGTACATCTGAAGTGCGGTTGAAAGTGAGCGTAGCTCAGAAACTTTCTTTGCATCCTTTGCTTTACCGCGAGCGCTATTAAGGGAAGCAAGAATTACTGATGCAAGAATACCAATCACTGCAATGACAACAAGGAGTTCAATGAGGGTGAACCCGCCTGAAATTTTTGTATTAAAATTTTGGCGGGTGAACCCGCGGTTTTTCATATACGTAGTATACAAACAAAAAAGACAGCTACATATATAGTTGTCTTTTTTGTTTGGTGCCCAGGAGAGGACTTGAACCTCCACACCCGAAGGCACATCCACCTCAAGGATGCGTGTATACCAATTTCACCACCTGGGCTTACTTCTATCGAGAATATGTTAATTGTTGTTTATATTCAACCATAAGGGCATTGAGTATTTTCTCCCGCTTGCGGGAAAGGCAAACAACTCCAGGACTATAATACATTTTACGGATAATTTCCAGCCCTTCTCGTTTTGCATACTTTAGCTGATATGTACGACTTTTTAAGGATTGTGTTATGTGCCCCTTAATACCAGCAAGAGAGAATAATTTACATTGCAACCACATAAGATGTTCTTTGCTCGCTGAAGTAAATTCAAGATAAAACATGTGGCTTGAGCGCCATCTGGAATCCCAGTATGAATAAAAAGAGCCATCTCCATCTAGACATCCTCGAAGAAAATCAAAGAAATAGAAATCGGGAATTTCTATTGCGCCAATTGTTTTTGATTTTGCCGGAATAAGACCAATAGAAAGTAAGAAGTTATAGAAATGAATTCCTCCAAACTGGACTCGATAACTTGGACCCTTATCATATCCGGATATAGTTCTTCCAATTACACAAACAAGGCTTAAACATTTTTTAAAGTTAAAAATTTGCTCTAACTCTTTTGAAGTAAATGATATATGTCTGCCGTCGTTATACAAACATCCGTCAGTTACCAAAAGCCCAACTGCATATGCAAGGTTTGCAGACCACTCGGTTGAAATTGTATTTTTGGGCTTTGGCCCCCGCTTTCCCATACACTTAAAGTATAGCTGTGCGAAATAAAATAATGATTAAGAGTGCTCCTTTCTACTGAATATACGCGACACAGCTTACATATGTATTTGCAAGTACTGAGTGAATCTTTCCTGGAGCACACACATTTGCGGACACCGGAAGTTCCGCCAGCCAATGAATGACATGCCCTGACCGCCAGACACTTCCATCATCTGCAACACCTCCTGGCCAATTGTAATAGTACAAATATCCTCCATACCCGCGAGATCCTCCAACCGGGTCAGACGGCTTTGTGGGAAGATATGGTGCAAGGTAGGTGTCGACAGTAGTGTTCGCAGAGTAACCACTCCATCCACCATAACAGGTTGCGCTGACGCACACCCATATCGCACCTTGGTTTGGCAGTTCAGTACTTCCACTCACTCCCAAATTAAATGCATTGATAAGTTGCTTTACATCACTGCTTCTGCGCGCATTGCGCGCCTTTACGCGGGCACTGTTCAGTGATGCCATAACCACACTCGCCAAAATTCCGATGACCGCGATAACAACAAGGAGCTCAATAAGAGTAAACCCACTCTTTCTATTCATTAAAACAGTATAGCAAAAAGCGAAGCTTATGCTTCGCTTGATGTTGTTTCTTCTGGAGCAGTTTCTGCTTCTTCGATTGGAGCCTTTCCGGTAAGGATGCGCTTCATCTTTCGGCGGATTTCCTTTGCTGCCTTGTCGCGGATGTAGTAAAGCTTACTTCGGCGGGTCTTTGCGCGCTTTGTCACTTCGATTTTGTCGATTAGCGGTGAAAAGAGTGGGAAGATGCGTTCAACACCAACACTGTTTGAAACCTTGCGGACAGTGAATGTCGCAGAAGGAGTAGTGCCGTGCTTGCGTGCCAAAACGAGGCCTTCAAATGCCTGGAGGCGGTATTTGCCCTTGTCTTCGATTTTTGACCACACGCGAACAGTATCGCCTGAGGCGAAGTCGATTTTTGTGCGGCTTTCGATATCAACTGGAGTAAAAGTGGTATCCATATAGGTCCCCACTCTATCACGACTGGCAGTATTTCGCAATAGCAGCCTCAAAATCCGCCGGGTATGGGGCCTCTACAGCCACCAGTTGTCCGCTCTGGTCCAAAAAGGTGATACGGCGGGCATGGAGGGCTACCCGCTCAAACCCAAGGGCTAGGGGCTTTGTAGGGGCGTAGAGGCTGTCTGCCACTATAGGGCGCTGCAAATACTGCATATGCACGCGGAGCTGGTGCGTGCGCCCGGTCAAGGGGTAGAGGTGCATCAACGAAAACCGCTCTCCTTTTTCGTCTTCAAATTGGGTTGCAGCTTTCCAGTGCGTCACCGCATCGCGCTCTTCCCCGCGCGTTCCGCGCCCTGCCTGCCACCTTCGAAAATCATTTTTATTGCGCCCGATCGGCACATCCACCATTCCTGACGGGTCCTTGAAGTGCCCCCATACAAATGCATGGTATTCCTTTTTTATAATGCGGTCTTTAAACTGCGCCTTCAATGACAAGAAGCTGGTCTGTGTTTTTGCAATAATCAGCGCACCTGTTGTTTCTTCATCAAGCCTGTGCACAATGCCGGGCCGGTCGATACTCTCTCCGTTTGCAAGTATCGGCTCCCCTACTCCGGCAATGCTTGGGTAGTGCTCAATAATCCAATCAGTGAGAATAAGTTTTTTGTTTTTTGTTTCAAGGTTTTCTTTTGTCGATTGTGCGTTCGCTGCATGGACCATGACACCGGCAGGCTTGTTGATAACAAGCACATCGTCTGTTTCTAAAAGAATGTCGATCTTCATATTATACGGCTGGAGGAATAGCGGGCGGAGGAGTTGGTGCAGGAGGTGTCACCGTTGCCGCTGGCATGACAAAGGGGTCAACAGCGGGCGGAGGTGTCGGTAGTGGTGCAGAAGTTGGCGTTGGTGTTGAAGCAGGAGCAACTGGTACCGCGGCTATTGGAGCTGGTGTAGCAGGAGAAACAGGGGTTGAAACGGTGGTAGAACCCGTTGACCGGTCAGGAAGCTGGTGCGCCTGCCATCCGTCATAGCGGCCATTGTATTTCTCTACCAATCCAATCAAATAATCTGTCTGCGAATTGATTTCGTTTAGCGTAATATCGCAGCGCTTCCCCAATACAAACATCAGTGGATACGTTCGGTCCTGCGTGCTTTGCATACCGATTTGGTAATACCCTACAGGTTCAACATCCTTCAGCAGGCTCTTTCCGCTTTCAATATTCTTAAACGCAAGGCTGTGCTCTACGCCGTTTGGAGGGATGGCGTCATGACCTTGCTCAGCCTTCACCAACGAGACGAGCCCGATATTGCTCATGTGCTGGCGTTCCGCTGCGGTCGGATACAATGTGGGCGTCAAAAACACCCAACCTGGATCGCTTGAAAGTGCCACGGTGTACGACTGCTTGTGCTTTCCGAGAAGCTCTGTAATAGAAGCTTCTTCTACCGGATTAATGGTTGCGATATAGCCGATTAGCATGCTGCTGTCGCGGATGGTCCCGACGAATATTGCCTTGGTGATGGAGCGGAGGGATTTTGAGAGGTCGAGTAGTGAGTCCGTGAGGCGGTCATGCTCCCCTTCAACCTTCAGAAGCGTGAACGCAACAACAATGATATTGGCATACGTCTTCCTCTCCAGAAAGGCTTCTTCGTGGGTAAGGTCTACAGTAATAGTGTACGCATTGCCGTCGATAATACGAACATACTCATATTGCTGTTCGCCGAGCGGGTTTTCTTTTTTACCAAAAAGGTTGAATAACATATCAAAAGAGTAGCATAAAACAAAAAACCCCCAAAGAAGGCGTTTTGCTTTATTGTCCGATAACCAGTATGCACTGCACGTAGGTTGCGCTGACCACATAGACTTTCCCAGGGCCGCATATGCCCGGAGTGTTGGGAAGTTCTTGTACCCAGTTAAGCAGGCTGCCTGACACAACACTGCCATCCACCATCGTCAAAGGAGGATAATTATAAAAATACAGATACCCTCCCCACCCACGACTTCCTCCAACAGGGTCGCTTGGCTTTGTGGGAAGATAGGGTGCAATAAAAGCATCCACCGTTGCATTCGCTGATATGGTTGAAGGTCCCCATCCGTCATAGCAGGTTGCGCTGACACAGTACCACGCACTCGTTCCAGGATTAGGGAGGCTGCCAGTGGTATCGAGCCCCAAGTTAAATGCATTCACCAATTGCTTGATGTCGCTGTTGCGTCGGGCGGTGCGAGCTTTCACTCGTGCACTGTTCAAACTCGCCATCACCACGCTCGCCAAAATGCCGATAACGGCAATGACAACAAGGAGTTCGATGAGAGTGAAACCGCGGTTTTTCATGTAGGTAGTATACAAGGAAAAAGCTAAATGTTTTGTGCCCTGGCCCGGTATTGCATACCGAAGGCACTGCACTCGGAAAGTCGAATGCGAGCATTCTCTTTCGCTCGTTTGTGCCCCCGGTAGGAATCGAACCTACAATAACGGCTTAGAAGTCCGCAGTTATATCCATTTAACTACAAGGGCAAGTGAGGATCAATTGGGAAAGTTCACTTTAACAGATTGTCCGAACGCCGCCCTTGGAAGATTTCTTACAAGGGCAAGTAATCAATACTATTATACAGTAGACCCATACCACGATACGTCAAAGTTGCGCTATTTGCAAAATTATTGTTTTTTAGTAGTATTACCTATGCACCACATGCGCTCTTAGCTCAGTTGGTAGAGCAGCGCTTTTACACAGCGAAGGTCGGGGGTTCGAATCCCTCAGGGCGCACACTTACAAAAACAACCACATCTAGTGGTTGTTTTTGTTTATTCTGCTATTACCTGATTTTCTGCAATAATCTCTTCCTCCCCTGTTCGCTCTCGAATTGCGCGCTCGGCTTCTGCTATATCCGCTTCAATGCCTCGAATGCGGGCAGAATTGTTTTCAAATGTTGCAAGCGCCTCGGCATCAAGCGACTCCGTCGTATGGATAAAAAGCCAGCTGCTAAAGAGGAGTGCCGCGGTAAGAAGAATAAAGAACGTGCAGACAAGCACTGTCCAATACCGCATGGTGCTGTAAGTGCGCGGATTCTGCGCGCCAGTGTATAGTTTTGGATTTTTTGTTTTTTTAAACATATATTAAAAACTGACTACTTCTAAGCTTGCGAGCATCTGCCACCCCGCCGCCGGGTCTTGGTACAAAGAAAGTTTTACAAAGCGAATCTGGTACGCCTGCGAGAGCATGCCCTCGACCAACGAAGTAAGCTCAGCAAACCCGCCTGCCGCAGAAATTTCTACATACAAGACCTTCTCCCCTTCAATAAGCGGAGTTTGTATTGAAGTAATCGAAAGGGTGACCCCGCGACTTTCGGCCATTGATTCAAAGGATGCAAGCAGTGTCGGCACCGTTGCTTCAGTAATATGCTTTGTTTCAAGTACAGCCATTCGCGCAGCAAGCTCTTCTATTTTCACGTTTTCTTGTGCAAAGATTTTTTTGTTTTGACGGTATGTTGCAAGAGTTTGCTTTACTTCATGCACACTCACCTCTTTTTCTTTCATCGAAGAGAGGAGATAAAAGAATCCCGCACAAAGCAATGCGCACACAATGGCAGTCAGAGTAAGCGCGATATACTGTTTTTTCAATAAAGCTTTCATGGTGTGGATATATTATTTAAAAGTTACCGTAAGTGTAAACTCATTATCTCGCTGCTTGAGATAGTTGGTGACGGGGTTATCGACCATTGCAACGGTAGGGTGCTTTTCAAGCGCATCCGCATACGCCTGCAATACATCGCGCGTTGTAACAACCCCTTGAATAGTAAGCGTGCGGTCAACTCCTGCCGTAAAGGCAAATCCTGAAAGCGTAATCCCTGCTGGCACCACGCTTCGAGCAACAACTATTGCACTAATTGGTGAATAGCTCTCGGGGCCAGCAAATTCATTCTTCAATGTCTTTGCGCGCAGTGCGTGTGCTTCAAGCGCAGCCGCACTCACCGCAACCCCCGAGTCTTCCAGGCGCTGTATCTCCCCTTGCCAGAGCGTATGGCGCGAGTTGATCGTAAGGAATGTCGGCGTCAACAGCAAGCACAACAGTGCCGCCAGAAGAATAAGCGAAATCAGCGCAACCGTCAGCATGCGCGCAGTGCGCAGTCGATCAATCGTTTCTTTTTCACTGTATGGCAAAAGGTTTCTCATGATATATGGTCTGCGAGCGCAAGGCCTACAGCGGTTACATAGCTCATCGACACATCAAACGGCATCTCTGGAACATAGTCCTCAAACGAAAAGCAGTTTACCCATGGGTTTGCCTGCATCACGGGCAAGCGAAGCGTTGCGCCAAGATAGTCGTTGAGGCCATGGAGGTTGCTGTGCCCTCCGCAGATATAAATCGTTTCAATGGAAGGAAACCCTCCAAGCTGCTCTTTCTTCTCCTGCCAATACAAATATCGGCGATTAATCTCGTCTTTCAGTGGCGTGATGCTTGCAGAGAGTACTTCGAAGAAGTTTGCATGCTCGGGAGAGTGCGAGAGGCCGATTGTTTTTTTCCACTCTTCCGCCTCGACCGGAGTGATGTTGAGCTTGGTGGAGAGCATTTGCGTTAGCATGTCTCCTCCAAATTCAATCGTTGCCGTATACACCACACTTCCTTCCGCTGTGATGATAATCCCGGTACGGTGTGCACCAATATCCACTATCATCCGGCAGCCGCGCGCGCTGGTCGGCAAGACTGCGCGCGCGATGGCTTGCGCATCAAGCTCAAACGACAAAGGCTTCATTCCCGCATTCATAAAACAACTGTGCAATGTTGTTGCTGTTGCCTCAGAGACTGCCACAACAGCCACAATAATTGCCGTGCCTGATGTTTTCAAAATCGAAAAATCAAACACCGTCTCAGCAGCACGAAGCGGGATGTTGTCTTCAATAACAAGCTCTATTGCGGCTCGAATGTCATTTCCGGCGGCAACATCGACAGAGAGCGTGAACAAATACACCTGAGACTCCGGAATCGCAACGCGGACAAACTCAAGGTTGTGTTCTTTTTTTACAGTGCGAAGAAATTCAGTGAATGCTTTTTCATCCACTACCCGCCCGCCTTGCATGCAGCCCGCAGGTATCGGTACTTCCCCAAAGCATTTTGGTGCAACACCGTGAGTAATCGGAGCAAGTTCAACATAGCGCATTGCTGCATCCGAAAAATCGATACCCACTGCAGGGAGCGCAAAGAACGAAGGGATGGGAAATACTGTAGTGAGAAGTGACACGCATACAGTATACGATACATACACAGTGGATGCATCGCAAAACTGTTCAAAAGCGTATTAAAAAGTTACCGAACCTTTGAACCGGGTGCTGAGGGAGCATCGGCTACAAGAAATACTGGCTGCCCTTCTACCCCATCAACTGCCATGAGCATTCCTTGCGACTCATATCCTCGAATAGTTCGCGGTGCGAGATTGATTACAAAAAGCATTTGTTTTCCCACAAGTTTTTCCGGCTCCGGATACCACTCGCGAATCCCTGAAAGTATTTGCCGAGGCTTCTCTTCCCCAAAGTCGAGCTCAAAGCGAATGAGTTTGTCAGCGTCCGGCACTGCTTCTGCAACAAGGACGGTGCCGAGACGCGCATCGAGCTTTTTGAATTCATCAAATGAGAGATATGATACTTCTTCTTTTTCCTGTGGTATTTCTTGTTCTTCCATATATTCAGTGTTGCACTACTTGGGTAGTTTATCAAGATAACGCTGCAGTATGATAGCCGCCGCAGAATCGTCCCGACTCCCCTTCTTTACTTGGTACCGATGCGCTTCAACTGTAGAGAAACCTTCCTCTTCGAGAATGATTGGTACAGCCACCACCTGTGAAAGCTTTTCTTTAAAACGAAGCGTCGCGCGAAACACCTCGTTTTGGATGCCATTTTCTGCAATCGACTCCCCCAACACAATCGCGCCAACACCATCTTCAACCACTAAAGACTGGATGACCGCCAGTGCCTTCGCTTCTGTTTCTACAATCATTTTTGGGAATGCGAATTCGCCGCTTTCGTCAGAAAGCGCTATGCCAATGCGTTTTGTGCCATAATCAAGCCCTAGGTATTTCATAGAAATCATCGTACCACGAGAGAATTGAAAAGCGAGGACTGGTATGCTAAAGTGCAATAACTTCACTGACCATGGAGTATCTATAAGTACGGAGGCGTGGCTGAGTGGTTGAAGGCAACTGTCTTGAAAACAGTCGTATGGGAAACCGTACCGCGAGTTCGAATCCCGCCGCCTCCGCAAATTAAAATATCCCCTTTCGGGGATATTTTAATTTGCGGGGATTCGAACGGGAAAGGGGTCGGGAAAACGGGAGTTTTCCCGTGGAGGAAGGCAGTGAGTGATTAGCGAGCGTTGGAAACCGAGTGGTTTCCAAAACGCAGGCGTCAGCCGAGTAGTGAGATTCCCGCCGCCTCCGCAAAAAAAATAAAACACCGGGAGTTATCCCAAGGTGTTTTATTTTTATACTGCTATACTTATTCGGTATTACTAATTCATAAAAAATAATAAAAACAACATGGCTGAAACAAGCAAAAAAGAAATTGTGAACGTGTGCGACTGCACAACAAACGGAGGAATGATGATGCAACGCCACATGATGCACCGCATGATTTTTGTACTCCTTGTCGTCATGCTCGCATTTTGGTGCGGACTGAAGCTCGGTGAGATCAAAGGATTCATGGCATCTACCTATGGCTACGGCATGCATCACCGCGGTGGCACCATGCTCTACACCTCTGCTGAACGCCCAATGATGATGGAGAAAAAAGCTGTGCCGAGCGCTGCAGAAGCTCCAACTCCTGTACCTGCTACAGAAGCAGCGGAATAAATTTACGAACCGCACGAGCAAAATACCCCAAATGGGGTATTTTGCTTTATACTATGTAAGTGAAAAATAAAGGCTTCACTCTCATTGAACTCCTTGTTGTCATCGCAGTCATCGGTATTCTTGCATCAGTAGTGATGGCAAGCCTTAACAGTGCACGCGGTAAAGCGCGCAATGCACGGCGCAATAGCGACATCAAGCAACTTATTAGTGCATTTAATTTAGGGATTGATGGGAGCGGCGGCCTTCCGAATCCGGGAACAAGCAACTGGCACTGTGTCAGTGCGACCTGTTACGAAGGGTGGGTTTCTGCGTACCCGGTAAACGCAACAGTGGATGCATACCTTGCGCCATATCTTCCAACAAAGCCAACAGATCCGGTTGGTGGGTCGCGCGGATATGGCGGGTATTTGTATTTTTACGACTATCCGCCGTTGCCAATGCTTGACGGAACCTCCCTCGCCGGAAGCATGCTTACATGGATACAGGAGCTTCCTAACAACACCGGGGTTTGTGGACCAGGCAAAGTGTACAGTGTTGGCCCTAGCTGGGTTCAATGCATTGCACTCATTGCTCCCTAATCATACTTTTTTATAAATAACACACGCTTAATTTCGTATATTTGTATATACTGGTGCAATGGTACTTCCTCCCGAACAATATATAGAAGAACGCGCACTTAAGAATAGCGCTCGCGAATTCGTTCATGGCGCAGGAACACGAGTAACGACACGGTTGCGGAGCTTTGTAGAATTCGTGCGCGAACAGGGCGTTGTCGGGCTTGCCATCGGTTTTTTGCTCTCCGGTGCTGTATCGAAAACAGTCTCTTCCTTGGTGGAAAATGTCATCAACCCCCTCATCGGGCTTGCAATGGGTCGCGTAAACCTCGCGGACAAAACCATTGGCGTTGGGTCGGCGGCGGTAAAATATGGCGCATTTATTTCAAGCATTGTGGACTTTATCATTATTGCCGCTGTCATCTACTTTATTTTCCGCGGCCTCGGGCTCGATCGACTTGATAAAAAGAAAGAGTAGCGTGATACACTACTCCTATGCCGGAACTTACGTGGACCACGCTTGAATTTGAACAAAAAGACCGCCACCCTGATTGGGTATACTATGCGGGACTTGCGGCCGGAATTATCGCGGCAATATCTTTTTTCTACGGCAACATATTTTTCGGCATTTTTTCCGTCATTGCAGGGGCAACCGTTATCATTTATGCCTTTCATTCCCCAAAAACACTGACGATTGTCATAAATGAAGAAGGGGTATCGATTAATGAGGATTTGATTCCTTATGCGTCGATTAAGCAGTTCTGGCTTGACGAAAGCGGGAAACAGGATAAGCTGTTACTGCTCGTCAAAACTGTCTTTATGCCAATGAGCTCCTTGCCTATTGAAGGTGTCACCGCAGAAAGCGTCCGAGCAGCACTTATCCCCCACTTGCCCGAAGTCGCCATGCGCGAAAGCACCAGCACCAAACTCTTCGATCACTTAGGGTTTTAACAAACCAAATATCCTCTCGTCGTTTACCCAAGGGGCACAAGCAATGGTAAAGACATAGGACGTAGTCAATTTAAAAAACAAATATCCTCTCGTCGTTCAATGGATAGGACGTAACTTTGCGGAAGTTATGATGTAGGTTCGATTCCTACCGAGAGGACAATGACAAAAAGCGATACCTTTTAAAAGGTATCGCTTTTTGTCATATGAAATCTTGGAAGGTAGGAATCGAACCGTGGTGCCTGTTTCTAATGAGCGAAGCGATTATAGAAACAGCGCACTTCGACAGAGGAACGAGGGAGAAGCGATTCCGTCCAAAGAAAAGACTTAGTACTTACTGACGAGATTCTAAAACTATTACATCTTTGCTACCAACTCGCAGCTCCCGGACTCCAATACCCGTATGCATAGCAATCCCGTGCCGGATCAATAAGATTAGGGTGCTTTGCCTTTACTGAAGGGCAGTCCTCCGCATAGTGCCAAATAAGCTTGTAGTTTCTCCCGTCTGAATTGTAAATGTAGTTATTGGTCCCATCAGTTGAATTGTTCGGGGAGCGCGGAAGCGTAATCAAATACAATGGAGTAAGGCCTGCAATCCAATTGGTCGAACTTTCGCCATAGTTACTGTACAAACCATCCCAATTTCCTCCGCTTGATGGATATCGCCCATGTTCTGATTGGTAGCCCTGAAGCGCAAGGTTGATTTGAGCAAGATCGTTCAATGATTGAGCGGTACGGCTTTTTTGGCGGGCACTATTTGCACTCGTAATAATCACGGCGGCAAGCACACCAATAATTGCAATTACAATGAGCATTTCAATAAGAGTGAAGCCGTGTTTTTTCATATCTATAGTATAGCCTGCTTTATGCAACTTCAGCCCACTCTTTAAGCTCTTCGTACGACACTTCCCCGCACAGCCACTTCTTTGTTTTGCCATTGTAGTAAAACGGCACTCCTCCGCACGCATCGCCCTTATCAAGCTCTTCGATGAACTTCATATTGCTTTCATTGTGCCAGACCTCTTTGCGGTCAATGTGCACGTCCGGATATTCGAGCATCAGCTTGTCGGTCAGTTCGCGCATGCGGTCGCAGTGCGGGCATTCCAATCCATAAAATTCGTATAACATACCTACAGTATAGCAAAAAGAGTCCTTGCGGACTCTTTTCTTTATTTCTCTTTAGCCATTTTTGAAAGGCGAGCTTTCTTGCGGGATGCAGTGTTCTTTTTGATTACTCCTTTCTTCGCCGCCTTGTCGATTGCGCTGTACGCTTTCGCGAGAGAGTCCTTTGCTTCCTTCCAAGACTTGGTTGAAACAAGCTTTTGCACGGTTTTTACGCCCTCTTTGAGGACTTTCTTTGTTCGGGCATTAACCGCAGCTTTGCGGTCTGATACGCGAAGGGCTTTTTTGGCGTTTCTCGTGATAGGCATATGTGGCGAAACTATAGCAAACATAGTCCCAAATGACAAGAGCTGGTATGATACAACCATGATTGCGCGCATTACCGGCACTATTATAGAAACTGGCGAGAAATTCCTGGTTGTCGAAACAGCGGGGCTGGGCTATACGGTGTTCACCCCTTCCCTTCCCGGAACCCTCGGAGATGTTGTGACCCTTCATACCCACATGGTCATCCGCGACGACGCGCACGAGCTCTACGGCTTTGAGCGAATGGAAGAAAAAATACTTTTCAGCACCCTTATCAGTGTTTCCGGTGTGGGTCCGCGCACAGCACTCCAGATGCTCGCACTCTACCCAATCAGCGAAATTGTCCGTGCCATTAAAAATGGAGATGCGAAAGCAATTTCTCTTGTTCCGGGGATTGGAAAGAAAACTGCGGAGAAAGTAATTATTGATTTGAAGGACAAGCTCTCAGCATTTGAAATGCTTGATGAGGAACCTAAGAGCGACCTTGTCGAAGCCCTTCTGTCGCTTGGCTATAAAGATACTCAAGTTCGCGCAGTGATTGTTCTTGTCGACACCACACTTCCCCTTGCAAAACAAATCGCGGAGGCCTTGCGCCACATTGGAAAATAAATTCTTATAGTTCAAGCATTCTAAAAAGCGCGATGCCTCCGGCAACGGACACGTTGAGTGATTCTTTTTTTCCACTCATGGGAATTTCTGCAACGATATCCATTTTTTCAAGCACCCCATGCGGAAGCCCTTCCACTTCATTCCCTAGGACGAACGCTGTCGGGACACTGACTTCTACTTTCTTATAGTCTATAGAGCTTTCTGACTGCTCAATTGCAATTGTTGTATACCCTTCATTTTTTAAGGTTGTCAGCAGTGCCTCAATACTTGCAACATGCTTCCAGGAAAGAGTCTTCTCGGCACCAAGCGCTGTCTTTGCTATGGTGCCCACCGGGCGCCCAAACTTATCCAGTGGAGTGGGTGTAATGCCCACCAAATATAGTTCGCTTATTCCTGCAGCATCAGCAGTCCGAAAAAGGGATCCCACATTTTGTGCACTGCGGATATCGCTCAATATCAATACATGCCTAAGGATTGATTTCATGTATGGTGCATGGTATAGTTTTTTTGCATTTTTGCAATTCGCCCTTATAGCTCAGTCGTAGCGGCTCCACGCGCAACAAGATTTACGCTTTCTATAAGACGCACCACCACATGCCCCTATAGCTCAGTCGGTAGAGCAGCTCCCTTTTAAGGAGACGGTCGTAGGTTCGAATCCTACTGGGGGCACAATATAAAAAAAGTCCTGGAAGGGACTTTTTTTATATTGTGCCCCCAGAGGAAATTTACTTTAGTAAATTTCCGTTAGGATTCGAACCGTAGGTGCCAGTACCGCAAACGAACTTGCGAGTTTAGCGCGGTACTGAGCATCTCGACCGAGGAACGAGGGAGAGGCGAAGACTACTGGCATCCTCCTGTTATACTACTCCTATGAAAACTCTCGCTACATTTAACGACGAAACTGTGTCTGAGAATGACCTGAAAACATTTCAGCATCGCCAAGCGGTGCGCATTATTGTAGTTGATTCGGAAAAGAATATAGCACTACTGCATGTCGTTCGTAATAATTTTCACGAACTTCCTGGAGGTGGTGTCGAGGAACAAGAAACGCCCACAGAAGGAGCGCTTCGTGAGTGCCGGGAAGAAATTGGTTGCATAGTAGAGATTGATTCTGAATTAGGGACCACACTTGAATACAGAAAAGAAAATACTCTTATCAATGAATCGGTTTGTTTTACTGCACATGTTGTTGGAGAAAAAGGTTTACAACAACTTGAAGATGATGAGAGTGAATCTGAAATGAAGGTTCTTTGGGTATCGCCTGGGAAAGCGATTGAGCTAATAAAAACCTCGGTCCCAAAAAATCTTTATGATACCTATGTTATGAAAAGAGATATAACTTTTATCGAAGCATTTACCGCATAACAAAAACCCCCCTTTCGGGGGTTTTTGTTATGTTACCAGTTAAATGCTCCTCCGCCTGAACCGTTGTCAGAATCGTCTTCATCAGACTCTTCTTCGTAGTCTTCGTCTGAATCGTTGTCATTGTCCGAGTCATCATAATCCTCGTCATACTCCTCCTCATCGTAGTCTTCTTCGTAATCACCATCATAGTCCTCGTCTTCGTACTCGTCTTCGTCTTCGTCGTATGAATAGTCATCATTATATGAAGAGTCATTATAGGATTCCGGAGCATATCCATTGTTGTATGAATTTCCCAGACCGCCGATAATCATCATCATTGATGGTTTCTGATCTTCACAAAATGAAGTTCCAGCAACAAATACTCCCCCTCCAAGACCAAGGTCGCTCTGGCGGGAAATACAGTTTTTCGGAGCCTGCTCCTGCATCAGTACCATGTAGTACTGGCTTGGACTTGCTGCATGGGCGGCTGAACCTCCAAAGAAGGTTACCAATGTAAGTGCGCTAACAGCTATAAAATACAGTGTTTTTTTCATAATCTCTCTTTACTCCCCTTAATATACTATGTATAAACTATACACCTATTATATGAAAAAGTCAATAGATTACCCTCTTTTGAGGGCTTAGTGGGCAGAGAGAAAGAAATGAAGCACACCGGCAATAATGGCTCCAGCCAAGAGAAATGCTACCTGCTTCCCTTTTGAGGTTTTGTGTTGGTGTATGGAATATTCGCTAATAACAAAAGCGTAGGCAAATATCGTTGCAAGGTCTGCGATGGATTCATATTTTTCGACAACAGTGGACTCGAGAATGCCCAATCCAATCCCGCCTGTAATACCAAGGAGTGCAGTAACAACAATCGTATGCCATCGTATGCCGACAAACCGAAAAGCAACAATAAGTGCGGACTGCCGCAATATTTCATGAACGACAATACCTCCTCCAACCACCAGAGCCGCTGCAGCGCCATTGTTCGACAGAGTCTGGTAAAACGAAAAGCCGTCAACTGCGGGGTGCAATATGTTCGCAAGAATAAGAACAGCCGGAGTAACAGCATCGAGGGCTGAGTCTCCGCTATGGTGATGGTGCCCGTGGAAGTGGTGGGCAATTTTTGTATTGAGGTACCATGCAAGCCCCATGAGAGTTACTGCGAACAAAAGGAGGGTGGCATTCTCCCGAAGCTCCCATACAATCAACAAAAGCAGTCCGGCGACAAAGCCGACAACAAGAGATCGAAAGGTGGCAAACAGTGTGGAAGATGCTTTCATGCAATTGCAAGTTAGTTGCATTTGAGTATACTAGTATCTATGAAAAAGGCAATTCTTATCGATGCAGAAACTATTCTTCGAGACAACGGTTTCAGAGCGACCCCTCTTCGCATACTCCTCTTGGAAAAACTCTTCCAATCTTCAACACCGCTGACGGTGCCAGTAATCGTCCGCAAAGTAAAAACCGCGCGAGCCGACACTGCAAGCGTGTATCGTGCACTCAATGCACTCACTGAGGCAGGGGTACTTTCCGCCCACACACTTCACAAAGACAAGCTCTCCTATTCATTCGTCCAGGGCGAACACGGGCATCACATCATGTGCACAAAATGCAAAACCATTGAATCCATTCCTTTTTGCGTTCGCGGCATCAACACAAGCGCAGTTGCCAAATCAAAGCTGTTTCGAAAAATATCCGGGCACACGCTTTCCTTTATGGGAACTTGCAGAAAATGCGTACGCGCGGTACGGTAATACATATGACAAAAAACCAAAAACAAAATCTTCTCTGGACTCTGGTGGCTCTCATAATAATCGGTGGACTAATCGGGTTGCTGGTAGTGCAGGCAAAAAAGCCAGGCAAGTACGATACGCTTGCACAGTGCATTAGCGACTCAGGTGCAAAATTCTATGGAGCGTTTTGGTGCCCTCATTGCCAGGCACAAAAAGCAATGTTTGGAAAAAGCGCAAAACTTCTTCCCTACATCGAATGTTCCGAGCCTGACGGCAGCGGACAACTCGCTGTTTGTGTGGACGAAAAAATTGAAGGGTACCCTACCTGGGTCTTCGCTGACGGCACGCGTGAAAGTGGCGAACAAACACTAGAAGAGCTTGCGACAAAAACAAGCTGCGTTGTAGACGAACAATAGTATGGTTGAATTATTCAGCACCATTATTGCTGTCGGCATCCTCTTGCTTGGAGCGTTCACGCTTCTCGCGCTTGTTCTTCTCCTTTTGAAACACCCTCTTATTTCTCGTATCAGCGCCTATAGCAACACTCTTCTTCGCATTGTATTTGTCGGTGCCGCACTTGGCAGCATGACCTACGAACTAGCGGTCGGGTACACGCCGTGCCTGTTGTGCTGGTACCAGCGCATGGCGATCTTCCCTATTGCCATCCTCCTCTTTACGGCAGATATTCGCACCAGCCTCCTTCTCCGAAAACAAGTCCTTATCCTTGGCGTCCTTGGCCTGATTGTCGCCCTGGTCCATAACTATATTGATATGGTACCAAACGGCCTTGATATTTGCGGGGCCGGCCCGAGCTGCCTGCTTCGTTACGTCAACGTATTTGGCTTTGTGACAATACCGTTTATGTCAGCGATTGTCCTCATTTCAGGAATTGTATTTGCTGTCATCTCAAAGCGTTATCCCCACCCTTCCCGAATCTAGCCTTGTAAAAAAGGGTTTAAATCCCTATACTGTAGCCAGACGTACACATCAGTGGAAAATAATTGCACACCCTTCGCAGTACATTAAAACAATTCAAACAAATACAAATCTCCAAATACTCTCAGTACTCGCACTCATTTATATTAAAGCCCGCTTATAAAAATATTTTACTTCGTAAAATATTTTTATAAGCGGGCTTTTTCTTTTTTATATTTAAATTGTTATTTTTTTGTTTCAAAGATTCTTACTGAAGCAACACTTTCTCGATCATCAGCTCGAGTGGCGTATTTGTCTGCCATGCTTTTGCATGCGCGCGGAGCATATTTTCATACAATGTCTTATACTCTTCCTTTCTTGTCTTCATCATCATGTCGCGCACTTTCCAATACATGATTCCGAGCAGTGCTTCAATCGGCTGAAGGCTCAATGCCTTTTGATAATTCATCCATGCGTCTTTTTTGTTCGGCGTGATAATTGCGCTTGCGAGCGCAAAAAGGTCTGGGCCTTTTTTAAATGCTTTTGGAGCACTGTGCGCATGCACCACTGCCCCATGCTTTTTTAGCTGTGTAAGAAGCGGTGCGGGAAGAGCAAATTCTTCAAAAATAAAAACGGTTGGGCTTGCCGCAAGCCGTTTTACAAATACCGCCGTCATGTCTGCCGACCTGTTCTCAAGCATAAACTGCGCATGCACCACCGGCGTTCCTGTATTAAAGAGTGACGGATAGAGGTACTGTTCCAGATCAATTAGACTCGAAAGCGTGTCGTCGAGCAGCACTGTCTCATTTTCTGCAGAGCAAAAAGGTGCAATGCATTCTTTGCGAAATGTTTTTGTATCAGAAACAACGATAACAAGCATTAGAGGATTTTAGGGACGTCAGACTTATAGTTTGTATATTCTTCTCCGTACTGTTCGACCACAATAGCTTCGTAGCGCTTAAAAAATACATTCGACACAATATAGCCGAGTACTGTCACCCCAAGAAATATCACTGACCCGCTTATCGCGGCATACCCCGTCACCATGATAACCATTCCCAAATGCGTTGGGTTTCGAAGATAGCGGTATGGCCCATGATGAAAGTATCGAGGCGCTGCATCAGGAGTTTTTGCACGGAAATGGTTTGATGTTTTTTGCGCCCACATCATAAGCATCGCTCCTGAAATAAAGCAGGTAATTGCTATGATGCTGCCAAAAGGTATCACTACACTAAACCCCACAATGCTGTCAGCCAAAAGCCCGAGCATGCTAAAGAGGAAGTAGGCCATATACGAACGCGCAAGCGTTATATGAAGGGCTCTGGGGGGTGTGGGGTGAGAATTGTTCATAGATACGTCAGTATACCACTTTCCCCTATTTCAAATCGTCCAGTCGAGCTCCTCTTCCGACCGATACAGCAAGTGGTACTCCAGAGGACTCAACCGCTATAGGCGAACGATCAAGCACGCTTGTCATGGCTTGCCTGATCACACTCTCCACCTCGTCTTGTACATCGCTTTCTACTTCGTACACCAATTCATCGTGCACCTGCAGGACAAGCTTTGCCTTATCCGAGAGTCCTCCCTTTTTTAGGTCGGCATCAACAAGGGCGATTGCGATTTTAATTACATCCGCCGCCGTTCCCTGAATGGGCGCATTTGATGCCATGCGCTCTGCAATAGCGCGAAGAAATGGGGCTCCGGAATTGATGCTCGGAAAATATCGGCGGCGTCCGAAAAGCGTGGTGGTATACCCAAGTGTTTTTGCGGCCTCCTTACTTGATTCCAGGTAAGCGGTCACAGCCGGAAAAGCGGCGAAGTAATCAGTATAAAATGTTTGTGCTTTCTCGCGTGTAGTGCCGAGATTTTTTTGAAGCGCTGTCACCCCCATGCCAAAGAGGATGCCGAAGTTCACCACCTTTGCCGCACGGCGCATATCGGCTGTTACCTCACTCGCCCCTACATTGAACATGAATGACGCAACAGTAGTATGAACATCATCTCCTCGCACAAAGCTCTCAATCAATCGCTCATCGCGAGAAAGAATCGCAAGTGCGCGAAGTTCGATTTGCGAGTAATCGCTTCCGATAAATACTTTTCCGGGGCCTGCAATAATGCCATGACGAATGTCTTTGCCATGCGCCTTAATGGGAATGTTCTGCATGTTAGGGTTCGCGGAGGAAAAGCGCCCGGTGGTTGTGCCATGCTGCAAAAATGTTGCGTGCACCCGGCTGTCCTCTTGTACGTGCCCCAACAAGGCTTCAACATAGGTGCTCAAAAGCTTTTGTATTTCTCGGTATTCCAAAATCATCGTTACTACAACATGCTCGTCTCGCAGACTCTCAAGCGTTTCGGCGTTTGTGGTAAATGCCCCGCTCGCCTTCTTTTTCCCCTTTGGCTTCAGCCCAAGCGTGGTGAACAACAACTCCGAAAGCTGTTTTGGGGAATTGATGTTGATAGTTGCTCCCGCCGTCTCGCGAATCTTCGCTTCAATGCCTGCGAGTGTTTCTTTCATTTTTTCAGCCAGTGTTCGGAAGTATTCCTGGTCGATCATTACCCCTGTTTCTTCCATCTGCTGTATCAATGGAATCAGCGGCTCTTCTATGTGCTCAAACACAGCATAGAGATTTCTCTTTTTCAATTCTTCTACAATGCTTGCATACGCTTCGGCAAGTGTTTTCTTGCGGGTGCGCTCTAAAATCATAGGCAGTGTTGGGTTCGTCTGCTCTGAATACAAGACCCAGAGTGCAATTGATGCCCTGCGTAAAAGCCCTGGGTCCACATCCTCCAAAGGCGCATCCGCCTCAAAGAGGAACAGTTTTTTTACGCGCGGAATCAGCGACGAGAATTCGTATTGCGCAAAGAGTTCTCGAATAACCTCTTCTTTTACATTCTCAGTGAATGATGTTTCCGGAAGTGCCCATACTACCGGGGCATCCCTGCGAATCGTTGCAAGCGTCTTTGAAAAGAACGCGTCATCCTTGTGGTCGCGCAATATGCCGATAATGCGGGGCGTAAGACCCGCGTCTTTCAGCGTAGACTCGTCTTTATCGAGCGCATCGTAGAGCCCTTCGATTGAGCCAAACACACTGATAATATTCGTTGCTGTCTTCTCCCCGATCCCTGGTACGCCAATGATATTGTCGGACGGATCCCCTCGCAACCCCTTATAGTCAACCAATTGAAGCGGCTTGAAGCCGTAGCGTTCCACAACAGCATCTTCGTCGTACAAAATAGTATCCGTCACTCCTTTTTTCAAGGTAAAGACCTGTACCTTTTTTCCTTCCACCAGTTGAAGCGTATCCATATCCCCTGACGCAATCACAATGGAAAGGTCTGGTGCTGCCTTATACTGTTCCACCAATGTCCCTATTACATCATCCGCCTCAAACCCTTCCGCATCCAAACATGGTATGCCGAATGCTGCAAAAATTTCACGTGATGATATGAGCTGAGTAATCAGTGAATCATCAATTTTTGCACGCCCTCCTTTATACCCTTCATATGAAAGATGCCGGAATGTGGGCTTGGGCAAATCATAGGCTGCAACAATAATGTCCGGCTTAAGCTCTTCCATAATGCGCATAATCATTGAGGCAAGCCCGTAGAGCGCTCCGGTAGGAACGCCTGCACTGTTGGCAAATGCCGGGAGGGCGTGGTACGCCCGATGAATGATTGCGTGAGCATCAAGAATAACAAGGGTGCGATTGGTAGAAGACTTTTTCATGCTATTGATTTTCTGTTATGTGGCGCATCGTGTCTCGGTGCGTAATATTCATCCATGTTGCTCCGTCGGGAATGCTTTTTTTAATGCGCTCCGGCCACTCCACTACAACAAGCGTGTTGGGTTCTTTGAGGAGCTGATCAAAGCCAATGGACCCAAGCTCGTCATCGGACTCAATTCGATATGCATCAATATGAACAAGCTGCATGAAGCCCCCTGTTGTGGGGTGGTAGAACTTGGCAATCACGAATGTTGGGCTCACCACCGCCTCCTCGATACCGAGGTGTTTTGCAACAGCTTGAGTAAGGGTTGTTTTGCCGGCGCCAAGGTCTCCCTGCAGGCAAAGGAAGGTTGCCTGATCTTGGGAGGGCGCAAGTACAGAAAGCACCTTTCCTGCAATATCATAGACCTCCGTGTCGCTGTAGACTTCATCCATATACCGATTCTAACACAAAAACAGCCGCGTTAGACGCGGCTGTTTTGGAGCACTAATCAGTGGTAATTGATTAGTGGCTTACGCTTTCTGTTCTTCCTTTTTCTTGTAGAGATTTCGTCCCAAAAGAATGAGAGCGAGAATTACAAGGATAAGGAGGAGCCATTCGAGCAATGTATCAGGAAGGAATGAACCAAATCCGAATACGCTTGCACCGAGTACTGTAGGACATTCGTCAGACACTGTGATAAGAGAGTATGCGATTGCATCTTCCTGTGCACGAGTGTTTGGGTTGGTGTACACCACAGTTGCAGTGAGAACAGTGAGGTTGCCTCGGATAGCGTTCTCGTTTACACGAGCGCGAACCGTAACAGAGCCCTGTTCTCCTGGCTGCACGCGACCAATGTCGAGTGTGAGAATCTGATCGATTGGATCATACTTGCCGCGGTCTGCACCTACATAGGTCAGTTCACGAGGAAGTGCGATTCGTAGCACTGTGTCTTCAAGTGTTACCGGAGAGATGTTACGGTAAGTAACAACATATTCGATTTCGCCCCCGATACACATGTGGTCATATGCGCTTTCAATGCGGAGTTCCAAGAGTGATGCAACGCTTTCTGCAGTTACGCTGTCACGGATAGTCTGTGACTGAACAATAACGCGAGTAGGCTGTGTTACCACTGTTGTTCCCTGAACAATGTTCTGTGTGCGGAAGTTTACGATGTCGCCATAGGCTGTACCGTTTTGGTTCTGCACGACAGCACGGTAGTAGTAGGTAGTTCCCGGTACGAGACCGTTTACTACATCACTGTACGGGATGCTGCTTGCACCTGTGCCAACATTTTTACTTGATGTGCGGTACTGAACATTGGTAGAAGGACCCCATTCAAACCATGCTGTTGTAGAACCGCTGGTTGTATTTGGAACCGCAATACCATTGAGCTGTGCTGCTGTTGAGCTAAGAATGCTTGCAATAGTCGTGATAGCCTGAGGGCGAGCGTTCTGATCAGCGTTGCTTACAGAAATAGTAAGTGACTTCTGATCGTCACAACCGTCTCCTCGTACGTCAATACGGTACACAGTTGAGCTGTAAGGACTTACTGACATACTACCAGACTTGTTCTTGCTCACTCCATTGATTTCAACACGGTCAGCTCCTGTTACCTTCCAGGTAAGAGTTGCTGTATCTCCGCGTTCGATAGAGTAGTCGTTTGATTTGAACGTATCGATATCACATTCATCCTCGCGATCCTCCTCTTCTTCGTCCACGCTGATGCGCACTGTGTCAGTGTCGCCACCTGGGTATGAAGTCAGTGTGTAGGTTCGGTCTGAAGTAGGGCGCACATTTGTGCTTCCGTCTTCACTAAGGTTGCCATTGATGTAGCTGATGCGTACATAGTCACAATCAGAGGTTGTTCTCCAGCGAAGCGTTGTTGAGTCCCCTTCTTCGATAGAGTAGTCGTCTGCAGTAAAGCTTTCGATTTCACATTCATCTTCTTCAGGATCCGGAGTACTGTTGTACTCGTTGTCGTCTGTTCGTGAAGAACATCCTGGGTCTGAAGGATAGTCGATGCGTCCGTCGTCATCATTGTCGATGTCGTCGTCACACTGAGGACGGTCTTCCTCTTCCTGTTCACCTTCGCCTACGCGGAAGTCAACAACAACAGTTCCCTGTCCGTTCCATCCTGGAGCGATAGTTCCAACGTTCAAGCCATCGCTTGTAAAGATGTATGTTTCGCCTGAGATAGTTCGTCCAGAAGTTGACTGGTTAGGAAACCATCGAACACTTCCTGGTACGTAGTTCAATGTTGCACCTTCTGAAAGGCGAACACTTGCTGAACCAGACGCAACCATTTCAGATCCTACTGCAACACCGCCACGAAAGGTGTGTGTTGTTTTCGAACTTGAGTTCTTTGGTGTAAGACCAACAGAAACCTCAGTTGCAGAACTGTTGCCAGTATTATGATAATAAATTTGCACCGAAACAAGATCCCCTGGGCGTGCAGTTGTTGAAGTACTCCAACATCCGTCCGCAGGACCTGCACTACAATGGTCGTCACTATCGTTCGTGATTGTTACTGTAGGAAGGTCGCGGGAATCATTATTAAAAGAGGTGCTTCCCCCTGCAAAAGCCGTCGGCATAAAAAGGCCGAAGCTGAGCAAAAAGGCAAATGCTGTAATTACTGTTTTTTTCATATCTCTTTTTTTCTTTCCACTTATAATCTCGACTTGAGTATTAATATTATACAATATTAATTCATAAAAGTCAATTACCACTTTTTAGTCCTTTATACTCGCGTATACAGGGCTAAAAAATAGAAAGGATGGCTATGGCTAAGCCATCCTTTTCTTTGTACTGTAAGAACCGTATTACTACAAGTCTCCGAAAGCGCCTCGCGCACTTCCCCTGCCTCCTCCGGAAGATCCTCCACGAGAACCTCCTTCATTGAGTCCGGCATAATTGCCTCCAGGTGTTTGTGCTGTACGATAGCCGTTTCTGCTACCTCCAGAGCTTCCTTGGGATGGACCACCATTGTTTCCACCATGATGTCCGCCACCTCCACCATTACCTGGTCTTGATGGACGACTAGGGCGATTCCAGTCACGATCATCTCTGTCGTAATCACCATTCCAGCGCTGATTAGTGTTAGTGGTCCGCGTTGAACGAACGGTGCGGTCAGAGTAATTCCCTGTCCGTCTGTTGTCCAGGCGATTCATAATGAAGTCTGCTCCTGTGAGAAGAAGTGTTCCGACTTCAACAGCATTGGCTCTGGTTCTCACCGGCTCATTGCTGCGATCATCGTTGCGGCTACTCATTTTGTCCATGTACATCAGCATCATTATTTCGCTCATGCCACTGTTATTGCTCCCTCCGCCTGAATTACCATTTGGTACACCAGTAGTGGTGACATTCACAGAAGTAGAGTTCCCACTAGTGTTTCTGTAACCCTCTGTGGGACAACCATTAGGACAGCCGTTGGAGACGGTGTGATAAATCGGCTTATCGCCGGCATCAAATCCTTCTTCAGCAGTTGTAACTTTTTTAACACCCTTAGGAATCGTTGGATTACCACAACGCAGAGCGATCAATCCCACTCCGTTTAGTGCAAGCAACCTTTTACCGGTTGTTGCTTTCGGAGCAAAATGTCCATGCTCTTTTGTTGCTTTGTGAATACCGGATGTTAGATAATTTGTGTAGAAATCTGCGGGTGCATCAATCACTTCTCCTCTGGCAGCAATATCATAGATATCTTTGTCCGAAGGAAGTTCTTTTGTACCAAGAGCTTTCTGCACATCTGAAGCAATCATGTAGCGAATATCGCTCAATGGTGCAGCATTAACATTCCAGTACTTTTCAGCCTCCTTATCCAGAATTGCGTTTTCACGCGCTCTTTCCTGAGGATCTTCGGCATCACTTTCTGCAAACAGAACCATTATCGCCTTAAGCGCTTCTTCGTCTGTTGGGTCGCTCGCATAAAAGCTGGCATTCCAGAAACGATGGTACTGCGGCACATCGGTTTGTGCATCGGCACGTTGACCTATCCACATACTCATCCCGAGCATGAAGATCATTGATAGTAGCTTTTTCATTTACATTTATTTAATTTGGTTTAAAACAACATGGGTTTATTTAGACAAATCCTATCATGAATGATTGGAAATGTCAATAGGTACCCCTATCTCGCTTTTTATGCAACTGCATACAAAAAGACAGCTTCCTAAAAGGAAACTGCCTATGATTTTGAGCGTTTTTACAGTCCTAAGCCCCAGCCAACTTGCGTTGCATTTCCCGACCTGCGGGAAGGACGACCTCTTCTGTAGTCGATTTCGTCAAGCACCGCTCCGCCGATTTGTATAACCTTGCCGGCACCGCCCATGACTCTTTCGAGGCCTTGGCCGTCGCGTTGGCGGTCATTTTTTGCATACTGACTCTCATTGATAACTTCGTCTGCTACTAATAATTGTTTTTTAGTAGTGTTGTACCAAGGAGTTCTGTTGTATACCAAGATAATATCCGTTTCAGCAATATCTGCCTCCACTTCAATAAGCTTGCCATTGGTTCCTCTTGTGGAGGTAATATAGCGGGCTTTTTGATGCTTTTTTCCGATTTCTTCCTTTGAGGTATTGATAATGTACAAGGTGTTCTTGTTGTTATCATCCGGGAAGATAAGTCTGAGAAATTCACGAGTGTCGCTAGGAAATTCGTATTTTTCAGAGTTTTTAACAACCTGGGCAAATGTTGCGCCAGAAAAAAGTACTGCGATAAGTGAAAGAACTAACGTTTTCATATTTTCTGAATTTAAGGTGTATGAATGTTTATTTGTATTTATAATAGCATATTTATGCAAAAAAGTCAAGTAGTATGAATGCCTTCATTTTTATGGCGGAAAACAGGGATTTCCTTGCTATACTGTGTGAACAATGGTGCATTTTGACGAAGACGTACAAATGAAGCGAATCAAGGAGCTGCGCGAGAACGAAGAGGAAGAGCTTGTCTCAATGCTCGCCCGCGACCGCTACGGCATTGCCTCAATCGATCTTAGCAGCCAGCCAATCGACAATGACGCAATCCGCACCCTCACCGAGGACCAGGCGCGCGAGCTCGATGTCGGCCCCTATAAACTCATTGGGAAAAAACTCTTTCTCGCCGTCCGCTCCCCTGCAAACATTAGTGCCATAAAAGCGAAAGAGATTCTGGAGGCAAAAGGGTATGAAGTAGTGTTCGTCATGGCAAGCGAGCGAAGTATTCAAAAAGTGTGGGGTCGCTATCAAGACCTTTCTTTTGCAACTACGAGCCGCGCGGGGGGGCTTGATGTCAGTCCGGACATTTTGGCTGACCTCAGTGAAAGTGTAAAGACGGTTGATAGTGCGGTGAACGCAATCAACAGCGCTATTGGAGAAGTCGGCATCCACCGCCTCTCGCGCTTGCTTGAAATCATCCTGGGTTCTGCAATCGGTCTCGGGGCTTCTGACATCCATGTCGAGCCGATGCAAGACAAAGTAGAACTCCGCTTTCGCCTCGACGGAGTGCTGCGCATCATCACCGCGTTTGATGCCGGGACGTACAAACAAATCAATACGCGCATCAAGCTCCTCTCAGGGCTCAAACTCACCATCAACCAAAATCCGCAAGACGGGCGCTTCAGCGCATTTCTTAAAGACAAAGAAATTAACTTCCGTACATCGATGATTCCCGGTGCGTATGGAGAAAGCATTGTGCTTCGTATTTTAAATCCCGAAAGCATTCAGGTGCAGCTCGATGAGCTTGGCATCACTGCACCAATGTACGAAATTTTTATACGCGAAATCAAAAAGCCAAATGGCTTGGTTCTTTTGACCGGACCTACAGGATCTGGTAAAACCACTACTTTATATGCCTTTTTACAGAAAATATTTTCTCCTGAACTGAAAATCATCACTATTGAAGACCCGATTGAATACCACCTTCCCGGCATTACGCAAACGCAGACCGATCATAAGAAGGGGTACACTTTCTTAGAAGGCTTGCGCAGTGCGCTTCGACAAGACCCGGACGTTATCATGGTTGGTGAGATCCGCGACCCGGAGACTGCAAAGATTGCTGTTGAGTCAGCGCTCACTGGTCACTTGGTTTTCTCAACACTTCACACCAACAATGCTTCAGGTGTTATCCCCCGCTTGATTGACCTTGATGTGAATCCGAAGATTTTGGTTTCTGCGCTTTCGCTTTCAATTGCACAGCGCTTGGTGCGAACGCTCTGCCCGCAGTGCAAATACGAGCGCGAAGTATTACCAGAAGAGAAAGCGCATATCGAACGCATCTGGGACATGGCAATTGCTGAAGGAAAAAACATGGAGCAATTTGGCGTGAGGCGGGATGTAACAACTCTGTGGAGTGCAAAAGGTTGCGCGCACTGCAATAACACCGGATACAAAGGACGTATTGGTATTTATGAAGCGATCCAGACAGACGAAAGTATTGAAAAAATAATCATCACTAGCCCAAGCGAGCGAGACATCAAGCGAGTTTCAAATGCCCAGGGAACACTCGACATGAAAGAAGATGGCTTGGTGAAAATCCTCAAGGGCATTACCGACTTTGCAGAGGTTGAGTCGGTTGTGGACCTGATTGAGGATTAAGGGGGCGCTGCATAAAAGCAGTATTTCTTACGCTTGAGGGGATAAAAAAGAAAATTAGAATGAGAAAAGACCGTGTCGAAACACGGTCTTTTTATTTCACCCCAAGAGTGCGGGTAAAAAAGCATAAATCTCTAAACAGTCCTTATACGGGCAGTGCCGTATAAGTAAAGCGTGATTGTAGGATAGCTCCAGTCGGAACCAAAACGTCCTGCGCGCAGACTTAGAACCTGTGGCTGACTGCTTAGAGATTTATGCCTTCTTCAAAAATAATTTTCAAGATGTAGTAGAATGTATGTGCTACAGCTCTACAACACTGGAGATATCATAGCATGTCATATTAAAATGTCAACCCCCCTCCCCAAAGCGCCTCTCGACGACCAATTCAGCGATAATGTGCTTCGCCCTGAATCACTCTCTGAATATATCGGACAGTCGCAGATAAAAAAGAATCTCTCCATCCTCATTGGAGCTGCAAAAGAGCGCGGGCACTCGCCTGAACACGTACTTTTTTATGGCCCCCCAGGACTTGGGAAGACAACACTTGCTCATGTGATTGCAAAAGAAGTGGGCGCAAATTTGCGCGTCACTTCGGGCCCCGCAATTGAGCGCGTCGGCGACCTCGCTGCAATCCTCACCAACCTCCAGCCAGGCGATATGCTCTTTATCGACGAGATTCATCGCCTTAACAAGACAATTGAGGAGGTACTTTATCCGGTGATGGAAACAGGTAAGCTCGATATCATGATCGGCAAAGGACCGAGCGCACGAACTATTCAACTTGAACTTCCACCATTCACTCTATTGGGTGCAACAACGCGCTTTGGCATGCTGTCGTCCCCCCTTCGCTCCCGATTCTCCGGTGGCGCATTCCGATTGGATTTTTATACCGATGACGAGATTTCAACTATCCTTGGGCGCTCTGCTTCTATCCTGCAAGTTCCACTTCCAGGCGAATTACTTCCAAGTTTGGCGGCACGCTCTCGCCGAACACCTCGCACTGCAAACTATCTTCTTCGCCGCGTTCGCGACTATGCGCAAATGCATAAAAAAGACATTGATGCCGACTCAGTGCGCGACGCGTTCGAACTTTTAGGTCTCGATGAAAACGGCCTCTCACAGAGTGATATTGCTATTTTAACAACGCTCCGCGACCGATTCAACGGCGGACCAACGGGCGTAAAGAACCTTGCTGCAGCAACAGGCGAAGACGAGGGAACGATTGAAGACGTGATTGAACCCTACCTCATTCAGCTTGGCCTTATCGAACGCACCCCTCGGGGAAGAGTATTGAGCGAAAAAGGACGAGAATATTTAAATCATGCATAGAATTCTCTCCATCGACCCCGGCTACGATCGCTGCGGTGCAGCCCTTATTACCATTGAGAATGGCACGCCCGCACTTGAAGCTTCAGAGTGCATTACTACTAAAAAAACAGCTGAACATGCATTTCGTTTGGCTTTTGTTTTTAAAAGCATTGAAGGTTTAATAGAAAAATGGCAGCCGACCCATATTGCTGTTGAAACCCTCTTCTTCTCAGTAAATAAGCGCACTGCGCTGAAGGTAGCGGAGGCCCGCGGCATCGTTGTTACCCTTGCAGGCCTCCATTGCATCCCTCTTATCGAGCTCTCTCCCCAGGAAGTAAAGCAGTCAATGACTGGAACCGGGAATGCCAACAAAAGCCAAGTACAAAAAATGGTCCAACTGTCGCTGAAAATAGATACAGCAAAACTTTTAGACGACGAAATTGACGCAATCGCAGTTGGCTTTGCCGCAGCAGGAGCATTGAAAGTGCAGAATTGGAAATAATTTCCCTCTTTTTCCTTATTTCCTCTTGCCAAGCAAAACAGATTTTGATACAACTAGGTGCATACAATTAATAAATAATAGAGATTAGTACAATATGGCGGATGAAAATGAGTTTGGGGGCGCAGGCGAGATAACAGAAGAAGAGCTTGGTGACGGCATTGCTGTTGTAACAGATGTTGATGCAGTAGACGAAGTTGATGACGCTGATGTTATCGTAGACGATATCGTTGACCCTCTCCTTCCAAAAACACTCCTTGAAGAAGATGAGGAGAAGCCAGAAGAAGAAATCGACCCAGAAGAAGAAGCCTACTTTTTTGGAGACAAGTACGACGAACGCTAATATCGTAAATAACAAAAAAGCCCTCAGTTGAGGGCTTTTTTGTTATTATTCTCCTTCCTTTTCCTTGAAATCCAAACTTGCTGAATTGATGCAGTAGCGCTTGCCGGTGGTCGCCGGACCGTCATCAAAGACATGTCCCAGATGCGCTCCACAGTTTGCACACACCGCCTCTACGCGCGCCATACCGAGACTTGTGTCTTCAACATACCTAATAGCATCTTTTGCAATCGGGGCGTCGTATGACGGCCAACCAGAGCTTGAATTGAATTTGGTGGACGAATCAAACAATGGCACTCCGCAGACTTTGCACGCATATACTCCGTCTTCATGGTGGTCAAAATATTTATTCGAGAACGGCCGCTCTGTTCCCTTCTCTTGGGTAACATATCGCTCTTCTTCTGTGAGACACGCAATCTTTTCTTCTTTGTTCATATATTTATTATATACCCTATGTGCTTTTGCTCCGGTGAGCAAGAAGAAAAATGTGTTTCGAAGCTGTCCGAGGGTTAGGTCCGAGTTCTGCCGAAACATATTTTTCTTGTTTGCGAGCAAGGAGTAATGGGTAGTTATTTTTTCGCAATCCCTTTCTCCTTACACTTCACACACCGGCACCCCTTCGGTTTGATGTATTCATTCCAGTATTCTTTTCCATAGTCATAACAGAGCTCTTCAGAGGGCTTGATTGCTCGCTTTGAGTAGATAAGCACTCGCCCCTTTTTAATCTCCACTTCGCAGTTCGGTCGGCAGGAGTGGTTGAGGTAGCGCGCTGTGTTTGCGCGGTGTGTACCGTCGATTGTATTGTTTTTCTTTACTTCAAAGAGATACTTCCCTCCACGAAGTTCTACTTCTTCATCATTTAAAATAGGGCCCCAGTACTCAATAATGAATTCTTCTTTCTTTATTGGTACTTCAGTAAACAGCCCGAGCCCGTCGACTCCTCGCTTTACCTTAAGCCCTTTTGCAAGGCTTGGGTTTACCTTATTGTCTTCCGGTTTTTCTTTTATAATTTTAGTTTTTAGAGTTATCTGTTTTTTCATGCTCACCGAGTATAGCGTAAAAATGTTTTATGCGCGCCATGCAGCATAAATGCCGGTCGAGAGAATACGGTCAGAGCCAATTTGCTCAATACCGACATCTCCATAGGTGACAGTTCCTTTCGGGAGAACGCCGTGCAAAAGCTCTGCAAACGTTCGTGCGCTGTATCCAGCAGCATAACCGTTAAGAAGAACAAGTTGGGCCGACGGTGAGACAAGTTCGGGCAACAGCGCCATTAGGTCTGCGAGAGATTCTTCTATTTTCCACACCTCCCCTTTAGGACCGCGACCAAATGCAGGCGGGTCCATGACAATCACTTCAAACTGCTCCCCTCGCGCAATAAGGCGCTTTACATATTTCAGTGTATCTTCAATGATAGTGCGGATTGCGTCCCCTTTCACATCAGAAAGTGCGGCATTTTCCTTTACAGTCTCTATTGTCTGCTTTGATGCATCCACATGAGTTACTTTCATACCCGCAAGCGCAGCAGCAACACTTGCAGCCCCTGTGTATCCAAACAAGTTAAGCATTCGAAGGTCTGGGTTCTTTTTCCCAATACTCTGCAGTAAATCCCACTGATGTGCGTGCTCCGGAAATACGCCAACATGCTTAAACCCCTTGAACGAAAGCTCAAGTGTCATACTTTCCCATGAGATATTCCATGTTTCTGGAATATCTTTTTCAATTTTCCAACGCTCCCCTTTCTCAACCCAGAGGAATTGCGCTTGTGCCTGCACCCACAATTCTTTGTTGCTTTTTTTCCAGAGCGCTTGAGGGTCCGGTCGGTCAAGAATCACGCTTCCAAAACGTTCAAGCTTTCTCCCGTCTCCACAATCAAGAAGCTCGTAATCCTCCCAACTCTCAGTTATTGCATCAATGCGCTTCATTATTTTTTTAGTATAGCAAGAAGTGCGCCTTCAAGCGTCGGGTATTCAAAAACAAACCCTTTATCCAAAAGCCGTCGTGGCACTACCTGGCTGTTTTTTTCAAATTCATTCGCCATAGAGCCATAGAGCATGCGCAACAGTGCTCGAGGAATAGTTCCAATAATTGGGCGATGCGCTGTACGGGAAACACTCTTCATTAACTCTTGAAATTGAATTGATTCGGGTGAAACGGCATTTACCACCCCCTGCAGCGTTGAAGTCTGAAGCGCAAAGCGGTAGGCGCCTACAACATCGTTGACATGAATCCATGAGAACCATGGATTGCGCTTTGTAATATTGAGCAAAAAGCCAAACCTTGCTGTTTGTAAAATAGAAGCAAGCATTCCTCCTCGGCCAAGCACAGGGGCGGTGCGCACACACACCACACGGACACCGTATTCAATAGCAGTGCGAGCAGCTGCTTCCCACTGCGCAACAACTTCCGCAAGATAGTCTGTGCCAGGTGCACCTGTTTCGTCTACAGCTTCTGGACCAGTATCTCCATAAAAGCCTGTTGCGGATGCGCAAATAAACACGCCAGGACGACTCTTGGTAGACGCTATGCTTTCAACAATATGCTTTGTACTGTTGATGCGGCTCTCCCGGATAAGCGCTTTTTTCTCGGGGGTCCATTTTCCCATAATCGGCTCTCCGATAAGATTGATTACTGCATCGGTGTGCTCAAGGATGTTGTACGGAAGCGGTTGTCGCGCCACATCACAGGCAATAAAAAAGAGTTTTGGGTGGGTGCGAACCGGTGCGGTGCGGTCAACCACTACTACTGTATTCCCCTCAGAAAGAAGGGTTTCCAAGAGACATGTCCCAATAAACCCGCTCCCTCCCGCAACTACAATAGTCATATAGGGCCATTCTAGCACAGCCCTCCCACTCGCTGTGCTATAGACAACGAAATACAGCATTCGTCACCTGGTGAGTACTTTTGTTGCAAAAATTCTTATACCGGGTAGTATGGGCTCAATGGACGAAATCGGAAAAGTGTTTGTATATGTAGGGAATGTGCTCCTTTTTGTATTAGTGAGCATTATTTTTCTGCCCGCATTTCTCATCGTCAACTATCTTCAAGAAGTGTGGACCAAACAGCTCAGCGAACTCTTTGGATATTAGTGCGTACTTAAATAATGCGGATGATTGTGCGCTTTCCGATTTTATAGACACCTGGCACAACAACTGACTTAACAGTGTCCCACTGGAGAACAGTTTTATCTTCGAAATTTGTTATAGCATTCGCTTCAGAAAGCCTGCGCACCTCTCCTTTTGAGGAAATAAGGTTTTCTTCAATTAGAATAGTTTCGAGTGTTCTGTTTTTTCCGACAATTTCTGTGATGTTCTCGTGCAACTCTTTCTTTTGAAACGAAGAGATGAACGCTTCTTCTGCGGCCTGCGCTTTCTTTTCATCGGTGCACAATCGTACTATTTCAAATGCCAAGCGCATTTTTATATCGCGGGGATTGATTCCTTTCTCCAATTCGTCGGATATAGTTGCAACTTGTGAGGGTGTGTAGTCCGTGCACAATTCAAACCCTGGAACAATAAGCCCGTCAGTCCAGCTCATGATTTTTCCGTACATATCTTCTGGTGCATCAATAAGGCTGATCATATTTCCGGTAGTTTTCCCCATTTTTGCGCCCGTACTGTCTTCAAGAAGTTTTGTGGTGATAACAAATTTTTCCTTGTTTTTTAAAGCTTTCAACAGCGTTCGCCCTGCCATCATGTTGAAAAGCTGGTCGTTTCCTCCCACCTCGCCATCGACATTCATGTAAACACTGTCATACCCTTGCATCAAGGGGTACATGAATTCGTGAATATAGATTGGTTTCTCTTCTGCAATACGGCGTGCAAACATATCGCGCTTGAGCATCTGATCCACTGTCATATGGCTTGCGAGCTCGAGCACATCGGCAAACTTCATCTTTCCGAGCCATGAATTATTAAATTTAATGCTTGCTGCATTTTTTCCGGAGAAGCGGATAAATCGAGCGGCTTGTTTTTTATACAGTTTCAGGTTGGTTTTTATTTCTCGTTCTGTGAGCGGCTTTCGGGCAGAGAGCTTGTCGGGGTCCCCAATGCGTGCGGTAAAGTCCCCCACGAGAAAGATAATCTTATGTCCAAGGTCTTGAAAATGACGCAATTTGCGCAATTGAATTGTGTGCCCGATATGGAGCGTAGGTGCGGTAGGGTCAAAGCCCGCATAAATAGTAAGGCGTTTGTCTTCTCCAAGAAGTTTTTCGAGATATCCTCGGCTTGGCAATATATCCGCAACCCCTTTTTGCAAAAGAATATCAGTAAGTTCCGCTCTGTCGGTTTTCGCAGTTTTCATAGAGGGATTGTAGCATTTTTCACGCTCTTAGTAATACAGGTACCCCTATGCTCGTCTTGTACTATAACTAGCTAAAAACAGTGAAATTCATTCTCTTTTGCGTGATTTCTTTGTATGATAGAAGAATGAAAACACTCGATAAAACAATTCGAACGCTCAAAAAGAAATGGAAGAACATTCCATGGAAAAAGATACTTCTCGGCGCCGCCGCGGCCGCTTTTCTTTTTATTGGGGGCGGTCTTATTTGGGCAAGCCTTTTAAAATTGCCGGATATCTCCACTTTTGAGGCCCGCAAGATTGCAAACTCTTCAAAGATTACCGACCGCACCGGTGAAATTGTCCTCTATGACATTCACCAATCAGTGCGCCGCACGGAAGTCCCGCTCGATGCAATGAGTGAAAACATTAAAAATGCGGTTATCTCCATCGAAGACACGCACTTTTATGAACACAATGGTATTCGCCCAACCTCTATTGCGCGAGCGGCGCTAGGAGTGATTACGAGTGCAAGTCTCTCCCAAGGGGGCGGATCGACCATTACTCAACAGATTATAAAAAATACTCTTTTAAATACCGACAGATCCATTACTCGAAAATTGAAAGAGTGGGTATTAGCAGTACGACTTGAACGACATTTTTCAAAAGAGCAGATTCTCCAGATTTATTTAAACGATGCTCCATTTGGAAGCACTATTTATGGTGTTGAAGAGGCGGCTCAGGCGTTTTACAGCAAGCCCGCAATCGATCTCACTATTGGTGAGTCCGCATACCTCGCGGCAATGCTTCCAGCTCCTTCGTACTACTCCCCTTTTGGCAACCATAAAGACCGCCTTACGAATCGAAAAAACCTTGTGTTGAGAAAAATGCTTGAGTACGGGCGCATTACCGACAGTGAGTACCAAAGCGCTCTCGCAGAAGAGGTGGTATTCAACCAAGCTGCGTCAAACAGCATTAAGGCGCCTCACTTTGTATTCTCTGTATTGGATTACCTTCAGGAGAAGTATGGCGAAGACGTGATGGAGAGTGGTGGATACACCATTAAAACAACAATTGATTACGATCTTCAGCTTGCCGCAGAAAAAGCCATCAGCGAACAGGCTCCTATTATCGAACGCCAGTACCGTGCATCAAACAGCGCTCTTACCGCTATCGACCCGAGCACAGGGCAGGTTCTTGCAATGGTCGGTTCTCGCGATTATTTCGACAAGCAAATCGACGGAGCGTTCAATGTAGCTACAGCATTTCGCCAGCCAGGATCCTCATTCAAACCGTTTGTCTATGCCACTGCTTTCGCAAAAGGCTACACCCCTGAAACAATTCTCTTTGATGTGCCGACAGAATTTTCAACCAACTGTACTGCTGCCCGCCTTCCTAAGCCTGGCTACACCGAAAAGGATTGTTATCACCCATCAAACTTTGATGATAAATACAAAGGGCCACTCTCTCTTCGAAGCTCGATTGCAGAGAGTAGAAACGTACCTTCTGTAAAACTCCTCTACCTCGTGGGAGTAGATGAGGCTGTAAAAACAGCGCACGCGCTTGGCATAAGCACCTTGCAAAATCCTCAAGAAATAGGACTTTCATTAGTGCTCGGTGGGGGTGAAGTATCTCTTCTCGACATTACAAGCGCGTATGGAGTATTTGCAAACAGTGGTGTGCGCAATCCAACAACAAGTATCTTAGAAGTGCGCGATCGAAAAGGCGACATAATTGAAGAATTTGAAGCGTCTCCAACTCAAGTAATGGATAAAAATGCGGTGCTTACTCTCAATGATGTATTAAGCGACCCTGTCGCCCGCACGCCGACATTTGGTTCCAGTATTACTATCGAAAATGTTGCAGTAAAAACCGGTACCACCAACGACAACAAAGACGCGTGGATCATCGGTTACACCCCTACTCTTGCAGTTGGTGTATGGTCTGGAAACAATGATAATAAATCCATGGCAAGCGGTGGTTCCACTGTCTCAGGCCCTGCGTGGCGCGCGTTTATGGCTGAAGCGTTGAAGAAAATCCCTGCTGTACCTTTTGAAAAACCTATTCCTGATCCTGAATTCAATAGCCTTAAGCCAGTCCTCCGCGGAGAATGGATGGGAAATATGACTATTGAAATCGATAGTGTAACAGGGCTTCGCGCAACAGAAAACACTCCAATGGAAGCTCGCATTGAACGCGTTATTACAGATGTTCAAGACATCCTCTATTGGGTGGATAAAAAAGATCCGCGGGGTCCCGCTCCCTCAAACCCTGCCTCTGATCCGCAGTTCTCTCTGTGGAATCCAGCTGTGCAAGTGTGGTGGCAAAATAATGCGGCCAATTACAATGCTGTTGCCCTCAGCGACCTTCCAACTGATTACGAAACAGTGCATTCGAACAATAATAACAATGACCTGCGTATCGACGGACTTCCAAAACAAATGGCTCTCACTGATACCCAAGTGCTCACCATAACAAACAAAGGAGAATACCCGCTAAACTCAGTTGATCTTTATATCGACAACAGTTTTATTGCCACCCTCCCTTCCGCTCCCTTTCGTTTTACTTTAACGCCAAGCGAATATAATTACAAAACCGGCACCCATACAATAAAAATTATTGCGACAAATAGTATTTATACAAAAGGAACAGTAGAAGAGACAGTGCTCTTTACCCAATAGAAACAACCTCAATAGATTCATCTCGAAGCGCCTGGAGCAATTCTGGGCGCTTTAGAGTAAGCGCCATACGCGCTGTAGGGGGAAGCTTTATGGAAATATGCGACCCTTTTTGCATTACCATTGAAGGAGTAATAGTAATACCGAGAATAGTGCTTGCAACTCGCGCAATTGTATCAACTTGCCCTGTTTCCTTATCCAGCTTCTTTTTTATGTCCGCGAGAATTGATTGAAACAGAGACATATAATTATCGATTAGTTGGCATTAAGAGATAGAGAAATGTTGTATCACTCACACTTTTAACAACAATTGGTTTATTGGGTTTAGTGAAAGATATAGAGACACTATCACCATTAAGAGCCTGGAAGACATCGATGAAATATTTCAGATTGCACTCAACCGCAATTTCTTCTCCTTGTACAACAGAATCAATCGTTGAAACAGAGGACCCAACATCGGCGTTTTTAGAACTGATAGTGATTCCTTTTGTTTCTGGAATAACACTAAAAAGCACTTGAAAAAACTTATCAGCAAAAAGTGTTGAAAGGCGTAGTGTACTAATCAACTCGCTCTTTAATACCACTACCTTCGTTAATTCTTCCTTAGGAATAATAAGCTGGTATTGAGGGAAGCCTCCATCAATCAGCCGTGATGTAAGATAAATACCGTTTCCAGCCAGTGAAAGTTGATTTCTGTTATACCTCAACTGCATAGCAGTAGGCGCACTGTCGAGCACACGGAGGATATCTGCAATATTTTTATACGGAATAAGGATTTTAGAAATTTCAGGAATGCCTTTTACTTTTATTTTCTTTTCTGCAAGGCGAAATGAGTCAGTTGCAACAAATACAAGATTATCCCCTTCGCTGTAAATAAAAATACTTGTGATTTCAGGCTTAATTTCTGTCACAGCGGCTGCGAAATAGACCGATCGAATTCCCTCTTGTAATACTTTAGTTTCAATAGAAAATCCTTCCTCTTCAACAATTGGAAGAGTTGGAAATTCATCATTAGGAAGGCATTTGACTACTGTTGTATTGTGCTCTGTTGTAATAGTGAGATTATCGTTTTCAAGCGCGAGTGCCACTTCTTTATCTCCGCGCAAATGACTGCAGACATTCGCTATAATGTCCCCCTTAACAAGCACTGTGCCCTCCTCAGCAATGTTTGCCGGGATTTCGATATCTATCCCTAAAGCAAGGTTAGTAGCGCGGATTTTTAGTGTTGTACCACTTGCGGTCAAAAGAAGAGCGTGGAGGGTTGGGAGGGTGAGATTTTTCCCTGTCATTCTGTCTGCTAAAATGACTGCTTGTTGTAACTTTTCTATTGCACAGGTTATTTTCATAATTGTTATATAAATTCTTAAGAGCGGCTATGTATAGGGTGTGGATTGTGGAAATGATTACTTTATCCTTTTATTGTAATAGTTGTTTTGGTTTATAGGGTGTGGATTGTAATACTCGTTTTTTGAATATCTTTTAGAAGTTCAAAAGTGTTTTATTTTTACTCAGAGTTATTCATATCTTTTCATTACTCTATCCACACCCTTTCCACAACTATTTAAACAGTATGCGGATATCCTCCAACTCTTTTTGCAGATGAGGGTTGGTGCCCATCTCCCCTTTTATCTTTTCATAAGAGTGGATGACAGTAGTGTGGTCTTTCCCGCCAAGTTTGGCGCCAATTGCTGGGTATGATTCGTTAAAATCTTCACGAAGGACAAACATAATAATTTGGCGAGCTCGAACAATCTCTTTTCGGCGAGTCTTGTCATAAATAACCCGCTCATCAAGGTTGTAATAATCAGAGACTGTTTTTACAACACTTTCCATTGAGAGTGTTTTGCGCGGTTTTACACTGTTTTTCACCAACTGCTTCACCTCAGTCAGACTGATTGCTTTCTGCTTCATTTCAGAGTGAATGGAGATGGTATTAAGAACTCCTTCAAGCTCTCGAATACTTCCTGTCACAACAGAGGCAATATAGAGCAATATTTCTTCGTCAGGAGGATACGCAACTATAGCGCTTTTCTCTCGAACAATAGCTAGGCGGCTTTCAAGATCAGGTTCTTGAATATCAATAGTCATTCCCGCATTAAAACGGGTCTTCAGGCGGTCTTCAATGCCGACAATGTGGTTTGGGTGCTTATCAGAAGAAAAGATAATGTTTTTATTAAGATCATAAAGCACGTTGAATAAGTGAAATAACTCGTTTTGAGTACTATTTTTCCCTGAGAGAAATTGAATATCGTCGATAATCACCGCATCAAATTTTCGGTATTTTTCCCGAAAGGCACTCTGGCGATTATTCTGCACACCCATCACATAGTCGTTTGAGAACTTTTCCAAACTAGTGTAAAGGACTTTTTTATCAGGAAACTGCTTCTTCAATTCGTTGCCTATTGCTTGAATAAGGTGTGTCTTACCAAGACCACTTGAGCCGTAGATGAAAAGCGGGTTATACGCGCTTTGAGGGCGTTTTACGACCGCTTGAGCCGCAGCATACGCAAGCTCATTGAAGGGGCCTACAATGAAGTTATCGAATACATAGCGCGGGTTGAGATTATCGTCGCGGTTGATGTATTCGCTTTGAAGCGGGAGCTCTGTTTTTGTTTCAACTACGATTGGAGCTTGAGGAGCAGTGCTTTGTCTGCTAATAACAAACTCTACGGCGCGGATATGGTCAGCCTGATCGACAATAGTTTTAAGTATTACCTTGTGGTACTTCGTCATGAGCCACTCTCTGACGAATTCATTCGGGACAGCAATATATACAACCCCCTCTTCCTCTTTCAAGGCTTGGGTCTGTTTGAACCAGGTGCTGAAGTTAGCTTTTGAAAGCTGAGACTCAACCGTCTGCAAACAGGTATTCCAAAGTTGTGTGATGTCTCCTGTCATTCTAGATATAATACCCCGCTTTCCCCTTTTGCGTGCAAATGGGGAAAAGATGTGGATAGAGAGGATTATAGCAGATAAATGAAGGCTTGATTAAATGTTCCCTATTGTGTATAGTGTCCGCACTACTATGTCTGTAACATACCAGCCAAAAAAGCGAAAACGAGCAACAACACACGGATTTTTGGTCCGCAGTGCTAGTCCGACTGGCCGAAAAGTATTGCAAGCACGCCGCCGCAAGGGCCGCGCTCAAATCGCCCTCTAGTCCCATGTTGCCGGCTACTGCTCGGCTCACTCGGGCACAATGCTCGGAACTCCTTAAAAACCCCAAATTATTGGTGGTTTTTAACCGTTTAGGGACACTGAAATACCTTTTAAACGTTGAAATGAAAGGGTTTTCTGTAATTACGGGCTCAAAAGCACAGAAAAAGGCCGTATTGCGCAACAAACTTCGCCGACAACTCTATTCCCTCTTTGCACAGTATTATAAAGATGAGGCAAAAAAACCTATTTCGGGCATGTTATATGTCTCAAAAGGAGTATATGAACTCTCATTTTCAGAATTAAGCCTTATTTTCAATGACCTTTTGGCAAAAACACAAAAATAACATACTGAAACTGCCTAATTATGGAGCGATTGCGGTAATTATTATTTATAGAGCCGTATTTTCGCCTTCTGTAGGAATATTGCGCGTCTTACCCTTCTATCCTCGCCCGGCATGCATCTTTTATCCCACCTGTTCCGAGTACGGCATACAAGCATTCAAAAAATACTCATTTATAAAGGCACTATATAAAACAATACACCGTATCGGCCGCTGTCATCCTGGAAATGAACCAAAAGTAGATCACGCCTAATCATGGTATAATCCGTTTCTATGAAAACATTGTGGGAAACAGTCATTTACGATCCGATTTATAACGCGCTTATCTTTTTTGCCCAGCATCTTACTTGGCACGATGTCGGTTTGGCAGTAGTTCTTCTGACAATCGTTATTCGACTCATCCTTTTCCCTCTCAGTAAAAAAAGCGTTGTCAGCCAGTACAAAATGAAGGCGCTTCAACCAAAACTCGACGCCATAAAAGCAAAAGGTCTTTCAAAAGAGGCTGAAGCCCAGGAAACATTCGCAATGTACAAGACAGAAAAGATTAATCCCTTCTCAGGATGTCTTTACTTGTTGATCCAGCTTCCTATTTTGTTCGCGCTCTACTTTGTGTTTATGCGCGGTGTGAATCAGCCGGAGCATCTTTACTCATTCCTCAATACTGACAACCTCCACAATATGTTCCTGGGCCTGATTGATATTACCAAGCCCTATCTCCCACTCGCCATCCTCGCCGGTATCACCCAAGCAATACAAGCTTTTCTTATGCCTAAGCCCGCGATTCCTGCAGGCGGGAACGAAAACGGTTTCCAGCACCAATTCGCCAAAAGCCTTTCTATACAAACACGGTTTGTCCTTCCTCTTATTATTATCTTTATCGCGACTAAGCTTGCCGCTGCAGTATCACTGTATTGGGCTGTTGCAAACACCTTCTCTATTCTGCAGGAGCTCTACATCAAGCGCTCTCTCGATAAAGCTTCTACAAAGTAACCTTCCAGAATGTTCCTGAAGCCTTGTCGATAAAGTACAAAAGATCCCGCCCTTCATCGAGCTTCAAATCCGTCATATCAAATATGCGCTCAGTACCGTCATATACGACACTATACGTGTTGGTGGCAGGATTGATGCGATACAACTGGTCTTGAAAGTGCATAAGCCCTGCGTACCATGAGTCTGGGTATACCGCCTCCGGTACTATATTGTTCCCTGCGCACAAAAGGTCATTGTTTACGAACCATGCGCATTTCTCCGGCAGAATTGCGAGCGAAAGATCGGTCGTTGTTCCATTTTTTGTATCAAATAGCTTGGTAACAAAGCCATTTTGTGTGCTTTGTGAGTATAAAATATAAGCACCACCCGGACTGATAGAGGTCGTAAGACCTGGCACATCCCCTATTACTCGTCGAAGACGGCCCGCAGCACTGTCTACACGGTAGAGAAAGCCGTTTGCAGTAGAGGCAGCTTTTGTTTGCACATACACACTGCCCGCTGTCGGCCATGACAAGAGCCATTCTCTAAACGATGAGCGAATCAAATCTTTTTTAGAAGCACCTGTTGTTGTGGTAGTGCTCACCAGAGCCCCATTTTGGTCTGTAGTGAGGCGCGCAACAAGTTTTGTGTCAGGGCTCACCGCGAGCGAATCAATGTTGTCTGAGAGGAACGTACCGGCAATTTGTGTGCGGGTACCATCGGCGTTCAGTGGAGGAATAGGAACACTGTAGGTGCCAACCGTTTGGCTGTCAGGGCGAAGAAAACGCAGGAGCGCTGTAGTATTGCCATCTGCAAAAGAGGCCTCGTAAATGTTTGGAATAAAAATATTGCTCACCTGGACAGGGGGCTCATTGTTTTTAATTTCATAGACATAGCCGCTTGCACGCGCTACATAGCGCACATAGTGGTCGGTAATAGTGGTGACGATCGGAGGGAGTTTTGGATCGGGGTTTGGCAGAGTCACTGTTTTCGTGATTGCAAACACTGTGTACCCCGCTATAGGATTCTCTACTACCTGAGTGAACCGAGAATTATTTACGACACCCCCGGGAGTTTCGGTGCCGCCTGGCAGTACTCCTTCAGGAGCATCACCTCCCCCTCCTATGCCGATAGGAAAAAAGGATTGAAATGCAGAGGGTGCCACAGGATTGCCATTCTCATCCACCTTTGCTCGCATGAAGAAGTACCATACCGCACTGCCAACGAGAAGAAGGAGGATAATAAAAATAAGGACGCGCCGCATATATAGCTATTGTACTATAACTATTTACAAATACCGTTATAGAGAGAGTAGTGGTTTGCCGAAATCCACTTACCATTAAAGAACATAACATTTCTTCCTAAGCCCGCATCGGTAAGCTGCTTATAGAGAGTGCTATCATTGAGTATTTCATATTTTGCACACATATTTAAACTAGCAGCTGTTTCAATAACAGATTTTACCTGGGCGACTGTGGGCTTGTGGTTGGAACCCCCACCTTGTGCTGTGGTATTGTTCATATCAATACATAAGCCTGTTTGGTGGCAGTTTGCTTTATGAGACCTGCTTTGCGGCCATGCTTCTGTTACTTGCCATGTCACACCCTTTGACTTCAACTGATTATTAAATTGTAAAAGTTTTTGGGCAAAATCCTTCTCAACGTATTTGCCTCGAGCACTGCTGTAAATTCCTCCGTCATAGCGAACACAAGTGGCACTGTTGGGGGTCGTAGTCGTTCCATTTGCTCCTGCGCAAGCATTTTGTGTGCCGTATTGTTTTGCATAGGTAACAGTAGACGAGGTCACCTTTACCACTTTTCCATTAACAATCGACTCCCCCTCCCCATCAAGCTGCTCGTTTACTGTGACCCCTATTTCCAAGCGAGCTACATTCACCGTATTCTCCACCAGTTTTGGATTGATCGTGTTTAAAATAAGGAATGATGAGAGCGCAAGTACAAGCCCTAGTACCGCATCCCACAGCCCGCTCTTTGCGCTGGTCTTAAGGGCTGGAATATCGGTTGTGATGTATTTATAGCCCTCAAACATAATGCGGAGCACAAGAAGTACGGCTGCAGCACCAATCAACAGCTTAAATCCCAGGTTAAGAAAGTCATTGATGTCGCACATTTGCCCTGTTTCCCCTGCTGCCGCACGCTCGGCACAAAGATCGGGATCCAGAAATACACTAAGTCCTGGGAATGGAGCAAGAAGACGATAGCTCCTGTCTTCAAAATCATTTTGAATATTTTCTGCTGTTGATGGTGTATACCCCCCACTGCTGTTAAATACTCCGTCAGTCACCTTCTTACTGCCCCCAAAGGTGATAGTTTCCCGGATATTATAAGGAGTACCTGAATTTATCCCGGTTATAAACAAAAAATAAGTGCCATCGTCAGCAATGCCTTCATTTTTTACAGTAACATCATGGCCTTTGTAGACCTTGTATTTAACGGGAGAAGTTTCTGTAAAAGTACCAAATGCATCTTTTGAATACTGTATTTTCACATCGTATTGTTGTGCAAACGGGTTTTTAGCAGGATCAAGTCGCCCCATAACAATTGCCGTGTCGTTTTTGTAATCAAACTTGAGCTGGTCCGGGCTAATAGTTACTGTTTGTGTTATTACTGTTTTTTGCTCAGTGGTAAAAAATGCGCCAGCAGTATTTGTTGCAGGAATTTCAATTACTCGAGCATAGTAGGTCGTACCCGTTTGAAAACTTCCTAAATTCCAACGGATTTGACCATTGCTGTCAGGTTTCTTGATTGTTTCTGAGTCAGGATGCAATGGAAGCCCTGCGCTCCCATCCAATCCGCCGGACTTTTTAACATACTTTTCTTCAAAGGGTTTTGTGAGAACAAGGAGTTGAAAGCTGTTTTTATTACCGCGCAACCCCTCAAGGGAGGCAGCAATAGCGGTGGTTGAGCCAACAGTAGTAAATGTTTTTGCTCCGTCTACTTGAAACTCAACCGAATGCTTGTTGCTGGTGTCAGAGATAACAAGGTAGTATTTTTTGCTCGCATCAAGCCCCTTAAGGGTAAATGTTTCTTTGACGGTCGTATTAATCCCTGTTATCTCTTTGGAATAAAGGCAGTTTTGAAGACACGGAGTATTTGGGTCTGTACTCACAGTGAGGGTCGCGGTGTACTTTAAGCCATTGCTTTGGCGCGGAAGGGTCACTACTCCGGTCGCATCGGTTGCCGTTGTAGTGATTGATATAGAATAAATATCTTTTTTGGCGGTATAGGTGCCCGCCTCCACTGCGGTGACGCAGAAAAAAATACCAAGAAGTGAGAGCAGTGCCGAGAGAAAGACCCCTTTTTTCATTACTCGTATTGTACCACGAGCCTAGTTGAAATTAATGGTGAAGGCGCGGGTGATTTGCTGCAGGGTATACGCAATTGTATTGATTGCAACAGTAAATACTGCCCGACCCCTCCCCTCTGGGGCGGTGAGGTAGAGTTCGTTTTGGGCACTGTCATTGGTAACGTCCATATCACTTTCCGTGATATGAATGTCGAGACTTCTCGCAATAGAGATTGGTGTTGAGAAGAAGTACGGCTCAAAGCGCAATACCAGGCCGCTTTGTCCTGTGTTTATTGTATTGCTCTCGCCATTAGCATAGTCGATAAAGCCCTCATTTTTTTGATACGCGACAACAGAAGGGTCGCCCGGAGTAATGCTCGTGCTCGCACTACCATTAAAGGCGCCACTAATCGCTTCTAGGCTGATTGATTCAACAGGGTCAAGCTCGCTATTTCTAAAAAGAAGACTTGATTTTCCGTACCCAGAGCTTGCACCCAGCGCGCTTTGGTTGCGAGACCAGTTGTACACCATTTGCTTTGGCGCAGACGCCGAAGGGATGCCGGTTACGCGAATAAGGCTGTTGGTCGTAGGAAGCGCTTTTCCTTTATAAAAAGGGGGTGTATAAGAGTCTGCCGCCTCCCATAAAAGGTCGATGCTTGCGGGGCGCAGAATAAGTGTCTCGGTGGTGCTGTCAAAGCCTGCTCCAGTTGCGGTCATGGCAACAGTGCCCACCGCGCCACTTGCAGGAGCGGTGACAGTAATGCTTTTGCGCCCAATGCCGCCATCAATGACCTTGCCGTTGTACCGCCATGTAATGTTTGATTGGTCGAGGTCTGCCCCGAAGCTTTGCGCTTCAATGCGCACACTCGCGCCCGGGGCCGGATCTGCTGGAATAGTGCTGAGGCTTATTTCAGCCGTTGTTTGGGCAAGGGTTGTAGTTGTTATGAGAAAAAATGCCGCTACGGCAAGGAAGTTTTTCATTGTATAGGTAGTATAGCGCACGAGGGCGTTTACTGTCCTCTGTTTTCGCTGAATTCTTGCTTCGCTCGGCGTATCGAGATGACTTGAGACGGGTCAGAGGTGATGATTTGATCCTCGGTGTAAGAGGCAATGATTTTAATCGCAACGTGCTTGAGGCCGGCGAAGAAGATCCCTTCCCCTACTCCACTTTCAAGGAGAAGATATTTTTCTTCATCAGTGAGGTTGAACGTTTTTTGCAGGATATCCATTGTCGAAGGTGACTGTTTCAAGAGAAGCTGGATGGAAGAGTTGGTGATGATTGGCACGCCGTACGGGCTTTTCATAAAGTCCCCTACGTCTTGGGTGATGGTGCAGAGCCCGAGATAGTATTTACGCCCGCGCTTTGCGATTGAATACAAAAATGATGCTGTATCGTCGCTCTTCATCATCCACCACGCCTCGTCCACAACCAGTAAGCGTTTTTTCAGCTCTTTGCGCACTGCATTCCAGATAAAGTGGGTCACAATATACATGGCAGCTGGCTTGAGGTCGTCTTCCATGTCGCGCACTGAAAAGACCACAAACTTTTTGTTGATGTCCACGTTCGTCGGCTGGTTGATGAATGTCGCCCATGAGCCATGAGTGTATTTTGTGAGGCGAGCAAGAATCGATTCGGTCCCTTCCATACCGGAAAGCACCATTTCAAAGTCTGAAAGCAGTGGAGGTTCGATAGTGGAAAAGTCGCTTTCTGGAGAAATATCCTTCAATGAATAGGTTTCAGTAATCGCTCGGTCGATAATGGAATCCTCTTCAGGTGAAAGGCCGCCGAGCATAATGCGAAAGAGCCCTACCAGGTTGATGATGTTGCTTCGCAACACGTCTGCGGGCGCTTCGTCTTCGCGTGGGATAGGAAGATCAAACGGGTTGATGTGGTGGTCGGATGAAAGCGAGATGTTGAAGTATCGCCCCCCTACTGCTTCGGCGAGGTATTCGTATTCGCGCTCCGGGTCGATAACGATTACGTCGGTATCGAACATGAGTGTTCGAATAATTTCGAGCTTTGTCGCATAGCTTTTACCTGCGCCGGACTTGGCAAAAATAATGGAGTTGTAGTTCTCAAGAGAAAATCGGTCAAAAATCACTAGAGAAGAGTTGTGGCGGTTTACGCCATAGAGAATTCCTTCGTCGCCAGTGAGGTCAAATGAAACAAAGGGAAACATGCTCGAAATAGGCTCTGAGTTGAGCTTTTGTATCACCTGCAGCTGGTCGACTCCGAGCGGGGTGACCGTTTTAAAGCCATCCTCTTCCTGAAAGAGAGCAGGCTTGATGTATATCATCTTGCTTTCGAGCATGCTCTTTATTTCGCTCTCCGTGCGAAACAGATCATTGTCGTTGTCGGCATAGATGGTGATATAGAAGCCCACGTTGAACATTTTTTCCTGCGCTTGGGTGAGGCTGTTGCGCAACTCGTCGAGGTCTTCAAAGGCAGTGTCGAGCATCGGGTCGCGGACCAACCCTTTTTGCTGGCGGACAATGATCTGGCTTTCAACTTCGGCAATCTTTTTTTGGAAATGTTTCAAGAGTTCTGATGTCTCGATTGGGTTGATATAGAGCGCAATATCAAAGATCTTGTCGAGGTTGATTAAGGGCGTCAGCCAGTTGTCAGTGAGATATCGCGGGTAGGAGATGACAAAAAAGGTGCGCACGGTCTTATCCCCGATGCGCATAGACTTAGGCGTTATCTGTATTGCCGACGGCGCAATCTTATCCGCAAGCTCCATTGTCGCCCATTCATGAATTTGGCTTGGGGCGATAGGAAGCGTTTTTCCTCCCGGAGTGCTGGTGTCGGAATTTTTGTTCGATGTAGAGAAATCAAATAGACCCATTGTGTCTATAGTATACCTTAAGAAAGTAGAAAGTTTACTACTCCCCCATTAATTTTTCCCTGCTTGCGTAGTAGTTTCGCCCGGATTGAATGTTTTATACAGTAACTCAATCATCTCTTGTGTGCCGAGTTGTGCGATGCGAAGCCCTAATCGGGTCAATCCTTGTTCGACAACGCTCATGCGCTCTTCAAGCTGTGTGCGCTCTTCTTCAAAATCGCTCACGGTATCCACTTTCTTGCTGCTGAGGAATGAGAATACCTTACCGATGCCTTTATCGTTGCTAATAATTGCCGGAACATACGGAATTACAACAAAAAAGCTTTTGCGCATGATGTTGACTTGGTCGGTGAAGGTTTGGATAAATTGGATGTATTCGCGAGTCTGTACTTGAAGCAATGGCTCGGTCTGTTCCAGGAGGCGGTTTTGTAGCGTTAAAATATAAGGGCGTACGTCATAGCGGCGGCTTTGGATGACTATCTGTATAGGAAAGTCGAGGGTATTTAAAAATCCTTGGAACTGCATGAGTGTTGCACGCTGTTCGTCATAGCTCTTCAGCGATAGGTTAATCGAAGAAACCAAGATGACGGTTGCCAATGTGCCATCCTTTAAAACAACGATACCATCGCGTACTTCCTGCACGGGAACGAATTGTTGGGCCGGGGCGCCGAGGGTAGCCATAGATTATAGTTGTTTAGGGTCGATTACATCAAGGCTCCATGAAAGGGTCTTGAGTTTGCTCTCGGTCAGTGTAGCACGGTCGACAGGCGCACTACGCACCACTTTGGCGGCTTCGGTGGGTGTTTGTTTGTGCCACAAGTACAATCGAGAGCGCAGATAGTAGCGAATAAATGCTTCAACGGTAAAGATAAACGGCTTGTCGTTGTACTTCATAAATGCGAGTGCAAGCGCAAAGCCTGCAAACATTGGCACAAGAAAGAGTGCGACAATGGTCGGGAGGAAATTGATTGAGAGGTACGACAGCCCCACACCGCCTGCGAGGTAGGCAAACTGCTTGAACGTCAGTGGTCCAAACACTTTGTCTTCAATGTCGATGAATTGTGGGACTTTGAATTGCATGTACTATTAGTATAGCGCACAACTTCCTATTTCTCAGGTAGTTCTCGGTACGGATCAGTAGAAGGGGTGATAGTTTGCACTGCTGGTTTTTCAATAGGCTGCGTATGTGCGCTATAGTCGCGTTTGCTTGGCACGATAACTGAAGATTGGTTAAGGCGCGCGCCGAGGTTTGCCAATACATCGCTTGGACTTGGGGCGTTTACGGATGAGGGCACTGTTCCGTTTTCTATTGGTACGGGCTCATCATTTTCTGCACCGGTATAGAATTCGGCAATGTTTTTTGCTCGAGAGGTGATTTCTTCATCGATAACATAGAGTATTTTTGATGCAAGTTCTGGCGCCATGCCGGATGCGATCAATGTCTCCCCGATTGACTCGATGGTTTTCTCCCCGATTAATACTTCATATGCGGCAATGCGGGCGCTCTCTGCTTGGGCATCAGTGAGCTCAAGGACTGTTTTCATAGCTGCCATAATCAGCTCGAACGCTTCGCTTCCCATGAAGTCTTGCACTTCATCCGGAATCTTGGCAAAGACCTCGTCAAACTCCATTTCTTCTCTTGTTATTGTTTCATCTTGCATATGCTTTATTTATCATCCTTCTTTTCGTCCTTTTTGTCATCTTTTTTCTCCTTATCCCCTTCTTCTTTCTTCTTGCTGTCGTTGAACTTATCGAGTTCGCTTTGAGCGGAGTCTCTATCTTTTATTGCATTATTGAGATGGGTAATTTTCTTCTGAAGCAATTTTTCCTTAATTTCCAGACCCCGTTTCTTTTCAGGGTTTGTTTCAGCCTTGATTTCGCTGGATAATTCTTTAATTTCATCTTCAATCTCAAAAATCTTGCCGACAATCCCCTTCTCTATTTCAGCATCGCTTACTTCATCAAGTTTTGCTTCGCGCATGGCAGGATCAGGATGTTTTGTCAGAGCGTCTTGGAGCAACTCTTTGGCAGCATCAAGTTTAGCAGTGAGACGACCCTCCTTACTTGCTTTTCCTTGGCTCTTCTTAAATTTGAGCATGCCATCTACCGCTTTTTTATTGATGTTACCAAATGCATTGTTTGCCAACTGTTCTGTCATATTTTTGATGATGAGCGCGCCTATTATAGTACCAATACCAGGGAGTGCCGCCGCAAGTGCTGCTGCGGCCGCTATACCAAGAGCTCCTGTTTCAAACCGTGGCTTACCATCCTTGAGCCAGAATGAGTTAGCCTTAAGGTTCTCTGCGTACTCAGCGCGCATCGCTCCCTCAAGAGCCTTACCGTTTTTAATGGTACCGTATTTATCCAGACGTTCTTGTTCACCACTTTGCGCTTTTTTGTATGCAGCAGACTCTTTGTAGCCACCGTCTTTTTTAAGGTCTGCGACTGTGCTTGCACGAGTATCTTCCAGTGTCTTTGTTGCAGTAGCAAGCTTGTCTTTGACAGCTGTGAGTTCTGCATCTTTTGCAATACGGTCTGCATCGTGTTTTGCAACATCTGCAGTGCGTCCTTCAGCCTTTGCTTTTGCAAGGTCTTGAACAATGGTTGCCTTTTGTTCCGATAACTTCTTTTCTTTTGTTGTAAGATCGGCGTGCTCTTTTACAAGCGGTTTAATCTTTTCTTCTTCATCGATATGCGACTCCCAATTGTGCTCGCCCGCCTTTGCAAGGCTTCGTTCTTTGTGTTTCTTCCACACTGCTTCCGCCTCTTCATCGCCTAAGTGGCTGTATTGAATACGTTCATCAAGTTCCTTCTTTCGCTTTTCTGCACGCGCCTTATCTCCCGCAAGAAATCCTCCCTTTCCAGCACTTTTATCAATACCTAGAAGTCCGCTGAATTTGTCGCTGAGTTTTACCTGCCCACCACTCATTTTATTCACCCCTGTTTCAAGGTTTTTATTGAGCTTTGTATTGCGAGCGTCCCAGCTTGAGGTCTGCCCCCAGTTGAGCGCTTTGTTTCCGATACGCGCCATTCGACTCTCGGGTGCTCGTGTTGCAAGACGGTTTGCAAGTGTTTCGCTGCCACCCCATTTTTTTTCACCAAGGAATTTCATCCCACGACCAACAACATTTCGCCCCAAGAGTGCCCCCGCTCCTGCAGCAAGGCCAATACCTCCACCGACAACGCCCCCTACTCCTCCGACAGCACCACTGACAAACCCTTGCACGGCATTGCCAAACTCCCCGGAATATTTCTTTGCAATGTCCACTCCTTTTTTCACCAGGTAGTAGATAAAGAGCATAGGAATCACAATACTAAGAACTGTTCCAAAAAATCCACCCGTCGTGTCCTCCACGCCAATTTGTTTCACGATGTCAGTATTTAAAAATGAGTAGACGATGTAGAGGAAAAATGTGAAGACGGGTGCAAGTGCCGCATAGTTGAACAAATCCGACACCCAGTTCTTCCATGAGAATCGGTCGATATTAAACAATGGCATTCCCCCGCGTGTAAGAAAGGCAAAGGGTGAGAATATCATCGCCATATACAATCCTATAACGCGCCCGACAAACATAAATGTCACATTGAAGAACATCGCTGCAATACCAAGCATCAGTGCTGCGGCAATAATACTTACAAGAGCATAGTATCCCGCATATTCAGCACTCCCTTGGTTAAATCCTTTGCGCTGGTAATCATCAATTTCTTGCCCGGCAGCCGTACTGTTAAGAGGGTCCTTTGAGCCGTTTGGAGAAGGCTCTTTAGGGGTCAGGCTTATCGTACCAAACATTTTTTGCGGGCTAAATGCGCTTACAATTTTTTCTGAAAGCGGCCAGTGCCCACCGAGTCCGCGCTTGATATTGTTCGGCACTGAGCTTCCCGCAGTATAGGTACACTCCCCCGCACAGACCACCATGCGGCTGTAGAATATGCGCGCGGTAATGTTTGAGATATCGATAACGGTGCGTGTCGCAAAGAGGCTGAAGTTGATGATAAGCGCATTGAGAATAAGGATTGGCACCACTCGGCGCATGGTGCTCCCCCCTTTTCCGCCAAAGCTGAATACTGCCGCAAAGCCGACATACACCATGATGACAATAAACATGATGTTTGCAATATCTCGCACAAGCTTCCATCCATTTACTGCAAAGGCGTAGCGGTAGGACTCGTCGCTGACCGAGTATCCGATAAAGAAGTCAAAGAGGCTGCCGAACAGTCCGGCAACCCAGGCGATTGGCCAGTAAATAATGTAGTACACCCCCTGCGCAAGACATCCCACTATTTTTGAGTCGGTTATTCCAATGGTACAGGTGGGAAGATTATCTTCCGGAACAGCAGCACCCACTTGTTTTGTAGAAGGATTATTATTCACGAGCGCTGCTACTGCGTCATCTGTAGTAGGGATATCAATGCGCTGAGGTTGTCCTATGCGAAAATAACTAGCACCACCACAGAGGGTGTCAAATGTTGCAACAGTATCATTAAGGCCATTGCCGTCGTAAGCAGTCGCCCCTGTTTCATTTGCTGTATTTGCGGCACAATACCACAGCGTTGCCTCTACTGAGCTCCCCTTTTGAAATTTTATCGGCTCATAGGAAAAAATACTTCCTTCATTTTTTGTACCAATGTTATTTCGTGTGTATTTATAGCGATAACCACTGAGCCCGCTGCTAGCATTTACAGTGTTTGAATGATTGTAGTTAAAACCTGAGAAATTTGAAATTGATTGTGAGCGCACTGGTTCATCCACAGTTGGTCCGGTTCCGTATTCTCGAGCAATGAGGTCGTAAGTGTAGCCATCAGCATCTTCACTGTAAGGAATAGTATTAAGCCAGCACTGAGTAGGACTGCTTGTGTTGCAAAGCCTGATTAAAAAAACATCCTCTGCATTTGGCTGAGTGAGTGTACCGTCTTCCTTAATATAGTCCCAGGGATCCCCTGTTTTATTTGTATTAAGAGATATGTTGAACTTAAAACCGATAACATCGTTGCTGGTATTGTCACGAGTGAGTCCAACTGTACCAATAAGTCCACTATCAGGAGTAAACAAGGTAAGGTAGTTTTGGTATGCAAGTTGTCTTTGAGCTACAACTTCTTCAGGAGTTTGCGCAAAAGTAGTTCCTACTATTCCGAACACATTTGCAAAAAGAAAGAGCGCCAACAGTGCGGTCTTGGAGATTGTAGAGAAACGGTTTGTTATACGACGAAATACGCGTGCGTGCACAGCACTATTGTATCATGCGAGAGAGTGTTTTTACCAAATATTAATGCGCAGTAATCGTTCAATAAGTGTTGTAACTACAGAAGGATTCTCAAGATACGGACGTCTGCTTGGAAGGGTCGGTTCATTTGCTCCGGTGAAGGTGTTGTTGTCGCGAGAAGTGTCATGGTAAAACGGCGTTGGTACACGAACTTGAAGCGCGCTTGGCAGTGAAGGGGTGGTGTTTTCGCAAAAAGTGATAAGTTCGTTTACTTGAGCTGTTTTTGTCTTGAAGCTGTCAAAAAGAGCGAGCTGCTGCTCAATATCCCCTTTTGTATAAAGGTTTGCTGCAATATTTGAGAAACGCAGGCGCAATGTATTAAGGCGCGCGACCTCTTCAGCAGTAAATTCAATGTTGGTGTCTGCATCAGTACAGCTGTTGTCTACCGCTGCAGTGCCGGGAGTTATTGGGTCAATTGCACTATTGTCTTCAATGTCGGGACCACTGGTGTTCCCTGTTGGTGTTGTTCCTGGTCCTCCTCCTGGATTGCCTGCGTCATTTGGGAAATTATCAATTGGAGTTATTGGTCCACTTGTAAACCCTCCTCCGTCCCCAAGTCCGCCCCCATCACCAAATCCCCCATTGTCTCCATTTTGGTTAGGAGTACCCAGTCCGCCGGTGTCGTAGCCATCAATAATCTCATTACCGTCTTTGTCTTCAACGCCGTCTATTTCCCCATTGCCATCAACGTCTTCATTCCAGTCGTTGATATTGTTTGCATTGGTGTCGCCGAATCGGGAGAACACTATTGTGCTCACAGTGATACCGCTTTTTATATTGTTGTTGAAAACATCTGCGCGCTGTCCTTGCGCACTGATAACAATGTCGTTTTTATCGAATGATCCATTGCGGTTGAGATCCTCTTCTCCGTCCGGAACGCCATTGTTATTGGTATCCGCCGATGTGTCGGTAGTAAATTGCGAAACAAATCCGCCTTGTATGTTCTGCCCCGGTACTGCAGGAGTGCCGATGCCGAGAAATTCTCGGAATGTCAGCGGTGTCGTGCCGTTTTTCTCTGCATTTCTGCGAGAGATAAACCATGATGCACCAAACAATAGTCCGACAAGGACAAGGAGAATGATGATGATTGTGAGGATTCGTCGGAGTGTCATAAATTATTATAGGTATTATAGCGTGCTCTCAAAGTATGCGCTGTCCGCCCTTAGTTTATCGAGAAGCGGCGAGAAGTCTGATGTTGCGCGCGCTGCCGGAATGATAGGGTTTGTATTGATGACATACCCCTTTACTGGGTCATTGATACATGCCAAGTCCACCGGGCTTCCGGCATTTGCACGCTGTGCAATGTAGCGCGCCTTTGCTGTGCCAACAATCTGCATTACCTCTATATTAATCGCTTCAAGCTCCGCAATATCTCCCTGGAGTGCGGTATTGCTTTCGTTGTAGGTCGTCTCCAGTTCTGCAGCAGCTTGAGTATAAGGAACCAATGTGTTGACTTGGCGGTACGCACTTACTGCTTGCCCTCGGTTTACTGTCTGTTGGGCAGGGGTATTCGCCGTGTTTGCAAATGCAGCAACAACATCATTGTAGTTGTACGTGCTTCCAATCTCTTGGATAACCAGGTTGTAGGCCTTACTGAAATAGTCGGTAATATCCCCGTCTGTAGGTTCTCCAAGAAAATCAAAGCCAAGTCCAAGGTAGATATTATTTTCTTTGTCTGCTTTTGTATCAAGGTGATTGGTGAAAACTCCGCCCCCTCCATAAATGATTTTTTGCTGGTCGGTAATCGTGTTTACCGCAGGAAACGGTTGCGCAACTACATCATCGTTTGAAATACCGACAAATTTAAACCCACTGGTAAACGACTGGAAGTTCTCAGTTACGCCGGTAGCATAGGATTGGTTTGGTCCTGGCAAGCAGTAATCGAGTCTCCCTAAGAGAGGTATAACATTTAAGGCCCCCTGTACGGTGTCGCGGCTTCGATTAAACATGTCGTATTGCGTTTGTATGATTGCGCGGAGCTGTTGAGGGCGGGTGATATCAAAGAGTTCACTATCTACCCCGCTCGGAGACTGCCCCCCAAGTACCTGGCCATTGCTTCCGATAATACTATTGCTCCCTGGTCCCCCGAAGTCTGTGCTGAGGTTTGCTGCGCTATATCGCATACCCTTAATGCCTTTATTGAAAAGCTTGTCCAAAAGCCCATTAAAAAATCCCATGAGTACCTCATTTATTTCATCTGCCGATTCCGCCTGGCGAATACTTGAGCTAGTGACGGCGCTGAGCGTATCCATGACGATTCTTCCTGGTGTAACGGTTTCGTATCTCAAACACACAGGGCTTCCTGTAAGCCCAGCCCCGTTGGCACTCCCTACCTGCCCGTCATTTTTCCACTCCGCGCACTGTTTTACATCAAGAAAGCCATTGTTGCGAGTGAGCTCCTCACGAACATTTTGTTGCTGGGTGCTGATACGGCGACTTAGTTCGTTGGTTGTACTAAAAAGTGCAGAGAGCGGATTGTTGTTCGTATTTAACAGTGCTCCCCATCCGCCCTGGGTAAAGTCTCCCATAAAGCCGTTGTACTGCGCCGCTTCAAAGCTGATACAGTTTCGTAATGCAAGCGCTTCATATTTGGTACGAGAATTCTGTGAGCACGTGTCGATGGTTGCCCCTGTTTTTAGGCACGCGTCGTACTCTTTTGCAGCAATGGTTTGATAGTCTACCGCGCAGTAGCGGTCTTGGTAGGTGTAGGGATATTCTTTGGCTCCAGAAAGAGTATTGATAAATCCATCTGTCTTCCCTGTCACCTGTTGGGTGATGACGGACCGGATAGCATTGCCAAATATTCCTGTTCCCTCTAGTTCCGGAAGGAATTTGGTCAATTCTTCGTTGCGGATTGACTTAAGATAGGAGTCGAGGTTGCGAACATAGAGCGGGTTTCCGGCAAAACCAGTATTTACCCATTTAAGTGTGTTTGTAGCAAAGCTTGAAAGTTGCAGATGAGAAACATTATATGCAGCAGCATCAAGACATTTTTCTTTCCTGAGTAATTTGTTTGATATATCCTGAGATTCTTTGTCGGTTGTAGGCACTCTTGGCGAAATAAATTTCCCCTGAATAAATCCGCCTAATTGAGCGCTGGGTAGTTCTGTTGGGCCACCTCCGTTTCTTGCTGATGCGAATAAATCTTTTGCTTCTTGAAGAAGGCGTCCTCCGGGATCAAGACATCCGATTGCTGTGCCGGTGGCGGCCTTAAAAATATCAAGTGTGTCAGCTGAAGCAGTTGTTGTATTACCAACAATAAAAATAAAGAGAGAGAGACTTAAGAAAATGTTTCGCGCACGCTTCATGAGTGATTATAGTATACCGTACTCTATTAAATACGCTTGCAAGTCATACTGTGCAGCAGTCAATCCAAGGGCGTAGTCCTTATATACTGCAATTCCTGCAAGACCCCGCACCCCGTCTTCATTAAGTGTTGACATAAGGACGAATGACTCTGCTACTCCCGCATATCCGTTGATAATATCAAGGTGGTACTGCACTACTCCTAGAGGAACCGCTATGGAGGCAAGTTCTTTTGCAAGCTGGCGATAAGTGGCAGCAGCGTTTGCAAGTTCGGGGAGGCGGCTCATGTCGCCGGATTCCACTGCTCCAATAAGAAGATCAACATCAACAGTATCTTCGGGGTACTTGTTAAGAGTGTTGGTGATATTTTTTTGATATGTCGTAAGAGAGGATGCGGAGGTTGCAATTGTACGGAGATTGCTGAGGCGGTATTTGTTGGTAACAACCGGCGGCGGTGTTGCATTTCCAAGGGTTGTAGCCACTTCCCCTGCCGTATTAATATTGTTCCCCTCTGCATTTCCCAATGCAGTACTGATGCTGAAAAGCTGTCGCGCAAGGCGGTCGTTTTCGGTCAATGGACCATCTTCTGCTGTCAGCCCCAGGGCCACCTTTTTTGTTTCGATGATTTCACGATTGGACATGTCCCCGGTATAGAGCGCGGTTGGGTCCAATCCCCAGAGTTTTTCTTCCCAGTCAGGGATGCCATTTCCATTTGAGTCTTGTGCAACAGCGTCTCCTACAGTGAGTTCTTTGCTTGAAAGGGTTCCTTTTCGCCCAAAGAGTCCTTGGAACCAGTTCGTTTGCACAATCAATATAAGCGCAACAACCCCCGTTGCTATACCGCCTCGAATAAGAAATTGTTTACTAGGAAGTCTTGGGTTGGACATGTTATTTCGATACCCCGAAGGTGCGGATATTAAAAGCAGGAACAGGAACAGGAGGGGTGCTGGTGGTATTGCACGTTCCTATGCTTGGTACGGAGGAATACATGCCAAGAATCCATGAGCCAGGGCGCACCATTTGCGTTGTTGTTCGAATAAAGTACGGTCCTGGAGGGGCGATCATTACCGGCGCTATAACCATTGCCCCGTATTGTGCGGCGCAAAGCACACCGGGCGTATTCGTAGTTATTATTTTCCCCCCAAACGGCTGATTAAAAGCTGCGTGAGCAGCAAAAGGAATTGCGATGATTGCGGCTATGATTATAAGACAGAAAGAAGGGTGTTTTTTCATCCCCTCAGTATACAACTTATTGCTGTATTCGCCCTAGTGCAGTGGTCAGTATTTTCCAGTGTATAAGCGAGAGATCTTCGGGGCGCGTTTTCGGGTCGATATCCGCACCTCTTAATGCATTTAGTGCATGGTCTTTATTTCCGAGAATTTCTGAAAGGGATCCGCCGATTTGTTTTCTCTTTTTCCCGAATACCCCTTTTACTACTTTGAAAAACAATGTTTCGTCGCAAAGCACTTCTTTTGTTTGCGGGTCAATAAAAAAGTCGCGTGAAATATTTTCTATCAACAGCACCGCAGAGTCGACCGTTGGCGGCGGTACAAATGCTCCCGGCGGCACCTTCCCCACTATTTTAGGAATGCCATACGCCTTCACTGCGATAGAGAGAATACTCTCTTTTTTGTCGCGCGCAATGATGCGCTCGGCAACCTCCTTTTGCATGAGAAGTACCATACGAGACGGCTGGTACGGTGTGCTTAAAAATTTTTCGATAATGGCGCCTGTTATATAGTATGGAATGTTTGCAACAAGCTTGTACGAGTGCCCTTTGTAAAACGACAACACTTCTGGATCAAAGTCCAAAATATCCTTATGCAGTATTTCAAGCTTCTTGTTTTCGATTGCGGCTGCAAAACGCTCTTCCAAAAGCGGAATGAGCTCTCGGTCCTTTTCAATCGCCAGTACCTTCCCCGCAAAAGACACTAAGCGTTCTGTTAACACCCCGTGTCCTGGGCCAATTTCCAAAATGATGTCGCTCCCTGTCGGGTCACTCGCATCAATTATTTGCGACAGTGCTTTTTCAGACTTGAGGAAATGCTGTCCGAGAGACTTCTTTGCTTTCATCTATTGTATATAGCATAAAAAAACTCTCTAATCTAAATTAGAGAGTTTGAATTGACTGACAATTACAGTTTTGCTGTTTGAGTTGAAATTTCGTTAATCAAACAAGAAGCGCCACTGAGGACTTTTTCCATAACCTTTTCTTTTACATCGTCAGCATACAGCTGTGCTTCCAAAAATGAGGAGAACACTGCAGAAACTTTTACAATTCCATTGCTGGAAAATTCCTGAAGCTCGTTTTGAGAAATCGGGAAAAATGTTGTGACAAGGTCATAGTCTCCCATGGTTTGAGGAACTGCTGTGGAAGCATTATTTTTCTTCACGATCTTACCGTTAGTCAGCTGTGTGGAAAACTCGGCGATGCTGGAAGGGTCCCCTGTTGTACCGTGATATACGGCAAGATACAAAGAATCTCCTTCAGAAAAAAAATACATACCAACGTTCCAGGCGTGCTTCATATCTTGAAGAGGATATGTTTTTCCTCCCAAGAGAATGTTTGGGCTCGCAATTTTTAGCGGAGAGCCCAGTGCGCTTGATTGCTTCCGTAATTCACAGCGGTTTTTTTGTGCGAATACAGCGGAAGAAGAGAATAGTGTAACAATGAAAAGACCTAGCAATCCACAGATGTTACGAAGTACGTTTGCTTTCATGTATATAGGTTTTTATGTGTTTTTTACAATGTTCAGGTGTTGTATAAAGTATACCAAACTACATCATTTTGTCAATGTCAAGGAGTGGGTGTACAGAGGGGAAAACTCTCTCTTAGAGATACACAGTGGCAAAGCCCGCTTCTCCGCTGCGACTTTCTCTTTCAATGAATTCGTCCGGAATGTCGCTGATGAATTCGCTCGGAAGACGCACGTCGCGCATACCATATATAGTGCGCATGCTCGCGTATGTCAGGTAGAGCTTTGCGCGAGCACGGGTCAGTGCCACATACATGAGCCTACGCTCTTCTTCGGCGTCACTGCCGGTAAGCTTCTGATCGCGTTCGTGCGGAAAGAGTCCGAACTCAAGTCCTGTCACAAAGACAACATTGAACTCAAGCCCTTTCGCTGCATGAATGGTCATCAGCTTCACTCCTTTTGCAGCTTCGAGGTTATCCTGATCGCTCATCAGTGTTGCGTCCTCCAATAATTTTTCTAAGCCCTCTTCGGCACCAAAAGTATCATAGCGGAGTCCAAGCGTTACCAATTCTTCAAGGTTCTCCAACCGCTCTTCCCCGTCAGCTTCGCCTTTGTATGCGGCAACCATGCCGCTTTCGTTGATGATGTAGCGAATTGTTTCTGACACACTGTGAAGCTCTATGTATTCGCGAATGGTTTCCAATAACTTGAAAAAGTTGTCGACTGAGAGGCGCACCTTTCCGCTAAGTGTATCGCGCTCTCCTGCGAAAATTTTTGCAACCGTCACTTTTCCAATACCGCGGGCTGGCGTGTTGATGGTGCGCTTGATATCAAGCAAGCTGTCAGGGTTTAATGCTGCACGCAGATACGACAACACATCTTTCACTTCTTTGCGTTCAAAGAATCGCACGCCGAGTACTTGGTATGGTATGCCCATGGAGAGAAATGCTTCTTCCAAGATGCGCGATTGGAAATTGGTGCGAAAGAGTACTGCAATATCTTGAGCAGGAACCCCTTTGTCTATTTGTTCTACTGCGCGCTCAACAATAAACTGCGCTTCGTCGTTTTCGTCATACGCACCATAGAGTGATATCAATTCCCCTGTTTCGTTATTGGTAAACAATGTTTTTGCTGTTCGGTACGTATTTTTATTAATCATTTCGTTCGCCACCGCAATAACCGTTTTTGTAGAGCGGTAATTTTCTTCCAAAAGAACAGTGGTTGCTTCCGGATAGTCGCGCTCGAATTCCAAAATGTTTTTTATGTTCGCTCCGCGCCATGAATAAATGCTCTGGTCGCTGTCGCCCACAACACAGATATTTTTTTTATCCGCTGCAAGAGCGGTCGCAATGCGGTACTGCACTTCGTTGGTGTCCTGGTACTCGTCGACATGAATATGGCTCCATGTCTCGTGGCACCACGCCCGCGCCTCTTTGTTTTCTTCAAGCAGTTTTACGCTCTCCAAAAGCAAGTCGTCAAAGTCCAATACTTTCTGTTCGCGCTTGAGCGCTTTGTAGCGCTTCCATATCTGTCCTGCCATGCGATGGTTTGGGTTGCTGCTGTTTATTAGTTGGTCTGGGTCCAAGAGCGCATTTGCGCTTCGGCTGATTGTATTTTTGATTGCACGCGGTTCGTGCATTTTTGGGTCGAGCCCAAAGTATGAAAGACACTCTTTAATAAGAGTGTTGGTGTCCCCGTCGTCTAAAATGGTGAACCGCTTGATTTGGCCGTCGTATGCGCCGAATTTGCGAAGCAGAAATACTCCAAGCGAGTGGAAGGTGCTGACAAAGGGCAAGCCCTCTCCGCGGACAATAAATGGCACTTCTTGGATCAGAGAGTGGACGCGCTCGCGCATTTCTTTTGCTGCCTTGTTGGTGAAGGTTACTGCCAAAACTGATGAAGGGGCGACCCCGGTCGTGATGATGTGGCAGATGCGATGGACCACTGTTTTTGTTTTCCCCGCCCCCGCCCCTGCGACAATTAAGAGTGGCCCGTCGGTAGTGAGTACTGCTCGTTTTTGTGAATCGTTTAAGCCATTGGTGAAGTCCATAGTCCCCCTAGTGTAGCAGAAAAAAGGGTGCCCCGGGCTACAAGAATACCTAGTATTTTCAACGGTTTTTGCGTTGTTTTACAGTGCTTTGGTTTAGGGGTATTGTCAATTAAGCCTTAAAACAAGGGTTTTTTCAGATAAAATAATTGACAAACTATAAATTAACATATGTAATCACAAACCCCTCTTTTTGCCTGGTATCATTTCTCACTGTAACCATATGAAGTTGTCAGACGACCCCATCGGTAGATCGCGCAAGCGCACACTATCACTTTTAATCCTCCTTGCAGTCAATGCTGGGATGGCACATACACTTACCAGTCAGATTATCAGTTCTGTCAGTGCTTCGGCATTTATGGCTGTTAAAGACGAACAGGTCTCTCTTGAGACTGCTTCAGGAGTGGACGAAAATACTGCACCACTGCCCCCTCTTGGCGAAAAGGCAACCGACGGCAGCCATGCTATTACTGTCTACACCGTAAAGAGCGGCGACACTATTGGAGGCATTGCAGAGGAGTTCCGTGTTTCAACCAATACTATTCGCTGGGCGAACAATCTCGGTACGAAGGGTACTATCAAGGTGGGCGACACGCTTACTATCCTGCCAGTCACTGGTGTTCAGTACAAAGTAAAGAAGGGCGATACTGCAAGTGCTATTGCAAAGAAGTACGACGCTGACACTCGAGAAATCCTCGACTATAACGGTCTTGAAAGTGCGAGTGACTTGAAAGTTGGCATGGACATCATCATCCCTGATGGTGAACCGATTGCAACAGCTCCTACGAAGACTGAAGCAAAAGCAGCAGTAAAGGCAGTGACAAAAAACACTGCAGCAAAGGAGAGCGACAGTAAGACGACAACGACAACCTCTTCAGAATACAAGCTCCCTATTCCTGGAAGCGTTCTTACTCAGGGGCATCACGGTGCAAACTCTGTGGACTTCGGCGCACCGATTGGCACCACAGTAGTGGCTGCAATGAAGGGCGAAGTAATCATTGCAAAGGGTGATGGAGCATACAATGGCGGATACGGTAGCTACATTGTTATTAAGCACTCAAACGGTACGCAGACGCTCTACGCCCATCTTTCAAAGGTAAGCGTTTCAGTGGGAGACACTGTAACGGCAGGCGAGGTAATCGCCAAAAGCGGAAACACCGGCCGAAGTACCGGACCACACCTGCACTTCGAAGTTCGCGGCAAAACCAATCCGTTTTCAAAATACAAAGTCGGTACTCATTTCTAGTACGGCAATAATAAAAAGCGATTCATATCAATGAATCGCTTTTTCTGTTTGGAATGCAGTAAGGACCTTTCTAATGATGCCTTCCATCCAGACTGTTTCACTTTTCCCTGTTATTATTTCGTATACAGGGGTTGGATTTTTTCTGATGGATATTCCTTTTACTTTCTCGTATGCATCGTACGGATGCATACCTGAAAGAATGGCCTCGGCCATTTTCGGAGCATTGAGCGAAATCTCGGCACACTCCGTTATGGGGCGTGCAAGTGCTCCTTTGATAAAACCAGAAACAGCAAGGAGTAACGCTACATCTTTTTTAACGCTCCACCCTTTTTGGATGCCGATAACAAGCGATCCGTCAGGAATTATATCCTCTATCGTGAGGCGTTGAGCGCGTCGAATGGAGCCTTTAATTGTTTCTTCAATCGTTATCAAAGAAGCTGTTTCATCTAGTGAAAACTCTGTATTTTGCAGCTCCCACCCAAAGCCCCTAAGAGCATTTTTGAGTGCCTGGCGTTTATTGCCGGTACTGCTTTCAGTATAGATTTTCATGTGTACGAGGGTTGGTTTAAACTATTTTACTCTTTTTGTAGGTTCAATCAAATTTGGGGCGATATTGCAGTGCTTCGAGGATATGGGGAGATTCGATAGTGTCAGACCCTTCTATATCTGCAATGGTTCGGGCGACCTTGATGGTGCGCAGGTACACACGAGGTGAGAGCTTCAAGCTTTCGGCCGAGCGCTGGAGAAGGGCTTTTGCTTCGCCTGATAAGCTACTCATTGATTGGACGTCATTGGTCGAAAGGGCGCAATTGAGCTTCTTTCGTTCGCTGTATTGTTTCGCTCGAAGCGCAGAAACGTGTTCTTTGATCGAGTCGCTTTGTGAAATCGTATTCGGTACGTGCAGTGTTTCGTATTCGACATGGTGAACTGAGACCCAGAGATCAATGCGGTCGACTATCGGCCCCGATAATTTCTTTTTATAGCGCGCTATTTCAATACTGCTACATGAGCAGGGCTTGATGCCGCTTCCGCGATATCCGCACGGGCATGGATTCATTGCAGCAAGCAAAATAAATTGTGCCGGATAGCGCACCGACCCTTTTGCCCGCGCAACGGTAATGCTCCCCTCTTCCAATGGTTCGCGCAGTGCCTCGATTACGCGCCGGTCGAACTCGGGGAATTCGTCGAGATATAAAAGCCCTCGGTGTGCCATCGTAATATCTCCTGGGCGAATAGTAGAGCCGCCTCCGATGATTGCCACATGTGAGGCGCTATGGTGCGGTGCGCGCAAGGGCGGCCGCCCGCCTAGTGTGTCATCAATCAATCCGACAGAAGAATAAATCATGGCAACTTCTAAAAAATAATCGTTGGGCAAGTCCGGTAAAATGCCGTGAAATGCTTTTGCGAGCATTGTCTTCCCTGTCCCCGGAGGACCATACAAGACGATGTTGTGCCCGCCGACTGCCGCTATAGTCAATGCGCGCTTTGCAGCAGCCTGCCCGCGAACATCGCCGAAGTCTGTAGAAGGTATCGCACTTTCTGTTCGAGTTGTACCAAAGAGTACCTCTCGAAGCTGTGTTTTATTGGTAAGGTGTTCCACGAGGCTTTTTATTGTCGGCACAAGATAAAATGTTACTCCTTCAACTAGCGTTGCTTCTTGCTCGTTTGTTTCAGGGATGAACAGTTCGTTGATGCCATGTTCTTTTGCCCACAGTGCAATGGAAAGAAGTCCTCGAACAGGGCGCACCTTTCCGTTGAGAGAGACCTCGCCGATGAATAGTTTTTTGTTTGAAACAGCGGGTAATTTTTCGGTCGCAACCAAATATCCGATTGCGATTGCCAGGTCAAAATAGGCACCCTCCTTTTTTGTTTCTGCAGGAGAAAGAGAGACAATGATTTTTTCATTTTCGCCTTTTACATGTATATCGAGCGCATTGCGAAGTGCTGAGATAACGCGCTCTCGTGCTTCTTCCACCGCCTTATCAGGAAGCCCGACAATTTGAAAAAAATAGAGCCCCCGATTAACATCGACTTCAACCGTAACACCTGATGCGCCAAGGCCGGTGAGCTGTGCGCTTTGAATGGAAGCAAATGCCATTTTCTTAGTATAAGAAATATGATATGAAATTCTGTTAAAGAAAAACCCGCACTGTTGGTGCGGGTTTTTCTTATAGAGTGATTAGTCGTTCATGTGCGCCTTGCTGGTGCGCGCTGCAGGATTTGCATTGAGGCGATCTTCTTCGATCTTCTCACCCGACACTTCGCAGATGCCGAAGGTGCCATTCTCTATTTTTTCAAGAGCTGCGTTTACGTCGGTAAGGCGGGTCTGAAGCGTTGTCACCATACCGCTACGCCCTTCGAAGTCTTCGAATCGGTCTGCTGCATCGTTGTCGTCGATTTCCCCCATGAGTTCTTGGTCAGGGGTCGCTTCCCAAATATTGGTCTCAGTATTAAAAAGCGCAATACCGCCAAGCTCCTCTTCGAGGGTCTGCTTTTCGGCCAAAAGGACTGTTTTGTAGTGGTCGGTATTTTTCATACCTCGTATACTAGCATGCAGGGAGGAAAGTACAAGCACTGTTATCCCCCGCTCTGCGCCCTTTATTGCTGGCGGATGATTGTGTCGTAAATCGCCTTGAGAATTTCAGGCTTTGTGGTGAGGACAATAATGTTGTCTGTTACAGAACCATATAGAAGAGTGAGGTTTCGCCCCCCTGTTGTGCTGGTAGTGTACAGGGCTCGAACGGGCAGATTGTAGCGGTATTCTCCTACAAATTCAGGATTGGTTTCAGGAGCGATTGTAGTCGTATCGATATTGAGCGCGCGGAAAAACATTGGAAGAAGCTTTTGTTCCGCAATAAGGAATTCTTTGTTGGCAATTTCAGGATTTGGAAGCGATGCAATAAGAAAGGGCACCGTATCGCTTGCAGTATTCATGATACCAAGACGAACCACTCCAAGAGAGGTTGCAAACGGCTCGGTAGGAGCGGCTCCTATGAAAGAAAAGAGCTGAGTATTGTTTAAGAGTACGTTTGTTTTTTGATCCGCAACGAGGTCGACCAAATACGGCTTCTCGTCAATGAGTGTAGTATCAGACTGAAGTGTCGAAAGAACAGACTCAATGGTTGTTGTACTTGCATCTATGGAAGGGGTGCTTGCCCATACTCCAATCGAAACTGTTTCTGTCACAGGTACTGTCAGGCGCGTATAGTGATATGCGCCGTACGTGGCTGCCGCAAGTGCCGCAAGAATGAGAATGATTGCACCAGTGGTATACCACCCGCGCGCCTTACGCTTTTCCACTTCCTCTTTCATGACACTCTCGCGCTCGCGCGCTGAAGTAAGAAGCTCTTGCACCACTTTTGCATCAGAGACATTCATTGAGCGCGCGAGATCGTCGTCGTAGGTGTGCACGAGTACTTGGTGTTCAGGTACTGGAACAAGGGGCTCCGGTGCCCCTGCTGGTGCTTCTGGCGCAACAGGACTAGAGGTTGTCGGTACTGTTGGAGTTTGGGCTTGCTCAACTACTGGCACGGCAGAAGGAGCTGTTGGTACAACAGGATCTATAGGTGCAGTATTCGGGATTGGTTGTTTGTTTTCTTCTTCCATTCAAGAGATGTTAATAGCCGAGCAAATATTTTTTTGAATTACTGGAGAGGTCGTAGAAATCATCCACTACTTCTTTCAGTGCAGCAGATGCGGACTGCCCGAAGGTTGCTGCCTCGACCTGTACGCCATGAAAACGAAGGTATTCGCACAGTGGTGCAAAGTCGCCGTCGCCCGAGAGGATGATTACCACATCGAGTTTTGCGGCCATCGATACAACATCAATTGCAAGACCGGTATCCCAGTCAGCTTTCTTGCTGCCATCATAGAAAATTTGCAGGTCTTTTGCCTTTGTTTCGATTCCGGCTTTTGTCAGTGCGGTTAAAAATGCTTTTTCGTCTTCGTTTTCAGTGGTGATGACGTAGGCGATGCTGCGTACCAAGGTACGGCCGGCGACGACATCTTTCACAACATTGGCAAAGTTTACTTTTCGTTTATAAATATGTTTCGCGGTGTGGTAGAGGTTTTGTGTATCAATAAATACCCCAACGCGCTGGTCCTTTTGTTTTATGATTGCCATTCCTTCAGTATATAACAAAACACCGCGTAGTACGCGGTGTTTTGTGCGGATGACTTTTTGGATTATCCTTTTACGATTTTGAGAGCTTCCTGGTGCTGTGTCGGATTGCTCTTTTCGAGCACCTTGAGGTGTCCGCGACGGTCTGCAACCATCTTGATGAGTCCGCGACGAGAGTGGTTGTCACCCTTGTGCTTCTTCAAGTGATCAGCAAGAACATCAATACGCTTTGAAAGCATTCCCACCTGCACAATCTTGCTACCGGTATCGGTAGGGTGCACCTGGTGTTTTTTGATTACTGCTTGTTTTTTCTTTGACGTTAACATGACTTTTACTATAGCACAGGGTTTTAAAAAAAGCAAGTGGGCTTCGGAAATGCTCCGAAGCGACCACTTGCATATATATAGTGAGATTTTCCCTGTCTCACTATAGCACAATTTCCTCCCCCATTTCCACTCTAACGGGTATACTTATAGAGCTATGGATCTCAACACTGCAAAACGGCAGTTTCTCGAATATATTGAAATAGAAAAAGGGCGCAGTTTGTTGACTGTTCGCAATTATGAGCAGTATTTGGAGCGCGCTTTTAAGGAGATGAAGGCAAAAACCGTTAAAGATATCACTGAGGATTGCCTTCGAGAGTTTCGCCTCACTCTCAACCGTGCCCCCGGAGCCCGGGTAAAAGGGCAAACGCCGGGTACAATGAAGAAAAATACGCAAAACTACCACCTTATCGCGCTTCGATCATTTTTGAAGTACTGTCGCAAGCGCGGCATTGATGCGCTGACACCGGACGCAATTGAGCTTGCAAAAGTGGGCGCACGGCACTTGGACCTTATTTCAGTGGACGAATTGAACCGCCTCATCAAGTCCCCTGATCTTGCTACAACGAAGGGACTTCGCGATAAGGCGCTTCTTGAGCTCTTTTTCTCCACTGGGCTTCGTCTTGCAGAACTCTGTTCGCTCAATCGCGACTTGGATTTGGCAAAAGATGAATTTTCTATCCGCGGAAAGGGTGAAAAAATCCGCGTTGTATTCCTCTCAAGCGAAGCAAAGGACGCAATCAGGAACTACTTGAAGGCGCGAAAAGATATGGAGGAGGCGATGTTTGTAAACATTGCAAGAAATTCCCCTGCTTCCCGCCTTACTCCGCGCTCCATTGAGCGCATTGTCCGGGAATGCGCAATTAAGGCCGGCATTTCCAAAAAAGTCACACCCCACGTTCTTCGCCACTCTTTTGCGACCGACCTGCTTTCAAACGGTGCTGATATTCGAAGCGTGCAGATGATGCTCGGACACGCGAATATTTCAACGACGCAGGTGTATACGCACGTGACAGACTCGCAATTGCGCGACGTGCACAAGAAGTTTCACAGCAAGCGGTAAGAGAGGATTAAAAAGAGAGATAAAAAAATAGGGCCGCATGCATTTCTGCATCGCGACCCTTGTTACCACTGTCTCGGTGTTTGTTTATGTAAGCATTGCTTTGCCGCCCCGTGCAATGATAACGGCACAGTCCGTACTTACCTTTTTTTGTTTTTTCGCCTGTCTTTTGGCAGTAGTATTTGCTTCTACTTTACTTGAGAACGAAATCACGCTTCCCAAAGAAACTGCGAGATTAATCCCTTTGTTAAGGATTTTCTTTGCTTTTTTCATATTATTCAGTTTTAACCTCAGTATTTTTATGCATTCTCCTCTTTTGAGAGAATATGTCAACCCTTGCCCCATTATCCCCTTGCAAGCACTCATTATCAGGAGTATCATGGAGTCATACGGTCTTTGACATTTGCCCATAGCTCCACACCTAAGAGTAACCTCTTATCCCATACGCCATTTTTGGCTTTCCAATTACTTTATTCCTCTAAACTATAAAGTCGTCCTTATCTCGCGTTAAAAGTTAAACAACAAAAAACCATTCTCCCCAAGGATGGTTTTTCTTTTTGCTATACTCTTTTTATGAAAATCATTTCGTGGAATACCAACGGCATACGCGCTACCTACAAGCAGGGATTCTTTGACCCTCTCTTTACCGACCTTGATCCGGATATTCTCTGCTTGCAGGAAACCAAGGCGACCCCTGAGCAGCTTCCTAACGAACTTTTGCACGTCTTTGGGTATGATTCCTATTTTGCTTGGCCGACCATAAAGAAAGGCTACAGTGGGGTTGCAATCTATACCAAGCAAACTCCCCTCAATGTTGTCCTCGGCATAGGGCTTCCTGGTCTTGATGACGAAGGGCGGTGCATAACAGCCGAATATGAGAACTTTTATTTAATTACCTGCTACTTCCCCAACGGCGGAGGCGGCCCCGAGCGACTGGATTACAAGCTTCGCTTTTATGACCAATTCCTTTTGTATATTGAAGGGCTAGAGAAAAGTAAGCCAGTGATTTTTTGCGGAGACGTAAACACGGCCCATAATGAAATCGACCTTGCGCGTCCGGCGCAAAACGTTATGAACACAGGCTTCTTGCCCATTGAGCGCGCATGGATGGACAAGCTCACAGAGCACGGCTGGATTGATACCTTTCGATTGCTGTATCCGGACATGAAAGATGTCTATACGTACTGGGACCAAAAGACGGCATCGCGCGAGCGAAATGTCGGCTGGCGCATTGATTACTTCTTCGTGTCCCCTATTTTGAAAGATAAAGTAAAGGAAGTGCAGACACTGAAGGAATATTACGGAAGCGATCATTGCCCCCTATTGCTCGATATAGAGCTATAAAATAGAACAACCGCAGACAAAATGCCTGCGGTTTTTTCTTTTTCACGTAAAGCTATCGCTTCACATATCCCGTTGAGTTGTGTTGAAACAAATGGCTTTTTACAAGTTTTGGAGCCAATCCTTTTGTGGCTGAGGCTGCAAATTTCACTCCGTGGGCAGTCTTGCCCGATGTTTGACGCAAGTTACGTGACATAAATATAGGGTTTTAAGTTAAGATTTTCCTAAGAGTACATAAAACACGCTGATTTTGCAAACTATAAGGGCTTTTGTCGTATTTTGTTGGATTTCAGTACAAAGTCCTCAATCAGGCCGATTTTACAGATACCCCGGATATCTTCTATCGTTACTTCCCCTTTTTGTTCGCTTTTGGGCATTGGATTTATTTCCACTCCTCGGTAGAAGGTATAGGGTGAAGACCCTTCTTTCGCCACCCACCCATTTTTGAGGAGTCGCTTAAGAGAGCTTTGGATAGTTACTCGGCTTTTACCTAAAATTACTGAGAGCTCGTGCGGTGAAACAGCCCTATCGGCATGTTTAAGGTAGGTTGCTATTTCATAGTAGGCTGCCTTTTCCATATTTACACTTTACAGTAAAGTGTAAAGTAAGACAAGGGTTTTAAATACACTTGAAAAAGATACAAAAAATAGCCTTATTTCTAGGCTATTTTTTGACATTGTGTTTCATATGTAACGCTTTGACTTCTTTTTCCTCGAGCTCATCCTTCTTCTCTTTTCCTTTTTCACCGAGGGACTTCAGAGTGGAGTCATCTTGTTCGTCCAAGTCTAATACTCGCTCAGTAAGGGTTTCGACAGTGTTAAGTTCCGGGTTTTCCAGCACTTCTTCGAGCAAAGCGTGCAATATCCATCCCATTCGAGGTCCCGGTTTCATGTGTAACACGTTTTTCAGGTATTCGCCGTTGATAGCGAGCTGGGCGACGGAGATAGGGTCATGAAGGGCTTCATCAATCATTGCATGGTATTTGCGCAGGCGGTAAGGAGCTTCAGCCTTTTTCATTCCCACGCGGTCGCATTCGCGAATGCTCATAAGGTCCCAAATATGCTCAGGGGTGACTTTTTGGATGATTCGACGAACCGCAGAGAGAGTGATTTGTTCCGTATCAGAGAAGAACATATGGTTTCGAACGAGTGAAACAACTAAATTGATGGTTACACGTGAAAAGTTGAATCGCTCAAGGATTTTCTTTGCCATACGCGCACCGACAACTTCATGGCCGAAAAACGTGTATTTATCCTTTTTGGGGTCAAATCTGCGGGTGGCGGGCTTGCCTATATCATGAAACAAGGCAGCTAAGCGGATTTCCAGAGGAAACCCTTTGTCAGCAGCATGCTGCAGTGCATGAAGGAGGTGGTTGTATACGTCATAGATATGGGCGCCTTTTTGCTCGCATCCAATTCCTTCAATCATCTCTGGAAGGAAATGCTTTAAAAGGCCAGTCTTTTCAAGGAGATCCACCCCAAGGGCAGGGCGGTCAGAGAGGATAATCTTAACGAATTCATCGCGAATGCGTTCCCGGGAAACCGCCTCGATGCGCTCTGATTGGGTGGTAAGAGCAGTCATAGTATCGCTCGCAATGGCAAAGTTCAGAACTGTGGAAAACCTCACCGCTCGCATCATGCGAAGTGCGTCCTCCTCAAAGCGCGTATTGGCATCAAGGACACAACGGACAGTTTTGTCCTTTATATCATTTTGTCCTTTATAAGGGTCAATAAGTTTGTCCTTTATAGGGTCCCAGGCTATTGCGTTCATTGTAAAGTCTCGGCGTTCAAGGTCTTTTGAGAGTTCTGTTTCATATGTAACAGAGTCAGGGTGGCGGCTATCGCCGTAATTACCCTCAGATCGGTACGTAGTGACCTGTACCTGGTTATCCAGGTCAGGTGTTTCCCGTGTAACACCCTCGACCTCATTTGGCGACATATTGAGCACGCTCACTGTCCCAAAGTCGTTTTCATAGACTGTTTTGTACGAAGCAAACACTTCTTGGATTTGTTCCGGACGAGCATTGGTGGTGATATCCCAGTCTTTAGGGGTTTTGCCCATAAGCCGATCGCGGACACATCCTCCAACAAGGTAGCCTTCAAAACCCGCCTTTTGGAGGGTTTGTGTTACATATGAAACAAACGGAGGAATTGTTTCGCTAGTTGTTTTCATGGGATTCATGAGGGTATGACTTGAAAGTCATTTAAAGTGCGGCTACAGGGAATCGAACCCTGGTCTCGTCCTTGGCAAGGACGCATTCTACCACTAAACCATAACCGCAAATGCACTGTTAATGAGTACGCATAGCAGTATAGCGAAAATGACTATAAATGCAATTGAAATAGAGAGAATAGCTTTATATTATGGCGAATTGGTGGTATATTCCAGACGGTACTACGCACCTATAGTGAAATGGATATCACGACTGTCTTCGGAACAGTTAGTCTGGGTTCGAATCCTGGTAGGTGCACAAAATAAGAAAACTCCCTCATGAGGGAGTTTTCTTATTTTGTGCACCTACCCAATTCAATGGCGTGTGACTTATTGTGTTTGGCTTTGATAATATATAGTCTCTTAGACAAAACACGTCCTATATTGTCGCAAATCCACTGAAAACACTCGTTTTTTGACAGAACTGTGGATAAGTGTGTGTACAAGTGGGATAACGGACGGCCAATAGAGTGGCTGATAACTGTCCTATTTCATATTTTCTTCATCTGTACTGTATATGCTGATAGGGCATGATCAGGCAATTTACCTCAAAAAATCAGAGAATAGGGGAAAGGGGCGAGAATGAGGCAGTGGTATATTTGGTGAAACACGGTTTTTCGATTGTGGGGCGCAATATATCGAATAAATACGGAGAAATTGATATTGTCGCGAAAAAGAAGGGAACAGTGTATTTTTATGAGGTAAAAACCGGTTTGGAGGGGAGCTGGTTCAATCCTGGCGAGAATATGACCGAAAAAAAGATTAGGAAATTTCTTGTTTCGGTCGAATTCTATTGCTTGGTCAATAGAATAAAGGAATATGAGGCAGAAGCCCTTATAGTGCGGCTTCCGGTAAAAATGGAAGAAGCCATAATAGAATTTCTCCCGCTCTCATAACTCTTTTGTAAACCCTTTATTTACCCAGCGCTTTCTGCTACTATACAAAACACATCGGGATGTGGTGTAACGGCTAACATGCCTCTTTTGGGAAGAGGTGACTCAGGGTTCGAATCCCTGCATCCCGACAATCCAAACTATGTTTGGGAAAATATCGGATAGTATCCGAACAAAGTTCTGGTAAAATAGAATATATTGCGGGATTAGTTTATCGGTAAAATATCAGTTTTCCAAACTGAGGTGAAGGGTTCGACTCCCTTATCCCGCACAGCCTATGGAAAGAAACATGTTTGAACATAGTTCCGGAAACTCCATTGAACAAGAGTACATCATTGATGTTGCGCATAAGACGCTTGAGCATCAGAAGCAATACTATCAGCCAAAGCCAGAATCATTCCTTGAAGAAGAAGGATATAACAAGGCTGAAATCGAGCGAGAAATTGCAATCACTGAAAAACTGAAAGAGCAGTGGGGGAATGAAAACAGCGATTTTGAAAAAAAGAACAAAAAGGTCAGTGATGTGTTCGAAGGAATTGTTGTCGACCAGCTTTGTGGAGAGTGGATGGCAAACAGAGCCGAAGCATTCTTTACTGCCGAAGCAGACGATTATTTGCGAAAAGTGGACTGCGTTATCGAGTTTGCCCCCGACGAAGATTCTGAAAAAGCGGAATACCTGGGCCTTGGTATTGATGTAACATTTTCATCCGACTACTCCACAGTACGAAGCAAGCTTGATGATATTTGGACGAACGATGTTCAAAGAGGGAAGCAGGTGCCGATTAAGTACGTCGAAACAGACCACCATAAAGGTTCGATGGATGTGTGCCGAACGGTATTGCTTGCCGATAAAGAAACGGTCTATAATCTCGCGCGCCTCTATACTGCAAAAAACAAAGAGGAGCTCAACAATCACGAATATTTGGCAAATGCACTCTTTCAGATAAAGTATCAACTTGAGTCGTACCTTCGCTATGCCCAGCAAAACAATCTTAAGGGGTCGTATCTGCAGTCAATCGCAAAGACATTGGGGACTTTTTATAAGGTGTACGATGCAAAGCAGGAATTTTTGGAAAGCCATGTAAACGACGTGCTTGCGACCGACACATTTAAAATAGTGCAGTCATATTGCGATAATAAGCTGCGGGAACGATAGTATTAGTTAGTCGTTCAAGGAGCGGTTGTCAAATAATAGAAATACAAAAATCCGTGTATATTTTCATATACACGGATTTAACGCAGGACCCTTAGGCCACTGCGAGGTTCGACTCTTTGTTCTGAGGAACTTCTTCCTTTTTTGGTTTTTCGGTAATCATTAATGAAACACAGGGAAGGCTTTTTCCTTCCCATTCAACAATTCTTTCTGAAAAGGTGAAATTCTTTGTAGAAAACTTTCTCTGCAATAGCGGCAGCAGTTCTTCTGCTTTTTGTTGGGGGCTTTTGAAAAATACTATTTCCCCACACTTTTTCTCTTTCAAGATAGTGAATATCTTGTCGGGTGTGTAGTCTTTTCCTTGAAGGAATTGGAGGGAGCAGGTGGCTTTAAATTGTCCAACCATGTCACGACGAAAATTTGCCTGCTTCGGTGGCAGGGCCTCAGAGTTTAAGAACAGAACTTTCATAAAATATTTAGTTTTTAAGTTTAGACTTATCCTACTCCAATTCTTTAAATAGTCAATATACAAAGGATGATACGCAAAAAGCACCAGCGGGAAGCTGGTGCTTTTTGCAAGGGGGAACAGTAGTGTGAAAAAAGAAGAGCTTATTTCACTGCGTCCTTGAGTGCCTTTGCTGCGCGGAATTTTGGTACGCGAGTCGCTGCAACTTTTACTGGTTCGCCTGTCTTTGGGTTGCGAGCAGTGCGAGCTGCACGAGGCTTCACTGAGAAGATTCCGAGTCCTGCAATAGAAACTTCGTCACCTTTCTTCAGTGTACTTACGATTGCGTCGATCAGACTCTCTACAACTTCTTCAGCCTGTACTTTCGTACCGCCGATTTTGCCGTGAATGAGCTCAACGAGTGCTTGTTTGTTCATAGTATGTACGAGGATTACTCCTTTAAATGTGCTGCTACTAAATTCATCAGTGTGCCAAAAGCCAAGGCTTTAAGCTTACACCATTATATAGCAAGGGATTTTCAGTGCAAACCTTGACAATTATACTATAAATTGCTATAATATAACCAAACTTAACATAAAAATAGCTATGACACTGACAAAAAATTACCTATTGAATTTTTTCTTGAACGAAAAACTTCATAAATTCGCAGGGATTATTTTTACCCTTTCGCTCATAGGGGTACTCATTGTAACTCCTCTAGAACGTTTTACTGGAATTGTATTACCCTTGTGGCTAGAATATGCAATTGCGGGCCCATGGTTTGTTGGACTGGTAGGCTTCCTTTTTTTTGGAGGACCAATTCTACATATAATGGCTGAACACGGAGAGTATTCTGCAGACAGTATTCCTGTGATGAAATGGGTAGGGAGCATTCTTAGTGTATTTACCGGATTTGTAATTGTAGGAGAAGTAATCTCTCTCCTTCCTCATGGAAAAGAGTATTTCTGGTTACTATTTCTTTTACGAGTATTAGCCGGAGTCATTATAGGGCTGAGTTATCACTCTATGGTGGAATGGTTAATTAAAAAACTTGTTCTGTAAAAGTACTGTACGAGAAAGCCGCAACGTTTACGTTGCGGCTTCTTTTATTACTTATTTTTTGCAAACGTGTCTGTTTTAGAAAACTCCGCGTACTTAACAGTTCTTGTTGCACCACCTATTGTTTTTTGGATGTATGCGGCGGGAAATTTCTTTTTTGTAGTAAGCTGGCCGGCATATCCGTCGCTGTCAGAGAGGTTTTTCATAAATGTTTCTTCGGTAACCCCTGGAGCAAATGCAGCTTTTCCTTGCTTGATTTGATCAAGTGCCCACGTGCGGTATTTTGCAAACTCTTCTTGGATTTGCCCCACTGTTTCATTCGATACAGTGGTTTCAGGGTGCTCTGCTCGGTATTCTTCTATCATCTTCAGGCCGAGATCGCCTTCGTCGAGGGTAGCAGCTCCTTTGAGCCCCTTTTCTTCAAGCCAGTCAACATAGTCGTTCCAGTCTTCGCGCAGTTGGTCGGTGACCACTTTTTTTGTTTCAGTAGTCTTTTCTATCTTGTTGCCCTTGTCATCATCTTTTGTCGAACCTTCGGTTGCACTGGCGCTTCCAAAGCTGAGTCCGAGCATCCCTGCAAGGAGAGCAACCTTTCTTAAAAGACGGGGCATTTTCGAAGAAGAAGAAAGGGAAGTTTCAATCGGCTTTTCTATTGTTTCTTCTACAGCATCATTTTCTCTCGTTTCAATAGAAGGCGGGGCAAGCTCTGTTCGTAATACTTCAATTCTATCCTTGTCTTCTTCTATACGCATCTCTATGGCCTCTGGAGTAGGGCTTTCTACGTCCAAGGGCTCAAGGGTAGGGGGCATTTCTTGGTCAGGGTAGGGCGGGCGTTCGGTTGGATTGTTCATGAGGTAAGTATACCCTTCTTTGTTTTATTTGTATCGGGCAAAGATTTCGGCTTCGACTTCTGCGCGAGGGCGGCCATATTTGAGGTATGACAGTTCTTTGACCTTCTCCGTAATCTCCATATTGCCAATAGGGGGAGGTGGGATGCGAAGGTTGAACGGCTTTTCTGGTACGCCGTTGACGAGGATCTTTGCAAAGGCATTGAAGTTTTGAAGGGTCAAGACATCAGTTGGCGTAAATGTCGGTGACAATTGCTTTTCAAAGACCGCCGCATTTTCAGGACTTACGCGGTAGATAATCATAGAGCCCACGTTTCCGAATACTGCGTCTTTAATATTTTCTTCGAGCTGTTCAATGTATTGGTGAGCAACAGTGAGAGCAAGGCGGTATTTGCGGGCTTCGGAGAGGATGGTTGCGATTGAGTCAGTGGTAACGTTTTGGAACTCATCGATATAGAGGTAGAAGTCGTTGATTGGCCCGCGCCCTACCATATCTACGCGAGAGAGTGCTGCCATGGTGAGCTTGCCGACAAGGACAAGGCCGATAAGGTGCGAGTTGATGTCACCGAGGCGTCCCTTGGAGAGGTTTACCAAGAGAATCTTTTTATTGTCCATGATGTCGCGGAAGTTCAAGACGCTGTGCTGCTGCGCAATAACCGGGCGCATGATGTCGTTTGAAATGAAGACATCGAATTTGTTGGTGATGTATGGCACAAAGTTTGCAAGAGATGCCTCACCAGTTGTTTTCTCCGCATTTTCCCAAAATTGCTTGATGATAGGGTTTTTACATTTCGATAATTTCAATTCGCGGAACGCTTTATCGGAAAGAACGCGCCCGATTTCCAGAAGCGTAGAGCCGCTTTCCGGGTCTTCCATGACAAGACCAGCCGAGTTTCGGAAGTACTGTTCAAACATCGGTCCTCCAGCAGTCTTCATATCAAAGAGCTTGTTGAAAATACTCATCAGTTCGTTGATGACAAAAATCTTTTGTTCAGGGAAGCGCACATCGTATTCAAGCATGTTGAGTCCCATCGGGCGCTCGGTATAAGCCGGGTCAAAGTAGATGACATCGTCGAGGCGTTCGGGTGGAATGTTTGCAAGGATGTCTTGCAGGTCACTTCCGTGCGGGTCGATGAAGCACACGCCGTTTCCGTTTTTGATGTCTTGGATTACCATGTTCTTCAAAATAGTTGTCTTACCCGTACCGGTCTGCCCGATAACATAACAGTGTCGCACACGGTCTTCTTTTGAAAGAAAGACATCGGTGGTGCTTCCGCGATAGGTGTTAGTGCCGAGATACACTCCGCCGTTGTTTTGCATTGCGCTTGGAGCAGGAGCGCTTGCTGCTGTCACTTCTTTCAATTCGCTTGCCGCTGTAAGCCCAACAGGGAAGTGAAAGATTGTTGCGAGCTCATTGATAGAGAGTGTCATCAACTCATGCTCATTAATCGTGCGGAATGAAAAGTCGCGAGCAGTATCGTGAATGCGAGACGCTTTTATATCGGTCCATGAAAGGGAATTGCTTTCAACAAGCGCGTATTGCGCAAATGATGTTTTGATACCGGAAAGTATTGCTTGTGCTCGAGCGAGCGATGGACCCGCTGCAATAATGCGGATGCCTGCTTTCATGGATTGGCTTTGGTTTTTGATGCGCGCAAGTTCAATGCCGCGCGTGTCGATATTTTTTTCTTTTGCAGGGTCGGATTCTTTTGGGGCATCAGTATTAAAAAATGAAAGCAATCCTTTTCCGATACTGGTGAGCATCCCCTCGGTCAGTTCTTTGTATTGGTTCTTTACTTGCACGTCTCCTTTTTGTGCGGCATCAATAATGGAAGTGTAGAGCCGATTACTGTTGGCAGTGTCGGCTGCGATTGTCACTTGGATTGCTGCACCTTCGCCCATTTGTTCAAGTTTTGAAAGAGAGCCGATTACTGCAACGAGGGGGTCGTGAGAAAATGATTCGTCTCCAGCCAGTGGAAAAATTGCCGGTTCGCTCAAGTGCGCGGTTGCCGCTGCAATACCGCTTCCGGAAGCGGTAAAAATATTGTAGTCGTCCGCAGCCTCTTCGATTGAAGCGCCGGGGTAGTAGGAGCTCACCAGCTTTTCAAATGTTTGTTCGTGGGCGCGCGGGACCGAGGCATAGAGCGCAATATCGCGACCTTGGTTTTGTACTGCAAGTTCAAGCGTGTAGTACGACTTTGTATTTTCGCACAGCGCGAGCATGCCGGTATAAAATTGCTTCATTGCCTGGATGAATGATTTGAAGTCGGCAGTGTCGGTGCGCGGCGGAAGAGTAACGGTAAAGAGCGAGTGCTCGAGTTCTTTATATAGCGCCGACGATTCTTTTATACCGGGAAGCGCACCGATGGTATGAAGGTACTGCACCAAGAATCGATGGAAGTCGTCCTCGAGGTGCGAGTCGTTCATCTTTGCCACAACGTCGAGCGCATTTTTTACTCCCTTCTCAAGCATAATGCCGAAGAGCTCTTCCATTTTCGTATCATGCGCTTCGGGCTTGAGCTTTAGTACAAGATTTTCCGCTTCGTGTTTTGGAAGGACGCGTGTTTCATGTAAAAAGTCGCGTGCCTCAGCGCGGGCATAGGACTCGACCGAAGCTTTCGCTGCGCTCTCAAGTGTTTTGTGCGTTTCATTCTGAAGAAGATATTCTTTGTGGGCAGTTGCGCTCAAGTGGGTAAGTTCTTGAGTGGGTGTAGTAAACTTTTCGGTGTCATTTCCATGTGGAGGCATGTCTCTATTGTACCGCAGATTTCTCAAACTGTTTCTACAATTTCAGGAGAACAACCCTCTCTTCAGAAGGACCATCCTTCTGAATGATGGTTACATAAAGAAATTCTAAAGAAAAGATAAAACCGCTATCGTTTGTGTAACGATAGCGGACATATCTCGTGTGTAACACCTCTTTTCTCTTTTTGGAGAGTGTTACCGTGCGTAATCCGTGATGCGGGTTTCTCGAATGATAGTAACCTTGATGGTTCCGGGATAGCGAAGTTCACTCTCAATGCTTAGTGCAATATCGCGAGCAAGCCGAGCTGCTTCTATATCGGAGACGTCCTCGGGGTGAACAAAGATTCGTATCTCACGCCCCGCTTGGAGGGCGTAGGCTTTTTCTACACCGTTAAACCGTCCGGCCAGCCCTTCGAGTTCTGCCAGGCGCTTGAGATATGCTTCTGCAGTATCGCGGCGCGCCCCGGGGCGCGCGCCTGAAATCATGTCTGCAGTTTGTACGATTACCGCTTCAAGTGTTTCATGAGGAGTATCGTCGTGATGGCTTTTCATTGCAGTGATGATGCGCTCATCGGTATTGAACCGGCGCAATACCTTGATGCCGATTTCCACATGCGTTCCTTCAAATTCGTGATCAAGCGCTTTGCCAATGTCGTGCACGAGAGCACCTGCTTTTGCGATATAGGGATCAGCACCCACTTCGCTTGCGATCATGCTTGCGAGGTGAGCCATCTCAATGGAGTGCTGTAAAACATTTTGCCCGTAGCTTGTGCGGAAATGAAGGCGCCCGATGATGGCAACCAGTCGCGGGTCAAAGCTCGCAATGCCAAGCTCGTAGACCGCTTCGGCGCCGCGAGCTTTGATGATGTCATGAATGCGATTTTTTGCAGCTTCCACTTCTTCTTCGATACGCGCGGGTTGTATGCGGCCGTCTTTGAGAAGCGCTTCGAGTGCATCCACTGCGATTGCGCGGCGGACCGGATCAAAACATGAAACGACAATTGCGCCCGGCACATCATCGACCAAAAGTTCGGTTCCGCTCGCGCGCTCAAACGCTCGAATGTTTCTTCCTTCGCGGCCGATAATTTTTCCTTTCATCTCTTCGTTTTCAACTTTCACGCTTGAAGAGAGAAGCGCGGTTGTTGTCGGCACTGCAAGGCGCTGTATTGCAGTGGTGAGAATATTTTTTGCGCGCTCAGAGACGGTGTCGTTGAGCACGTGATTGAGTTTGTGCATGCGCACTGAAAGGTCCTGCTGGTGTGCGCGTTCCATGTCAGCAAGCAATGCTTCGATTGCATCTTTTTGCGACATGCCCGCAATGGCAGAAAGTTCGTGGTGCTGCTCTTCAATCAGTGCACTTACGGTAGCTTGGTCTTCTGCAAGCTCTTCTAATTTTTCTTCGAGCACGCGGGCGCGCTCATCGAATTCGAGCGTTCGGTTTTCCAAAAGAATTTCACGGCTTGCGAGGCGCTCTTCGAGCACGCGAGTGTGTTCCGCAATCGATTCGCTTTTTATGTTTGCTTCATCGAGAATTGTTTGGGCCGTCTCTCGTGCCTGCAACAATCGTTCTGATACGGTACGCTCGAGTGTATTTTTGGTGATGATTAAAAGCATCGTACGGAGCATGTACCCCAAGAGTCCTCCGGCAAGGAACATGCCGAGTGCTATAAATACGGTATCCATAAAATAGAAAGGACTATTTTATTTCAGAAGGTTTCGTAATAACGGAGTCAACTATTCCATAAGTAACCGCTTCATCGGCTTCCATAAAGAAATCGCGCTCAACATCGAGTTCTATCTTGCTGATCTTTTGGCCAGTATTTTTTGCCATAATCTGATTGAGTTTTGAACGCATTTTCAAAATGCGCTTCGCGCTGATTTCGATATCAGTTGCCTGACCTTCGGCGCCTCCGGATGGCTGGTGAATCATAATTTCAGAATTTGGAAGTGCAAAGCGCTTTCCTTTGGCCCCTCCTGCAAGGAGAAATGCCCCCATTGATGCCGCCATACCGATGCAAATAGTTGCTACGTCGGGTTTGATGAATTGCATGGTGTCATAAATGGCCATGCCGGATGTAATAACTCCTCCTGGAGAATTGATATAGAGGTAAATATCTTTTTTGGAGTCTTCGTTGGTCAAAAAGAGAAGTTGTGCAATAACAAGGTTTGCGGTGTGGTCATCAATCGGCCCTCCAAGAAAAATAATGCGGTCCTTAAGTAGGCGTGAGTAGATGTCGTAGGCGCGCTCGCCGCCGACTGTTTTTTCGATAACGGTTGGGATTAACATGGTGTGAAAATAAATTAAAACTAAAAAGGGAATGCGGCAATGACTGAATGCTGACTCCTGTACTATAGCGATTTTTTATAAAAATCGGAAGCTCTATTGACTATTGGAAAATGTGTACTAGACTGTGATGAAACCCTTTTATATGAAAGAACTACCTGCAAGCGAACGGACGATAAACGTTTCATGCGCCCTCCCAGCTCTTAAAAAAATTATTCCCTTCAAACTTGCTCAGGCACTGCGATCAATTACTGTTATTAGTGAAGAATGTGAAAGTGGAACGCAGTATTGCATTAGAGTGAAAATGCTATTCGCTGCTCTTATAGCCCGTTCACCTCATCGAGCACAAGGATTGCATCGTTTATGTAATCGGATATTGAAGCGAAAACGAAAAGATCATGTAATTGTTGCCTGGAAAAAATGTGAAGAACTTACTCCGGCATTCAATTAACAAAAAACCCCCGCGTGAGCGGGGGCCTTTTTATTTTATTTTTCGGACTCCAGAAGGGAGAGTGTCTGCTCGTTGGTTAGGAGCATGTCAGCGTAGGCCATGGCGCGGGCCTTGTCGGCGCCGGGGTAGGTTGCCATCATGCGGTCCGCTTCTTTCTCAACTTCTTCATCTGTTGGCATGATCTTTGCGTCACGTGCAATTGCATTAATCACGAGCTGGAAGCGCGCGCGCTTCTCGGCTTCGGGCTTGAATTCTTCAAGCAATCCTTCTTTTGTTTTCTGGCTTTGGGTAAGGTACGCGTCGAGGGTAAATCCTGCGCGCGCTACATCGGCTTCGATTTGAGAGAGCATTTTTTCCTGTTCGCTTTTGAGCACCAGGTCAGGAACATCAAATGATGTCTCGGCGATAATACTCTCCATGATCGCAATGCGGCGTTTATCTTGCGCTTCTTGGCCTTTTTCACGGGTGATGTTTTCGCGGATTTTTTCGCGCATTGATGCAACCGTTTCAAAACTTCCGAATGATTTTGCAAATTCATCATTCACTTCAGGAAGCTCTTCGGTGTGGCCGTGAGTGTGGGCGTCTTCGCCTTTGTGCACGTGTCCGTATGCGCGCATGTGGCGGAGGTCTTCAACAACTTTGTCGATATCTTCTTCTGTTGTTTCTACTGTTTCAACAGGAGATGCTTTTTTTGCAAGTACCTTGTAGTCAGGCAAAGTGATATCAGGAAGTACTGCAGCGCGAATAGTAAAACCAAGCGCATTACCGCGGGCGAGTTTGGTAATAGAAAGGTCGGGGCGTCCGATGAGGTCGAGCTTTTGTTCCTTCACGATTTCTGGATAGTACTCCTCCATAGCGCGTTGTGCCATTTCAGCAAGCAACATGTCGTCGTCGATATGCTTCTTTGCAACCGCTTCAGGAACATTTCCTTTGCGGAATCCGTCTACAGCGAGCTGGCTTGCAATGTCTTTAAATGTTTTATCTTCAAATGCTGAAAATGCCTCCCAAGACAATTCGCCTTTCATTTCGACAAGGCTTCCGGGAAGTTTGGTTGTTTCGATTGTGTATTGTTTTTCTGTAGCCATAGTGGGGGCATTCTAACACAGGCACTCCGCTATGACGAGGGTATGAAAAATCTCTTAGAGCACCTCGTGAAAGTCCGCAATTGTGGTGTTCGCAAGGTCGCTTTCAAGATCGGTTACGCTTGGTGATTCAGTTGCTGTAGCCGGGGAAACAGAAACAACGGCCGCGGGGGTTGCCATGATTTCATCGCGCTTGATATACCAAAATGTTCCGAATAATCCGAGTATTATAAGAATAAGAACAAGGGTCCACAGGCGATTGGTCTTGCGTTTTGGGTGCAAAACTTCGTGGGGGATATGTTCGAAAGAGGTGTGGCCGAGAGTTGTGTTATCCATATACTCTTAGTATACCCCAGTATTGGCTATTGTGAGCTGAGCGTAAGCTTGAGCGTTGCAATGCTTTCAATAAGGCTTGCGCGCGCTGTTTTAAGGGAGTCTTCAGCAGCCTTTGCACGTGCGCGAAGGGTTGCAACGGTAGCAGGGCTTTCATCAATAGGGGTTTGTGCAAAAATGTCGAGATTTGTTTGTGCAGTCAATAGCGCTGCGTGCGCAAGATTGAGACTTGTATTCGATGCGTTTACGTTAATGCCGTTTTGGGCAAGGCGATTGCTCGCTGTCTGGACGCGAAAGCGGATATCGCTTAGCTGTGTCAAAAGGTCGCGGAGATTGGTCTCAACATAGACCTTGCGCGCTGAAAGGGGCGCATTTGCATTAACGTCAAAAAGGGTTGGGGCAGGAGCCGGTTGGGTTGTTTGTGCAAGTGTTACCGTTGGTGCCATGAGGCCGATAACAAGGGCGAATGTAGTAATAAGGTATTTCATACTATATATAGGTATTTATAGCATAGAGACGACCGAAAGGGAAGGGTATTACTTGCTTTTGCTGGGATTTCTTATGTAATACAAAAACGAGCAAGGACCGTCCTTGCTCGTTTTTGTATAAACCTATTGGTTTGATTATTTCTGAAACTTTTCTTTGTAGAGTTCTTGGCTTTTGAGGATTGCAGCTTGAGCGTCTGCCTTGTTCCCGATTCCATCAATCGAAACGTCTTTCTTCTGAATTTGTTTGTACGTCAGAAAAAAATGCTCGATCTCTTTGATGGTGTGCTTGTTTACGTCAGAGAGGTCTTGTACATGGTCGAATCGAGGATCCTTGTCAGGCACTGCGATGATCTTCGCATCAGAGTCGCCGTCGTCGATCATGTTTACAATCCCGACTGGGCGAACCTTTACCAAGATGCCGGGCGCGAGCGGATAGGTGGTGAGGACTACAACATCCAATGGGTCGCCGTCTTCCCAGTGGCTTTGCGGCATGAAGCCGTAGTCGAAAGGATAGTCTTGGCTCGTGTGCATTGCACGGTCGAGCATGATGAGGCCGGTTTCCTTGTCGATTTCGTATTTATTTTTTGAACCTTTTGGAATTTCAATGATGACATTGATGATGTCGGGCACATTGTTTCCTGCAGTAATTTCGTGAAGGAGATTCATAGAATTATTTTGATTCTTCTTCTGATACTTCGTCAGCAACTTTTTCAGTTGTTTCTTCTGCAACTGGTTCAGCTTCTGTTACAGTTTCTTCTGCAACTTCTTCAGAAGATTCTTCTGTTGCCGTGTCAGACACGGCGAGATCTTTGAGTGAAACAAAGTCGTCGCCCTCTGTGCTTTCACTCTCTTCGGTTACCTCTGCTTCAGAGCCCTTGATGTCGATTTTCCAGCCAGTGAGCTTTGCTGCAAGGCGCACGTTTTGTCCACCCTTACCGATTGCAAGAGAGAGTTGGTCGGGAGTAACTTCAACGCTTACTTTGTGTTCTTCATCGTTGAGCTCAAGGTCGAGTACTCTCGCAGGTGAGAGAGACTTCTGCACGAACTCTGCAGTCTCAGGAGACCATTCGATGATATCGATTTTTTCACCCCCGAGCTCGTTCATTACAGTTGAAACGCGCACACCTTTCTGGCCTACACATGAACCAACTGGGTCAATGTTTGCGTCGTCTGTCCATACAGCAATTTTCGAACGACTTCCTGGTTCGCGAGCAATTGCTTTGATTTCAACTACGCCGCTTGCAACTTCTGGGCTTTCAAGCGCAAAGAGCTTTTCGAGGAATTTTGGATGAGTGCGGGAGAGGCGAAGGGTGATTCCGCGAGGAGTGTCTTCGACATGGTAGAGGTATGCTCGAATGCGGGCACCGCGAACGTAGCGCTCGCCGGGAATCTGCTCGCTAATCGGGATAATGCCTGTTGCGCGGTTGAAGTCCACGAATACGCTTCCTCGGTCAACTTTTTGAATGTAGCCTGAGATAATATCGCCTTCTTTTCCGCCGAACTCTTCCATGATGCTGGTGCGTTCCGCTTCGCGGATGCGCTGCATGATGACTTGCTTTGCAGTTTGTGCAGCAATGCGGCCAAAATCGTCTTTTGGTTCGAGAGTGAATACTAGCTCGTCGCCGATAGTGGCGCCAGCTTTAATCATCTGGGCGTCGTCGAGAAGAATATGCTTCTCTTCGTTGAAGCGCTCGCGAAGATCTGTATCGTCTTCTGCAATCTCCTCGTCTTCTGCCAAAAAGCGCACGAGCGTGTCGTCAACAACGGTCTTTACTTGTTCAAATGAAACAGCGCCTGCATCAAGGTCGATCATCGCGCGGATGACCTGGCCCTTTTTGCCGTATTCTTTCTTATACGCTGCTGCGAGTGACTGCTCGATCGCATCGACGAGCTTGTCGCGGCCGATGCGGCGTTCAGTTTCCAATTGTTCGAGTGCTAATTTTAATGCTTTGATGTCTAACATATGTGATTGTTATTATTTTGTCCTACTAATTTACTAAAAATGCCCCATAGGTGTGCCCGGGACATGTACATATATATGTATAGCATACTCGCTACAGGACGCAAGACAGAGGAGAAAAACTTTTTATCCACACATTTTCTTTACAACGCTTGCACGTGTTGTCGTATGTGCACTATACTCTATGTATTCATGAAGACTCGCACCAAAGTACTTCTCATCGCTCTCGCCACTATGACCACTCTTGCGCTCTTTGCTGCATCATCATTGCGCGCTGGTACCAATAGCAATGCAAGTGGGAATATGTGGTCTTCAAATATCGGGTGGATATCGCTCAATAACTGTACTGACCCAACCAATACCTCCTCCTGTACCGGTTCTGACTATGGCGTTTCTGTTGATCCGGCAAGTGGAGCTATTTCAGGGACCGCGTGGTCTTCAAATATCGGATGGATCACTTTTTCTCCGGCTGGATGTCCGACGAGTGGCTGCACGCAAGGCGCCTATGTAGACTTGGCATATCCAGGTCCTGACGGATCATATGGAATAAAAGGATGGGCTCGCGCTTGTTCTGTTTTTGCTTCAGGGTGTAGTGGTGCCTTGGCAAATAATGCTTATTTGGGAGACTGGGATGGCTTTCTTTCCCTTTCGGGAAGCGGGTACGGCCTTACACTGGGGCCCGATAGTGGTGGGACACGCACACTCACTGGCTCTCTATGGGGGTCTGAAGTGATAGGGTGGACAAGTGTGAATGGATCTGTAGGAAGTGTCTCTTGTCCGGCTGGGACTGTGTGGTCACAGGGAGCGCCCACTGTTGACCCTTCATTCCAGTGCCGCCCTCCGGTGCCTGCTATTACTGCATCATGTCCAGCTCCAGGAGATCAAATTACTGTAACAGTTGCTCCAGTATCGGGTGCCGATTGGTACAGTTTCCGTGTTAATAATCTTGCAAACGGATGGGAAGAAGGTGCAGGTCCTTGTAATAATCCAGGAGACAGCTGTTGGGAAGGGGCCGCAACGAGCTATACTACCGCCGGCATTCCAGGAGCGAGCTATGGTGCATGGGCGCACTCCCGAAGTCCTGCAACTGCACCATTTTTCTCAGATGCGGTGAGTACAAGCTTTAGTTGTGAAATAACACCGCCTGATATGTGTGCAAACATAGACGGTACGCAGACAACCATCCCGTACGGATACACGGCATCAGGTGCTAATTGTGTTCAAGACGATATGTGTCCTAATATCGACGGTGCACAACAGACGATTCCTACCGGCTATATTCTCGAAGGAGGAATGTGTGTAAAAACAACCATTACTGTTCTTCCTGATCCTGGTCCAAATTGTACGGGATGTGATGGAGTTGCCCATGATCCATACTGTCCTGATGGTTCTCCTATTCCGGCTGGCGGCCTCTCTGCTTGTCCGGTTGGTACCACCCCAGGAAGTCGACAGCGAATTATCATTTCTCGCATCGGTGCAGGCGCAAGTTGTAATATTACATGGGGTGCGAGCACTCGTACTGTAAACCTGGTGCAGCAAGGCAACAGTGGTATATGGAGCATAATGAGCGACATTATAGTTCCTCCCGCAATAACCTCTGTCACGGTACAATGTGGAAGCGAAGCGGCGGCTACAGTTGCAATCGAGAAAAAGAAGCCAATATTCATAGAATTCTAGTATATTTATCATCATGCCCACATCTGTTGCACAAAACAATAACTATAACCCTCGCGTTCTTGAAGAGCACGGTGTTCCCAGTGATTACGACCAGAAAAAACAGCGCACCATGATTGCTATTATTTTGGTTATTGTGTTGATTCTTTTGGGGGTATGGTATTTTATTGCAAAGCAAAAAGAGAAGACCCCGGAAGGTGTCCTCGAGCGGTTGAGAGAATCTTCTCTTCCCGTAAATGAAGACGTACAGAACACGTATGCACAAGGACAACTTCTTGGATCTACTTCTACGCCGACAACGACAACTTCAAGTGATCGATTACAAATGCTTAACAGTTTTAACCAGTAATATGAAAACCACCTACTATCGCCTTATTGCACTTGGAATCTTGCTCGGTGTTGCAGGAGTGGTTTCTGCATATACCCCTCCGACAACTGGTGCATTTGGTGCAAATACTGACGCACCGCTTAATATCACGGCAATTAATCAAGATAAGACAGGAGGACTTTCTGTTGGGACATTTTATGGTCGCGGAAGCGCACTTTTCAGTCAGGACACTTTTGTTAAAGGAGTGATAACGGGGGGTAACATACAAGGAAACGGCACTAGTACTGTTGCTGTTGGAGACTCAAGTTATAAAGTAAACGCACTGATCAACGGTTCTATCAGTACAAAAGGGACAATACAATCAAACTCGCTCGCTTCAGGGGGAGGAAAAAAGCCGGTATGCGCAAATCAAGACGGAACATTCTTTCTTTGCGGAGATCAGGCGCCCCAACCTCCGGCAGTACCACCACCCTCTCAAACTCCATATGGCCAAGTCAGTCTTTATGTCGACAATACAAACCAGGTGGGAACTAATGTAGTTATTCGCAACAGTAATAATGCGAATATGTACAACATCGAGCTTCCAATAGGAAGCAATATGGGTATGTCAAATCCATATCGTGTCGACCCGGGCAGCTATAACATCACCTCGTCTGACATTAGTTGCTTGCCGACATGGTCTCCTGTTCCTTTGCCCGGTGCTGCAACAGACTTTGTCCTTAATGAAGGAGAGCACGTTATTATTACCTTGAACTGTTAATTATATGAAAAAAACACTCCTCACCAACCTTAAATATATCGCTTTCGGCATTGTTTTGGCGACACTTGCAAGCTATGCCCACGCAAGTTGGGGGACACCTTCCAATTCTTATACAGGACCAAGCGCTTCGTTCCCTAACAATAATGCGCCGACTGTAATTACGAGCGGTAGTGCTGACCAGATCAAGGAGGGTTCACTTTCCTTGGGTGGATGGTTTATGGCGATGGCAGACGCACAGATTGATGGTCAATCATTTTTTACTGGAGCACTTCGAGGGGGTAATCCTACTGAGCAGCGGGGAACGGTGGAATTTGGTGCAGATGGCGCAATGGCGCATGTTGCTATTTCTGGGGGAGTCGCCAACACTGTATATACAGTACAAAGCGCTCAACTAGCCAACCCTATAAATGCGGGTGTTTGCGCTGATGAATCGGGAACACTTGTATTATGTGATTCAACTGTAACCGTAATACCTCCTCCGCCCCCTCCTGTTGCTACTGTTGAAACGGTTGTGAGACTGTATGTTAACGGATCAATGCAGGTTGGAACTAATGTAGTTATTCGCAACAGTGATAATGCGAATATGTATACTATCGAATTACCGTTAGGAACCAATATGGGTATGTCGGATGTATATCAAGTGGACCCGGGCAGCTATAACATCACCTCGTCTGACATTAGTTGCTTGCCAGGATGGTCTCCTGTTCCTTTGCCAGGTGGTGCAACAGACTTTTATCTTAATCCAGGAGATGCTTACATTATTGAATTGAACTGTTAATTATATGAAAAAAACACTCCTCACCAACCTTAAATATATCGCTTTCGGTCTAACGCTCGCATTTGCTGCAAGTACTCTTGCTCAGTGGACAGCACCCGCAAGCATTCCCTATGGAAGCAATACGGGTATACCAATCCATGTGGGCCCAGCTCAAATAAAGACAGGAGGACTCTCTGTTAATAATTTTATTGTTTCGCAAAACGCTTCATTCGAGCAAGACCTTTCGCTTCGGGGGACAGTACGAGGAGGAACCCCTCTTGATACTACAAGCACCCTTCAGCTCGGTAGTGTTCCTATGAGTACTGTGACCGATGCGGCTATCAGTGGTAATCTTGCAGCAGCAGATTATATACAAAATCAATTTGTCGCCAATCCGGATAACTCGCGATTATGTGCGGATGGTAGCGGAGTTATTGGTTTGTGTACTGATGACTTGTGTTCAAACATTTCTGGGCACCAGTATACTATCCCGCAGGGTCATACCCGTTCTTCAGACGGCACTTGTAACGCCCCTACTCTCAAGCGTTTCTATTCAGTAGCTCCATCATATAAGCGTCAAGATTTTACCTTCCCTACTCTTCGACAGTGGGTTGAAATAGATGGACCAAGCCCTAACCATGCATGGACACAGAAATTTGTTACTGTTCCTTATATTGGCAAAATAGGTATTGATAACAGTAGGCCTGAGGGTGTTATTATTGATACTCTTCCTGGTATCAGTAAAACAGAGTTTGCTCTCGACAAGGGACGTCTCTTAACAGTTCAAGAGGCAGGAACATACTCGATCAAAATCAGTGCAAGAGGTTCTATGGGGCTTAAGAATAGGTATAACAGTGCGATAGCATTTGGAAATACAAATTTCTTTGTAAAAATCAACAATGACCATTACCCTCTCGCTCCAGTAGGATCAGGATTTTACGATATCTGGAACAACCAACCAGGCGAAGATGTTCCAGTGGATAATTATTTCTACGCACAATATTCTTTGAGTCAGGTGAATAAATGGAAGTCATTTGGAGATGTTCCGTATAATTTCAGCTTTGAAAAAACGATAGTACTTCAGCCGGGAGACACAGTTGACCTCTATGCATACTTGTACGGTATGTCATGGCGTGGAGGACTTTTTGGAGGTATAAAAGCAAATTTTGACTACTATATCGACAGAAGTGCCACTATTATCGACATTACTCTTAATCCATAATTTGCGGGCATTGTAGAAAAAATAAAAAAACCACTTTCAACACGGAAGTGGTTTTTTTATTGCGCATACTTGCAGTGTTGTTGCTATACTACAAGCAATGGTGATCGATCAAATAAAACTCCGCAATCTTGTACTTGATGCAAATATCGCATCTCTTGCCGACATTGAATCCTACGATGCTCGAGAAAATAAAGATCAGTCGCTTTCAGACTTCCTTTTGAATGCGGGAAAAGTGAAAGAAAGCGAGATCAAGCGATTAGAGGCATATGTATTGGGTATTCCATTTATTGGGCTGACAAAAGAGCGTCTCGACCCGGACACGCTTGCGCTGATTCCTGAATCAATCGCGCGCCGCTACAATATTGTTGCGTATAAAAAGTCGGGAAGCGATTTGGAGGTTGCAATGCTCGACATCGATAACTTGCCCGCTATCGACTTTATCAAAAAAAAGACGCAGCTCCGCATCTTGCCGCGCCTGACAGATACCGAAACTATCAAAGCCGTGCTCCAGCAGTATCGAAAGAGCCTCCAAGCAGAGTTCGACTCTATTATTCAAACTGAAGCATTGTCGCTGAAGAATGTTCCGCAAGTGAATGCGGACGCATCAGTGGGAGACCTCAAGGCCCTTGCTGAAGACTTGCCGGTAATCAAGATTGTGGACTCATTGATTTCGCACGCTATCATGCAGGGCGCGTCTGACATCCACATGGAGCCCGGAGAAAATGAAATGATAATCCGCTACCGTATCGATGGCATTCTTCATGACGCAATGACTTTGCCAAAGGGTGCAGCTCCGGCAATTACGGCGCGAATCAAAGTGCTCTCGAGTCTTAAGCTCGACGAGAAGCGCTTGCCGCAGGATGGGCGCTTTAAAATGGTGCTTGATGAGACGCCCGTATCGTTTCGTGTCTCGACCATTCCAACATACTATGGCGAAAAGGCAGTAGTCCGTATTTTGCGCGAAAGCACGCACGGCTTTACGCTTGAAGGCTTAGGCTTTCATGGAAGCGGGCTCGAAGCAATCCACGAAGCACTTCGCCAGCACTCAGGCATTATCTTGGCGTCAGGGCCGACTGGAAGCGGAAAAACTACTACGCTCTATACATTGCTCGATATTTTAAATACGCCGGAGGTAAACATCTCAACCGTTGAAGACCCGATCGAGTATCAGATGCCGCGCATCAATCAAACGCAAGTAAAGTCTGACATCGGTATGACCTTTGCCAACGGCTTGCGTGCGCTTTTGCGACAAGACCCCAACATCATCATGGTTGGAGAGGTGCGCGATGGCGAAACTGCAGACTTGGCAGTGAATGCGGCCCTTACCGGGCACTTGGTGCTCTCCACTATCCACACAAGCTCAGCCGCTGGCGCTATCCCTCGATTGATTGATATGGGCGTTGAGCCGTTTCTTATCGTTTCGACCGCAAAAGCCATTTTGGCACAGCGCTTGGTGCGCCGTCTGACTGCTGCTAAAGAAACATATTTTCTTACCGCAGTGGAAGTTTCAACGCTCGGGCACTCGCTTGACCTTGATCGAATGAGAAAGTTTTTGGAAGCTGAGCACATAATTGAAAAGGGTATGCCATGGGAGAAGATTCCCTTTTATAAACCAAAGGCCTCAGAAGAAAGCGAAGACGGATACAAGGGCCGTATCGGCATTCATGAGGTAATGAAAATCACGCCGACAATCAAGGAAATTATTTTACGCAATGGCACCGCGGACGAAGTGGAAGCACAAGCAAAAAAAGAGGGGATGATGACAATGCTTGAAGATGGCATTTTCCAGGCTGCTCAAGGAAAAACAACCATTGATGACGTATTGCGAGTTGTCAGCGAATAGTGCTCCAAAGGGTTGACAAAATATTGCATAGGGTGCATAGTATTGAAAATCACTTATCTTTCACATAAAAATAAAAACAATGAAAAAGATTTCTCTCTATTTAGCGGGATTGGTAATGATTATCAGTTCTTCTTTTGTTTCTTGCAAAAAAGACAACCCTACTCCGAAAACAGAACAACCCGGCCTTAGTGCAAAAGCACTGCTCTTGGTAAAAACGTGGACACCTGTTTCTGCGACGCAAATTGTTTCCGGCACTCGTGTTAACGACCCTCTGTCCGTGGAAGAAAAAAAGGATACCTACACCTTTAAGTCCGACAAAACATTTTCCTATGTTGAATTTGGAGGAAGCGGAAGTTTTAATGGCACCTGGGAGCCGACTGCAAACGATACTAAAATTGTACTGAAAGCTTCTAATAGCACCATTACGTACGGAATTATCACTTTGACAGCAACCTCGCTTGAGCTTGAAAACGAAACCAGTCCGACAAAGTATCGAACACTCTTCAAATAATTATTTTTTTGCACTTTGCGCTCCCCAGGGGAGCGCTTTTTTTATTATAAATCTGTTACACTTATCCTATGCTATTTACCTACACGGCGCGAAACACAACCGGAGCATTGGTTGAGGGAGTGATTGAGGAGCCTACTAAGACCGAAGCGATTATTACCTTGCGCGAGACCGGCCTTACACCGATTACGGTGACAGAAAAAAAGAAGCGCACGCTGACGCTCGACGGCATATTCAAGCGCGTAAAACTCAGCGAGAAAATCATTTTCACAAAAAACCTTGCCGGCATGCTTCGCGCGGGCCTTCCGCTTGCACGAGCCCTTGTTGTATTGAAAAAACAGACAACAAACAATTATTTTAAAACAATTCTTGAGTCGCTGATTGCGAGTATCGACAATGGGGAGACCTTTTCAGCGGGACTTTCCAAGTACCCGGCTATTTTCTCCAGCCTTTTTGTGGCAATGGTGAAAGCAGGGGAAGAGTCGGGAGGATTGCCTGAGGCATTAATGGAAGTCGGCGGGAATCTTGAAAAAAGCTACAACCTCAACCGAAAAATAAAAAGTGCCCTCATGTACCCGGCGATTATTATTGTCGCTATATTCATTATCGGAATACTCATGTTTATTTATGTTGTGCCAGTACTGACAAAAACATTCAAAGAACTCAATGTTGACCTGCCGACTTCAACGCGCATTGTGGTATGGGTTTCGGATATGATTTCAAACCATATTGCATTTCTTCTCCTGGGCATTGCAGTGATAGTGGTGGGAGGCTACTTTGCGTTTAAGCGCCCGGCAGTGCAGAAGTTTTCAGACTATATGAGCACTCGCGTGCCGGTGGTTGGCGTATTGGTACAAGAGGTGAATGCAGCCCGTACTGCCCGCACGCTCTCATCTCTCTTGGTTGCAGGAGTGAGCATTTCGCGCGCAATCGGCATCACCAAAGAAGTGCTGCAAAACAGCTATTATAAGAGCGTGCTTGCCGAAATTGAAGAGCGCGTGGAAAAAGGTGAAACGATGTCGAGCGTGCTTCAGCGACACACCAATCTTTATCCGGTGATGGTTGGCGAAATGGTAGCGGTCGGAGAAGAGACGGGGAAGCTTGCAAACATGCTGCTCGATATTGCGGTATTTTACGAAGCGGAGGTTGATGCAAAGACAAAGGATCTCTCTACTATCATCGAGCCTGTACTGATGATCTTTATCGGAGGCGCGGTGGGATTTTTTGCCATTTCAATGCTTTCGCCTATGTATTCACTGATGGACAGTATTCAATAGTATGAAAAAAGGGTTTACCATTATTGAGCTTTTGATTGTCCTGACTATTGTTGGAGTATTGATGGGTATTGCATCTTTGCCGATTATTCGATTCAGACGAGAGCAAGCGCTGCAAAATACGACCAATGCAGTGCTTACTGTCATCAATGAGGCGCGCGCAAAAACGCTTGCGGGGACCGAGAACACGAACTACAGCGTTCGGCTGGAGGCCGACCGCGCAATTTTGTTTCGCGGGGCAACATATCAAAGCGCAGCTCCCACCAATCAAATCTTTTTATACGAATCACCTGTAGTGCTTGGAACAGTTGCTCTTTCCGGCGGGGGGTCAACAATAACGTTTGACCGACTGCGCGGAACAACTGCGCATCATGGTACACTACAATTGCAATTGCCAAGCGGGACACTCCGCACTATCACTGTTACCGCCACTGGTACTGTCGCACGAAATTAATATGCATTCTTCACAACGCGGATTTTTTCTTATAGAAGTGATTATCGCATCGTCTGTTATTGCGGTGGTGCTTATTTTATTGATTGGTTCAATACAGAACACAGTAGAAGTCTCCCAGCGTGCGCTTGAGCGAACACAAGCGTCATTTCTTCTTGAAGAGGGGGCAGAAGCTACAAAGGCGATTCGCGATACCTCATGGAGCAGCATCAGCTCGCTTACTCCGGGCACGACGTACTATTTGTCATACAATGGAAGCGCGTGGGTATTTACCACAACTCCTGTTGTAATTGACCGCTTTACCAGAAGCATTGTCGTAACGAACGTTTCCCGAAATGCAACGGACGACATTGCGGCAAGCGGAACAACTGATTCGGGAACAAAGCTTGTGACGGTAACTGTTTCCTGGTCTGCATCAACCGGCTTGCAAACAAAAAGTTTGGCATTTTATATAGCAAACATTAGGCAATAGTATGAAAATAAAAAATACAAACAAAGGATATTCATTGCTCGAACTATTGGTCTATGTCGCGCTTTTTGCCATGATTTCGGTTCTTTTGGTGCATTCATTGGTGGTGTTGATGCGCACGTACGCAAGCGCACAAGGATTCCGAAGACTTCAGAACAACGGCGAACTTATCATTGAGCGCATTACGCGCGAAGTGCGCGACGCCGAAAGCATTTCAACGGGTACGTTTGGCACTCACCCTGGAACACTTACGCTTGCAAGCGGGGGAGATACGGTTGCGTTTGCTGTTTCAAATGGCGCAGCTACTATAACGGAAAACAGTACAACAGGAATTCTTTCTACCAGCCAGGTAGCTGTAACGAATATGGTCTTTCGCCGCATCACCACTCCAGTTGGGGAAGGAGTGAAGGTGGAGCTTACGCTTACGGCAACCGGAGGGGTTATCAGGACTGCGTCATTTTATTCGACCGCTTTGTTGCGTACGCAGTAGTATGAAAAAAAGAAACTCGTATAATCAAGGAAGCGTTCTGATTATCACCATGGTGCTCTTTGTCGCACTCTCTCTTTCTATTGCATTGGGGCTGGTGGTGCCGGCGCTGCACGCAAACCGCATCGCGGAAGACTCGCTTCAGGCAAAGCAAAGCTATTTTATTGCCGAGAGCGGGGTTGAGGATGTGTTGTACCGACTGCGCACCGGCAAGCAGCTTTCGGCAAGCGAGACGCTTGTTTTAGGTACCGCTGAAACAACTACTACGGTAACAACGGTCAATCTTACGGAAAAGCAGATTACTTCTGTGGGGGATGCAAAAGACCGCAATCGAAGCGTTTCTGTCACCGTTTCGCAGGGCGCGGGTGCATCATTTCAATACGGACTGCAAGCGGGCCGCGGAGGCATATCGCTTCAGAGCGGGAGCATTGTCGGTAACGTCTATTCCAATGGCCCTATCACCGCAAACAACAGCGGCTCAAACAGTATCAGCGGCACTGCAGTGAGCGCTACTGTTTCAAGCCCGACTGCCAACCAGCAAAATGACGGTGCTGCTGTTCCTCCGGCAGAGATACGCTTTGGTGGGAGCGTGGACTGGCAGACGAACTACACCGACGACATGGCGCAGAGTTTTCAGGTGTCCGAATCCAATACGCTTTCAAATGTCCGGCTATATATTAAAAAAAGTTCAGCGGCGTGGATGGGAGATATCACCGTGCGCATCACTGCAAATAGTGGTGGAAATCCGGGAACAACAATTGCCTCTGCAACGCTTGACCATGAGGACATAGGAACCGGGTATTCATACATCTCTGTTCCGTTCGGAGCCGCTCCTACACTCAATGCAGGGAGCACGTATTGGATAGTGCTTGATACCAGCTCAACCTATGGCTCGTACTATACGCTTGGTGCGACAAACAGCACCTATGCAAATGGCATGGCGAAGGTCGGGGTATTTGGCGGAAGCTTTAGTGCAACCACGCCAAACGGTTTGGATGGATATTTTGGCGTATTTATGGGGGGAAGCACCGGACTGATTGATAACTTAAAAGGAGGGGGCATTGGTGGAGATGCGCGGGCGTACACAGTAAACGATTCCATTGTGGGTGGAACCATTCATTGCCAAAGCGGAACTGGAAACAATAAGGCCTGCACGACAACTGGAGCGGTTGATGCTGAAGGGGAGTGGCCGGTATCTGAAGATGCAATTGCTTCATGGGAAGAAAAAGCCGTTCTCGGAACAACTACTACCGGAAATATTACTGTCGGAAGCGGGACTACGGTCAATATGGGGCCGAGAAAAATTGTTGGCAATCTTACTGTAACGGGTGGGTCAACAGTAATACTTGACGGAACGCTCTGGGTAACGGGGACACTGACGATTAGTGGAGGCTCAACAATACGGCTCTCGAGCGCCTATGGAACAGCAAGCGATGCGGTCTTGGTAAACGGTAGAATTGCTCTTTCGGGGGGCGGGACGGCGAATGGTTCCGGTACAACAGGCAGCTACATTCTGCTTGTTTCGAAGTCGACTGCAAGCAATGCAATCACCCAAGACGGAGGATCAGGGGCGGTTATCCTTGTCGCCCAGAACGGAACTATTAGCCTTACAGGAGGGGTGACTGCAAAACAAGTGACGGGCTATGCCATTAGTATTTCTGGAGGCAGCTCTGTTACCTATGAGAGTGGAATTGCAAACCTCAATTTTTCGAGCGGACCGAGCGGATCATGGAATATTGATTCGTGGAAAGAGGTATAAAAAATCTGCTATACTAAGACAATGATACTATTGGTCGGAAACTGGAAAATGGCTCCTGAAAAGCCTTCTCTCGCACTTGAACTTGCGAAAAAGACAGCAGCACTTGCACGCACCTACAAAAAATTTCTGAAAGTGGCAGTGTGCCCTTCATTTGTGCACCTAGCTCCTGTTGTTAAGTCTGCACACGCACCGCTTTTGATTGGAGCACAAAGTGTCTCTGTTGAAACAGAAGTTGCCAATACGGGGCTTGTCAGTGCAACACAGCTCAAAGGAATAGGGGTGGACTACTGCATCGTAGGGCACTCTGAGAGTCGGGAGCGCGGAGAGACCAACGAAACGGTAAATCTTCAAGTAACGCGTTTAATCGAAAAAAAGATTATCCCTATCGTTTGCATCGGAGAGCGCGAGCGCGATGCACAGGGGTGGTATTTGAGCGTCGTAAAAGACCAACTCGACTTGCTGCTTTCAAGCGTTTCAAAGGCTGCATTTAAAAACATTGTGATAGCGTACGAGCCCGTCTGGGCAATTGGCAAGGATGCAAAGCGCGAAGCAACAGCACTTGAGTGCCGAGAAATGGTGATATATATCCGCAAGCTCATCCGCGATGTTCATGGAGAGAAATTTGCTGCAGGTATTACGGTCCTCTACGGCGGGTCAGTGAATGAGCAAAATGCAAAGCAGTTTGTTGTGGAAGGCACTGTACAGGGACTATTGGTAGGACGCGTTTCACTCGATGCAAAGCGCTTTGGCATGCTCGCTAAATCGCTGCAATAACTTTTTGAATACCATATGACACCACTGCAAAAAATTCCCTCAATAAAAAACAAACGCGTGCTTATCCGTGTTGACTTTAATGTGCCGCTGAAAAACGGAAAGGTTGCCGATACTCGTCGCATAGAAGCTGCGTACGGAAGTATTGATGCAGTATTGAAAAAGGGCGGCACCCCACTCCTTCTTGCGCATGTGGGCGACGGAGAGGGAAGCCTGCGCCCTGTTGCAACAGTGCTTTCCAAACGCTACAACATCGTATTTATTGATAACGATCTTGCGGACTCCCGAACGCATGATATTGTAGCGAAAGTTCCAAAGGGAACAGTGATACTGTTTGAAAATATTCGCCGATATGAGGGTGAAGAGAAGAACGATAAATCTTTTGCAAAAGTACTTGCCTCATATGGAGACGCGTATGTAAATGATGCGTTTTCAGTATCGCACAGAAAGCATGCATCCATTGTGGGCGTGCCAAAATTCCTTCCTTCGTACGCAGGGTTCACTCTGCAGGCAGAAGTAAAAGCGCTCTCTGTTGTGGTAGAAAAGCCAAAGCACCCCTTTCTTTTTATTCTTGGAGGTGCGAAATTCAGTACAAAAATCCCACTTCTCAAGCGCTTTGCTGAAAGTGCGGACAATGTAGTAATAGGAGGCGCTATTTTAAATAATTTCTACAAGAGTGCCGGATTTCCTGTAGGGAAGTCAGTGGTAGAAGAAGGCTATGACAAGGCAATCAAGCCGCTTCTGGGCAACCCAAAACTTCTTCTTCCGATCGATGTCATTGTCGCTCGAGGCACTAAAAAAGTAACGCTGACTCCCGACGAAGTGGAGGCAGATGACATTATTGCCGATATTGGCCCCCAGAGCACTGCACTCATTGCGAAGAAAATTGAGAAGGCAAAGCTTGTCGTATGGAACGGCCCAACTGGTTGGTATGAAAAAGGATTTACCAAAGGAACTGTTTCTCTTGCACAAGCAATCGTGGAATCAAAAGCGACAGCTGTCATTGGGGGTGGGGACACTGGTGCTGCACTTGAAAAGATCCTCTCAAGCAATACTGCACTTTCAAAACGAGTATTCGTCTCAACTGGTGGTGGCGCGGCACTCGACTATCTCTCAAACGGTACATTGCCTGGGATTGATGCACTCAAATAAAAATTCCTGAGGCCAAACCCCAGGAATTTTTATTTTACAGTGCAGTTGTTATTTTTTTGGCAAATTCAATAACCTCGCCTTCTTCATACGTACCCGTGCGCCAGCCGTGCAGTTCATCGTTCATATAGCGCGGGATAAGGTGAATGTGAAAGTGTGGTACGTCTTTCCCGACAACCGAAACTTGTACATAGTCGCACCCTAAAGACTCTTTCATTGCGATCATCAGTCGTTTTGCACGGATAAAAAGCATAGAAAGGAGTACATCGGGGACGTCTTGCATCCATACAAAGTGCGCTTTCGGTATTAATAATACGTGCCCTTTGGCAACAGGGTTGATATCCATAAAGGCCAGACAGTCGCCATCCTCATATACTTTTGTGGAAGGGATTTCTCCCAAAATGATTTTTCCAAATATTGTGTCCGTCATGCTCTGAGTATAGCAAATTTGATAAATGCTATACTCAGAGCATGGAACCAACTACTCCGACGCCTGATGAATTGCAGGCTATTTTAATTGATCGAATGGGGCTCACACCAGAGGCACAGCAAGAATTCCTTTTCCCTTCATACAGCCTTGGCGACGTGTGGAAATTTGAGGACATGGAGCGTGCGGTTGAACGCATCAAGCGCGCAGTGGATGCGAAAGAATTTATTGGCATTTACGCCGACTATGACTGCGATGGCATTCCGGCTGCAGTAATCCTCCTCGATTTTTTTAAGGCACTCGGTGTTGCAGACTATGTACGAGTATATATCCCGGACCGCCATGATGAAGGATATGGCGTGAGCGTGCTTGGTATTAACGAGATGCAAAAACAGCGAGTAACGCTGATGCTCACCGTGGACGTTGGTATTACCGCCCTTGCTGAAATTGCAGACGCGCAAAGCCGCGGGATAGATTGCATAGTGACCGACCACCACGCACCACTCCCGGAATACCCCGCAGCATACGCTGTTGTGCATCCCGCAAAAGGTACCTACTCTAATCAAGACCTTTGCGGAGCAGGTGTTGCGTTCACGCTTGTGCGTGCATTTTTGGAAAAATACGGGAAAGAGTACGGCATTGTAGCGGGCTGGGAGAAGTGGCTCCTCGACATGGTGGGATTCGCAACACTCTCAGACATGGTCCCGCTGACCGGCGAAAACCGCGTCCTTGTAGCATACGGCATGATGGTGATGAAAAAGACGCGTCGCGTTGGTTTGAAGACACTCTTTGCCAACAATGGACTGATGATGGACAAGCTCTCCGAGACTGATCTGACATTCACTGTTGCGCCGCGCCTCAATGCTGCGTCGCGCATGCGTACCCCGATGCTCGCATTTAATTTGCTTGCAACTGAGGACCGATCAGAGGCGATGACTATCGTTACTGAACTCGACAAGATAAATAACGAGCGAAAGCTTTTGGTGGCACGCATTGTAAAAGAAGCGCATGCGCGCCTCTCCACGCGCGAACTGCCTGCTATTGTGGTAATTGGCGACCCGACATGGCGCCCAGCAGTCTTAGGATTGGTTGCAAACAAGCTGCAGGAAACGTACGAGCGAAGCTTTTTTGTGTGGGGCGAGGCGGGGGACGGAAGCCTCAAAGGCTCATGCCGGATGATTGCAGTGCACCATGCCGCGTATTTGTTTCAGGCGCTTCCCGAAGGAGCGATTCTTCACGCAGGAGGACACCAGGCAGCGGGCGGGTTTTCTGTGAGCAAAGAACAGGTACACTTTTTAGAAGATGCGCTCAATGGTGCGATTGAAACTGTGGGGGATACAGAAAAGGCAGTCATTGCGCATACACCGATAGAAGTCCCACTTGCTATTGCAACGACTCGCCACCATCAGGTTATCAGAAGATTTGCACCGTTTGGGGTAGGAAATCCTGAACCATTGTTTTTGTTCAAAGATGTTGAAGTGGTAAGTGCGAAAAAGTTCGGCAAAACACGCGAGCATTTGGAATGTGTGGTGCAGGACGCGACTGCAAGCATGACAGCGTTTACGTTTTTTGCGAGCGATGAACTGTGCGCACAGTGTTCTCCAGGCGCAACCATTTCTTTTACTGCAACACTCGAACCAGGCTTTCGAAGCGGAGTGCGCCTCAGAATACGGGAGGTTTTATAAGAAATACTCCAAAAAATAAGAATAGCTCCCTTCGAACCACACACATATTTTTCTGGCTGTTGAATTCTTCCAACTCGCCTCAGACAGGCTCCGTTAGTCGGTTCTCAGGGACTATTCTTGTTTTTTGTCATATAATGATTCGATGAAAAACACTGTAACGATTTATACTGACGGCGCTTCACGTGGAAACCCAGGCCCCGGGGGGTGGGCGGCAATAGTGATGACTGACACAAAAGCAGTAGAGCTTGCCGGCAATGTTACCCCTGCGACCAATAACCAAATGGAGCTTTTGGCAGTAGAAAAGGGATTGGAATATGCAAAGAAGCATTTTCCTGATGCGAAAGTGTTGGTGCACGCCGACTCGATCTACGTACTCCGTGGCCTTGAGAGCTGGCTCGATGGGTGGAAAAGAAATGGCTGGCTCACGGCAACAAAAAAGCCCGTGGAAAACAAAATACAGTGGCAGGCGCTTTTGGAACTGCGCGACCACTTTGGAAAACAACTTGAATTGGTGAAAGTCGAAGGACACAGCGGGCACCAATACAATGACCGCTGCGACGAACTTGCTGTTGCGGCTGCGTTGAAAAATCCCCACACCCTTTTTAACGGAACACTGAAAGCATACGAGCAACAGCTGATTGATACTCCACCGAAATCAGTGCAAAAGCCTGTAAAAAAACCAGGGGCAAAAAAAGAGACAGGTCCCGCATACTCCTATGTTTCATCGGTGGGCGGAAAAGTGTACACCGATAAGACATGGGCAGAATGCGAAGCGCGGGTGAAAGGAAAGAAGGGTGCAAAGTATAAAAAGGTATTTTCAAAGGGTGAAGAAACAGGACTTATCCAAGAGTACACCCTCGCAAGCCTTCTCTAAATTTCAGAAGAACGGTCCTTCTAACGAGGACCGTCCTCGTTAGGTACTCTTAAAGAAAATTTAATAGTGGTTTTGCTAGAGTGAAAGTATGGTAGAGATTGCCATACTTTTTCTTACTTTCGGTGCGGCATTGTTCCATGTGTTTGGAGTATCGTTTTTACAATTAGCCCTTATTAGTATATTTTTCGGTGCGTGCACATGGCTGTATGTATCGAGTAAAAAGGGGATGGTAGCCGGAAGTGCAGTAGTGATTTTTTGCATCATCGGAGGACTTTTGGTGTGGAGTCGGCAAACGGTGCTACAGCTGGAATTGTTTGGAGAGCGAAGAGTTGAAGCAACAGTACTCTCAGTTAACAGAGAGCTTGACCGTACAAACCTTACAGTACGCGATGAGGCTTATTCCCAAAGAATACAGGTCACTGTATATGAAGCACTTTCAGTAGTACCCGGAGATATTGTTAGTATCACCGGTATTGTTGAGCAACCACAGGATTTTATTACTGATACAGGGAGGCTTTTTGCATACAAGGATTATTTGGAAAGCAAAGGTATTGTTGCAGTGATGTACGATAGCGAAATTGCTCTTGTTCACGTTGGAGCTCTCAGCGCACGACGGGTTGCTGCAACTGCTCGCTATGTGCTCTCTGATATATTTGTCCGGCATATTTCATTTCCTGTCGACGGCATTGTTTCTGGTATGGTGCTTGGGTACCAAGGCGGCATACCAAAAGATACAGAAGACCTCTTTCGCACTACAGGAGTGCTTCATGTATTAGTCCTTTCAGGCTACAACATTACCCTCTTGGGCGGATTTATTGGAGTGATGTTTCGCAGTGTTCCTACTCGAGTGCGCCTTGTACTGACATTTTTTGGGATCATTTTTCTTGTTCTTATCAGCGGGGCCGGGGTTGCCGCTGTGCGTGCAGGAGTGATGGGTTCTATTGCACTTTTGGCAACGATGGGACTTCAAGAATACAATGCCCTCCGAGCGCTGTTTATTAGCTATATAGTATTTTTCTTCTGGTCGCCCCTAATGGTTTTTTACGACCCCGGCTTTCATCTCTCATTTCTTGCAACGCTTTGTATGGTCACTGTGATTCCAAAAGCCGAAATGCTGTTTTCATTTATTCCAAAAACCGCAATAGTAAATATACGGGAGCTTGTGATGCTTGCGGTGCTACTGCCGTTGTTTATGCTGCCATATCTCATGTATTTTGCAGGAATAGCTCCGCTTGCGTCAGTGCCAGCAAATATTTTTCTTGGTGTTGCTACCCCCGTGATTATGATAGGAGGAGCCGTTGTTCTCATAAGCTCTTTTATTGCTCCTGTTGCGGCTGCGTTAGGCGCACTGCTTTCATTTGTGGGAACTGTAGTGATAGAGGGACTCCAATTGTTTTCATTGCTTCCTCTCTATAACACTCCAGACCTTTCGGCATGGAGTGTTGTTGGAATCTACTGTTTATTTTTTCTCACCCTCTTTAAGGGAGAGCTCTCGGAATTTATTTCGCGCGTGCGAAAAAATCTTCTGCCGCAGACCAGTTCATATTCTCAATGAAGTCTGTTACATACTGTTTTTTACCGGACGGCTGATAGTCGGCAACATAGGAGTGCTCCCACATATCGAGCGCGATGATTGCAGTTGTGCCTTGCAGCTGTCCAAGGTGCTGTTCGTCCACCCAGTGCATTACTAAATTGTTCTGCGCTTTGTCGTATGAGAGCATTGCCCAGCCGATACCGCGGGTAAGCGCAAGTGTGAGGAATGCGTCTTTAAATGTTTGCATATCGCCCCATTGTGCACTGATGGCACCGAGAAGTGTGCTGTCATTATCAAGCTCACTCTTTCCATCAAGAAGTGCAAAGTAACATTCGTGATTGCGCATGCCGTTGAATTCAAAAGAAAATTGGCGATATAGCTCAGCGGTCTCATATGCTTTTGACTCGTCATCCTTATAGGAAGCAAGTTTTTCCAAAACAAGGTTTGCGTTCTTTACATAGCCCGCATACAGCTTTTTGTGCTCTTCTATTGATTTCTTGGACAGACTTGCAAACGGAGCAATAGTGAATGTTTTTTCGGTATACATACTTTCATCATATACTATTATCATGAACCGTAAACCTCAAACACTGGCAACGATGATACTCATCACACTCGGTCTTGGTTTAGGGTGTATTCTCATGATTCCGAAAAAAGAGGACGGCCGGGCAGAGGTCTATATGCTCAACGTGGGACAAGGCGACAGTTTTTTGATACAGGCAAAAAACGGAAGGCAAATACTTGTTGATGCGGGCAAGGATGCAAAAGTATTGACTGAGCTTGCGCGCGTGATGCCGCGAGGTGACCGCAGTATTGATGTAGTGATAGCCACACACCCGGATGCCGACCATATTGGAGGGCTTCCGCTTGTATTCGCGCGCTATGATGTGGGGTTGTTTCTTACACCCAATACTGTGACTGATACGGAGCAGTTTCGAGCATTGTTTGCAGAACTGCAGAAGAGAACTATTCCCGCATACTATGCGCGTCGCGGAATGAATATTGCGCTTGATAGCGACCCACTCCTAAAAACAGATTTTAGTATTCTGTTTCCCGACAGGTCTACGGCATTTTGGGAAACAAACAGCTCGTCTGTTGTGGGAAGGTTGCAGATGGGGGATACGAGCATGCTCTTAACAGGAGACTCGCCGTCATCTGTTGAGCATTTTCTTTCAGCAGAAAATCCGAAGGCAGTAGATGTGGACATTTTGAAACTTGGACACCATGGGTCAAAAACTTCGACCAGTGCAGCATTTCTCACCGCGACCAGTCCGATGCTCGGCCTTGTTTCTGCTGGCGTTGCTAATAGCTACGGACACCCGGCAAAAGAAGTGACTAATCGGTTAGAGCAATTTTCTATCCCCTTCATCAGTACGCAGCAAAAGGGGACAGTAACGCTTCAGACCGACGGGGTAAAATGGTATATGAAATAAAAAATGCACTCTTCCACATAGTGGAAGAGTGCATTGATTCGCATTACGCCCCAATACCGAGTTCGCCAGCAGCTTCTCCTGTGTATTCTTTAGTACTGTCAGGCTCTGAAACAGGCTGCTGTTCGGACGGTTCTTCTTTTTTAAAAAATCCTAGAAGAAGAATACTGAGTAAAAAAAGTCCGGTGGAAGTAAAAAATTTTTTCATGTGGTCTCGGTTTTGCCCACACTCTAACACGAGTAAGGCAGACTGACAAATAGTCTCAAAACAAAAGACCCCGATTCGCGGGGTCTTTTGTTTTAATTATTTGAGTACGCCTGCTGTTCGGAGAGCGTTGTAGGCACCGTTCTTTTGGATAGTGCGAAGGCCTTTGGTAGAAACGGTAAGAGTAAGGGTCTTATCGATTTCTGGCACGTATACGCGCTTCTTTTGAAGGTTTGCATACTTGCGGTGGTTGCCCGTCGGAGTAAAGATAGTCGCACGGGTGCGGTTTGCGTATTTTCCGCCCATCTGAGAGCTCTTTCCTGTAATCATGCATTCTTTTGCCATAGTGGACAGATAGTACCATAGGGCATAGGGATATGCAACTCCTTTTTTGATGTATACTGGTGCCATGACATGGCAAATTTCCGTCTTTCACTTCCTCATTTTAATCGCCAGCATCATTGTGCATGAAGTGGCGCACGGGCTTGCTGCTGAGCGGGAAGGGGACCCGACGGCGCGTATGCTGGGGCGTATCACCCTTAATCCGTTAAAGCATCTTGATTGGGTAGGATCTGTATTGGTACCCCTTCTTTTAATACCAACCGGGTTTGTAGTTGGTTGGGCAAAGCCAGTACCCTATGTAGCGGAGAATCTTCGGAATGGAAGAAAAAGCGAGGCAAGGGTTGCTATTGCAGGCATCGCTGTAAACTTTGCTGTTGCAATCGTGTGCGGCTTAGTGATTCGTGTACTTATGGCAACGCACAACGTTTCTATTCCCGTTATTGAAATTCTTAGCATCATTGTTATTATCAATATTGTTCTTGCTATTTTCAATAGCATTCCACTTGCACCTCTGGACGGCTTTCGATTTCTTTCATCGGTGTTGCCGTGGCGCGCACTCCCAACAATGCGAGTACTCGAACAATACAGTCTCCCCGCACTTGTTCTTCTTATTGTTTTGGAATACAAATTTACCGTAATAATACCGTTTGCGTATAAGTTGTATTCACTCCTTACCGGCATTGCGTTATAATGCTTCTATGAAATTGCGCCTTGCATCTCTCCTTCTAATCCTTCTCGGATTATTTTTTAGCGCAAGCGCACATGCAGCCGTAGACGACGGTACGATTGATCCGTATGAAGACGGAAACTATCTCGTTCATTTTTTGAATCCACCGGACGTGGGCAACGGCAATACTGACGACCGAATTAACTTCGGAAAATTCTCGACAGCCGAAGACTACAACATCCATATCACCGATGACGGCTTGTACGGTTTTGCATGGGGGGTGATTGCAGGCTATATCGTGATGAGCTGTGACAGTACTTCGAGCGGATGTAATGATGAGAACGGGCGCTTTGAAGTGGATATTGACCGAAACGGTACACTGTACGGTTTTGCATGGGGAGAAAATACCGGCTGGATTAATTTTGGTCCGTTTGAAAACAATGATGCACCGCAAGTGCAGATTGATGGAGCGGGATACTTTAGGGGCGTGGGAGGCGATATTGGGTATGCATGGAGCGAGAATTACGGTTGGATCGAATTTAACTGTACCGTTCGAGCCGACTGTTTGCGTACTGACTACCGTCCTGTGCGCTACCGTCCAGACCAGCCAGAGGGAACCGTAACGCAGTGCAGCAACAGCGCTGACGATGACAATGATGGATTTGTTGATGATGAGGACCCCGAGTGTATTGACGGAGGAAACAGTGAATATCCTGACCCTGTCTACCCAATAGATCCTACAGAGCCAACAGAACCGGGCACTCCTGTCACCCCGCCCTCTCAAAACCCCGGTACCCCCGGTACTCCGGGGGCTGTTACCCCAGGCGGCGGTGAAATAGAGGAGCCAGCTCCTGCTGACCCCGGCATCCCTATCATTACACCGGTCATTGATACGATTACGAATGTTGTTACCATAGAGCTCCCCGAAGCGCGTGATCGTGTCATCGAATTTTTGCGCATGGTGATTGCATGGATACAGACACTGTTTGATGCAATGAACCGCGCACTGGCGGAATTGATGGCTGACCCCTTTGTTCAAACTCTTCTCCGTACTCTTGCTATCGCTGGACTGATCATTGTTATCGCCCTCGCGCTTGCATTGTTTATTGTTGTACCAGTTGCAGGTGCTGAAGAGCTTCTTCTTTTCCCGTATCTTTTATGGCAGAACCTGCTGGTGGTGCTTGGCATTACTCCTGCGGTCAAGCCGTGGGGGATAGTCTATGACAGTGCAACACATCGCCCGGTCGCGCTTGCGCACGTAACTCTTACGAATTCTTACGGTGCGGTTGCGGTTGTGGCTATTACGCAAAGCGACGGGTCGTTTAGCGCAGCAGTTCCGGACGGCGCATACACGCTTCGCATTGACGCACAGAATGCGCCCTTAGGCTTTGCTACAGCAGCGCCACTTTTGTACAACACTATATATAGCGACCAACCAATCCTTATTCGAGGTAACCAGCCAGTACAGCCATTTGATGTTCCAGTGCAGGGCGGTGCGCCCATTGCTCCTGTTATTACTTCATTTAAAGAGTTCTTGCTCTATCATGAGGTGGCGCTTACCAATGGAGCCTTTCTCATTTTCGGCATCGGCTTATTGGCGTCAGTATTGCATGTCATTTTCTTCCCAAGCCTTGTTTCACTCTTGCTGTGTGCCGGATATGTTCTTGTTGCTCTCTTTCGAGCGGTGGGAGTATTCGGGTCTTATGCGAGCGTGTTCCTTTCAAAAGCCGCCGAGCTTCCGATTGACGGGAAGCTTATCACGGTCTTTGAAAAGGAGACTAATACTCCGGTAGTAAAGGCACTCTCCTCAGTATATGGGCGGGCGTATCTTAACCTGCCGGATGGCACTTTTTATGCAGTTGTCTCCGACCCAGGAGCGGTAGTAGGGCAGGGAACCAGTACGGTAACAGCGCCGTTTTCGACCCGCGCCGGGCTCTTTCGAAAGCGATTTGGCGTATAGGCTTGATTCTTTTTCCTACCTGTAGTACCATGCTCGGACATGGCTCGAATCAGTCAACTTATCAAACGACCCCGCGTAAATGTCCGTCGCAAACCAAAAGCGATTGCTTTGTCGCGCGGCATGAACCACATCCACAACAAGCCGGTATTCTATCCGTCTCCGTTTAAGCGTGGCGTGTGTACAAAGGTAACTACCACTACTCCAAAGAAGCCTAACTCTGCGATTCGAAAAATTGCTCGTATTCGCCTTACCAACGGTCAGGAAGTAACCGGCTACATCCCAGGTGAAGGGCACAACCTTCAGGAACACTCAGTGGTAATGATCCGCGGAGGCCGCGTAAAGGACTTGATCGGTGTACGCTACCACGTAGTACGCGGTGTTCTTGATACTCAGGGTATTGAAAAGCGCCGAAAGAGCCGCTCACTCTACGGTACCAAGCTTCCTAAGGCAGCAAAGAAATAAACTATTATGCGAAGAAAAGTAACAAATCGAAATATCGTTAAGCCTGACATCAAGTACTCTTCAGAGAGACTCGAGAAGTTTATTAACTGCATCATGCAGGACGGCAAGAAAAACACTGCTCGCACTGTGGTGTATGGCGCGATGGATATCATCAAGGAAAAGGAAGCGGTAGAGGACCCTCTCGAAACTTTTGAAACAGCAATGAAGAATGCTGGACCATTGGTGGAAGTTCGCTCACGTCGCATCGGAGGTGCTAACTACCAGGTTCCTCGCGAAGTTCGTACAGAACGCCGTAATGCACTCGCAATGCGATGGATTATTGACTCAGCGCGCGCTCGCAAGGGTGTGAAAACATCTATTGCTCTTGCTGATGAGTTGATGCTTGCTGCAAAAGGTGAAGGAAATGCGGTTAAAAAGCGCAAGGATACCCACAAAATGGCAGAATCCAACAAGGCATTTGCCCACTTTGCCTGGTAAAAACCAAGTCCCCGCAAGAGGATTTTGTTTTTCCAGTTGCAAAGTGGAGCATGCAGGTCTTAGCGGCAACGCCGCTGTAGAGTCGTAGTCCCTCACTTCGCTTGGTAATCACTTTTTTTACACAAAAACAAAAAGCAGCCACCCATGGTTGCTTTTTGTTTTGAGAGTGGTATAGTCCGATATGAAAGGGCTCTTACGCCGAATTTGAAGCTTTTTCATTGTTTTAATAAAGGTTAACAGGTCCGCCGGCTTCATACTCCGGCGGATTTTTATTTTCGGCAAATGCAGTCTTTGCTATTGCGAAAAAAGCCATCTCTCGGTATAGTATGCACACTCTATTTAACGGACGATAACAAGCATTAACACAACAAATACACACAATATATATGGAACGGGAATATTCACTCGAAAAAACAAGAAACTTCGGTATTATCGCGCACATTGATGCGGGTAAGACCACTACTTCAGAACGCGTGCTCTACTACACAGGACAGAGCCACAAGATCGGGGAAGTGCACGACGGCGAAACAACTACCGACTGGATGGAACAGGAGCGCGAGCGAGGTATCACTATTACTGCTGCTGCAGTTTCTTGTACCTGGATTCCAACGTACGCAAATGGATCAAAGGACAGTCGTTTCCGATTCAACGTTATCGACACTCCGGGACACATCGACTTTACTGTTGAAGTGAAGCGCTCACTTCGCGTACTCGACGGCGCTGTTGTGGTGTTTGACGGTGTTGCAGGTGTTGAACCGCAGTCCGAAACCAACTGGCGCTATGCCGATGAGGCCAATGTTCCTCGTATTTGTTTTGTGAACAAGCTTGACCGTACCGGTGCATCATTTGAACACTCATACAAAACCATCCTTGACCGTCTTTCAAAGAAAGCGGTTCGCGCACAGCTTCCGATAGGACTTGAGGAAAACCACGAAGGGGTAGTAGACCTTTTGAAAATGAAAGCATTTTACTTTGAGGGCGAAATGGGAAATAAAGTGATCGAAAAGGATATCCCTGAAAACATGATGGAGGATGCCAAGAAGTACCATGCAGAATTCGTTGAACGCATTGTTGAAAACGACGAAGCAATGATGAATGCATATCTTGAAGGAAACGAGCCTGCATACGCTGACCTTAAGAAAATGCTTCGAAAGGCAGTTATTGCCAACGATATCTTCCCTGTATACGCAGGGTCTGCTTTGAAGAACAAAGGCGTTCAGCTCGTGCTTGATGCTGTTGTCGATTATCTTCCGGCTCCGACTGATATTAAGCCTGTTAGTGCAACGAACCCTGACACTGACGAAGAAGTGCTTTGCCCAGCCGACGACAAGGCTCCTTTTGCAGCGCTTGCGTTTAAGTCCATGGCTGACCCGTTCGTCGGACAGCTCGTCTTCTTCCGTGTGTACTCAGGTACACTTGAAGCAGGGTCATATGTATACAACCCGCGCACTGGAAACAAAGAGCGCATGAGCCGTATTGTTCGTATGCAGGCTGACCAGCGTGAAGAAGTGAAAAAAGTGTTTGCAGGTGAAATCGCTGCAGCTGTTGGTCTTAAAGAGACAAACACTTCTGACACACTCTGTGACGAAAAGACACCAATTCTCCTTGACCGTATTACCTTCCCGGAACCCGTGATTAACCTTCGCATTGAACCAAAGACAAAGGCAGACCAAGAAAAAATGGGTCTTGCACTCAACCGCCTTGCCCAGGAAGACCCGACATTCAAAGTGTCGACCGATCCTGAAACAGAAGAAACAATTATTGCCGGCATGGGTGAACTTCATTTGGAAATCATTGTTGACCGCATGAAGCGCGAGTTCAACGTGGAAGCAAATGTAGGGAAGCCACAGGTTGCATATCGCGAAACAATCACCGCTGAAGCGCAGGCTGAAGGGAAGTACATCAAACAGTCTGGTGGTAAGGGTAACTACGGTCACGTAAAAATCCGCATCAAGCCGCTTGATCAGTCAGCTGATCCGAAAGACCTTCCAAAAAATGTGAAGCGCATCGGTACGCTTGAAATCGTCAACACTATCAAAGGTGGTGCGATTCCGGGTGAATACATTCCGCCGATCGAAAAAGGATTCAAGGAAGGCTTGGACCGCGGTATTCTTGCAGGCTTTAAAATGGAAAATGTTTCCGTTGAACTCTATGACGGTAGCTACCACGAAGTCGACTCAAACGAAATGGCGTTTAAAATTGCCGCTTCAATGGCAATCACAGACGCAGCAAATGCTGCAAAGCCGGTGATCCTCGAACCGATGATGAAGGTGGAAGTGGTGACCCCTGAGAAATTCTTCGGCGACGTTACGGGTTCTATGTCATCTCGCCGTGGAATCATTGAGGGCATGGAATCTCGCGGTATGAACCAGGTGGTCAACGCCATTGTTCCTCTTTCAGAAATGTTCGGATACATGACAACGCTTCGTTCTATGACCGAAGGACGCGCATCGTTTACGATGGAATTCCTCCGCTACGACATTGTTCCGCAAAACGTTGCGGCAACGATTATCGAATCTCGAAAATAGTACTCAACAAAGACCGGTTATGCCGGTCTTTGTCTTAAAATGCTATACTGTTGCTATTACAAGGAAAGAGTAGTACAACACTATGGATCAGGCACGAATGGACGAGCTAATCGAAAAAGTACAAATGGGGGAGGCTACAGACCTTGAGCAAGAAGAACTGCTTCAGGAAATCAGCTTTTCTTATGACGTATTGAAGAAATATATCAAGAATATAAAGGACGCATTAACAGCAGCACAAGGATAATTATGGAAAATTTTGAAAAAACCCTTTCTCCTGAAACTTTGGATCAGAAAATTGCCCGACAGAGCCAAGAAATACAAGCCGAATTAAACTCCATTGGTGGAGAGGAAAATCTCGACAAAGAATCAAAAGCATTGTTGGCAAAAATTAGAGAAGGAGAAGCAGCGCTTGCTGCAGCAAAATAACAAAATCCCCTCATAAGAGGGGATTTTGTATAGAAGAGTGGTTTGACAGAGGCTTCCAATTTATAGTACGATACGCCCACAATCATTTTTGCGTCCGCGCTCTTTAAACGGCGTCGGGCAGATTGTTTTTGTTTGGAACTTATTACTTAATTAATCAGTATATTATTATGGCTGCAGAAGCATTTGATCGCTCAAAGCCGCACGTAAACGTAGGTACCATCGGTCACGTTGACCACGGTAAGACTACCCTTACAGCGGCGATCCTTCATGTTTTGAACATGAACGGAGACAAAGTTAAAATGAAAGGAGTTAGCGATATTGACGGCGCACCTGAAGAAAAGGCGCGTGGTATTACTATCAACATCTCACACAACGAGTACGAAACAGCGTCTCGTCACTACGCTCACATTGATGCACCAGGCCACGCCGACTACATCAAGAACATGATTACTGGTGCCGCTCAGATGGACGGTGCTGTGCTCGTGGTTGCTGCGACTGACGGTGCTATGCCTCAGACTCGCGAACACATCCTCCTTGCGAAGCAGGTGGGTGTTCCAAAAATCATCGTGTTCCTCAACAAGTGCGACATGGTTGATGATCCTGACATGATCGAACTCGTGGAAGAAGAAATCCGTGAAATCCTTGAGAAACAGGGCTTTGACAAGGATTGTCCTATCATCCGCGGATCAGGTCTTAAGGGACTTGAAGCTACTTCTATCGACGACGAATGGGCACAGAAGGTTCTTGAGCTTACAAACGCTCTCGACACGTACTTCCCACTTCCAGAACGTGACATCGACAAGCCTTTCCTTATGCCGATCGAAGACATCTTCTCTATTGAAGGTCGCGGTACAGTGGTAACTGGCCGTATCGAGCGCGGTATCGTGAAAGTTGGTGAAGAAGTAGAAATCGTTGGTATCAAAGATACTATGAAGACTACTGTTACCGGTATCGAAATGTTCAACAAGCAGTTGACTGAAGGTATGGCAGGTGACAACGCAGGTATTCTCCTCCGTGGTGTGAAAAAGGAAGACCTTACTCGTGGACAGGTGCTCGCAAAGACTGGCTCAGTAAAACCTCACACAGAATTCGAAGGTGAAATCTACGTTCTTAAAAAGGAAGAAGGTGGTCGTCACACTCCTTTCATCAACGGTTACAAGCCTCAGTTCTACATCCGTACAACTGACGTTACCGGTGAAGTAACACTCCCAGCAGGAACAGAAATGGTTATGCCAGGGGACACTGTGAAGATCAACGTTAAACTTGTTGTTCCAGTTGGTGTTGAAGACCAAATGCGTTTCGCTATCCGCGAAGGTGGCCGCACAGTCGGTGCCGGAGTGGTAACTAAGGTTATTGCCTAATCAGTATTAGAATAATGGTTTGCGGAACCGGGGCGTAGAGCGTGAAAACATCAGAACTCACCACTGCGACAGTCCGACCCTCACCGAGCTCTTCACAACATGGCAACAAAAACAGCAAAACCTAAAAAAGACGACGTACAAAGCATGCTCCGCATTCGCGTACGCGCCTACGAAAACAAAATTCTTGACGCTTCAGTCAAGCAGATCATCGACACTGCAGTGCGTTATGACGCAGTAGTGCGCGGTCCGATCCCGCTTCCGACTGAAATCAAGAAGTACACTGTGAACCGCTCTCCGTTCATCTACAAGAACTCGCGCGAGCAGTTCGAGATGCGCGTTCACAAGCGCCTCATCGATATCGAAAACCCTTCTCCGAAGGTAATCGAATCTCTGACGAACCTATCCATGCCTTCTGGTGTCGACATCGACGTTAAGATGATGTAAACAAAAAGCCCCCGAAAGGGGGCTTTTTGTTTACATCATTAGGTTTTATAAGAAAAGTTGCACTTTTTTTGAAGCCGTGTATAATCCTACCCACTTGCACGTATTACTATATGCAATGGTCCAATACCCAATAACTCCAGTCCCGCATTTATAAGGGGCGGAGGGGCACGAACAGTATGAAATATATCCTCGGAAGAAAAATCAATATGTCACAGCGCTTTGATGAAAGCGGCCGTGTCACCCCAGTTACCCTTATTCAGGCGATGCCTAACGTGGTAACTGCTATCAAAACGCTTGAACGTGACGGCTACAGCGCTATCGCACTTGCTACAGAAGAACAGAAGGAAAGCCGCGTTACAAAGGCTGTTCTTGGCGCGCACGGCGGCAAAGGCTACAAAGCAGTGAAGGAATTCCGTGCAGACGAAGTTGGACAGGCTATTGGCGACACTATCAATGTAGAAATGTTCGAAGCTGGAGACGATGTTACTGTTACCAGTACTTCAAAGGCGAAAGGTTTCCAGGGTGTGGTTAAGCGCCACGGCTTTAAAGGAGGTCCTCGCTCTCACGGTCAGAAGCACTCTGAACGCGAAGCTGGTTCTATCGGTGGAGGTCCAGGACGCGCTGGCGGACGTGTTGTAAAAGGCATGCGCATGGCAGGACGTACTGGTGGAGATATCGTGACTGTAAAAGGCCTCAAAGTAGTGGCAGTGGATGTAGCAACAAACACTATTGCTATTAGCGGAGCAGTACCAGGTCGTCGAGGCACTATTGTCCAGATTTTTGAGACGATCAACAAATAATTTTATGAAAGAAACAACTCCTACAAAGAAAACAGTTGCGAAGAAGACAGTTGCCAAGACAGCGGCGCCTAAGTCAGTTGTAGCAAAAGTGCCAAAAGAGAAAAAGGCAGTTGCTGAACTTTCAGCTCCTATCTACAGCCAGTCTGCAAAGGCAGCCGGAACAATCGCGCTTCCTGGGTCAGTATTTGGACTGAAATGGAATGGCGACCTTGTGCACCAGGTTGTTGTTGGAATGCAGGCAAACATGCGTGCAGGAACAGCACACACTAAAGACCGCAGCGAAGTACGCGGTGGCGGTAAAAAGCCATGGAAGCAGAAGGGAACAGGACGCGCTCGTCACGGTTCAAATCGCTCCCCAATTTGGGTTGGCGGTGGTGTGACATTCGGTCCACGCAACGACAAAGACTACTCTCAGAAGATCAACAAGAAGATGCGCGTAAAAGCTCTCTATACTGTGCTCTCTAAGAAGTTTGCTGACAGTGCTATCCTTTTTGTGGACACCCTTTCACTCGACGCAATCAAGACAAAAGACGCTTCAAGCGTACTCTCTACTCTCGCTAGTATTGCAGGCTTTGAAAAGCTTACAACAAAGAAAAAGACCGGGGTTCTTATCGTGCTTCCGGAAACCAATGACACGCTTGCACTAAGCTTTGCAAACCTTCCAGGAGTAACACTTACGACAGCTGTAGCGCTCAACGCACTTGTTGTTGCAACCTTCCACGCAATTGTGGTGGTGAATCCGTCGGATGCAGTAGCAGTTCTAGAAGCTAAGATGAAATAATTATATGGCTACAAAAAAGACAACAACTAAAGAAGTCGAAGCTCCAAAGAATCTCATCCTCAAAGATGCGCGCATCACTGAGAAAGCAGCTGGCTACGCGCAGTTCAGCGTATACCTTTTCAACGTAGCAGTGGGCTCTACAAAGAGCGAAATTGCAAAAGCATTTCAGGCAAAGTACAACAAGAAGCCCCTCAAGGTGAACACTGTGAACTCTCTTCCAAAGATTCATGTTCGCGGTGGACGTGTCGGTCGCGGGAACTTTACCAAGAAAGCGTACGTATTCCTTCCAAAGGGCGTAACGATTGATGTAATCTAACCGAGTTATTATTATGGCAATGAAAACATACAAACCAACAACACAGTCTCGCCGTAACACCGTTACGATCGATTACCGCAAGGTTCTCACAACAGACACGCCCTTGAAGTCTTTGACTATGGGTCGCAAGCGCTCTGTTGGACGAAACAACATGGGCCGCATCACTACAGCTCACAAGGGCGGTGGTAACAAGCGTTTATACCGTTTGGTGGACTTCCACTACAACAAGCACGATATCCCAGCGAAAATCACCACTGTTGAATACGATCCAAACCGATCAGCATTCGTAGGTGTTGCAGTCTATGCCGATGGTGAAAAGCGCTATGTAGTAGTTCCAAAGAACGTTACTGCAGGACACACATTCCTCGTTTCAGAAAACGCTCCTATTGAAGTAGGGAACCGCCTTCCTTTGAACAAAATCCCTTCTGGTACTTTTGTATACAATATCGAAATCAAGCCAGGAGCAGGAGCAAAGATGGTTCGCTCAGCCGGTTCATTCGCACAAGTTGTTGCGCAGCAGGAGGGCTACACACAGCTCAAGATGCCTTCGACCGAAATTCGCCGCGTGCAGGACATTGCATGGGCATCAGTTGGTGAAGTGTCTAACCACGAACACAAGCTCGTGAAGTACGGTAAGGCTGGACGCTCACGATGGAAGGGTATTCGCCCAACTGTTCGTGGTACTGCCATGAACCCGGTTGACCACCCACACGGTGGTGGTGAGGGTGTTCAAGGTATTGGTCTTCGCCGAGGTCCTAAGACTCGTCACGGTAAGCAGGCATACGGTGTTCGCACTCGTACTCCGAAGAAATACTCAAACAAGAACGTTATCACTCGCCGCAAAAACGGCACTCGATAATCTCTATAGTAACTATCGCAAAAAACTCCCGTTCGGGAGTTTTTTGTTCTCTCAGAAGGACAGTCCTTCTGAGAGAAGGGAATTTCCTCGTTAAACAAATCTAGCAAGGACCGTCCTTGCTAGGAGGGGTATCTGCTGTTTGTTTGCTATACTCACGCTATGAATGCTGTAAAACATATTTCGGAAAAGAAACGGTTCTCGCTTATCGCACGCGCTCGAAGCTTTAAATACGCCGTACGGGGACTTCGCATCATTGTGCGCACCCAGCACAACTTTTGGATCCAAATTGCCGCAGCAGCTCTTGTAACCGCTCTTGGGGTATGGCTACGCATCGCTCCGGTGGAGTGGTGCATCCTTATTTTGGCGATGGCGGCTGTTTTGGTAACAGAAGCGATTAATACCGCCTTTGAGATAGATATCGATCTCACCAGCCCCGAGTATCATCCGTACGCAAAAGATACCAAAGACGTCGCAGCCGGCGCTGTGCTTATCTCGGTTCTCAGTGCAGCCTCAATAGGAGCGATCATTTTCATTCCAAAACTACTCTTTTTGGTGTAAGTAATTCCTTGGTTTTTCTCTTTTTATCCATAATAATTTTTTAGTTAAAGCATATATTTGACATTGCCCTGTAATTTGCTAAGATATGCGGAGCTCAAAAAGAGCCTCTTTTTTTCTCACATGACACGATCACTCGCAAAAGGGCCATACATTGACCCAAAATTACTCAAAAAGATTGAAGGCAAGCAGCCTATGGCTGCAGGCGTTATCAAGACATGGTCACGCGATTCACAAATCGCGCCTGAAATGGTTGGCTTCACTTTTGGAGTGCACAACGGACGCGCTCACCTCGAAGTCCTCGTAACAGAAGATATGGTAGGGCACCGCTTGGGTGAATTCTCACCGACTCGCAAGTTTACCCGTCACGGAGGTAAGATGCAGAAGGATATCGACCAGAAGAAAAAAGAAGCTGAAATCACTGCTGCTAAGTCAGCAAAAGCTTCAGGCGGAGACGCTAAGAAGAAATAAACTCTATTCAGTTAACACATTCGTATGAAAGCATCACTCACTAACTATCGTCAAAGTCCCCGCAAAGTCCGCCTCGTAGCGAACGCTGTTAAAGGCAAGTCACTTGCTGCTGCTGACACTGTGCTCTCATATATGCCAAAGCGCGCTGCTGAGCCTATCCAGAAGCTTATCAAGAGCGCTGCTGCAAATGCCTACAACCTCGGTGCCGACACCTCTACTCTCGTTATCCAGAATATCGAAGTAAACAAGGGACTCGTAATGAAGCGTATCCGCGCTCGTGCGATGGGTGTTGCAAAACGCATCAATAAACGCACCAGCCATGTCGACGTCACTTTGGGTGAAGCGCCAGTTAAGAAATCATCTAAATAATTTTTATAATATGTCTAAAGTAGTACACCCTTATGCACACCGCCTTGTTATCCTCCGTGATTGGAAATCACGCTGGTTTGCAACTGACAAGAACTATGTTAACAACCTTGCGGTTGATGTAACAATTCGTCAGTTCCTCGAAAAGCGTCTTCGCGGTTTTTATGTATCAAGCGTTGAACTTGAACGCGCGCAAAAGTCTATCCGCGTTATCATCCGCACCTCACGCCCAGGTATGGTTATCGGACGAAGTGGTGAAGGTGCAACAAAGCTTAAGACTGACTTAGTAAAGGCGCTTAAGCAGGCAGGCCTTACTGTCACTGACGACATCAAGCTTGAAATCATCGAAGTAACAAACCCAGAAGGGGATGCGAAAATCGTTGCATTTATGATTGCTGAAGGGCTTGAAAAGCGCATGCCGTACCGTCGTGTTATGAAGACTCTTATTGAGAAAGTGATGTCTGTTCGCGGAGTACAGGGTGCAAAGTTCTATGTTGGCGGACGTCTTGGCGGCGCTGAAATTTCTCGTACAGAAGTGGTAAAGCGCGGAAGTGTTCCACTTCAGACCCTTCGAGCGGATATTGACTACGCACACGAAACAGCACGCCTCGCATACGGTGGTATCGGTATCAAAGTATGGATTTACAAGGGTATGGTCTTTAACGGCGCTAAGAAATAAGAGTTACTATCATGTTATTCCCTAAAAAAGTAAAATACCGAAAATGGCAAAAGAAACGAACTGACATGAGTGAGCGCGTTGAAACTCGCGGAACGCTTGTGAACTTCGGATCATTTGGTCTTAAGACAGAATCTATGGGCCGCGTTACTTCAAACCAGATCGAAGCAGCCCGCAAGGCAGCATCTCGCCACCTTACAAAAGTTGGCCGCATGTGGATTCGCGTATTCCCAGACCGTCCGTTTACAGAAAAAGCTGCACAGCAGCCGATGGGTAAGGGTAAGGGTGATCTCGAAGGGTACCACGTAGAAGTGCTCCCTGGCCGTATCCTCTTTGAGGTAGACGGAGTTGATGAAGCTATCGCTCGCGAAGCCCTTCGCAAAGCGGGAACAAAACTTCCTGTGAAGACCCGCATCGTTGCACGCGCATAAACGCCCAAACTTGCCAAACACTGAAAAATAAGTACTATACACACGCAATATGACTACAACAACCACTACAAACAAAATACTCAAAGGCACAGTCGTCTCCGACAAAATGGACAAGACGGTGGTTGTTGCTGTTACCCGTTTTGTGAAGCACCCGAAGTACAAAAAGTACCTCAAGATTACAAAGAAGTTCAAGGCTCACAGCGAAGACAATGCTGCAAAGAAAGGGGACTTGGTTTCTATTGTTGAAGGTCGCCCAATTTCAAAAGACAAGCGCTTTTCAGTAGTAAAAGCATAATTTCAATTATATGTTACAAGCAGGAACAGTAGTAAAAATCACAGACAACGGCGGCGGTAAAATCGGTAAGATTTTTAAGGTGCTCGGCGGCTCACGACGTCGCTATGCGATGATTGGCGACTTGGTAGTGCTTTCTGTAAAGGTTGCAGAACCTCGCAAGCCGATTAAGAAAAAGGATGTGGTATATGGTGTAGTAGTACGCCAAAAGACAGCATTTCGCCGAAAGGACGGTTCATACATCCGCTTTGACGACAACGCTGTTGTTATCATTGATAAAGGAAAGAAAGAGCCGAAGGCTGGACGCATCTTTGGACCGATCCCACGTGAGATCAGTGAACTTGGCTATCAGAAAATCGTGTCATTGGCACCTGAAGTCCTCTAATACAAAATTTTTATGAAGATCAAAAAAGGAGACAATGTAATAGTAACAGCCGGCAAGAACAAGGGTCAGAAGGGGACTGTTGCGCGTGTTATCAAAGAAACCAATCGCGTTATCGTTGACGGTGTAAACAAGGCAAAGCGCCACATCAAGGCTCGTTCAAAGACCGAGAAAGGCTCTATTGTTGAAGTTGAAGTAGCATTCAACGCATCAAATGTTATGCTTATCGATAGTAAGACCGGTACCGGTACTCGCATCGGTGTACGCACTGAAGACGGCAAAAAGGTTCGATTTGAGAAGAAAAGCGGTAAGACTCTAAAATAATTTTATGCAACTCACTAAAGCACAACAAGAAAAAGTACCTGAAGCGCTCAGCGCGTTTGGCTACAAGAACAAGATGGCAGCACCGAAGCTCATGAAGGTGGTAGTTTCAAGCGGAACCGGTTCAGGAATGAAGAAGGACCGCGAACGAAATAACCTTGTGGCAGACCGCCTTATGCGCATCACCGGCCAAAAGCCTACGCTTCGCGTGGCAAAGATGTCAGTGGCAAGCTTCAAGATCCGTGAAGGGGATCCTGTAGGACTCACGGTAACGCTTCGCGGCGCTCGCATGAACCACTTTGTCGACAAGCTCATCCACATTGCGCTTCCTCGTACAAAAGACTTCCGCGGAATTGATCGCAAGGTTGTGGACTCAATCGGGAACATGACTATCGGCATCAAGGAGCATTCTATCTTCCCGGAAACTTCCGACGAAGACCTCCGCGATGTCTTCGGTCTTGCTATCACTCTTGTGTCTTCTGCAAAGACCAAAGCTGAAGCCCTCGCATTCTTCGAACACCTTGGAATCCCATTCAAGAAAGAAGTAGAGAAATAATTTTTTACTAAAAGACCGCCCGCAAGGGCGGTCTTTGACATTTAAGGGGAAGGGAGTAGTATCAGGAAAAAATTGAAGACTATGAATGGAATTATTTATTTCTTTACAGGAGGTTTCATCGCAGGAATCCCTTTAATGGTTCTTTACTTGAAATCGAATCATAATGCTGAAGCCCTTTTGAAAGAGAAAAAAGCGGCAACACGAACTCATGTTGAAAGTACTCTTTCATATGGAATAGGAACCCTTCACCCTCAAAGTGATGAGCGTTTTGGTTTCCTAAGAAACATCAACAAGCTTTTCGAATGCTATCAAGAAGCGGGAGGGTTTATTTCTGACTTTGCTAAGCTATTAGGGCCATACCTCGAGTCGTGGATCGATCAAACCGAAAACGACTATCGATTGACCATATTGCATGGCTATTCAACAAAAGAGCTTTCCCCAGATGCTTTTCTTGTTTTAAGGGGCGCATTTCTCGCCCCCTCTATGGTTGAGAAGGTGATTGCTTTGGTCGAGACAGAGTATGACCATAATTTATGGCTCATAGTAAAAAATCCATTGTTTGCGGACTCAAAAGTGTATGAGCATTTTTCACAGAAAATAGCCTTACAAAAAGAAGCGAAAGCCCCTGTATAAGGGGCTTTTATTATTAATAGGGAAGTCGGGTTGACGAAAGAAGCTTCATTTGATAAGATACTCGAGTTCTTTGGTAATCCGCATTTCTCTCTTTTTTACCCAAGTTTTGAGTACAGAAGAAAGCAACGCGCGATATTCCACAGAACGTTCAATCAATATGGCAAAGACATCCGTTATTGCGCGTTCCAAAAAGACGCCAAAATTTAGCACCCGCATTGTAAACCGCTGTTTCAAGTGTGGTCGTCGTCATGGCTACATGCGCGATTTCGGGCTATGCCGTATTTGTTTCCGCGAACTTGCCAACGAGGGCATGATTCCGGGTATTCGCAAGTCTTCTTGGTAATCTCACTATTTTTATGGATTCAATCTCAAACATGATCATCACAATGAAAAACGCTTCCATGGTTTCAAAAGACCGTGTGGTAGTGCCTTTTTCAGCGCTTAAGTACGCAATCGCACAGTGCCTTAAGGAGCACGGCTTTGTTTCTGATGTTTCAAAGAAGACAGAAAAGAACAATATTCCTGTTATTGAAATCGGACTCTTGTACAAAGACGGTGTTGCAAAGATTCAGGATGTTGCGCGTATTTCAAAGTCTTCTCGCCGCGTATACATGGGCACTCGCGACCTTCGCCCAGTGAAAAACGGCCACGGTCTTATCATCCTTTCAACTCCGAAAGGAATCCTCAGCGACAAGCAGGCAAAGAAAGAATTGGTCGGTGGAGAAGCGTTATTCAAAATTTGGTAATTATATGAGCAGAGTAGGAAAACAACAATTGGTAATCCCAGCTAATACTGAAGTTACATACGAAGGAGGCATTCTCCGCGTGAAGGGGCCACTTGGCACACTCGAAAAAAATCTTCCTGAAGTGGTAACTATCAACATCGATGCTGCAAACGCGCTCGTTACCTTTGAACAAAAGGGGACTGATTCATTTGCTCGCGCTATTTGGGGAACACATGCTTCACACGTGAAGAACATGATTGCTGGAGTAAACACACCGTATGTGAAAAAGCTTATCCTCGAAGGGGTTGGTTTTAAGAGCGAAGTCAAAGGCACTGATCTTCACCTTGCACTCGGTTTCTCTCACCCTGTTGTGATTGCAATTCCTGAAGGCCTCACTGTAACAGCAGAGAAGAATAACATCACTATCACTGGTATTAACAAGGAAGTTGTGGGAGAATTCGCTGCATCAGTACGCGCAAAGAAAAAGCCAGAACCATATAAGGGTAAGGGCTTCCGCTACGATAACGAAGTGATTCGTCGCAAGGCAGGTAAGAAGACTGCATAATCAATAAATCAATTATATGTCACGACAAACGCCACAACAGAAGAAACTCCGCATCAAGCGCAAGATTCGTGCTACTATTTCAGGCACAGACACTCGCCCTCGTTTGAGCGTCTTTCGTTCAAGTACACATATCTACGCTCAGCTTATTGATGACGTAAAAGCAGTAACCCTCTTGGCATTCAACGATCTTCCAAAAGCAAAGGGAACAAAGATGGAAAGTGCGCAAACGGTCGGGAAGGGCATTGCAGCAGCTGCAAAAGCAAAAGGAATCGACACAGTAGTGTTTGACCGAAACGGCTTTAAGTACGCAGGTCGCGTGAAAGCTTTAGCTGACGCAGCTCGAGAAGCGGGACTTAACTTCTAAACATTTTTATGACTACACCTACTACACCTACAACTCCATCAAACACATCAAGCTACCAAAGCCGCGGTCCTCGCACTGGTGGTGCAGGTGGCTCAGGTCCTCGCGGACCTCGCCGTGACGGCAAACCGTTTACAGAGCGCGTAAAAGACGTTGACCAAAAAATTCTTGATATCCGCCGAGTTACTCGCGTGGTTGCAGGTGGTCGCCGTATGAGTTTTGCCGTTTCTATGATTATCGGAGACAAGCTTCTCGGAGTGGTTGGTGTTGGAACAGGGAAGGGTAATGACACAGCCCTCGCTATTGCAAAGGCTCTCAAGGATGCAAAGAAAAACGCAATCAAAATCAAGCGCACAGAGAAGCACTCTATTCCTCACGATGTGAATGCAAAGTACACTTCAAGCAAGGTGATGCTTTTCCCAAACAATGGTAAGGGGCTTGTAGTAGGTGCAGCACTTCGCGACATCGCTGTTATCGCAGGACTCAAAGACGTTTCAGGGAAAGTAATTTCAGGAAGCAAGAACAAGCTCAACACAGCGCGCGCGGTGATGAAGGCACTTTCTACTATCAGCACTAAGCACGTGTTCACGGCTCCTAAGCCAGCAGAAACATTTGTAGCAGCTCCTGTAGCTCCACAAGAGAAGAAATAATATCACTACCATGTTAAACACTATCAAGCGCACAACTGAAAACAAGAAAGCAAAGCTCGTCGGCCGCGGTAGCAAGCGCGGTAAGACTTCTGGTCGCGGTACCAAAGGTCAGCGCGCTCGTGCAGGTCACAAGATTCGCCCGATGATTCGTGATATGATCAAGAAGTTGCCAAAACTTCGCGGTCGCGGCAAGAACACCAACAAGGCCTTTGCTATCAAGCCATCTCCTGTAAACGTGTCTCAAATCGAACGCGTATTTACAGCAGGCGCATCAGTTACACCAGCAGCACTCTTTGCAGCAGGTCTCGTACGCCGCTCACAAGGCCGCATCCCGGTTGTGAAAATCCTCGCAGGAGGGGAAATCACCAAGGCAGTTACTATCCGCGAATGTCAGATTACTGACATTGCGAAAGCAAAAATTGAAGCAGCTGGAGGTACTGTCCTCGGCTAGGCATTATATCCATCCGCCCCATGAACACTTTTTTCAAAAAACTAAAAACAGCAATAATGGATCGGTCTCTTCGAAACCGCATCCTTTTTGTGCTCGGTGTTCTTGTTATTTTCCGACTTCTCGGTACTATCCCGGTTCCCGGAGTAGACACGAGCCGTTTGACAGAATTTCTTGCAAACAACCAGCTTCTCTCGCTCTTTAGCACGCTCTCTGGTGGAGGACTTTCTTCATTCTCTATCGTTATGCTTGGTGTTTCTCCTTACATCACCGCATCTATCATTATGCAGGTGCTCGGCATGATGATTCCTTCAATGAAGGAATTGATGCAGGAGAGCGGGGAAGCGGGCCGCCGTACTTTTAACCAGTACACCCGTCTTTTGACGCTGCCTATTTCCGTACTGCAAGCCTTTGCTTTTTTGAAATACCTTCAGACTCAGGGCGCTATTGGTACTCTTTCAGCAGGATCCCTCCTTACAAATATCGTCATCATCACTGCAGGTTCAATGCTCCTTTTGTGGCTCGGTGAACTTATTAATGAGTTTGGTATCGGGAATGGTACATCCATCATCATCTTGGCTGGTATCTTGGCCGTTCTTCCAACAAGTATTTCACAATTCCTCTTTACGTTCACAATAGACATGCTCCCAACAGTGCTTCTCTATCTTGCAATCGGACTTCTCGTTATTGCAGGAGTGGTGTATATCTACGAAGCGGAGCGCCCAGTACATGTGACGTACGCGCGCCAAGTGCGCGGAGTGCGTGGCTTTAGTGGAAGCGACTCGTACATCCCGCTTCGCCTTACTCAGGCTGGTGTGATGCCGATCATCTTTGCGTCTTCATTCCTCCTTTTCCCGCAGTTTATTGCCACACTCCTGCAGACTTCGACAGTGCCAGCGCTCTATGCGGTCAGCCAGGGACTCACTGCGTTTTTGCAGAACACATGGCTCTATGCTGCTATCTACTTTGTTCTTGTAGTGTTCTTTACCTACTTCTATACAGCGGTCACCTTTGATCCAAAACAGATTGCCGACAATCTTCAGAAAAACGGCGCATTTATCCCGGGTACTCGCCCAGGACAGGCAACTGACAGCTACCTTGCAAGCGTTGTTACCCGCATCACGCTCGTTGGTTCGCTCTTCCTCGGTACAGTTGCCGTGCTTCCGATCATTGTGCAAAATCTCTCTGGTATCACTGCATTTGCAATTGGTGGAACATCTTTGTTGATTACTGTCTCAGTTATCATTGACCTCATTCGCCGCGTTGACGCTCAGGTGTCAATGCAAGAGTACTAATCTTCTTTATTACTTCTTCATCTCTTTACTGCTATACTTTGTTCGTATGAACGGTGTATATATCTTTATCGGGCGCTCAGGTGCTGGTAAGGGTACACAAGTAAAACTCCTTGAAGCAAAGATCAAGCAAATTGATCCACTTTTAGCCACGTGCATTATTGAAACCGGCAAGAAATTTCGAGAACTCATTGCAAATGACACCTATACCGGAAAGAAAGTGAAATCAATGGTAGAGAAAGGAAAGCTGCCGCCGCCGTTTATCGGCGTTCATATGTGGTCACACTGCCTTATAGAAGCCTATACGGGCACCGGAGCCGTCTTTATTGACGGAACACCGCGCGTCCCCGAAGAAGTGCCGTTGCTGCTCTCCGCGATTCAATTTTACGGATGGGAGGCGCATGTGATTAATCTCCAAGTATCGGACGAATGGTCGTACGAGCATATCAAGGCGCGCGGCCGCGCGGACGATGCCGTGGAAGAAGAGGTATGGGGGCGTATTCAATGGTTTCACCAAAGCGTTGAGCCCGCAATCGTGCTCTTGCGCGAAAGCCCGCTGATACGGTTTCACGATATTGCCGGCGAGCAGACGATTGAAGAAGTGCACAGCGATATTTGCCACATTTTAGGATTGTAATTGCAACTGTAATTTTTTATACATGATAATCATCAAAACAGAAGAAGAGATAGCAAAGCTCCGAAAGGGAGGGCCAATCCTTGCGCGTATTTTGCGCGAGGTCGCGGAGCAAACAAAGGTTGGCATTTCAACAAAAGAACTTGATGCGATTGCACACAAGCTTATTATTGATGCCGGTTGCACTCCTGCATTTCTCAACTACACGCCTGAAGGCGCCGACCGCCCCTATCCGGCGAGCCTGATTACTTCAGTTAACAGTGAAGTGGTGCATGGTGTACCGGGGGAATATGTATTGAAGGAGGGCGATATTGTCGCGCTCGACTTGGGACTGAAGTACGAAGGAGTGTACCTCGATCACGCTATTACTGTAGGCATTGGAGAGATTTCTCCGAAGGACAAGCAACTCCTCTCTATTACCAAAAGCGCGCTTGATGAAGGGATTGCAGCTATTGTGCCAGGAGCAACGGTAGGTGACATTGGCTATGCAATCCAGGAGTTTGTGAAGCCATATCGCCTTGGTATTGTCCGCGGGCTTTCAGGGCACGGCGTAGGGCGCCATATCCACGAAGACCCATTCATTCCAAACTACGGCAAAAAAGGCAAAGGGGATAAATTAGTTCCCGGTATGGTGATTGCTATCGAGCCAATGCTCTCGCGCGGAAGCGAAGAAGTGATACTCTTGAAAGACGGCTACACGCTGAAGACTTCCGACAACTCTCGCTCGGCTCATTTTGAACATACAGTGCTTATCAATACCGAAGGGTATCCGGAAATTCTGACGCTATAGTTTGCTATACTCTTTACATGAAATCTAATGCCAGTCGAGGCTTCACCCTTATTGAACTTTTGGTCGTCATCGCAGTGATTGGGATTTTGGCATCCGTTGTGATGACATCCTTGAACAGTGCGAGAGGAAAGGCACGCGATGCGCAGCGGGCAGCCACCATCCGTGAAATACAAAAAGGACTGGAATTTTATTATGACAAATATGGGTATTATCCGCACGAGACGGAAAATGAATGCGTCGGTACGGAAGGGTACACAACAGTGAACAATAATTTTATGCAGAGCTTGGTCACCGAAGGGTTTTTGCCGGCATACCCAAAGGATCCCAACAATGTAAACTGCAATGTGCAATACGGCGTATACAATGCTAACAATCAAAGTTACATTGTTTTTGTGAAGTTTGAGAAACTGCCGCCAAACGGCCGCTGCAATCAGGAACATACGGATGTAGGATATTCCTGCTTCATGGAAGGCGAGTGGCCTTCGTAATTGCTGATATACTGAGGATACATGTTTCGCGCTCGCCAAAGAGGTTTCACCCTTATTGAACTGTTAGTAGTCATCGCAGTGATCGGCATTTTGGCATCAGTTGTTCTCGCGTCGTTAAACAGTGCTCGGGCAAAGTCGAGAGATGCAAAAAGAAAGGCTGATTTGACACAGGTCAGGAATGCACTTGAGCTGTATATGGCAGACTATGGTGTGTATCCTTCGAGCGGAGGAGGATGGCGGGGAAACTGTTCTGCCTATGGTTCATATGGTACCATGGGTGCGACCGGATATATTCCAAACCTGGCTCCAACCTACATACCAGTCCTCCCACTTGACCCAAAGCCTGTTACCACGCACGGCTGCTATTTATATAATTCAGATGGCATTGATTACAAGTTTATTGCCCACCAAACCATTGAAAGCGTCTCGTGTCCGCCCTTGCCAGCAAGCTTTGGTTTCTATGACCCTGACCGGTCTGGGACACAGTGTACAGCGGGAGTGTTTACCCCAGGAGCGATGATGAATGCAGAGCGAACAAATTGGTAATATGAAAAAACAAAACGGTTTCACCCTCATCGAACTCCTCGTCGTCATCGCAGTGATCGGCATTTTGGCATCAGTTGTTCTCGCGTCGTTAAACAGTGCTCGGGCAAAAGGACGTGATGCACAGCGCGTTTCAACTATTCGGGAAATACAAAAAGCGCTTGAGTTTTATTACGATAAGTATGGATACTATCCCAACTATACTGAAAACGAATGTGTGGGAACTGAGGGGTATACAACAACGAACAATAACTTTATGCAGAGCTTAGTGACAGAGGGGTTTCTTCCGGCGTACCCCAAAGATCCCGCTAATATACAGTGCCGTCTTCAGTATGCTCCGACAAACAGTAATCAGGGCTACATTATTTTTACTATATTTGAAAACTGGGCACCGAACAATCGCTGTGACCAGAATCACACAAATTCCGGGTACTCTTGTTTTATTGAAGGGTACTGGCCATCATAAAATAATAAAAAATCTCCCGTTTAACGGGAGATTTTTTATTATTCTTATTTATTTACTGTATCAAAGATTCGCTTGAATGATGCAGGGCTGTTTTGTGCAAGAGTAGAGAGGATTTTGCGGTCTACTTCGATGTTCGCTTTCTTGAGCTTATCGATAAACACAGAGTAGGTGAGGCCAAGCTCGCGAACTGCTGCATTGATCTGCACCTGCCACAATCGGCGCTTGTCGCTTTTCTTGTCGCGGCGGTGTGCAAATGCGTAGGTCCCAGCGTGGGCAATAGCATCCTTTGCCATTCGCTCCTTGGTGCTGCGGCCAAAACGGTACCCCTTTACCTGGGCTAATACGTTCTTTCGGCGCTTGTTTGCAATTGTTCCTCGTTTTACTCGTGTCATATAGGTATATTAAAATTATTATCGATGAGGGATAAAAAGGCCAATCTCTTTCGGAGTCATTGGGAATTCGACGCCTCGCTTGCCGTTGAGCTGGTGTACTCGTGACTGCTTTGCATTAAAGTGGTTAAATCCTGGCTTTCGTCCAATAATCTTACCTGTTTTGGTAAGCTTAAGGCGTTTTGTATATGATTTGTTGGTCTTTGCTGCCATATATTATGTCTATTTTGCTGCTCTGTCTCGTTCGATAACGATAGCCAAACCCTTAGGAGAGCGCTTATGTGGTTCCGCAATCTTATACTGTTCGGTGATAAAATGCAAGACCCGGTCGAGTCGTTCCTTTAAAAATGGCTCTTCCATGCCCTTTGAGCGTCCTCGAAGGAAAAGCTCTACTTTGATGCGGTGTCCTTCCTTGAGCCACTTGCTGGCGGTTTTTGCCTTCAGCTCGAGGTCGTGGTCGCCGGTACCAATCTTAATCTGAATGGACTTTGTTTCCGTAGGCTTAGCTCCTGTGCGTGCTTTTTGGAGCTTTTTCTTCTGTTCGTACTGGTACTTACCGAACTCCATAAGCTTTGCAATAGGGGGGCGCGCATTCGGCCCGGTCTCAATCAAGTCCACGCCCAGGCTTTCAGCCAAAGCCAATGCCTCTGTCAGAGACATGACTCCTTTGTTTTCACCCTCCTCGTCAACGACGCGAAGTTCTGATGCGTGTATTTGTTTGTTGATTCGTTCCTTCAAAGCTATAGTAGTACAATAATGTCTTCACATGATACCCAAAAAGGCCCAAATAGTCAAGATGTTTTTGCTGTGTGGAAGCACCCCGGCGAGACACTTGCAGTCCTTTTAGAGCGCTTTCGCAGTGAACAGGGTCTAACGGATGCAATCAAGCTTACCTATGCCGGAAGGCTCGATCCAATGGCCGAAGGAGTGGTGATTATCCTTAAGGGCGATGCTCGATTTTATAAAGATGACCTTTTAGGACTAGATAAAACCTATGAGCTCACGGTGTTATTAGGGGTGAGCACTGATACGGCGGATATGCTGGGCCTTGTTACGGCAATTAATACAGACACAGCTATCGTAAAAGAATCTATTGAGAATGCTGTTAAAAGTTTGGAAGGGGTAACTGAACTTGCATATCCTCTGTATTCCTCTCGAACGGTAGACGGAATGCCTCTTTTTGTTCATGCGAGAGCGGGAACAGTGGTAAGGGTGCCAACAAAGAAAGTGCAGGTTACCGGTGTTCAATTGCAGGGAATAGAATACAGAACACTTGCAGAAGGTATTGAGGAAACACTGCCTGTTATACAAAATGTTGCAGGAGACTTTCGGCAAGAAGAAATTATAAAAAAGTGGATGGAAGTAATTGCAAAAGAGGGAGAAAAAGAAATTCCTTTTATCACGATTCGTATTACTGCAACTTCGGGTACATATATGAGAGCCCTTGCGGAAGTTGTAGGAGCAACAGCGGGTATTCCAGCCCTTGCGTACCGTATTAAGAGAGTGCGAATAGGAGAGTACACCATATAATATATACTTGATTTTTTGTTCAATTTGTGCTATAATATACGCAAATTAACAAAGGAAAATGAAGAAATTACTCACAGTACTTCTTGCCTTGGTGGCAACAAGTACAGCAATGGCGCAACAAACTCTTGTAAGCGCCGAAGCTCAAGCAACCAAACAGTTTGATGCAAAAGGTCTTGAAACTTTTCAATGGGCATCGTTTGCTCATACAAACAAGCGAGGAGTTGGGGTATTTGGATTTGTTGTAAATGAACCAGGGCTTCTGGGCGTCTCTCTTGGGCCCTTGATTGCATTTGCACCAGGCGATAACTATGTTGAACTTTCACTTGGCCCGGGTATTGATTTTGCTCGGGGCCGCACCAGTGCAAGCCTTAATGCATATGCGTATTTTGAATCGCATGCACAAGAGGAGAGCCAGAAAGGGAAGTTTATGCTGTACACCAATCCGTATTATTCTCGCCCGTATGGATTTTTCCAAATGACGTCGGTGATGTACGGAGTAGGAGAGAAGCTTTCGCTCGGGCTCTATAGCCAAACGGAAGCGGTGACCGGTATTCGTACTCAGTACACACTTGGATTGTTTAATGTTTCGGCAACTGTCGGACCAAAAGCCGTAATGCTCGGAATTGGAATTGATCTTGAGCTGTAAAAACAAAAGCCAAACCGCATGCGGTTTGGCTTTTTTCGATGAGTGTTGTTATGCGGCTGATTGTTTCAATTTTGCCTCCATGCATAACGTAGCGTGAGGTACTGCAAGTAAACGCCCTTTCGGTATCAGATTACCTGTTATCCGGCAGATACCGTACGTCTTGTTTTCAATGCGTATCAGTGCATTTTCCAGGTTTTGAATAAATGTTTTCTTGCGGCCCGCCTGCTTGCCAAGGTATTCTTTTTCCTCTGTTACGGCACTGTAGTCACTCAACGAAACTTTTTCGTTGTCGATGCTCATCTGGCTTAAAAAGTCTGCTAATTCTTCGCGGCTGCTTTTTAGTTTTTCCACTATGAGCGCTTTGAACTCTCTTAGTTCAGAGTCGGAATACCGGGTTTTTTGTTCACTTTGCATAGTTATCAATTTTGTTTTGTCACTATTATCGCATGTTATGCGGATATGTCAATATTTGTTCATACATGGTACGATTGGTCTAGTATGGAATTTATCCGGAATAAAAAAGCATCGCATGACTACTCTTTCGAGGAAACACTCGAAGCGGGCATACAGCTTCTCGGTACTGAAGTGAAATCCCTCAAAGCAAATCACGGCAGCCTCAATGGGGCCTATGTGCAAGTGCTCGGGGGAGAACTCTATCTTCTTGGCGCTCATATTCCTGCCTGGCAGGAGAAGAATGTTTCTTCGGCGTATGATCCGTATCGCACCCGAAAGCTTTTAGTGAATAAAAAAGAGCTCTATGATTTGTTACGGGCGCTTTCGAGCAAGGGTTTGACGGTAGTGCCTATATCGTTGTATAATAAAGGGAGTATCGTAAAGGTACAAATCGCAATAGCGAAAGGGAAAAAGAACTTCGACAAACGAGAAACGCTCAAAGCGCGCGACCTTGATCGGGAGCTAAGGCGCGAAGGGGCTCAATAGAGAGTGTGATTTTCCAAATAGAACTCCTGGCGCTTTTGCACCACGAATTTTTTTAGCGAAGCTAAAAAAATCTCCTGGCGCCAAATTTGTTATGGAGCTTCAGCAGGGCACAGTAATTTTTGCACCACGATAGTTTTCGACAAATGTCGAAAACGACTCCTGGCGCCAAAGTTGCTCTGTATTGCAACTTTGGGGATGAAAGGTTTCGACATTTGATGTATCGGGCCTGTATGCATGCCGAGAATGGACGTATCTCGTAAAATTCGTCCGAACGCTTACCTGGCAACAGCACAGCATCAGTGAAGTCTCCATATTTTGGAAACTTCGCTCCGGCATTCGCCTAAATTTAGGTCAATCCGGTGTCGCTCTACGTGATGTTCGATAACGTAGTCGCGGCAACATTCATCGAACGTAGGAAGTACTGCGTGTCTCGTCAGTACTCCGAAACAATCGAGGCTCGGACATGAATCGTTTTGTACGGTTTTGAGATTCTGTCTTAACAATTAAATCGTACTACGCATGGAGAAGTACTTGTTCGTGATCATTTGCACGGGGTTTCGATACCCCCATCTCCACCTGTAACAACATTAGCGCCCTTGGGCGTTTTTTGTTTTTTAGGTGGAGATGGAACAGGGCAACTGCTTGTCTTGCGTGGGTATCGAAAAGGCGCAGGTATCCGCCTATGGCGGAACCGAGCCGGGCTCGCGAACACTTGGCAGAATTCGAGTGGAGCGAAGAATTATGCTTAGTGATTTGTGAGGCGATACCCTGAAAAATATTTAGTAACCTGGAGGTCGATACCCCCTAAAAGGCGTTTTTATCGTTTTTATGTATAATAAAGCCTATGTCCAAACAAGAAATCCCTACACCGAACCCTATAAAAAAGACGCCTCCCAAGCGCTCTCTTTCTTCCTATATATTTTCAACCCTCCTTATCTTCGCACTCCTTACTGCCGGCTACTCTGTTGTCTCTGGTATGGGGACAGAAAAGAACGAAGTGGTGACCCTTTCAGAAGTTGCACGCCTTGTGCAGGCAGGGGAGGTGAAGAGCATTGTCATCGACGACCAAGCGCTCACTGTTACAAAAACAGACGAGACAATTCTTGAAAGCAAAAAAGAACCAAGTGCTTCATTGGTGGAAACATTGGCAGCATATGGTGTTGAAGAGCCTCGCATCAGCGCAGTCGACATTACTGTTGCCAGCGCATCAGGCCTCGCATTCTTTTTCCTTACCATTCTCCCAATACTTTTGCCGGTAGTATTGATTGGATTCTTTTTTTGGATGCTTACACGCCAGGCAAAGGGTGCTGGCATGCAGGCATTTAATTTCGGGCAGTCAAAAGCGCGCATCACTGACCCAAGCGATACGACAAACAGGGTAACATTCAAAGATGTTGCAGGTGCGCGCGAAGCCAAGGAAGAACTCAAAGAAATTGTGGACTTTTTGAAGAATCCAAAAAAGTTTTTGGATATCGGAGCGCGCATTCCAAAAGGAGTATTGCTCGCCGGTGCACCAGGAACAGGGAAGACGCTCTTGGCTCGCGCTGTAGCGGGGGAGGCAAGTGTGCCGTTCTTCCATCTTTCAGGATCAGAATTTGTTGAGATGTTTGTCGGTGTGGGCGCATCGCGCGTGCGCGACCTTTTCAAGATGGCAAAGCGCGCAGCACCGTCCATTATTTTTATCGATGAAATTGATGCGGTAGGACGCGTACGCGGAGGCGGATATGGCGGTGGAAACGACGAGCGAGAACAGACACTCAACCAAATATTGGTGGAGATGGACGGCTTTGAACCGAACGACAAGGTAATCGTGATGGCGGCAACGAACCGAAGCGATGTATTGGACCCAGCACTGTTGCGTCCAGGCCGATTTGACCGCCGAGTGATGCTTGACCTTCCAGACCGTCGCGACCGCGAAGACATTTTGAATGTGCACAGCACCAAAAAGCCGTTTGCAGAAGACGTGAATCTCAAGGTGATAGCAGAGCGCACACCCGGATTCTCCGGAGCCGACCTCTACTCATTAATGAACGAAGGTGCAATCTTGGCAGCACGCGAAAATCGAAAGAAGATATCGCAGTTTGACCTTGTACGCTCCATTGAAAAAGTGATGATCGGGCCTGAGCGCAAGAGCCATTTGCTGACAAAGAAAGAAAAGAAAATCACGGCGTATCATGAAGCAGCGCATGCGCTTGTTGCATCAGTTCTTCCGGATGCTGACCCGGTGCACAAAGTTTCTATTGTTGCACGAGGGCGCGCCGGTGGGTACACGCTGAAGCTTCCGCTTGAAGAGCGAAAGCTTACCACCAAGAAAGAATATCTCGACGACATTGCAATGTCGCTTGCAGGATACGTTGCAGAAGAATCAATCTTTGGGGACGTGACAACCGGTCCTTCAAACGACCTTCAGGTTGCAACCGCGCTTGCACGCGCCATGGTGACACGATGGGGGATGAGCGATGCCATCGGCCCGCTTGCCCTTGAAAACGACGGAGGCCGCGCAATGTTCGGCGAAGGAGTGAAAGGAAAAGAATATTCAGAGCAGACTAGTGCACTTGTCGACTCCGAAGTGCAGCGCATCATGAAAGAAGGATTTGAGCGTGCCCGCACTGTTCTTACCGAACACAAGGGTGTGCTCGAAGCAATCACCGCAAAGCTAATCGAAGTGGAAACGCTCGAACAGCCGGAATATGAAGCAATTATTTCCGCTCACGGCATTCCATTAAAGAAAATCGAGCTTTAAACAATAAAAACAACCTAACGAGGACGGTCCTCGTTAGGTTGTTTTTATTTTCAGAAGGACGGTCCTTCTGATTATTAGGAAGCCTTGTTCTGTCCGGTGGTGCCGAGTTCGCTTTCAGCCATTTCCAAAAGCTCATAGTGCCAATTCACTCCTTCGTTTGAAAGTTCGAGGAGGGTTTCGTCATTCATGCCTTCTGCCGCACCGCGCACCAGCGCCCAGTGCACGATTGCTGCGCCTTCGAAAAATCCGCTCCATTCCATCAGCTCTGTGGCATTGTCCCATTGGTCACCAACATAGAGGTCGCGCATAGCCTTGAGCTTCTCTCCGGTCTTTTCGGCTTTTGCAAGCGTTGTGTCGATCATGCCCGCGTCGGTCGCGATCTTCATCACTGCTTCTCCGTGAATGCGGTTCTTGTCTTCAATATCCGCAAAACGTTCAGCTCCCAGTACTGCGATGAGTGCTTCTTTTCCTTTTTCATAGGTGTCCGTGCCGACTTGGTTAAAGGCGAGCACTTCGCCGAGTTTCTTTGCTACAAATTCATTCATATGTGTACAGTATAGCACTTGTCCGCCTCTCCCTGGGGTCGAAACGCTACACGCCATTGCCTCAGAGGCATACTGCATATTTGTTTACTTAATGTCCGCCCTCATGGATTCGAACCATGGACCACCGAGGTATAAGCTCGGCGCTCTAACCAACTGAGCTAAGAGCGGAAGTATATTGATTTTCTATAACCCCTACCTTGCTTGGCCCGTACACCAAACAGCTAAGAGCGGAAATGAGAACCCTTTGATTCTATCAGTCCTGACGTAAAAGACAATTTTTAGGCAGAGGAGCTCTATTGACTTTTTATAAATAAAGTGATATAATATAAAAAATAAACAAAGTAAATTTGAACCATAAAAACTAAATAGACCATGAAAAATGTATTGTTATGCGCCCTGGCGGCAACCCTGTTTTTCGCTACAAGCTGCGAAAAGGAAGAAGGATATGTTGAACCTGCATTTCAGGCGCCGACATTTTCATTTAAGAAAAGCACTACCTATGACGACGCTGAAGTGAAAACACCTCAGGCCGGCATTCTTATGTTTGCCGGAGATCTAACGATCAACAATCCTGAGAATGTGGAGATTACACTATTTTGCCGGGTGCGATTTCTTCAAGAAGAATCAATCCCTATCGCATACAGTGCAATTAAGTCCGCAGTAACATTGGGAGGAACGAGCACGTCTAAGCGCGTTGCTACCCAAAGCGGTACTGATTTTTCATCGTTCGACACAAACAAAAATGGAACACAAAAAGTTCTTGTCACGAGCGACATTAGTACGGCAATGGAAAATAAGATGAGCTCAAGCGTTGAGCTCACGGCCGAGTACCGAAACCTTGATACAGGGGTATCGCACATTGTTACGATTCCTGTACCAAAAGGACAAATTATTACTCTCATTAAGTAACACAATGAGAGAAAGCCACACAGTAATATTGTGTGGCTTTTTTATTCAAAATGCATGGTTTCGTATTTGGAAACAATTGCAACCAAGAGGGGGTGGTCGGCCAATGTCGGATCGCTTGCAACAAGCGCCTGCGCACTTTGCCGCGCAGCTTCGACAAGCTTGATGTTGCGAAGCGCCTCCATGCCAATGTCGGAGATGCCCCACTGGCTGGTGCCGGTAAGTTCGCCGGTACCGCGCATTGCGAGGTCGTACTCGGCGAGCGCAAAACCGTCCTCTGCTTTCAGGAAATAGTTCATGCGCTCGAGCGTGCGCTCGGTTTTTGCATCCGCAAACAAATAGCAGTGCGCCTGGTAGCTTGAGCGCGCAACGCGGCCGCGAAGCTGGTGAAGCTGGGAGAGCCCAAAGCGCTCGGCACCTTCGATGATTATTTGGGTTGCGTTCGGCACGTTTACCCCGACTTCAACCACACTTGTTGCAACCAATATATCGGTTTCATGATTGGCAAAGCTTTTCATGGCGTCCTCCTTTTTTTCTTTCGTCATTTTGCTGTGCAGTACACCAATGCGGAATTCCGGGAAGACTTCTTTCTGGAGGCGCACCGCTTCTGTTGTTACCGACTTTGCTTGTATTGCTTTTGCTTTATCCGGATCCGGGTCGCCGATGCGCGGGCAGATGACATAAAGCTGCCGGCCCTCTTTAAGAATGGCGCGGATGGCCTCATACATTGCTTCGCGCTTATCAATGGTGACGAGCGAGGTCTCGATCTTTTTGCGCCCCGCCGGCAATACGTCGAGCACTGAGAGATCAAGGTCGCCGTACAAGGTTAGTGCAAGTGTGCGCGGGATGGGAGTTGCAGTCATTGAAAGCAAGTGAGGGAAGTGCGTGTCTTTTTTTGCGAGGCCCTGGCGCTGCTTGAGCCCGAAGCGGTGCTGCTCATCGATGATGGCGAGTGCGAGATGCTTGAAGGTAAGGGATTTTTGAATGAGCGTGTGCGTGCCGATCACTATCGGTATCTCGCCGTTCGCGATCCATTTTGAAAGCTGGGCGCGGGAAATAGTGGTCCATCCTTTTGTGTTCGACGCGACCTTGCTCGGATACTTGCGGCAGCCGCTTCCGGTGATGAGCGCAAGCGAAATGCCCGTTCCTTCAAAAAGCTCGATGAAGGATTCGAAGTGCTGCGTTGCTAAAAGCTCTGTTGGCGCCATATATGCAACTTGGAGGTTTCCAAACGTTTGTTTTTTTCCAGAGTTGCTCGGACGGTTCATGACGGTTGCATATGCTGCAACTGCTGCAACTGCGGTTTTGCCGCTGCCTACATCGCCTTCTAAGAGGCGCGACATCGGCACATCTTGTTCGAGGTCCTTGAGAATGTGTTCAATGGAAGAGTTTTGCGCTGTGGTAAGAGGAAAAGAAAAGCGCTTTAAAAAATAATTCATATCAATGGTGCTCATATCGATAGAGTAGGCACGCTGACTTTTTACCCGCAACCGTTCTTGCGCGCGGGCAACATTGATGGAAAAGATCTCGTCATATGCAAAGCGCTTGCGCGCAATTGTTGCATCGTTGTGGTTTTTGGGGCTGTGTATCCAAATGAGCGCAGTCTTGAGGCTTGGTAGTGAGTATTGCTCAAGAAGGGTGTTGGGGATATGGTCGGGAATACTATCGAGCGTGGAAAGTGCTCGCGCTATCGTGTGGGAGAACCACAAACTCGATACGTCTTTTGTTTCGGCATACACCGGCGTCAACACTCCACCCTCATTTGCGTCGCCTGTGCCAAATAAAGAGTCGTGGCTATCAATCGGCATCACGCGCTCTTCGCGCGCGGTGGGGTTTACCAATGCCGGCATGTCTTTATAAAGCGTGACTTTTCCAGTGAGCTCTACGACGCTTCCTGTGCGAATCATGCGCGCCAAGTATGGCTGATTGAACCATACAACCGTAATGGTGCCGCTCATGTCTTCGATCACGCCTTCGCTCATAGGGACTTTTGTCTTCCATGATTTCTTCGTGGCAATCTTTTTCACGGTTCCGCGGATAGTCGCCGTCTCGCCTTCGACCAGGCCTGCGATGGAAGTAAAGATACTTGCGTCTGCATAGCGGGTGGGGAAGTGGTACAAAAGGTCGCGCACAGAAAAAATACCCAAACGGCGAAGGCCGGCTCGGGTATCTTCCTTGAGTCGGATCAATGTTTCGATAGGTGACTCAAGCGTCATATTCTTTTATTGTAGCGCACAATTACGAACAGGTGCACTTGCCCTTGGGGCATTTACAGTGGTTGCCGCAGTCGCATTCGTCTTTTGGATTGGGGCAGACGGCTTTTTTGCCCTTCCCTTTTCCATGGAGCTTGCACCACCCGCAGGAACAGGTGTCAGTGTAGTGATTCCAGTATCCCCACCATTCAAGCTTGTACGCGATCCACAGCATGATAAGTGTGAGTCCTGCCGAGAGAGGGCTGCAGTCTGTGTTAATCATCATGACAATCACCCCTCCGAGGAATGCGCTTGCAACCAATACCCCAAGACTGCGAAGCGGCTTGTACCACAGGCACGCAACAATAATCAGCTGTATCACTGCAAAGCGGATAAGATAGTCTGCCATGCCAGCATTGGCAAAGAGTTCGACAATTGCCTCGCGGTCGGCAAACTTTCCTATAGCGCTGAGAAGAAAAATGATACTGACCAGTGCAAAGAGCGTGTTTTTGATGATGTGTCGATTCATGTATAAGTAGTGTATCACGGCAAGGGAAGGAAAATAATAGAAAAACCTGTGCAAACAAAAAACCAGTCCGAAGACTGGTTTTTTGGAGGATTAGTGGTTGTAGCCACCAGTGCGCTCGCGGTTGCCACCTGCTGGCTTGTCAGCGCGAGGCTGTGCAAGGTCAACGAAAAGTGTGCGGCCGTCGAGTTCAGTGTTGTTGAGTTTATCAACAGCAGCCTGAGCTTCAGCGTCAGAAGAAAATTCTACGAAGCCGAAACCTTTGCTGCGTCCAGTCATCTTATCAGTGATGATGTTTGCACTTGTTACAGTGCCGACTGAAGCGAAGTATGCTGCTAATCCATTCTGGTCGGTATTGAATGAGAGGCTACCGACGAATACTTTATTGTTCATTATTGGTTGTTACTTACTATTATTTTGCAACGGACCTTTAACAAAGGAGCACATTACAACTTTTCCACTATAACACGACTGAGTAAAAATAGATATGGGGACTACTCATCTGTCTCTTTGAGGCTCCCTTTTGGGAGGAAATAGAATAATGCCGGGATAGCAAGGAGAAAATAGGCAATCCAGACTGAAAAAATCGAAGCAATAACCGCAAGGAGGTACACGATTGGTCCAATGAGGCTACGGGTCATGGGGATATGGCTTTGGCCGCAGCCTTTGTGCACAAAATAGCGCATAAGGGTGAAGGAGAGCGATGAACCAAGCAATACTAAACTGTAGAAGAATACTGCTAAGGGCGCAGTCGGGCTGATGCTTACGGCAGCGGTAACAAAGGGGATGAGGGTTAAGAAGAGGAGAAAGAGGATATTTGACCAAAGAATGCGCCGCTTGGTGATGGTGCTAAAGTTTTGGGTGAGCTGGTGGTGATTGACCCAAAAGATTGCAATGGTGATAAATGAGAGTACAAAGGTGAGCATTGAAGGAATCAGTGGGATGAGTTCGTGGAGAGAACCTAAGAAAGTGGTCCCAAGAAAGGCGGGGACATGGAGCTCGAGCGCAAGGAGCGTGATGGCAATAGCGAATACTCCGTCGCTGAATGCCTCAAGTCGAATTTTTCCGGTTGGTTGCATATATCAGTAAATAGAATTAGTTATTCCACATTGCGGAAAATGCAGCATCCGCCTCGGCATCTGTCGCGCCTGGATTATCGCGCTTATACTCTGCTTTCCACTCAGTGATGTTGTCCATGCCAGCTTCAAATGCAGCATCCATTTCTTCTTTGGAAGCATTTGGGTTCTTTTGCTTGTACTCAGTCTGCCAGTCTTCAATACGCTGGAGTCCTGCACCCCATTCATCGAACTTTTCTTTAAAAACAACGTAGCGCGCAAGAAGCGCAATAACAATAATGATAAGAATTCCAACAAGTACTTTGTGTGTAGTGGTCATGTATAGAGTATAGCAGGGTAGTCTTTAAAAAACTGTATTTTCATGATACAGTGGCGGTACTGGAGACGTGTCAGAGTGGTCGATTGTACCTCCTTGCTAAGGAGGCAGGTGTCACAGCCTCGCGAGTTCGAATCTCGCCGTCTCCGCGAGTATAAAAATGAGTCCGACCTAATGTCGGGCCATTTTTATTCGCGGAGACGAGCAATGCAAACTGCATTGCGGGTGAGATTCGAACAGCGGAAGTATGATTTCTTAGCAAAGAAATCTACTGAGCTGGTGACCAGCCCGAGGAAGTGTGTCTGACACAACGAGAGGCGAGGGAGAAATTCTCGCCGTCTCCGCAAAAATAAAAAACTAGCAAGGACCGTCCTTGCTAGTTTTCTGTTATACCTATCAGTGATACACTTTAGTACATGAGAAATATATTCAAAGGCAAAATAAATACAGCGCTGTTGATTGTCCGCATTATTGTCGGTATTGCTTTCTTCCTTCATGGCTTGCAGAAGTTCAACATGGGGATTGAGGCGGTAACGGAAGGCTTCGTTGCATGGGGATTCCCGCTTGCGGGACTCATGGCATGGATTGTGACGCTTGTTGAAACAATCGGCGGTCTGGCGCTCATTGTGGGTATTGGAACCGAGATTGTTTCATTCCTCCTTATTATTGTCATGATTGTTGCTGCATTTGTTGTAAAGAATTTGATGAACATGGAATTCCTCGGCGGATGGGAAGTGAACCTCGTATTCATTGCAGCCCTCATCCCGCTTTTGGTGCAGGGTCCCGGCCGATACTCGCTTTCGCACCTGATGCGCTTGATGAAGCACGAGCCTCAGCCTCAGTACTAATACGTACTTAAAAACAGCCTAACGAGGACGGTCCTCGTTAGGCTGTTTTCTTTTCTATTTAGGCGAGTATGGTAGGATATCAAAACACTTATTGGTGTCCTGGAGGATTGGATGAGTGGTTTAAATCAACGGTTTACTAAACCGTCGGCCCCTTAAAGGCCCGTGAGTTCGAATCTCACATCCTCCGCGAGTATAAAAATGCGTCCCAGAGAAATCTGGGCCATTTTTATTCGCGGAGGATGAGTAAACCAAACTGCTTTGGTTTACGTTGAGATGAGAACGGCGGAAGTATGATTCTTCAGCAGAAGAATCTACTGAGCCGGTGCCCAGAGCTTTGTTTGGTGACTGATCAAACAAAGACTCGCGGGCGAATAGCTCAGCGTCTCACATCCTCCGCAAAATAGGAAGCACCGTAGGTGCGACCATATTTTGCGCAGTGCATTATAAGGAGCGTCAGCGACTATATAATGCCTCCGCAAGCGACCCACTCTGTTTTTAGCGAGAGCGACTATAAACCCACCTCCGCAGCTTTCCCATGATACAATTTGGACATGAAAAACGAAGTACAAGCCATTGGATCATTTTTGCAAACTGATACCGATGGTTTTATCGTCAATACTACATCACCAGAAAAGATTCAGGCGGCATGGATGCCCGCGGTTGAAATGGTCAAAGATGCATATCAAAAACACCTTGGTGAACATTTGCACAGTGTCTATATAAGAGGTTCGGTAGCGAAGGGGCAAGCGATAAACAACATCTCCGACATAGACAGTTTCGCTGTTGTTACAGTGTCATACGATGACGTTGATATCCAATGGTCAAAAGATTTTGTAGAAAAAGTAAAGAAACAATTTCCATTTATAGTCGGAGTAGAAATAGGCGTCGTACCACTTGAAGAGATACCAGACTCGAAAGGGGATCGAATAATGATCAAGACCCAAAGTATCTGCGTGTACGGTAACAATCTTTTTAGTACTCTTCCGGCTCTAAAGCCGGGCGTAGATACAGCTCAACATTTTGAAGGCATCGAACGAGAAATCAATAAGACGAAAGAGTGGTTGCAAGAAGAGCGTAGTGAAGAAGAGATAAAGCGTCGATGTACTTGGATTATGAAGCGTATTATACGTTCAGGGTTTGAGCTTGTGATGGAACGGTCCCAGAAATACACACGCGACCTCTATCCTTGTTATGAAGAATTCTCAAAATACTATCCAGAGAAAAAGGAAGAAATGTACAAAGCGTTAGAGCTTGCCGTTAATCCAACTTCTGACAAAAATACAATAGTGGATACTCTAGAGAATCTCGGAAGCTGGTTGGTGAAAGAGATTGATACGGTTTTTAAATAGAAAGGTTATTAGAATTTGGAATTGATTAAAAAGATTCTAACTTCTGCCACAACGCCCGCAGCTATACCGTGATATAATTTTGTCATGGAAAAACTATATAAAGAAACTGGAGACGGCTTACTCTATTGGGAAACTTGGGATAAAAGCGGTAGAGCAGGAATTATTCATTGGGGTAAGGTTGGCGAAGAAGGTCAATCGAGAGAAATCAGCTCAGGAATATTCTCAAGTTTTAAAAAAGAAGTTCAAAAAGAATACGATCAGAAAATAATTGAGGGATATACTGAAGTAGCAGATGAACTTTTAGAAAGGCTTGTTATTGAATACAAGGTTGATGAAATAGAATCAGAAAATGATTTGACTAAGCGACACAATCTGGAAAGTAGGATGAATGAATTTCTCGGATGGAGAGGTTTGGGTCATTGTGACGGAGGAAGTATTGGGGGTGGTACGATGGAAGTTTTATGCTTTGTTGTAAATTTTGATTTAGCGAAGAATTTAATCGAAGAAGACTTAAAAGATACCGGGTTGTCTGATTACTCTAGAATATTTAAAGAAGAGTAGTTGCTTAAATAAGTTCCAACATCCTGCCACAACGCCCGCAAAATAGGGAGTATCGAAGATACGACCATATTTTGCGCAGTGCATTATAAGAAGCGTTAGCGACTACATAATGCCTCCGCAAGCGATTTATTCGTCTCTTAACGACAGCGACTATAAACCGAAACTCCGCAAACTCTTTTGGTATACTATACATATGAAACAGGAAAATCCTTTTGGAGAAAAATATCAAAAATACTGGGACAGAAGATATAACAAGTTCAGTAAATTTGACGAGGGGATTCAGACGGATATTGAAGGGTTGTATTCTGTAGGACCGGAAGATATTGCGGATAAGAATGCTCGAAAGACCGGAGCTCGAACTGTAGTAGATGGCTTTTGCGGAATAGGAGGGAATACAATCGGTTTTGCAAAGCACGCAGAGCATGTCTATGCTATCGAAATTGATTCTCAAAGAATTGAAATGGCAAAAAACAATCTTAGAGTGTATGGCCTTGAAGACAAGGTAACTTTTATCACTGGCGACTACTTCCAAGAAGCCCCAAAGCTTCAGGCGGAAGCAGTGTTCATAGCCCCACCGTGGGGCGGACCTGATTATTCTCAAAAAGAGAAATTTACTCTCGAAGATTTTAGTCCTTCCGGAAAGGAAATACTTGATCTTGCATTTAAACATTTTGAAAAAGTCGTAATGCAAATACCAAAGAATTTTGATTTAAGCGAACTAAACCAGTTTGGAAAAGAATACGTTGTAGAAAATGAAATGTATGAAGAACTTGTAATGTTTAAAACGGTTTACTTCTTCACTCCTGCTGAATAAAGGCTCTAAACTGCCACAACCCCCAAAGCTGCGGTATACTGCTTTTGTGAAAAACCGCGGGCTCACTCTTATTGAACTTCTTGTAGTCATCGCAGTGATCGGTATTTTGGCATCCGTTGTGATGGCGAGCCTCAACAGTGCTCGAGTGAAAGCACGGGACACAAGGCGTCTCGCCGATATGAAGCAGATCCAGACGGCGCTTGAGTTCTATTATGACACCTACGGCGCATATCCTCCCATCACTGAAAACGAATGTGTGGGAACCGAAGGGTATACGGTTGTTAATAATAACTTTATGCAGTCGCTGGTGACCAATAATCTCCTGCCTACATATCCTGTAGATCCTTTAGGAACCAATTGCGGCATGCAATATGCGACAACGGTAGATCGCCAAGGATATGTGGTGTTCGTGCACTTTGAAGGAAAACCAAATACCGGGTGCAACAGCAATGCACCGTATTGGTCTTGTTTCGGAGTAAATATGAATCCGGCGTGGTAACTGAAGAAAACACTCTTTTTTCTGATACAATTTGAATATGAACGCTTTAAGGCAAACAGTCGCACCGTTCGCTCTGGCAGGGTATGTATTCCTTGCCGTATTCGGCCTTCTTGCTACGGGATATCTCCATCAGCACTCAACGGGCTCCATGAGTAACTGCCCCTTCATGGTTGGACAGCATTCTCTTTGTGCAATGAATTTTACGGAGCATGTCGTGTCATGGAAAAACCTTATAACGGGAACCGTTGGGGAGCTAGTGCTTCTTCTTGTTCCACTCTTTTTTGTCTCCTTTTTCATACTGCTTCATCCACCGAACCTTGCGAGGAATCGCTACTATGCGAGGCCATGTCGTGAAAATTTCATAACAACCCTTTTTTCTCAAGGCATTCTTCACCCCAAGGCGCCATAGTCCTTAAAAGCTCTTTTATTATTTATTTAACTTCTAAAAATATGCAAAATCATACAACACTATTCAGCGCACTTGGAGCTCTTATTATCGGCGTATTCGCAGGATTTATTATCTGGGGCGGGGATACTGCATCTTTGGCCGTTAACCAGGGGCAGCATAGGATGCCCGACGGCACTATGATGCACAATGACGGCTCAGACATGGCAACTATGATGATGGACATGAATGCGTCTTTGCGCGGAAAGAGCGGAGATGCGTTTGACCAGGCATTCCTTGCGGAAATGATTGTGCACCACCAGGGCGCAATTGATATGGCAGAACTTGCACTTGTAGATGCAAAGCATGCTGAACTTAAAGATCTTGCAAAAGAAATTGTTACTGCTCAAACAAAAGAAATAGCCCAGATGAAAGCGTGGCAGAAGGCTTGGTATAACCAATAAATTCTCATAACAAAAGACCCTCATATGAGGGTCTTTTGTTATTCTTTGGGGTGTCGCTCGAGAAAATCTGTAATCATTGCTTCCTGCTCTTGCATAAATTCAGGTCCGCTCTGTTTTTCCATATATCGACGCAGGAAGCCAACTTCTGCGCGAAGCGCCATCATCACTCCTTTATCCTCTCCGAAACGCTCGGTAAGTTCCTTTACGAATTCTTGATAGGTCATTGTAGGATTTTACCACAATGATTAGAGTATTCTTTGTTATACTGAAAGAGTTATAAATAAACGAGGCATAGCTATGAAAAAAATGACTTGCAGACAAATGGGAGGAATGTGTGACGAAGTGATTGTGGCGCACACCCCCGACGAAATGATGGAGAAGGGGATGGACCACCTGAAGGTTGCACACCCGGACATGGCAAAGAGCGTTGAAGCAATGCCAGCAACTGATCCATTGATGGTGGAATGGTTTGAAACCTTCCAAGAAGAATGGGACAAGACTCCAGAAGAAGAATAATTACTTCATTAAATAAAAACTAGCAAGGACGGTCCCTGCTAGTTTTTTCTGTGGTGCTTCTTTTTGCACGCTATCAGGAATAGTTGGTATACTAATTAGTAATGGATATTGTCAGCCACCTTCTTATTTTTGCCGGCGCAATCGCTGCAATTTGGTTTTTTGCCGGACTGATTGTCACTTCGATAGACCGCGTTGCAAGCCGTTTTCGAAGCAGTGGATTTATTGTCGCTTTTTTTCTGCTTGGATTTCTCACGTCGCTTGGTGAAATATCGGTAGCGCTCAATGCGGTATTGGAAGGAGTGCCGCAAGTGTCAGCCGGAAATCTTGTAGGAGCGTCATTCGTACTCTTGCTCTTTGTAGTACCGTTTTTGGCCGTGTCGGCCGGAAAAATAAAAATGAACCGCCTCTTTGACGGATGGAGACTGGGGTATGTACTTATGATTATTGCGCTTCCGGCACTGTTTCTTACCGACGGAGCCCTTTCGCCGCGCGAAGGTATTGCGTCTATTTTGTTTCTCGTGAGCTTGCTGTGGGTGATTAAAAAACAAGGAGTTCCTAGCGCTGCCAAAGAAGAAGTGGCAGCCGAAAACAAGCGACTTCCGTTTTTCGATATTGGAAAAGTTGCCGTAAGTGCAGTCGTAATATTTCTCGCGGGAAACCTGCTCGTTACTGAAGCCGTGTTTTTTGCAAATCTTTTCAATACGCCGCAGTCATTAATGGGAATGATTCTTCTTTCAATCGGTACCAATATTCCTGAAATCGCAATTGCTGTCCGAGCCGTGGTGCAAAAGCGCTCTGAAGTGGCGCTTGGCAACTATCTTGGTTCGGCGGTTATGAATACCGCAATTTTTGGAGTGGTGGGAATTGTGTCGGGCCCTTTTATTGTAGACAGGTCAGAATTCTTTATCTCGGCACTCTTTGTCATTGTTGGCTTTACGCTTTTTTATATGTTTATCCGCTCGAAAGACGTGCTCTCACGAGGAGAGGGAATGCTCTTGCTGGGAGTGTACGGACTGTTTCTCTTGACCCATGTGTATAACTTGGTGCGTGGAACGGTGTAAAACAGTCTTTTTCTTTGCTACACTTATTTATATGAATACGATTACGGCGCGAGAACGATTGAACGCTCTTACCATCCTGTGCGCTCTTGGTATTATTGCCATACTATTGTTCCCAAAAGGTCCTGGACCCGCAGCGCCGCTTACACCGGACGCAGCCGTAACGGTGCGAGGGGTACTGACTTGTTTGCCGCATAAAAATACTGCAGGCCCTACAACGCTTGAATGCGCCTCTGGAATTCGCGCGGAAAACGGCGATTACTATGCGCTTGATTTGACGGCAGTTTCTGCAGAAACGATGGAGTATGACTATAGCGGTACAGTTACCGTCAGCGGGCACTTTACTCCGCTTGCCGTGCTCTCAAGCGATCATTGGTACAAGTACGAAATGCTTGGCATTATCAGTGTGGAAGAGTTAAGTCAGTAGCCTATGAAAACTGCGTACAAGATGACAAACCACGATCTTGTGCTTGATGAATCGCTTTTTCCTAATGGACGGGAATATATTCTGAAGATAAAGGATATGCCCGATGAGGATAAGCCTCGAGAAAAGCTCGCAAAGCGTGGGCCGCATGCATTGTCGGTGCCGGAGCTGATTGCGATTGTGCTCAATACCGGAACAAAAAAAGAAGACGTGATGAGCATGTCCGCGCGCATCCTGAAAGAATACGGCGAGAAAACGCTTGCAGGGCAGACTAATGCACAGTCTCTTTCAGAGAGCTTGGGTATCCCGCTTGCAAAAGCGATGCAGATTGTTGCGTGTGCGGAATTGGGAAGACGGTTTTTTGACAAGCGAGCAAGCGGGCCCGCCGTTATCCGCACTGCAAAAGACGTATACGAGTATTTGGCGGATATGAGAAATTTGCCCAAAGAGCATTTGCGCGGGCTCTATCTTAATACGCACCATCGCGTTATTCATGACGAAGTGATTTCTATCGGCACAATCAATACCAACCTGGTGCACCCGCGCGAAGTATTCAAGCCGGCAATCGAGTACGGTGCTGCCGCAATTATTCTTGCGCACAATCATCCTTCAGGCATTACAACGCCTTCCGAGGCGGATATGGACATCACCCGTCATATTGTGTCGGTGGGGAAAATCATTGGTATTCCTGTCCTGGACCATGTTATTATAGGAAAGAGCAAATTTACCAGTATTTCAATAGACTATTAGTATGAAAACAACCACCTCCGTATCGTATAGCATTCCTTTGACCCCTGGCTACTTTACCGGGAGCGAGTACGGCATCGCATTGATCCGCGAAGAATTGCGAACGAACGACCATGACGAGCTGGTATGGTATTTCAACGATCTCTACAAGCTCTTTCTTCATCACTATGCGGCGCTTGGGCATGAAATGGAAATGGCGCCTGAAGAAGAAGTAAAAATGACGGCAATGCTTGCAGAGCTCTGCAAAGTAAAGCGCATGATGGCGGGTTCCATCGAAAAGATATAATTATGCTGAAAGATTTCCATGCGCAAGTGCAAGCGCGATTATTTTCTTCCCGCCACCTACTTGGAGTGCTCGCCGCGCTTCATTCATTGTTGCGCCAGTGGTCGTAACATCATCCACTAGTATATAAATCGGCTCACTGTCGATAATTCTCAGAGCGCGCATTGATTGTGCGATATTTTTTATTCGGGCACCTTTTTTGCGGATGCGCGCCTGAGGGTGGGTTGGCACTGTTTTTATCAAAAGTTCTTTTACCCGCACTCCTTCAAGGTTTTCTGCAAGCCATCCAGCCAAGAGAGCACTCTGGTTATAGCCGCGAGTGTGGTTTTTTTGTTTGTGCTGGGGGATAGGGACCGCTATAAGAAGCTCTGAACGCGTGCTTTGGAGCACCTCTGAGAGAAATGCAGTGATTCGCGCAGTGGCCCCACGGAGGAGAAGTTTCGCAGGTTCTTGAGTGTGGCGGTATTTAAAGGCAAGAATGCTTTTTCGGACAACCTTGTCGCCATAGTCATAGAGCGCATAGTCGTACTCGCTTTTGAGGGCGCGGGCATAGGGAAGGGCGGCAAGGCAGCCCGGGCACAGGGCAATGCCGGAGCGCCCGCACCCGAGGCATGCTCGAGGATAGAAGAACTGCAGAATTGTTTCTATTATTTGGTGCATGCCGTATACTACTCTTATATGGATAGTATACTCTCTGCGCTGAAAGACCTGCTCGCAAGCATTTTAGGGAAAAAAGGGGATGACCGCGTTGTCGGCATTGATATCGGAACCTCATCTATCAAGGTGGTGGAGCTCAAAAAACAATCGGGGCGCGCGCTGTTGGATACGTACGGTGCGCTTGCATTGGGGCAATATGCCGAAGGGGGGCATGTCGGACAAGTAACCAACTTTGATTCTGAGAAGCTTGCAACTGCGCTAGTAGACGTATTGCGCGAAACAAAAATCACCAGCACGAACGTCGTCATCGGCATTCCGAGCGTATCGTGTATCATTTTTATCCTGCAGCTTCCTGCCGCCATTGAAGAGCGCAATCTTCCTATGGTGATTCCGGACGAGGCAAAGAAATTTATTCCGGTGCCGCTTGCCGATGTTTCATTGGACTGGTATGTCATTCCTCGCCGCGAAGACTCAGGGATTGAAAGCCGCGTGCTTTCAGAGAGCGGAGACGAGTCGAGCATGTCAGTCTTGGTAGTTGCAACGCTTAACGAAACGCTTGGAAAATTTGGAGAAATCATACAAAAAGCAGGGCTTCCGATGGACTCTCTTGAAATTGAAGTGTTCAGCCATATTCGAAGCGTGCTCACCCGCGAACTCTTTCCGGTGATGATTGTCGACATTGGCGCTTCAAAAACCAAGCTCACCATTGTAGAGCACGGCATTGTCGAAACATTCCGCCTCGTAAATAAAGGGTCGCAGGATATGACGATGGGAATCATGCACACCACCGAAGTAAACTTTGAAACAGCCGAGAACCTTAAAAAAGAGCACGGTCTTATTCCAAGCCCGGAGCACCCCCATGTGCCGGACATCATTAAGACGCACCTTTCCGATATTTTCCAGGAAGTGAACTCCACAATGCTTGCATACGAAAAGCGCTATAATAAAAATATCGGAAAGATTATTTTTACCGGCGGCGGCGCCATGACGCGCGGACTTCTCGATTATGCAAAAACAACGTTTGCTTCCGAGCTTTCTATTGCAGACCCATTTGCAAAAGTGGACTGCCCAATCTTTCTTGCGGGGGTTTTGAAGAACACTGGCCCAGAATTTTCCGTTGCACTCGGACTCGCGCTTAAAAAAATTCAGTAATCCACTGCATGCGCACCTATAACGCTGTTGTTTCTTCATTTGTATTGCTATACTTGTTGCAGTAATGGATCCAAGCATTCCAACATCATTTATTCCGAAGCGTCCTGTTGCAACCGAAGCAACAGTGCATGTTACCCATAGCCGCACTGTCGGCATTCTCTCTCTTGCAACAGTGGTAATTGTTGTTGCAACAATTGTTTCGTTTATTGGTGTGTATTTATACGAGCAACGCCTCGAAGGGCAGAAGGCAACGCTTGAGCAATCCATCACGACAGCACGCGACGGTTTGGGAACAGAGTTTGTCTCTGACATGAAGCGTCTCGGCGCGCGCATTGAAGGAGTGAAGGCATTGATTAAAAGCCACGTAGTGGTCTCTCCGATATTTGCAGCATTGGAAGAAACAACGCTTCGCTCAGTGCAGTACAAGGATTTCCAATACGACATTGTTACCGATAGCGCCACCAAGAAAGACGTGGTGGAAGTGAGTTTGACCGGAAGCGCAAAGAGCTACTCGACGATTGCATTGCAGTCTGACGCATTTGCGCAAAACGACCTCATCAAAAACCCGGTCTTCTCCGGTCTGACGGTAGACGACCAGACCTCCCGCGTGGACTTCAAGCTAGTGTTCACCGTTGCGCTTGAAGATTTGTCGTACCAAACATTTGTTGATTCTCTTACTCCTGCCACAGTGACAGTGCCGCAAACCAATCCAACAGTGCCAGCGCCAAGCGCAACGTCGAATCCGGCCGGCACAGCTCCTGTAACCCCACAATAATCATATGCGATATATTTTCCTCCTCATCATCATAGGCGCCTCAATCGGAACATTTTTTATGGTAATAAAGCCGCGCTATGACAAGCTGCAGGTTATTAAGGCCGAAGTTGCTAATTACGACACAAGCCTTGAAACAGCAGAGCAGCTCCAAAGCTCCCGCGAAGAACTGATTGCAAAATACAACAGCATTTCAAAAACTGATCTTGATGGAGTAAAGACGCTGTTGCCTGACAGTGTCGACAACATTCGCTTAATCATTCAGCTCGATTCATTGGCAACCAAAAACGGCCTTTCAACGCTTCGAAGTGTGGACTATAAAAGCGAGGAGACTTCTTCTTCCGGTACAGGTGCTGGTGGGGCGGGGGCAAATGCAGGACAAGCGCAAAATATTGCGGCATCAAACAAGCCGTACGGAGAATTCACTATTTCATTCCAGACCGCAGGGCAGTACAAGAATTTCCTAGCATTCCTTTCAGACCTTGAGCAGAACCTTCGACTTGTCGACATTACGGCAATTGATTTCGGCGCAAGTTCCGGGGGATCGAGCAGTTCAGGGACAAGTACTGGTACAAGTTCGGGGACAGGGGATTCGGTCGCAAACAATTTAACCTACAAGGTAACGCTGAAGACCTATTGGCTTAAGAAATAATATATGATGAGTAAAAAAGTTAAAATTTTTGCACTAGTAGTCGTCGGACTCGCAGCTGTTATCGGAGCGTTCTCGCTTTTTGGAGGAAGTGGGGTTGAAGAAGACCCAGTGACAACAATTCCTCGCGCCACCGGCACACCATCTCCTTCAAGCGGCATCAGTACTTCAGCAACACCGGGCGGAATGCCAGGAGGGATGCCCGGCGGCCCTGTTGCAGCGATTCCTGGAGGACCAATGACAATGCCAACACCAGGACAGACAAGTATGGCAGCGAATGAATTCTCAGGGCTTCTTTCAAGCGTCAACAGTATTTCAATCGATACTTCTATTTTTCAAAATGCAGCGTATAAAACCCTTCGCGATTATCCGGTGATGCTGGGCACCGATATTATCGGACGAATCAACCCGTTTGCGCCGGTTGGAAACGATGCGGCGGGCACAGGAGAAGGGACAAGTACGGTTGTCCTCGTACAAACCCTTGCCCCTGGCAAAATTACGACAACAAGCGCCGAAGTGGGCGCGGATATTACAGTGCCTGACACTGTTTCAACCACTGTTGTCTTCCAATATGGCATCAGCGACACATTTGGTAATACGACAAGCCCTGTAACGCTTACAAAAAGCGGAACAACGCTCGCAACTATCATCGGCCTTGCTCCTGGAACGAAGTACTTTGTACAAGCGGTAGTGGTACGAGGATCGAGTACTACCATCGGAAATGTTATGACATTCACTACGGCAGGCACGTCCGGTGCTCCCGTCGCGCAATAATGTTTCTCGACTACCTCCTCTCCCAGGGTATTATCACGGAGCTTCAGTACAACCGCGTCTTGGCGGAGGTTGATACTACGTATGAAGGAAATTTCACCAAAGCGATTATTGCGGTCGGAATTTCTGAAGACGCGCTCACTGCCGCAAAGGCGGCATTCTACAAGCTGCCGTACCAAAAAATTACTGCGACCAATATTACGTTTGATACTATAAAATACATTCCCGAAGATGCGGCACGGCACTACAAGTTTGTACCGATCGCTTTTGCGGAAGGAGTGCTCTCTGTCGGGGTGACCGAGCCTGAAAATATCGAAAGCATGAATGCATTGCAGTTCATGTCGGCAAAACTCGGCATACCGTTTAAAGTGTTCCTCATTTCATACACGGACTTTATTGCAGTAGCGGAAAACTACAAGTCGCTCTCCGAAGAAGTGGGCGCTGCAGTGGGGGAGCTTTCAACCGAGCTTGAACTTGCCAACAAAGAGCTTGCAAAAGACGAGCCTGAGGTTGATAGCAAGGGAAAAAAGCAGGAAGCGGCAATTGTCGAAGACGCGCCGATTATTAAAATCGTGGCCGTAATCATCAACCACGCCGTAGAGGGAAGCGCGTCGGACATCCACATTGAAAATACCGGGGCTGCTGTTCGTGTGCGCTATCGTGTTGACGGCGTACTACATACGACACTTGTACTTCCACTGACAAGCTTTGACGGTATTGTTGCGCGTATTAAGATTCTTTCAAAGCTTCGACTTGATGAAAAGCGAAAGCCGCAGGACGGATCCTTTGCGACCATGATCGAAGGGCGAAAGATTGAGTTCCGTGTCTCAACATTCCCAGCCTACTACGGCGAAAAAGTCGTTATGCGTATTTTGGACTCCGAGCGCGGCGTAAAAAATCTTGAAGACCTCGACCTTACTCCTCGCAACTTGCAAATGATTAAAACAGCGCTTGAGCGACCGTACGGCATGATCCTTATCTCGGGGCCGACCGGTAGCGGTAAAAGTACAACGCTGTATTCAATGCTTGGAAATGTGGACCGCGAAGGTTCAAACGTCATCTCTCTTGAAGACCCGGTTGAGTATCAAATCCCCAACGTGACCCAGTCGCAGGTGATGCCGGAAATTGGCTATACGTTTGCCGCAGGTCTGCGCTCAATTCTCCGTCAGGACCCGGATATTATCATGGTCGGTGAGATTCGAGACAAGGAAACAGCGCAGCTTGCGATCCAGGCCGCGCTTACCGGTCACTTGGTGTTCTCTACTATCCACACCAACTCCGCAATCGGTATTATTCCGCGATTGGTCGACATGGGAGTCGACCCGTACTTGATTGCACCGACCTTGTTGCTTGCGATTGCGCAACGTCTGGTACGCCGCGTGCACCCAAGCGCTCGAAAGCAGGTGCCTATGGATGATATTACCCGCGAATTTATCAAAAAAGAATTTGCCGACCTTGATCCAAAATATCTCACAGAGCTTGCCTTGCCTGAGACAATGTATTCAGTGACCCCGACCAGCGAAGCGCCGAACGGTACGCGTGGACGTATTGCGATTTTTGAAATGTTCCCGATCGATCGAGAAATTCAGCAGATTATTTTGAAAAGCCCGACCGAGCCCGAGCTCTATAAAGCGACTCGCGCACAGGGAATGCTGACCTTGAAAGAGGACGCTCTTTTGAAAGCGCTTCAGGGAGAGATTATGATTCAAGAAGTGTACGGATTTTAACAAGTCTAAGGTATACTGTGTACTATATGGCAGACGAAGCAATCACTCACGCTACGAGCGCGGAAACAAAAGGAAAAACAGTATTAATTGTCGACGACGACAACTTCCTTTTGGACATGTATGCGATGCGGTTTACGCAGGCCGGGTTTACTGTTGAAACTGCAATGAGCGCGCAAGCAACGCTTGAAAAGCTTCGCGCAGGGCTCGTGCCGGATGTCATCCTTCTTGATGTAGTGATGCCTGCAGTGGACGGCTTTGAACTTTTGGAGACCATCAATCAAGAAGGGCTTGTACCGAATGTTATCAAAATTTACCTTTCGAACTTAAGCCAAGAGCAGGATCTTGCCCGAGGCAAAGCGCTTGGAGCGGCAAGCTATATTGTAAAAGCCAACAGCACGCCGTCTGAAGTACTCGCTCATGTTCTCGAAGTAATGAAAAACCACGAAAAATAATATGGATTTTAAACAACAATTTGATGAACTGGTAGAGGTGCTCATCCACGAAGGAGGTTCTGATCTTCATCTTTCAGAAACGCGTTTTCCCGCAATCCGCGTCAACGGCGAGCTTATCTCGCTTCTCAACCGCCCCGTCCTGACCAAAGAGCAGTTGACCGGCATTTTGCAGGCAATCCTCAAGCCCGAACACTATAAGCACTTTGTTGATGTACAAGAGCTCGACTTTTCATACGAATACCAAGGTACGACCCGTTTGCGCGGAAACGCCTTTATCCAGCAGGGGAAAATCGGCATGGTGCTTCGCTTGATTCCGCATATCCGCACCTTTGAAGAGCTTGGACTGCCGAGCATTCTTGCAGACTTTGCGCGCAAGCGACAAGGATTCTTCTTGGTAGTGGGTCCGGTGGGGCAGGGTAAGTCAGCAACGCTTGCGGCAATGGTGGGCCTTATCAATGAAGAGCGCCCAGCGCACATCTTGACTATTGAAGACCCGGTTGAATACGTGTACGAGCCAAAGAAGTCCATCATCGACCAGCGCGAAGTGGGAATTGACACGTCAGACTTCCAAATCGCGCTTCACAGTGCATTTCGACAGGACGTAAACGTTATCTTGGTGGGAGAAATGCGCGGAGCCGATACTATCGGTACTGCCGTGACTGCTGCTGAAACAGGGCACTTGGTGCTCTCAACGCTTCACACCAACAATGCGTCGCAGACAATCGACCGTATTATCGACTCATTCCCCGGCGGACAGCAAGACCAAATCCGCGTACAGCTTTCCAACTCTCTTATTGGTATTTTCTCTCAGCGCCTCTTGCCCCGTATCAGCGGAGGGCGAATTGTCGCGTACGAGCTTCTTATCAACAATGCAGCCGTTGCAAACCTTATTCGCGAAAAGCGAACGCATGAAATTGACATGGTAATCGAAACTGGGAGCGAAGGGGGAATGGTGGACATGAACCGAACGCTTGTGGACTTGGTGCGCCGAGGAGAGATTACTGCAGAAAACGCGTATCAGTATTCGGTAAACCCAAAAAACCTGCAGCGCTTGATGTAATAACTATAATCCAATGAATTTTAAATACGCAGCCATTACGGATAAAGGAGAAAAGCGCGAAGGAATGATCGAAGCGGTCAACCGCGAGCTTGCAGTAATCGGCCTTCAGCATCGAGGGCTCATTGTTGTTGAAATCAAGAGCGAAGAAGAGGCGAAAGCATGGTTTGAGCTCACGCTCTTTGAAAAGGTGCCGATGAAAGACATCGTTATCCTTTCTCGACAGATGTCGACCTTGTTTGAAGCACAAGTCTCCGCGCTGAAATCTTTCAGTTTGCTTGCAGAAAACACAGAGAGCAAGCTTCTCGCGCGAAAGCTCAACCAAATCGTTGCAGACCTTCAGGCAGGTTCTTCTATTGCAGGCGCGCTGAGCAAACACAAAGACGTGTTCTCAGACTTTTACGTCAACATGGTGAAAGCCGGCGAAGAATCCGGGAAATTGACTCAGGTGTTTACCTTCCTTGCGGACTATCTCGACCGCCAATACGCGCTTACCTCAAAAACAAAACATGCATTGGTGTACCCGGCATTCGTTATTGGTATTTTCATTACGGTGATGGTGTTGATGTTCACCGTTGTGGTGCCAAAGCTCTCGGCGATTATTACCGAAAGCGGCCAGGAAATTCCCTTTTATACAAAAATTGTAATGCAAACGAGTGACTTGATGGTGAACTACGGAATCTTCATGCTTATCGCCTTTATTGTTTTCGTTGGGTACGTTGTGCACTTGACTCGCACCAAGAAAGGAAAGGAGCTCCTTGATAGCGTCAAGCTTGATATCCCGATTCTCGGGAACCTCTACAAAAAGCTCTATCTTGCCCGTATTGCGGATAACATGGATACAATGCTTTCGTCCGGTATTCCAATCGTTCGAGCAATCGAAATTACGGCAAACGTGGTGGATAACCGTGTGTATCAGGCAATAATGCTCGACGCCATGGAGGCGGTGAAGGCAGGTAAGTCGCTCTCGCAGTCGATGGAGATGCACAAAGAAATCCCAAAGATCATGCCGCAGATTATTCGCGTGGGTGAAGAGACGGGCGCGCTCGGCTCCATTTTGAAAATGCTTGCAAAGTTCTACAACCGCGAAGTGGACGAAGCGGTGGATACGCTTGTGGGCTTGATTGAGCCGTTTATGATTATCTCTCTTGGTCTTGGGGTAGGGCTCTTGCTTGTCTCTATATTGGTGCCGATCTACAACATTGCCGGAGGTATCTCCTAAAACCCATACTATTGCGCACAGGGGCACTCTTCGTGGTATACTTTGAGCATTGCAAAGAGATTTGTAATAATCGATTGTTACCATTTTAAAAATAATTACTCATAACGTTATGAAAAAGAAATTCCAAAGCGGTTTCACCCTGATTGAACTCCTCGTAGTTATTGCAATCATCGGTATCCTCGCTTCTGTTGTTCTTGCATCATTGAACTCTGCGCGTTCTAAGGGCGCAGACGCAGCGATCAAGGCAAACCTCGCAAATGCACGCGCTCAGGCTGAGCTGTTTTACGATACTAACAACAGCTACGACACTGTGTGTGCAACATCTGCAACCGGTATCGGTGCGATGATCACTCAGGCTTCTACCACTGCTGGAGCAGGCGCTGTTACTGTTGACGGCACACAAGGTGCTGCTGGTTCAGTATGTAATGACTCTGCAACCGGATGGGCTGCTTCTGTAAAACTCAAGGGGACAGGATTCTATTGTGTTGACAGCGTAGGTGCTTCAAAGGCAAACGCTGCAGTACTTCCTGCAAACGCTACCGTTTGTAACGCTTCCTAATCATTCAACTTTTTTGAAAGAAAAAACTCCGCCGAGGCGGAGTTTTTTCTTATCTGTTCTTTCGGCACAGTGATATACTGAAAGTGTTGCGGACCGATGCATGACGCTCGGGGAATTATTAATTTCGAAAAGAAAGATATTTTTATGAAACAAAAAGGATTTACTCTAATAGAGCTCTTGGTGGTAATTGCAATCATTGGCATCCTTGCAGCGGTCGTCTTGGCTTCCTTAAGTCAGTCTCGTGCGCGGGGCGCAGACGCAGCGATCAAGGCAAACCTCGCAAATGCACGCGCTCAGGCTGAACTCTTCTATGACAATGCGACCCCAAAGAGCTACGAGGGTGTTTGTGCCACTGCGGACACCGCAATCGGCGCACTTGTTGCACAAGCCGCCCTCAATGCAGGAGCAACATTCTCTGCTGACGATGCAACCGCAGGCGCGCTTGGTGTTGCGCAATGCCACGATAGTGCTAGTGCTTGGGCTGCAGCGGTGCCTTTGAAGTCCACTCCATCGTCGTACTATTGTTCTGACAATGCTGGCGCTTCAAAAACCGTAACAACACCTCTTGCGGCCAACACTTTCGTTTGCCCTCTTTCCTAATTTGTTTTGTTGCGGTTTGTTTCTGGGTGGGGAATTGGTACAATAGAGACAATGATTTTATTGCCTGTCTTCGTCTTTCTGTTCGGCCTCATTATTGGAAGCTTTTTGAATGTTGTAATATTGCGACTCAACACCGGGCGAAGCATTGCTAAGGGTCGAAGCGCGTGCGCACACTGCGCACGCAAGCTCGCATGGTATGAATTGGTGCCTGTACTTTCGTTTTTGGGCCTCCGTGGAAAGTGCCGCACCTGCCGCGCACCGATTTCGTTTCAATACGCCGTTGTCGAACTCACCACCGCACTTACCTTTGTTATTCTCTATATCACTACGGTCATTAACGGAGGGTTCGCACTCTATTCTTATTTGAGCTTTGCATTCTTGTGCGTTATTGCATCAATCCTTATTGTTATCACGATATACGACATTAAGCACAAGATCATCCCGGACAAACTGGTGTATTTGTTTATCGGCCTTTCGTTTCTTTCCATTGTCTGGAAAGTGGCGACCATTCCCGGTTTTCTCGTAGGGGAAGCATTGGTAGCCGGCCCGCTCTTGGCATTACCGTTTTTCCTGTTGTGGTATTTCTCCGGCGGGCGTTGGATGGGGTTTGGCGACGTGAAGCTAATGCTCGGTATCGGATGGCTCTTAGGGCTTTCAGCAGGCGCCATGGCATTGTTGTTCTCGTTTTGGATCGGCGGAATCTTCGGTATGTTTCTTTTGGCATTGGCAAAGCAGTACTCAATGAAGTCCCAAGTGCCGTTCGCGCCATTTCTTATCATGGGAACATTCATTGCCGGAGTGTGGAGTATTACGCTTAATAGTTTTTTTCAGATATGGCTATAAGAAAAATACAGCAAGCGGGGCTTACGCTGATTGAAATGCTTGTCGTGGTCGCTATTTTTGCCATTGTTGCCTCTATTTTATTTTTTAACTTTTCGGACTTTAATACAAACGTCTCCGTGCGCAACCTCTCTCAGGAAATGGCGCTCATGGTGCGCAAGGCGCAAACCTATGCAACGGGCGTGCACAATCTTGACGGAGTAGCGATATCAAGTGATGTGTATCCTGCGTACGGCATGAGCTTTTCAGGAGCTGCCACAAGCGCGACCAACGGCGCCAATGCTCGAAGCTTTGTATTGTTTGCGGATACCGCCGACAGCAGTGGTGCAACAAACCGATACTATGACAATAACGGAACCTGCGGTTCTCCGAGTGCCGGAGCGGAATGCGTTGAGGTGTTTGGCATCACGACAGGGGACAAAATAGTGAACCTCTGCACCGACCAGGGATGTTCCACCGACTCAACGGTGAATGTGGTATTTCGAAGACCAAGCCCTGATGCGGAAATCTGTATTGTACAGGGTGGCGCATGCAGTTCTCGATTGTCATTTGTGAAAATCACCATTCAGTCAGCGCGCGGACTTCAGCGCGAAATAGCAGTATGGAATACTGGGCAAATTAGCGTGCAATAGTATGAAGAATATTTTTACCATGATGAAAAATAAACAGCGCAACGCAGGCTTTACGCTCGTAGAGCTTTTGGTCGCGCTTACGCTGTTTATTATTGTAGTGATGGCTGCAATTACGAGCCTCTATGCGGTGAACAATGCATCGCGCAAGGTCGCTGCAATGCGAAGCGTATTGGACAACCTCAATTTTGCAATGGAAAGCATGGGTCGCACCATCCGCACAGGTTCAGTTCTTGTCTGCGGAGGAGGAGGTGCGCCCGCGGGCAACCCTGTTAACTGCCCGTTCCCTAGTGGTACCCCTTCAAGCGCGCTGTCGCTTCACAGTACGCTTGGACGCGAGGAAGATATTGAGTATCGCCTCAATACAAGCACCAACCAGCTTGAAAAACGAATATACGGCGTTGACGGAACGAACTGGCTTGCGATGACATCTCCTGAAATCAATGTTCAGGCGCTCTATTTTTATGTAAACAACGCAACGGCGGGCGATGTCGGGCAGCCAAGTGTTATGATACTAATGCAGGGGATTGCCACCGCAAGTACCGGCGACACGACGCCGTTTACCGTGCAGACCTATATTTCTCAGCGAGCCTTTAAATAATATGAAGTATGTACGCGCTACAACAAAAGGATTCACCCTTATTGAGACAATCGTCGCAATCTTTATTTTGAGCATGGCAATGGGTGCGCTGTTGACCCTTGCGGCAAACGGATTTTATTCCGTACGCTATGCCCGCAATCAAATTGTTGCCGATAATCTGATGCAGGAGTCGCTTGAGTTTATCCGAAACAGCCGCGACAGTTCTTTCCGGTCGGGGCTTGATTGGGCGGCATGGCGCGCGAGCCTCAGCGGCTGCTTCAGTTCAAACGGCTGTATTGTGGACGTCTACACCACGGGTGCGAACTTTATTGCATGCGGCAGCGATTGTCCGTACCTCTCGTATTATGAAAACCAGGGAATCTACGCCTACGCCTACAACTATCCGTTTTCAGGGGAGGCGTATGAGACGTCCTATGTTCGCACCATAAAAATAACAGAAAGCCCCTACGACCCCAACCAAATTGTTGTCACCTCTACTATGCGATGGCTCAACGGGGGAGCATCTCGTACCACCGCACAGTCCGTAGTCATGACAAACTGGAGCCAATAATTTTTTATGAATACACACGAGCACAGCACAATAGCTTCTACAAAAAACGGATTCGCCATGCTTTTTACCGTGCTTGTTATCAGTATTATCATGTCGCTTGCGATCGGTATTGCGAACGTCACCTTCAAGCAAAATCTTCTTTCAAGCATTGCAAAAGATTCATTGGTGGCATTTTATGCGGCAGATGCGGGAGTTGAGTGCGGGTTGTACTATGACTTTACGGTAGGGCTTTTTCCGGAAGACTTGCCGGCCGCGAGCGCTCCTGAGCTGCTTGCGTGCGGAAACAATACCTTCAGCAAGGTTGCTGACATGAGCTATACGAACTATATCGTGTACCGTGAAAACATTACGGACGCAAACAAGCCGTGCCGAAACTTGGTATTTGATAAAACGGATGCAACAATCAATTTGATACAGTCCCGCGGATACAGCGTATGCAGCAATACTCCGAGACAAGTAGAACGCGCGCTCGAAGTGCGGTATTAGGATATGGACAAAAAGACAGCGAAAGAGCGAATAGAGAAACTGAAAACGCAGATTGATGATCTGCGGTTTCGCTATCATGTGGCAAACGATCCGAGCGTAACAGACGACGTATACGAGTCTTTGATTCGCGAAGCGAAAGCGATAGAAGCGCTGTACCCGGACCTTTCCATTACACACACTTTTGACCGTGTCGCAGGCGCACCCCTTGAAGCGTTTTCAAAAGTGACGCACGTTTCGCGTATGCTCTCGCTGAACGACGCTTTTAGTACGGATGAACTTAAAGTGTGGAGTGCGCGCATGGAAAAGCTCGTGGAAGGCGCACCTCATCATTATTTTGCAGAAGTAAAACTCGACGGCCTTGCAGTATCGCTTCGCTATGAGAAAGGAGAGCTGGTGCAAGCGGCGACTCGCGGAGACGGTTTTGTCGGAGAAGATATAACACAAAATGCAAAAATGGTGACCACTATCCCGCTTCGATTGAATGCGCCGTTCCCAGACGCTCTTGAAGTGCGGGGCGAAATCATCATGCGAAAAGCAGCACTTGAACGCATTAATGCAAAGCAGGCAGAATTAGGAAAGCCCCTTTTTGCAAATACTCGCAACGCAGCTGCTGGCTCGATTCGCCAGCTTGATCCTGCAATTGTGCGCGAGCGCGACTTGGATTTTTTTGGATACGACCTTTTGGGAGATGAAGCCACTACTCATTCCGAGCGGCATACACGATTGCGGCAATTGGGAATTCCAGTAATAAAAGAGGAGGCGCGCGCAAAAAGCGTTGAGGGGCTGCAAGCATTTATTGACTCTATTGCAGCGGCGCGAGAGAAGCTCGCTTTCAATATTGACGGCATCGTTATTCATGTGGATGAGATAGAGCTTCAAGAAACGCTCGGCGTTGTGGGCAAAGCTCCGCGCTATGCAGTGGCATTTAAATACCCGGCGGAGCGCGCGACGACCACTGTAACCGATATCACGGTAAACGTTGGGCGAACGGGGGTGCTCACACCGCTTGCGCATTTCACGCCGGTATTGGTTGCGGGCTCTACCGTTTCAAAAGCAACGCTTCATAATAGTGAGCAAATTGAGCGTCTTGATATACGCGTTGGCGACACTGTAGTGATACAAAAAGCCGGGGATGTGATTCCGGAAGTGGTGGCAGTACTTCCGGACATGCGCACGGGAAAAGAAAAAAAGTTCTCCATGCCGAAAACGTGCCCGGTATGCGGAGCTTCCGTTGAATCTCGTGATGCTCAAACCCGCGAAACAACGGTTGCCTTTTACTGCACCAATGACGAATGCCCGGCGAAGCATACGCGAAGCATTATTCACTTTGTTCACATGCTCGATATTTATGAAGTGGGACCGAAGGTAATAGACCGCCTGCAGGAAGAAGGTCTTATCAGCGACGCAGCGGATTTGTTTGCGTTGACTGAAGCCGATCTTTCAGGGCTTGAGCGCTTTGGAGAGAAGAGTGCGCAGAATATTATTGCTGCAATTGCGCAAAAGAAGCACCCGCCACTGGACCGCTTCATAGCGTCTTTAGGCATACAGCATGTCGGTGTTGAGACTGCACGCGACATTGCGCTTGAATGTGGAAGCTTTGAAACATTTTGGAATGCGAGCGCGGAAGCGTTTGATGCAATACCAAATATCGGCCCTGCAGTGGTTGCAAGCATTGTGGCATTCCGTACAAAAAAGTCCTCGCAGAAACTTGTTAAAAAATTACTGGATCTTGGCGTTACGCCTGTTGCTGTGCAAAAAAATACGAAAGGAATCCTGACAGGGAAGACTGTTGTGCTTACCGGAACCCTGCCGACCCTTTCGCGCGAGGATGCAAAAGCATTGGTGCAAAAGCATGGAGGAAAAACCTCCACGTCGGTTTCAAAAGCCACTGACTACGTGCTGGCAGGAGATGCGGCTGGGACAAAGCGCGCGGATGCGGAGCGTCTCGGAGTGGCACTAATAGACGAAAAGGCATTTTTGAAGATGATAGGGGAAGTGCTATAGTACAACCACATGGATACCGAACAGGTGAAAAAACTCGCGCACTTGGCGCGATTAAACGTACCGGAAAACGAGCTCGAAACTGTTGCCAAGGACATTGGCGCGATTATTGGATTTGTTGACGTTGTACAGACTGCGGAGCTCTCAGAGGAGAATGCCCAAGAGCGGGAAAGCGTAAACATCTTTCGCGATGACATCGTCGAGCCTATTGGAAGCGCGCATGACCTGGTGGAAGCCGCCCCGCTTCATAAGGACCACTTTGTTCAGGTAGCAAAAGTGATTGAATAGTATGGAACACACAATTTCTTCTCTCAGCAAAAAAATACACGCAGGCGAACTGAGCATCAAAGACGTTGTCTCGCAATATGTTTCGCGAGCACAGGCTGATACCCTCAATGTCTACAGAGAAGTGTTTTCTGATATTGAGAGCCAGGTTGCAGCCGCTGAAGCTATGCTCAAAGGCGGTACCGCAACCGTACTCACTGGCATTCCTATCGCGATAAAAGATAATATTTTATTTGCAGGCCACAAAGCGGGGGCTTCTTCAAAAATTCTTGAGCACTATACTGCAAGCTATGACTCAACCGTTGTTAAGAAACTAAAAGCAGCCGGCGCAATTATTATCGGGCGCACCAATATGGATGAATTTGCCATGGGTTCTTCCACTGAAAACTCGGCCTATGGCGTGACAAAAAATCCGCACGACGAAACAAAGGTTCCCGGAGGATCAAGCGGAGGATCTGCAAGTGCAGTTGCAGCTGATATGGCAGTTGCAAGTCTGGGCTCTGATACGGGGGGCTCTATTCGCCAGCCCGCATCATACACCGGTACTGTAGGACTTCTTCCTACGTACGGAACTGTTTCCCGTCACGGACTGATGGCAATGGGCTCGTCTCTCGACGTCATTGGACCGATGGCGAAAACAGTAGAAGATGCCGAGCTGCTTTTTTCTATAATTTCGGGCTTTGACGCTTTAGACAGCACATCAATTCAGCCCGAAGCGACAGCGCGAACGCTTACCAAGAAACTTGCCATTCCAAAAGGGGTTCGGGGAAGTAAGGGTCTTGATGCGGAGGTATCTGAGAATTTTGAAGCAATGATTTCTTCGCTTGAACGCGAAGGGTTTACTGTTGATGAAGTGGAGCTTCCTCACTTTGAACATGCGCTTGCCGTTTATTATATTTTGATGCCCGCCGAAGTTTCTTCAAACCTTGCGCGGTTTGACGGCATTCGCTATGGAGAGCGCGTAGGCGAGGGAAATGTTCATGACATCTACGGCGCCACCCGAGGGGTATTGTTCGGACCGGAAGTTCGCAGGCGCATACTGTTGGGAACCTATGTTCTCAGCCACGGATACTATGACGCATATTACAACAAGGCGGTGGCGCTCCGAGGCATTATTCGCCGAGAGCTCGAAGGCGCATTGAAGGAGTATGACGCAATTATTACGCCTACTACTCCAACGCCTGCATTTGGAATAGGAGAGAAAGCCGAAGACCCGGTTGAAATGTATCTCTCTGACCTCTTTACGGTGCCGGCAAATGTGGCTCACCACCCGGCGCTTTCAGTGCCGTCAGGAAAAAATGCTGCAGGCCTTCCGTTGGGAATACAGTTTATCGGAGCGCGCTTTGATGAGGCAACACTCTTTGCGCTTGGCAAGATAGTGGAGAATATACGATAATACTGTTGTGCAACCCGTCGCCCCTGAACCCACATTTCTCAATCTCGATTATATACTCTATCTCCTCTATCGTTTTTTCGAATGGCTTTTGCGCATTAACTGGCTGAATCTTGTATATACAATTATTGTATTAATGGCAATCGCGCTTATTACTGTCATTTTGTATTCATTGGTGCGGCTCCACGAAATCCGCGAAGAAGAAAATAAGAAAAAGAAAGTGTCCAGTGTTGCACCATTTCCCGTGAGTACTGCAACCGGCCCAAGCGCGCTTGATACGGAGCCGGTTACCACCCGCTACAATGAAACCTGGAACCATATCCGGGAGCGACTGCTTTCGGACAATGCAAGCGACTGGCGCCTTGCTATTATCGAAGCTGATATTTACATGGACCGATTGCTCGACCAAAAAGGCTTTCATGGAGATACGATAGGAGACAAGCTCAAGCAGATAAGTCCGGCCGAGCTTTCAAGTGTGCAAATCGCCTGGGAAGCGCATAAGGTGCGCAACCGCATTGCGCATGAGGGTGCTGCTTTTGCGCTCACTATGCCCGAGAGCCGCCGAGTCCTTTCGTATTATGAAATAGTGTTTCGCGACCTTGAAGTAATTGACTAGTTGCATTGTAGCGCTATTGATTGTAGAATACGGTCCTACTTATATATATCGCGGGGTAGAGAAGTGGTATCTCGTAAGGCTCATAACCTTAAGGCAGCTGTTCGATTCAGCTCCCCGCAACATGAAGAAAAAGCCCTCTTGTGAGGGCTTTTTCTGTGCCTCCTATTGAAAAAGCCTGTGGATGTGATATATTTTTGGAACATCAGCGCCAATCTGATGGGGTCGTCGATGTAGGGAGCCCTTCATCGACATCGTTCGAACAAATAGCAAGCAAGCTTTCATTTGCTTCTCACTCGTCGATGTAGCTCAGTTGGTTAGAGCGCAGCACTCATAAAGCTGAGGTCGGAGGATCGTTCCCTCCCATCGACACCAGGTACAGTACCCCGAAAAGAACTCTTTGAAATTATTTGAAACTATGTATAATAATAACGCTTAGGGCACCCTAGCCCGCAGCACACATCCTGCGGATGTAGCTCAACGGTAGAGCACTCGCCTGTCACGCGAGAGGTCGCGGGGTCAGCACCCGTCATTCGCGCAGTAGCAAAAAACACCACAAGAATGTGGTGTTTTTTGTATGGAGGCGTATACTATTTATATATGGGATTCGAACAGCGTTTTAATCAGCAAATAGAGATTAACTTTCCTTCATTGGAAGACGAGAAAATTGCCATTGCAAACAAACACGGCCTTTCGTCAGCACCGGAAAACTTGGCGCTAATCGAAAAACAGGGTCATAAATTTTTATATAAAGGCACTCCTATTGAAGATTACGCCCGAATGATGAAAGAGACCTACAGTAAAGATACGGAACACTGGAAGAATTAAAACACTTCCCAAGGGATTTCAAAGGCGTATACTATATGTATTACCCAGTAAATAGATTTTTTATGCAAAACGGAAATACTACCAATACTGTACTCGTTATCTTGCTTGTTATTATTGTGGCGTTTGGCGTGTGGTACATGACCTCAAACAACACTCCTGAAACTCCAGAGCCTGCAGTTGAGCTCAACCTCGAAAACCAGGACACAATGTAATAGAGCTCCTTTACGAGAGAAAACACCCCAACAGGGGTGTTTTCTCTAATGATTGACATAAAAAGCAGTTAGTGCTATAGTAGACGCATTATTCTAAAGTATTGTGTTATCGACTACGAGTCTTATGGCACAGTAAGTAATCGATAATATAAATATTTTATGACAACAGCATCAGCGCCACGCAGTGGCAATGGAGCTGCGCGTAATTCAGGTGGCTCAGGCCGTCTTGCTCGTGCAAGCTCTTCTTATTCATCAGGTCCTCGTACTTTTACGGGAGGCATGCGCTATGGCGACTCACCAAGTGGTGGGCGACCAAGCTTTCGTTCGAACGGCCCAAGCCCCCGTCCTTCTTTTGGAAGTCGCGGAGGATTTAGTTCAGGAGGCGGATCATTTGCTCCTCGTGCAGGAGGCAACCGCTTTGGCGGCAGCCGCCCTTCGTTCGGAGGGAATCGATCAGCCGGACGCGGACGATTTAAAACAGATCGCATTGACGAATCACGATTCATCAATAAGGCAACTCCTCAAACAGAGGAAGCACCACATGTTGCAAAGCACACTTTTGCCGACTTTAATGTGCATCCGCAACTTGCGAAGAATCTCGACGCAAAAGGATTTGTACAGCCAAGCCCGATTCAGGACCTCGCTATTCCAGTAGCGCTTGAAGGGCGCGACGTTGTCGGTGTTGCAAACACTGGTACTGGTAAAACAGTAGCGTTCCTTATCCCGCTTATCAACTCACTCGTTGCAAATAACAAGCCAAAAGCGATGATTCTTACGCCAACCCGCGAGCTCGCACAGCAAATCGAAGTGGAATTCCGCGCTATTACGCAAGGAATGCGTCTCTTCAGTGTTGCAGTAGTGGGAGGACTTCCAATCATGCGCCAGATTCGCGCGCTTGAAATGGGAGTAAACGTTGTCATCGGTACACCGGGGCGCGTAAAAGACCTTATCGAACGCGGCAAAATCCGTATGAATGATTTTCATACTATTGTTCTCGACGAAGCTGACCGTATGCTTGATATGGGATTCATCGACGATATGCGTAAAATCCTTGGCGGCATGCCCGAGAAGCGCCAGAGCCTCTTCTTCTCAGCGACATTTTCGCCTGAAATCAAGGCGCTTTGCAGCGACTTTCTTAATGACCCCGTGACTATTTCGATCAAGACACGCGACACTTCTGCAAGTGTTGACCAGGACGTTGTTCGTGTTCCTCATCAAGGGCAGAAACTCGACGTGCTTCACGACATTCTCAACAAGCCTGAAGTGAAGAAGGTGCTTATCTTCCGCGAGACAAAGCGCCACACTGACGAGCTTGCCCGCGAACTTCGCGGACGAGGATTCCAGGTTTCAGCGCTTCACGGCGACATGAGAAGCCGAGAGCGATCTCGTGCGGTGGAGTCGCTTGCAAACGGTACCATCCAGGCAGTGATTGCAACCGACGTTGCGGCCCGCGGTATTGATATCCCGGACGTGACGCACGTAATCAACTACGATACCCCATCTACCTACGACACCTACGTTCACCGCATCGGCCGAACCGGCCGCGGAAACAAAAAGGGAGTAGCCCTTACCTTCGTTCGATAATACGAAACAGAAAAACCAGCCTACGAGAGGCTGGTTTTTCTGTGCGTTTATGGTATCTTTTAAATGCTTTCTCGAGCAGAAGGCGCCGTTATAGCTCAGTCGGTAGAGCATTTCCATGGTAAGGAAAAGGTCATCGGTTCGATTCCGATTAACGGCTCAATACAAAGACCGCGTCAAACGCGGTCTTTGATTTTTCCGGGATTTCATGTATAATCACGGCTCTTATACTTATCAATTTACTCATCATATGGAAATCAGAAACATTGCAATCATTGCGCACGTGGACCACGGAAAAACAACACTTACGGACAAGATGTTGGCTTTTTGCGGCGAAACAATGGACGGGGGCTCTATGGACTCAAACCAGATCGAACAGGAGCGCGGCATCACCATTTACGCGAAAAATACTGCCGTTACCTATAAGGGAACAAAGATTAACATTGTGGACACACCGGGACACGCGGACTTTGGTTCTGAAGTGGAGCGCGTGCTTCGCTCTATCGACTCTGTGCTTTTGATTGTCGACGCCCAGGAAGGCCCGATGCCACAGACCCGCTTCGTATTGAAGAAGTCTCTTGAGCTTGGCCTTAAGCCGATTGTTGTTATCAACAAAATCGACAAGCCGGGGAGCGATACAGCTGGAACGCATGATGGCGTATTCGAACTCTTTATGGAGCTCGGTGCAAACGACGAACAGCTCGACTTTACGACCGTGTACGCTATCGGCCGCGACGGTGTTGCAATGATTAATCCAGACGATGAGCGCAAAGACCTCGCACCACTGTTTGAAACTATTTTGGAAAAAGTTCCTGTTGCGCCAAACGACACGACTAAGCCGTTTCGCATGCAGGCATTCAATCTCGCGTACGACAACTTCTTGGGACGATTGGCTGTTGGCCGCGTGTACGAAGGGGTAGCGAAAATGGGAGACAGTGTATTTGTGCGCACAGCCGGAGGCGAAGCGCGCACTGCAAAAATCACCAAGCTCTTTACCTTTCACGGATTCACTCGCGAGGAAGTGCAAGAAGCGCAGGCAGGTGACATTGTAATGATTGCAGGTATCGCAGACATCTTTATTGGAGAGACAATCAGCAAAGACAAAGAAGTGGAATTGCTTCCTGCTATTACTATCGACGAACCAACCATCGTCTTGGATTTCTTGGTCAACAACTCACCGTTTGCCGGAAAGGAAGGGAAGTTTGTAACCTCTCGACAGATTCGCGAACGACTTGAGCGCGAGCTTGAAGTGAACGTAGGACTTAAGGTTGACTTCACTCCCGACGAAAACCGCATTGCAGAAGGCTTTACGGTATTTGGCCGCGGTGAAATGCACATCGCAGTACTCCTTGAAACAATGCGCCGTGAAGGGTATGAAGTGCAAATCTCTCAGCCGCAGGTTATCATCAAAGAAATCGACGGCGTAAAGAGCGAGCCGTTTGAAGAAGTAACGATTGATGCACCGGTTGAACACCAGGGCGTGATTATCGAAAAGCTCGGCATGCGCGGATTTATCATGGCTGACATGAAGCTCGGCAACAATACTGTGCGCATGGTCTTTACTGGCCCTACTCGTGGACTGTTGGGCTACCGCAACCAGTTCTTAGTGGATACCAAGGGTGAAGGAATCATGTCTTCACGCGTTCTTGGCTTCCAGAAGTACGCTGGAGAAATTACTCGCCGAAACGTTGGCTCTATGATTTCAATGGAGTCTGGAAAGGCGCTTGCATTCGCACTCTGGGGCTTGCAGGATCGCGGTACGCTCTACATCGGTCCTCAGACCGAAGTGTATGAAGGGATGGTAATTGGTAACACTTCAAAGGGTGAAGAAATGAAAGTGAACCCGACGAAAGGGAAGCAGCTGACCAACATGCGAGCTTCTGGTACTGACGAAGCGGTGAATATCACCCCTCCGTGGACTATGACAATTGAGCGCGGACTTGAAGTAATGGTAGACGACGAATTCCTCGAAGTTACACCACTGTCTGTTCGTCTTCGAAAGCAATTTTTGAACGAAACCGACCGCGCAAAGGCACGACGCCCGAAAGCGTAAAAAAAGAAACTCGCTGCTATCTACTAGCGGCGAGTTTTTGTATTGCGGTTGATGAGTGCACTACCCATATCCCGTTTCTTTTTAAGAATTCATACTGATCTTCATAAAGAAAAACGCATAAATAAATTTGTGCACCACTGTACACTAAAGGGGTTGGGCCATCTTCGATTGCGAACCGTGTGACAATCTCATTTCTTTCCTTTGCATAGCTGTCTATTACAAAGAGGTGATTGTCGCTCTTGTTCAGTAGGGCGCATATCTCATTGGGAATCCGTACTGCTGACAAATACTTTTTATTTTGTTTTTTCATAAATCGAAAAAATAAAATAAGGAATACTGTAACACCTAGTGCTGTTACAGCGGTGCCTGACTGGACAATGTCTATCAATGTTTTCATTTTCTTGTTTTTTGCAACATTACAATTTTTCTGGTAGTATGTCAACACTTATGAACGAAAAGCGCCTAAAAGAATTTTGGAACAGTGAATACAAAGACCCGCAGTATTTTCTGCTCTCCGACGAAGCAAGCAGCGACTTGCAGAAGTTTACGCGATGGCTGATGAAAGAATTCGGCAAAGATGTTCTCCGTCCTGACGTAACAGTGCTTGATGCCGGCTGCGGCAACGGGCGCAATTTGCTGTGGCTCAACGACACCTTCCGCGTGCGCGGATTCGGCTACGATATTTCCGAAGAGGCGATTACTCAAGCGCAAAAACATGCAACAGAGCAAAAATGGGGAAGCAAGCTCACGTTTACCGTGCATTCTATCGGAGCAAATATTCCGCTTCCAGACGAAAGTGTGGACGTGGTCTTGGACATGATGTCGAGCCACTTTCTCAAAGAAGTTGAGCGCGAGCGATATATCAAGGAAGTTGCGCGAGTGCTCAAGCCTCAAGGCGTACTCTTCTTCAAGTCGTTTTATGCAACAGGGGACTCTCATGCCAAAGAGCTGATTAAAAACCACAGCGGCGGGGAAGAGAATTCCTACATTCACCCCAAAATGAAGGTGTACGAATATGTGTGGACCGATGAAGCACTTGCGAAAAGTTTCGGAGACGATTTTATCTTACAACACAAGGAGGCGTCGCATAAACACACTATTCGAGGAAAGCCGAACAAACGCCGAAGCATTGTTTGTTATTTCGAGAAGAAGTAGCGCTCCAGAACATGTATTTTGAAAAACCGTACTCTGTTGTTCCGGCGACAACAGGTACTGCCGCTCGGCAAGCAACCGCTCCTGTAGCGGCCTGTGCCGCAGTATGACGGGGCGGATCCAAGCTTGCAGCCTGCGCGAGCTTTTTCAAAATACATGTTCTTCCGCTTAATGAAAGAGTGAGGTAATATATTTCATACGCCACCTTAGCTCAGCTGGTAGAGCAACGGTATCGTAAACCGTAGGTCCCGAGTTCGAATCTCGGAGGTGGCTCAGTTGTAGCATGGTGAGTATAAACCGTAGGTTTTCGAATCTCGGAGGTGGCTCAGTAATTATTTTTATACGCTATACTAGAGAAGTGAAAAACCGCGGATTTACCCTTATCGAACTTTTGGTGGTTATTGCCGTCATCGGTATTTTAGCAAGTGTTGTGATGGCAAGCCTCAACAGCGCCCGCGTCAAAGCGCGCAATGCACGGCGCGTAAGCGACATGGTACAACTGCGCACAGCATTCAATCTTGGAGCGGGAGATACGGGGACACTTCCTGCAAGTGGGTGGGTATGCATCAGTGCAACGTGTTATGGCAATTGGAGTATTTATCAATCCAGCACTACTATCGATGCAGTATTTACGCCGCACATGCCAACAAAACCAATTGACCCGCCCGGCGGGCGTGCGGGCTACGGCGGGTATTTGTATCACGGCTCGTGGCCTGGAGGGACGAGTCAGTATGATGGAACATCTATGGCTCCTGGCGCCATTCTTAATTTTCTGGCAGAGCCGCCCGTACGGCCCGGTATTTGCGGTTCTGGAAAAATAGCGAGCTCATATCCTGATTATGTGGACTGCGTGATTTATATCCAATAGATTTTTTAATACGCTATACTAGAGAAGTGAAAAACCGCGGGTTTACCCTTATCGAACTTTTGGTAGTGATTGCAGTTATCGGTATTTTGGCCTCTGTAGTGATGGCATCCCTAAACTCTGCGAGAGTGAAAGCGCGAAACGCACGCCGTTCAAGCGATGTGGTGCAGCTTCGAAATGCTGTTAATCTTGCAATAACAGATTCAGGGATTTTCCCTCCATCCGGCTGGGCATGCATCAGTGCAACGTGCTATGGGTTATGGTCGCAATACCCGGCCGACGCATCGGTCGATGCCATGCTTGCGCCCTATATCTCTTCAAAACCAATCGATCCTCCCGGAGGGCGTGATGGAAATGGGGGATATTTGTACAACGGCTCGTGGCCTGGAGGACCCGTGTATGGAGGCACAAAGACTGTTCCGGCAGGCCCCGTATTGAATTTCAGTGCAGAGATGCCTCTTAAGGCTGATACCTGCGCACCCGGATATGTAATCGGCGTCTTTGGAAATGCGATTGACTGCATTATTTATCTGTAGGATTTTTCAATACTGTATACTAAAGGCATGTACCGTAAAGGCTTCACTCTCATTGAACTCCTCGTCGTCATCGCCGTCATCGGCATTCTTGCATCAGTCGTACTGGCTAGTTTAAATAGCGCACGCGTTAAAGCGCGCAATGCTCGCCGTGCAAGCGACATAGCGCAATTGCGCACGGCATTTAATCTTGGGGCAGGAGACACAGGAACGCTTCCGGTAAATGGTTGGGCATGCGTGAGTGCTACGTGTTATCACAATTGGTCTATCTATCAGGCAATTCCCGCTGTGGACGCAGTCTTTACGCCTCATATGCCCACCAAACCGATTGATCCGGTAGGGGGACGAACAGGAACAGGAGGATATTTGTATCACGGCTCATGGCCGGGCGGAATAAGTTCATATGACGGCAGAGTTATGCAGCCCGGCCCTATTTTAAATTACCTTGCAGAGCCACCCGCAAAGCCTGGTGCCTGCGCACCCGGATTCATTGGAGGCGCACATGCAGACTATCTGGACTGCGTTATCTATATCCAATAGGATTTCTCAATACTGTATACTGTACAGATGAACGATAAGGAGGCTATCAGCGCCCGGATTCTGGAGATAGAAACTGCTATGGCAGGCGGGGATTTTTGGAATGACAAAGTATCAGCTCAAAACCAAATCAAAGAGCTCCAAGAACTCAAGGATTCTCTGGAAGGCTTTGGAAAATATGATAAAGGTAATGCAATAATCACGCTCTATGCTGGAGCGGGAGGGGACGATGCCGAAGATTTTGTGGCAATGCTCTATCGCATGTATATCAAATATACCGAGAAAAAGGGATGGAGCACCATGCTGTTGCATGAGCACGCAAACGACCACGGCGGGTACCGCAATATCACATTCTCTATAGAAGGAAAAAAAGCGTATGGAACACTGAAGAATGAAAATGGTGTGCACCGCCTTGTCCGCATCTCGCCATTCAATGCCAACTCAAAGCGCCAAACATCGTTTGCGCTTGTTGAAGTGGTACCAGAGCTTACAAAGGCCGATACTACTATTGTCATTCCTGAAAGTGAACTTGAAATCACCTTCCAGCGAGCAGGAGGTCCAGGCGGACAAAATGTGAACAAGCGCGAAACTGCCGTGCGCATGGTGCATACGCCAACCGGCTTTAGTGTGCATGTTGCAACAGAGCGCAGTCAAGAGCAAAACCGCGACCGCGCATACGAATTGTTGAAAGGAAAATTATACAAGCGCGCCGAAGAGGAGCGTGTTGCAAAAGAACGCGGCATGCAGATATCAAAGACCACCGATATTGAATGGGGAAGCCAGATACGCAGCTATGTCTTGCATCCGTACAAGCTCGTCAAAGACCACCGCACCGACGTGGAAGTGCATAATGCGGAATCGGTATTGGAGGATGGGGAAATCGATGCATTTGTTGAAGCCGAGAGCATGCTATAATACTTCTTATGTCACTTATCAAATTTGTAAACGCGGCGAAAGTATACCCTAACGGCGCTGTTGCACTCGAAAATGTAAACCTTGAGATAGAAGCAGGGGAGTTCGTCACTATTGTGGGACCCTCCGGTGCCGGAAAAACAACACTCAACAAGCTTCTTCTTGTAGAAGAACAGCCAACTGAAGGAACTGTATTGTTTGAAAACAATGACATCAATGCCTTTTCAGGAAACCAAGTTACCATGCTACGCCGTCGTATCGGTATCGTGTTTCAGGAATTCCGCTTGCTGGCCGGAAGAACAGCGTACGAAAATATTGCCTTTGCCATGGAGGCAGCAGGAAAGAGCGATGAAGAGATTGTCAGCGATGTGCCACATGTGTTGCAGCTCGTGGACTTGCAAGACCGAATGTTCCACTTTCCAAGTCAGCTCTCAGGTGGAGAAAAGCAACGCCTGGCAATTGCGCGCGCCATCATCAACCAGCCCGAAGTGTTGATTGCCGACGAGCCAACAGGCAACCTCGACGCAAAAAATACTGCGGAAGTGATTCATATTTTGAAAAAAATCAATGACCTCGGCACAACGGTGATTCTTACCACGCACGACCCTGATATGATCAAGGCGGTGGGACATCGCATTATCACGGTAGAACGCGGTCGCATTGTCGGCGACGAGAAAAAGCGCGCTCATAAATAAGGTATAATAAATATATGTTTTGGATCACACTACAACGAGTAATTAAATCAGGATGGATGAACTTCCGCCGAAACGGCCTTGTTTCCTATGCCGCTATTTTAGTAACTACCATCACCCTTTCTGTGGTGACAGCACTCTTTATTTTCCAGGCAGTATTGAATGCTGCGATTTTGGAAGTGCAGAACAAAGTGGATATTGCAGTATATTTCACTGTTGACGCTCCCGAAGAGCAGATACTCAACCTACAGGAAGAACTGCAAAAACTTCCTGAAGTTGCGTCTGTTGAATATAGCTCCGCTGACGAGCAGGTGCTTGCATTCCGCGACCGCCACGCTGACGACTACCTCACCCTTCAGGCACTGGACGAATTAGGAGACAATCCGTTCGGCGGAAACCTCCGCATCATGGCCCGCGACTCAACGCAGTACGAAGCGATTGCTCGAGTACTCGAAGGCGACAGTCAAATCGCGCGCGACAATGCGACAGTGATTGAGCGCATCAACTACTCTCAAAACAAAGTAGTGATTGACCGCCTTAACACTCTTATCGACAATGCAGAGCGCACCGGTCTTGCAGTGAGCGTTATTCTTGCAGTCATCTCCATTGTGATCATGTACACGACCATTCGTCTCACCATCTATATGGCCCGCGAAGAGATCGGCATTATGCGGCTGGTGGGCGCATCGCGCTCATATGTCCGCGCACCATTTTTGGTGGAAGGAATTCTCTACGGTGTGTTCGCATGGCTCTTGACCCAAGTGCTCTTCCTTCTTGTTACGTATTTCCTCGGTACCCGTCTTGTAGGCATTCTCGGCATCAATCTCTTTGACTACTATATCGACCACCTGTTCATCATAGGAGGTTCAGTGCTCCTTGTGGGAGCATTCCTCGGCATCGTTTCAAGCCTATTGGCAGTGCGCCGTTACCTTAACGTGTAATTCCTCATAGATTGATTTTTTAGCCAAAAAACGCTATTCTACATGAACTTGTGGAATCGTCTAATGGTAGGACAACGGTTTCTGGTACCGTTTATCTTGGTTCGAGTCCAGGTTCCACAGCAAATAGTAAAAACACACAGCCCCGCGTTGTGTGTTTTTACTATTATGACCCGTGGTTCTTGGAAGAAGAACCTTTGGTGCCAGTATCCGCAAACGAGCTTGCGAGTTTACTGCGGTACTGAGCATCTCGACCGACCAGAGGAAGGGAGAGTCGAGTCCAGGTTCCACAGCCAACTCGTGATAGGTTATCGCGCACGAGACGCGTCGATGGCTCTATGTTAGCTACGAAAAATTGTTCTAAGCAAAAAGTACCTGTTTGCGTGCTTTTTGCTTTTACGCATTCCTGTTGGGAGAGTGAAAAAGGTACAACATCAACTAACGAAAAGGGACTTGACCGTATACCCCATAGGGGTATACTTTGGATATGAAGCAAGACATAAAAAAGCAGTTGCAAAATCGTTTGCGACGTATTGAGGGTCAAGTGCGTGGTTTACAGCAAATGGTGGAAAGTGAGAAATACTGCGTAGACATAATTACCCAATCAAATGCCATAAAAAAGGCATTGGGAAGCGTGGAAAATGTGATGTTGGAACATCACTTATCTACACATGTTGTGCATCAAATGCGAGGTAAGGAGGAAGATAAGGCAATCAATGAAATCCTCAAGGTGTATAAGTTAGCTCAAAATAAATAACCATATGCACGATACTTCCCACCACAAACATTCTCCTGCTGATCACTCTTGCTGTGATACAGGCAATAATCACCAAGAGAAACATTCGCACGACAACCATCATGGCCATCACGCTCATATGGTTGAGGATTTCAGAAAGAAGTTTTGGATTTCTCTCATCCTCTCCATCCCTGTACTTATTCTCTCGCCGATGGTTCAGATGTTTTTTGGTGTAGAAGGAATCGGCTTTTCAGGGGACGCATATGTTCGATTTATTCTCGCCTCAGTCATTTTCTTTTATGGTGGCTATCCTTTCCTCAAAGGTTTATATGATGAGGTAAAAGCGAAACAGCCAGGGATGATGACGCTCGTTGCTCTGGCTATTTCTGCTGCTTATGGATATAGCATTGCTGTGTTTGCAGGGCTCCCTGGAGAAGAGCTTCTTTGGGAGCTGGTAACGCTTGTGGACATCATGCTACTTGGGCATTGGATTGAAATGAGGTCGGTAATGGGTGCATCACGGGCTTTGGAAGAACTTGCAAAGCTCATGCCTTCAACTGCACATCGCCTTAGGAAAAGCGGTGAAATAGAAGATGTCAAAGTTGCTGACCTATCTCTCGGAGACAGAGTTCTTGTAAAACCCGGTGAGAAGATCCCTGTTGATGGTGTGGTTATTGAGGGAAGAACTTCCGTAAATGAAGCAATGCTTACAGGAGAAACGAAGCTCATAGAAAAATATGCTGGTCAGTCCGTGATTGGAGGTTCAGTCAATAGCGATGGTTCAATCGTAGTAGAGATACAGAAAGTAGGAAAAGACACATATCTTTCTCAAATTATAGAGCTTGTGTCATCGGCACAGGCGGAGAAATCAAAGACCCAGAAACTTGCTGACCGTGCGGCAATGTGGCTAACGTTTGTAGCAATTGGAGCGGGAATACTTACATTTTTTGGATGGTTTCTCTTTTCTACCCAAAACCTCGCTTATGCTCTTCAACGAACCATTGCCGTTATTGTCATAGCTTGTCCTCACGCTCTTGGACTTGCTATACCGCTCGTGGTTTCAGTTTCAACAGCCCTCTCTGCTCGTAAAGGTTTGCTTATACGCAATAGAACGGCTTTTGAAGAAGCGCGAAATATAACAGCTGTTGTCTTTGATAAGACAGGTACTCTTACTAAAGGAGAGTTCGGTATAACGGAAGTTGTACCATTGAGAAATGAACAAGAGGATCGAATTCTTGCCTTTGCCGCTGCAATAGAGGCGCACTCTGAGCATCCGATAGCAAAAGCAATATCAGAACGTGTAGATAAAAAACTCGCTGTAAGTAATTTCTCCGCACTGCCTGGCAAAGGTGCAATGGGCACGGTTGAAGGGAAGCAAATCAAAGTGGTAAGTCCAGGATACTTGAATGAAAAGAGCATAGCAGTAAATAATAAAAGTGTTGAGCGTTTGGTAGATGAGGGACGGACTGTCGTGTTTGTTTTATCTGATGAACTACCTATAGGTGCTATTGCTCTTGATGATATGGTTCGTGATGAAGCAAAGGAAGTGGTCCAAAGACTTCAAGCAATGGGAATTGAACCCATTATGCTTACGGGAGACGCTAAGCGTGTCGCAGAGCGTGTTTCAAATGAGCTCGGCATTAAGACATATTACGCAGAAGTATTGCCGCATCAGAAGACAGAGAAAATAAAAGAGTTGCAAGCCCGAGGGTATAAGGTGGCGATGGTTGGAGACGGAGTCAATGACGCACCAGCTCTTGCCCAAGCCAATGTCGGCATCGCTATCGGTGCTGGGACCGATGTAGCTATTGAAAGCGCTGATGTTGTTTTGGTAAAAAGCGACCCAAGAGATGTAGTTGCAATTCTTTCTCTTGCCAAAGCTACTTATCGAAAAATGATCCAAAATCTCTGGTGGGCAAGCGGATATAACATTCTTGCACTACCACTGGCGGCAGGTGTACTGGCTGGCGTCGGAATTATTTTATCTCCTGCCGTAGGAGCAGTATTGATGTCAGTAAGTACTGTGGTCGTGGCGATTAACGCAACACTCCTAAAAAATTATAGAATATAGATATGTCATTTTTCACTCACAAAGCAAAATATCTCGTCCTCGGCATACTCTTTATAGCCTTTATATGGATAAGCGGGTTTGGTATTTTGTCAGCTGCTCAAATGTCACATGGTGAGCACCAAGCTGGTTGCACCATTACACTTGGCGAGCATGTCATTTGTGCAATGGATCCATTTGAATATCTTTCTGTATGGCAAAGCATATTCACTGTTCCTCCAATACTTATCGCTTCCTTTCTGCTTTTGGTTATAGCTTTTGGACTTGCTCTCTATACCCGTATAAAAAAGGTCATACTGGATCCACCCAGAATAACCAGCTCTCAAGAAGTGTTTCGGAGGCTTACGTTTTGTATTCCTGATCTATATACAGAGCTATTCTCTCAAGGCATTTTGCATCCCAAAGCTCCGTAATTTCCCCTCCTTATTTTATTAGCATCTATTAAACAAACTTATGGAAACAAAAAATAACAATATACTTATTATCGGCATCATTACTCTCATTCTGGGACTTGTTCTTGGGTATTTCTTGGGAACTGGAAGGATGAATTGCCCAATGATGTCAGGCACAACCGACACAAACAGTCATATGATGGGTAGCTCACACGAAATGGGAGACACAATGGCTGATATGACAGCAGGTCTAGAAGGTAAATCAGGAGAAGAATTTGAGAAGGCATTTATTGACGAAATGATTGTTCACCACGAAGGAGCTGTAGATATGGCTGAGATGCTTCTTCAAAAAACTAAGCGTCCTGAACTCGTAAAACTTGGAAATGACATTATTAACGCCCAGACAAGTGAAATTGAAATGATGAAAGAGTGGCGACAGACTTGGTTTAACAATTAAATATATGAAGAAAGCATATATATTAGGGGGGATAGCGGTACTTGTCATTATCGGGATTATTGTCCTTGCAAAGGATAACCCTATTCCCTCAACAGGAAATGCACTGACAGAAAAAATCTATGTGGCAGTGGAGGAAGAAGGAGCTGTAAATGTCATTGACCCTGCTACAAACAAATCAATCAAAGTTATAGATCTCACAGAACAAGAAACTGGAACAAAATATCTTCCGCACAATGTTCAAGCGTCCCCAGATGGAAAAAGTATTTGGGTAACTGCTAATGCTGGTATGGAAGAACATGGCGGACATAGTTCACTATTTATCCCTACTGCATATGCCGATGAGGGGCATGGTGAAATGAAAATGGATACTGGAGACCAGGTTATCGTTATTGATCCTCAAGAGGACGCCGTAATCAAGCGAATACCGCTTGGAAGCGGTCAGCATCTGGCGCATGTTGTGTTTACTCCGGATGGATCTACAGCACTTATTGCGGCGCAGGAGACAAATAAGCTCTACAAAGTTGATACGAGCAATTTTCTGCAAACAGAGATTAGTCTTCCAGAAGGAAGTGGTCCCCACGGCATGCGACTCTCTCCTGATGGAAAAACTGCATACGTTGCGTTTATGGATGGAAAAGGACTTGGTATCGTTAATCTAGAAAACGGAATGACAGAAGTAGAGCCTCTCAACGGTTCGGCGGTTCAGACAGCGGTTACTCCTGATGGTAAATATGTAGCTACGTCTATGTACGAGACTCGCAGTATCGCTTTGTATGATACTGCTCTGAAATCAGTATCGTATATAGTTCTGCCAGAGGGTTCCCAAGGACCGGTGCAACTGTATCCGACCACAGACTCACGCTTCATATATGTTGCAGATCAAGGTGTCCTACAAAACCGACCCGCAAACAACAAGTTGTATAAATTAGATCTCCAAACGAAAGAAATGATTGAAAGCATTACCGTTGGTAAAGCTCCTCACGGCGTGGTCATAAATGATGATAATAGCAAGGCATATGTCACAAACCTTGAAGGAGGCACTGTATCGGTAGTTGATACGGAAACAGGTAATGAAATAACTCAAATATCGGTAGGCAATAAGCCGAATGGTATAAGTATCTGGAAAGGTGAAGGCATTTCCGAAGTTAAGACTGCCCTTATGGGTGGGGAAATGACTGTATATAAGACAAAGACATGTGGTTGTTGTCACGTTTATGTAGAGTATCTTGAGCGAGAAGATGTAAACATAAAAACGGTAGATGTTGCAGACCTTACTGCTATCAAAGACCGACATGGTATTCCAAGCAATCTCCAGAGCTGCCACACTTCTATAGTTGGAGGCTATGTAGTCGAGGGGCACATACCACTTGAGGTAATAGAAAAGTTGCTGAGAGATAAACCAGCTATCAAAGGTATCGCTTTGCCTGGAATGCCATCAGGTTCTCCCGGAATGCCCGGACCAAAAACAGAGAAATGGACTATCTATGCAATTGGTAATGATGGTGTGGTAACGGAGTACATGAGTTACTAATATAAAACTTGTGATATAAGCGCCATAGAAATATGAAATAAAAACTACTCATATCGAGTGGTTTTTATTTTGTTAGTAGAATCTTTTTTTCAGATAACAAAATATTACCTTTCAAACATCCAAGTAATTCTCGTTTTTCTACATCAGCTCCTTCTTGTAGTAGGGCTTATCAAAAGGCAGTAAAGAAGCTCGCTAAGCGAGAAGAAACGATTGCATAAAAGGTTACAGTAGTATGTAACTTTCAGGTGCCTTCTCGTGTCACTTTTGTCACTTTTTAAAGCGCACGAGACGCGTCGTTTGGGTAAGCTAATTGGAAGCCAAACGGAGTAAGCAGGGCTTGATCGACCACGGTTCTAACACGAGACGGCCAGCAAATACAAAAAAAGACATAGCCTCGCGCTATGTCTTTTTTTATATTCTGTCTGAAGGGAGAGGCGAGTCCTAGTTTTACATTTACGCTGTCACCTCTTCAAATACATCGCCCTCGCGTTTCATTTCAAAATTGCCCACGCGCGCCCATACGGGAGTGAGCTTCAAAAACATGATTTCGCTTTCGCCCAGCTGGTCGATAGGGGGAAGCGGGTTGTTCTTTACCGCAAGCTCGACAAGCTGCGTATAGTGCACCACCTGCTCGTAGGGGTCTTCAACAACGCTCACCACCCCTTCAATCTGAATTGTCTTTAAAAGCTCTGCATTGTAAATGACAAAGGCAGCATTCGGGTTAGCGCTTATATTTTTGTATTTTCGGCTCTCTTTGCGAGTGGCAAAGTAGATGTTGAGGTGCTCGTCATAGGCGAAGTAGATAACAGCGGCCTCAGGCTTATTGCCAGCAGTGGTGCTGATAACGCCAAGGTTCTGCTCAAGTTCTTTCATTTCGTTGATTACGTGTTCGATTGAAGTATTCATGCTCAAAGTGTAGACCTCTTGCCGTATAAAGTAAACTGCTCAATCGGGTGTATACTGAAAGCATGAAAGGATATAGTAATAACATCGAAGAGGAAACATTGCACAACACCGATTTTAGAAGGGTTCTTTACACTGGCCTTCAAAGCCAGCTTGTTGTCATGAGCTTGCTTCCGGGGCAAGATATCGGCGAAGAAGTGCATGCAGAAAACGACCAGTTTTTCCGCTTTGAGTCTGGTACAGGAACAGTACTAATTGACGGCAATGAGTATGCCGTACAAGACGGTTCGGCAATTATTGTGCCGAAAGGTGCACGCCATAATGTCATCAATACTTCGGCAACCGAGCGCTTGCAACTGTACACTATTTATTCTCCTGCGCACCACAAAGACGGCATTGTGCGCGCTACAAAAGAAGCTGCAGAAGCAAACGAAGCAGAGTTTGACGGCGTGACAACAGAACAGTAAAAGTACTTTTAATACATAATTTATTCTTATCACCATGAAACAAAAACTCTTTCTCGCACTTCGATTCGCATTCTCCTTTATTTTCCTATGGGCATTTTTTGATAAAGTGTTCGGTCTGGGCTTTGCCACAGCAAAAGAGGGCGCGTGGATTAATGGAGGCTCACCGACTGCCGGATTTTTGACGCATGGCACGCACGGACCGCTTGCAGGGTTCTTTCAAGGTCTTGCCGGTGTTGCGGTAGTGGACTGGCTCTTTATGGCGGGCTTGCTGTTTGTCGGAGCAACGCTTCTTTTCAATCGATACATCAAGTGGGGCGCTGCTGCGGGAGCGTTGATGATGCTGTTGATGTGGATCGCCGCATTTCCTCCTGAGAACAACCCGTTTCTTGACGAGCACATCATCTATGCGCTCGCACTCCTGCTGCTCGCAGTGAAAAAATAATGTAAAAAACAATCCCCGGTGCACCCGGGGATTGTTTTTTACAGCGCACTAAGAATTGTTGCATTATATATGCACATATGCTAATATATAAATATGTCCGAATTATGCAAACAAATGGCCCTGCTCGGGAAGGGGCTTGGCAATGAGAACCGCTTCACTATTTTGCAGACGATCATGAAGAAGTCTCGTACAGTCGGCGAAATCGCCAGCCTTTGTCAGTTGCCGCAGCCCGCCGTGTCGCAACACCTCAAAGTGCTCAGATCGGCAAATCTGGTAGAAAGTACCCGCCAGGGAAAAGAAGTGCTGTATTTGGTGAATGCCGCCTTTATGACAACGCTCTTAAAAAAATTAACAACGAATCTGTCTTAGAGATTTAGTACCATAATTATTACTACATAACATACACAAAAATATGACAACAACATTTAACACGCTCGCATCCCAGGTATCAATTGATACAGCCGTACAAGCGCTCCTCAAAAACGGCTTTCAGGTTGAAGTGGTGGAAAACAAAACAGAAGCGCTTGAGCGGATCAAGGCACTCATTCCAAAGGGCGCCTCGGTTCATAATGGAGGATCGGTGACACTTCAAGAAATCGGCTATATCGATTACCTTAAGGCTAATACTCATGGCTGGAATAATCTTCACGCAAATATTCTTGATGAAGCAGATCCAAAAAAGCAGGACATATTGCGGCAAGAAACAGTCTTTTCTGATTATTATCTGGGAAGTGTCCATGCTCTTTCGGAAACCGGCGAAATGGTCATTGGTTCAAATACCGGAAGCCAGCTTCCGCACTTGGTGTTTACTTCACCGAACGCCATCTTGGTGGTGGGTGCGCAAAAGATATCCCCAACACTGGAGGGTGCGCTTCGCAGACTTGAAAATCATGTGGTACCACTTGAAGACAAGCGAGCCCTTGGTGCCTATAATGCGCATACAATGAATGCGAAGACACTGATTCTTCACAAGGAAAACCCTATGATGGGAAGAAGTATAAAAGTAATTCTCGTAAAAGAAGAGCTCGGATTTTAATTTAAAAAAAGGTTATGGCACACAAAGAAACAACAGTTGGACACATCCATCTCACCATTAGCGACATTGACCGATCACTTGTTTTTTATCGCGATCTCTTGGGGTTTGAAGTATCGGCGCGTTTCGGCGACTCGGCAGTGTTTCTTTCCGCGGGCGGGTATCATCACCACATAGGGCTCAACACGTGGGCGGGGAAAGGCGCCACGCCGGCACCAAAGGGTCATACGGGGATGTATCACGTAGCATTTCTTTATCCTTCTCGACTGGAATTGGCAAAAGTTTTAAAAAATCTCATAGATGCACACTATCCGCTCGACGGCAGTGCGGACCACGGAGTAAGCGAAGCTGTATATCTTAGGGATCCCGATGGAAATGGAGTAGAGCTGTATGTTGATCGCCCTCGCGAACAATGGAAGGTTGCAAACGATGGAATGGTCGAGATGATTACTGAGCCGCTTGATGTGAGAAGTATTCTCCAGGAGCTCGAGGTATGATCTCCGAAAATCCTTGTTGCTCTGCGAAAGTGTCCAAAGAGTGATAGACTACCCACTATGACTACAGACCCCGCAATCAAACTGCCCTTCACTCTTGCTTCTCTTCGAAAAGTCCTGGATATGGGCATTTCTTCTGATACTGTCACTCATGCAGACATTGCAGAGTGGGCAGACCGATTTGTGAGCGAATATATTTCAGAAGAGGAAATTGCATTTGAAGACAAAGATCTTGAGCGTGCGTACGAAATTGTCGATGACATAGACACCCAGTGGGAGATGAACCTCATCAACAAGTACCCGGTGGAAGAAATTGCGACGAAGGATGTTTCGAATGTAAAACTTCCGAAGGAATTGTTTGTGAAGTGGGCTGAGAAGGCGAAGTAATAAACTAGCAAGGACGGTCCTTGCTAGTTTAAGGGAGGTAAACACTCGTATGCTACAATGGCTCCGTTACCTTCGCGTGCTGTCATCCATGATTACAAAAGAAGCCATTACAAAAGCGCGCGACATTACCCGTTTTTACGGCACGAGCTATTATCGCGCCACCTGGTTTTTTCCTCGCGCGCTTCGGGAGGCAACGTGGATACTGTATGCCTTTGTTCGGATTCCGGACGAAATGGTAGACACCGAGCCTGACCATGCAAAGGGAGCAGCTGAACTTGCGAAATGGACTGCAGACTGGGAAGCGCTTGTGGCGGGCGAACTGCCGGCCGGCGCAAACCCGATTATGATCGCTGCTAAAAGTGTGCACGACCAATATACTATTCCATTTGAATACTCTCGTGCCTTTCTTAAAAGCATGGCAATGGACCTTACGGTAGAGCGCTACGAAACATACGAGGCGCTCGAAGAGTATATGTACGGATCCGCTGCTGCAGTAGGGCTGATGATGACGCACCTCATTGGCTTTGAGGAAGGCGCGCTCCCGTACGCTAAAGCATTGGGAGACGCCATGCAGCTGACAAACTTTCTGCGCGATATTGATGAAGACTATATGCTTCGCAACCGCATCTATTTGCCGCGCGAAGACATGGAGCGCTATGGCGTAACAGAGATGCATATTGCCGAGAAGCGCACAGACGATGCGTGGAAGGCGCTCATGCAATTTCAAATGGGGCGTGCCCGCGCGCTTTTTCGAGAGAGCGACAAAGGGATTGCACTGTTGCATCCGCGCGGGCATCGCGCCGTGGCGGTTGCAAGCGCGCTCTACTCGGCAATTCTCGACGAGATCGAAATGCGAGGGTACGATAGTTTTAAGGGGCGGGTCCGCACCAGTACTGTGCGCAAATTTTCAATAATCACCACAACACTATGGAACACAAAAAAAGCGCACTAATCATCGGAGCCGGCCTTGGCGGACTTTCGCTTGCAGCCATGCTTGCAAAGCGCGGGTATGCCGTGACAGTTATCGAGAAAAACGAATCAATTGGAGGCCGTGCCCGATTGTGGCAGAAAGACGGCTATACCTTTGATATGGGGCCGAGCTGGTACATGATGCCGGACGTGTTCGAGCACTATTTCTCTATGATGGGTGAACATATCGAAGAATACCTCTCCCTTGAAAAGCTCTCTCCTTCATACCGCATTTTTTTGAAAAGCGACGGCACGCACCACGATTTTTACGGTGACATCGAAAAGAACAAAGCGACGTTTGAGTCATTTGAATCCGGTTCCGGAAAAGTGCTCGAGGAATTCTTGGCAACCACCAAAGAGCAGTACGAAATCGCAAAACACGAGTTTATGTACAAAAACTACGACTCTATTTTTGATTTTTTCAACAAGCGGGTAATGAAGCTTGGCGCGAAGCTTCCGCTGTTTAAGAAGCAAAAAGCAATCATTGAAAAGTTGTTCAAGAGCGAGATTCTGCGAAAGGTGATGCAGTATCAGACCGTGCTCTTGGGCACCGCACCGGGCGACACGCCGGGAATATACAGCATGATGAACTATGTCGATTTCGGGCTGGGTATTTGGTACCCTAAAGGCGGTATTGTTTCGGTCCCACGGGCACTTGAGTCAATTGCGAAAAAATACGGAGTGAGCGTCATCACCAATGCGCCGGTTGAAAAAATCATCGTAGAGGGTGGCCGCGCGCAGGGAGTGCTTCTTGCAAACGGCACCGAACACCGCGCGGATATTGTTGTTTCCAATGCGGACATTGTGCACACTGATCGCGTGCTGTTGGGAGGAGAATACCAGCAGTATTCAGACCGCTCATGGAACAAGCGCACGCTTGCGCCAAGCGCGTTTATTTTATACCTCGGCGTTTCAGGCACGCTTCCAAAGGCGCGACATCACAACCTTATTTTCTCGGAGCACTGGGAAGAAAGCTTTTCTCAAATATTCGGAAAAACAAAATCCTGGCCGACTGACCCATCACTGTATGTCTGCGCACCGTCAAAAACCGACAGCACTGTTGCACCAGAGGGGTGCGAGAACCTTTTTGTACTGGTTCCCATAGCGCCTGGGCTTGAATATACTGAAGCATTTGTGAAAGAGTATCGCGACAAGGTGATAGCTGAACTTGCCACAGCGTTTGAGGCACCGGACCTTGCGAGCCGCATTGTTGTCGAGCGCTCATACTGCATCAAAGACTTTATTGCGGACTACAATGCCTTTAAGGGGACAGCGCTTGGCCTGGCTCATACTCTCGGGCAGACGGCGATTTTCCGCCCAAACAATATTCATCCAAAGATCCCGAACTTGTATTTTGTGGGAGCCGGCACCAATCCTGGAATCGGCATGCCTATCTGCCTTATTTCGGCTGAGCTTGCGTACAAGCGCATCGAAGGAATTGCCGACCCGTTTCCACTGGAGAAGATTTAAGAGAAAAGGCTCAGCATCAGCGTAATCGATACGAGTGCTCCGACTGTTGTATTGAGTAGCGGGAAGTAGGTGTATTCGCGAAAGAGTGCGGCTTGTGTGCGTGCGCGGAACATTCGGTGCATTGCATAGATAAAAGCAAATCCACCCACCATGCTTGCAAGCGGGAGGATATCGCGGGTAATAACTGCGGCAACTCCGTACAATATCACGCACAGTGAAAGCGTGCCGCGCTTGCCCAAAAGCGTTGCAATGGTAGAAAGGCCTGCTCGAGTATCGGCTTCAATATCCGGAACGGCACTCACGGCATGCATGGCAATTGCCCACGACATGCCCGCGATTACTCCAATCCACGGAAATACCGTGCCGCCTGCAAGGTAGTATCCAAAGACCCCCGTTGCAACATAATGCCCTGCTGAAAAGAGCGAATCAAGAATTGGAATTGCTTTTGCGCGGATTGGTTTTGCTGAATACATTAGTGCAAAAAAAAGAAATGCAGCAAATGATGCAATAAGGGGGAATGAAGAGGGAATAAAAAAGAGAAACGGGAGCGTGGTAAAGATGATCCATTTCCATAGCGTGCTGTGCATATCCGGATGCACGAGTACTTCGTATAATCCTTTTTTGGGATTGAGTCGATCTGTCTCGTAGTCGTAGATATCATTGACGCCGTATATCAGCAGGTTGGCGGGAATAAGGAAATAAAGAGTAAATGTCCAAAAACGCCAATCTGAAAGAAATGCTGTATCGGCGGCTCCGGCGACTGCGCCAATGAGTGCAAACGTTGCGGCTTCATAGAGCCAAAAGCGCGGACGGCTGATGCGAAGGAGAGTAATACAATTCATCCCCTCAGTATCGCACATTATTCGCGAAGCTTGTTCTTTATCACTTCCCAGTAGTATTCAATCATCAAATCGAGTTTTGAGGGTGCAAGCAGGTGGCGGGTACGATAGAGAGAGACAAGCACCAGTGCCGGGATGACGGCGGTGACGGGGTTGAGGAACAAGCCCATCATCATAAGTACTCCATAGAACCACATGGTCCATCGCTCTTTGCGGATGATGCCATAGGCTGCTCCCACGGCAGTAACGCCCACCGCAAGGCGCATGATATAGAGCCCTGCGCTGATTGTGTTGCTCGGCCGGATGATGTCGACAAAAAGACTGCCGATAATACTCAGTCCTCCAATGAGCGTAAACACGCAGACAAGCTTCAGTGATAAGGGAAGCGCTCCTTCAGGCACTTCAACATGCAGTTCGTGCGCCATTGCGGTTATTTTTTCGTCGAGCGTACTCGTGTGAGTGGGTCCGACAGAAGGGTGGTTTTGTACTTCGGGGTCCATGCGGGTACAGTATAGCATCAGCAAAGAAGGTGGAGTACTTGCCTATTTAGTTTATACTGTTGTATATGACTATATTTTCACGAAATCACTGGAACTACGCACTGATTCTTTCTTGCTTCACCATTGCCTGTCTTGTACTCATGGAAACGAGCGGCAACAATCAAAGCTTTAACAGCGGAGCGTGGTACCAAGTATTGTTTATGACCATCGCACCGGCAGTGGTATTGTTTCTCGGTATTCGGACAAAGCGCGCAATACTCGACGGCGTGATGAGCTTCAAGCAAGGCTTCCGCGAAGGAATGATGATTTCACTTCTTTTCGGTATCATCTCCGCATTCGTATTTCTCGCATACTACAAATGGTTTAACAGCGGCATTTTGGAATCTGTTCGCATTGCGTATCGAATGCAGAGCGCGAGCGAAACCAAACTCATTCTTACCGACATGGGGCTTCAAGTAGTGTTTGCAGTTGTATTCGGCGCTATTGTAAGTTCTGTCTCAAGCTTCATTCTCAAGCGCTCAAAGAAACAATAAGTATACAGTGCATATGCGTACTATTGTTGTTAACGACACAATGCAGAAAGGGTACGCCTATGAATGCACCGAACCGGTCGGAAAAAACTTCGACCCCGTGTTTAAGCCGGACCTTACCCCGCAGCAAATGCTGGAGCTCGGCATCTTTGGAGGGAAGTACATGACGGACTGCATGGAAGAATTTCCAAAAGCATGGTTTGTAAAAGCCAAACTCAATTCCAGTAAGCATGATCCATCACTGAATTTTTTTGGCATCAATGCCAGCCAGCCGCTTTCAGTATGGAGAGAAAAAGGATGGATATATAAAGATGATCCTCGTGGATGGTTTCAGTGGTACTGCAGGTATTACAGCGGTAGAAGAATTCCACAAGAAGATAGGCGGCAAATAAAGCGATGGCGTGCATTTGTTCGGCATGTTGCACAAATTGCAGCGGCCTGCAGAAAGGGGGATTTGTTTTGCCGAAGAAAGCAACGCCAAGCGGTGCTGCACTGGGCCTATGACAGCCGAGCCATATAATAGTTTTTTAAACGTTTTATTTTCTATCTGTCAATGAAAGAGGTATGACAGTGATTCGTCTTGTATACTGATGCATATGAATAAAAAAATGTTCGCGTACGTATTGGGCTTTATTATTATAGGTTCTCTCTTAGGAGGTGCAGCTGTTGCTGAAGCGCAGACACGCCGCCGAAGCAGTAGCGGGCTTTCGACTAAAATTAACAATCTTGATGACGACCAGGTGGAGGATTTGCCTATACCTGTACTCTTTGGTGTAGCACTCCGCAATCTGACAAAAAACTACGGGGACCCGCGTGCTGGCCACAGCCACATTGGACTTGATATCATGGCGCCCGAAGGCACGCCAATTGTTTCTCCTACAGAAGCCGTTGTTACCGGCATGGGGGTTTGGACAGGAGCGGGGAACTACGTGCAAACAGCAGCTCCCGGAGGAGAGCGCTTTGTCTACATGCACTTAAGCGAAATTGCAGATATTGACGAAGGGGATGTATTGAAAGTGGGCGATATTGTCGGCTATGTGGGACACACCGGAAATGCCGTTGCAAGCGCGCCGCATCTTCACTTTGAGCTCTATGATGAAGACAATGACACGACCGACCCCTATCCGCGCTTTACAAAAGTATTTACTCCTGAGGAAAAGATGGAGTACCTCGAAGAGATTCTCGACAACCACGATGACGAGGAAGAACTTGCAGAGTTATTGGTAAAAAATTTTCGTTCAGAATTTGTTTCTGCGCGCATTCAAGGAATAGATATTCCTGACGCAATCATTGATGCGCTTGGCACCGTCCCTGCTTCGACTTCAAGCAATACTTCTTCCGGAGTATCTTCTACAGGAACACTGATGGTAGGCTCTCGCGGAAGCGAGGTTGTCGCACTCCAGGCATACCTTATCAAAAAAGGTGTGGGTACAGGAGCAAGCATTACCGCTGACGGAGCGTTTGGCCCAATGACTAAAAAGGCATTGATTGAATTCCAGGCATCAGCCGGTCTTACCCCCGACGGTGTCTACGGACCGAAGTCCAAGGCTTACGTTGTAGCGCACCCATAATCAGAAGGACCGTCCTTCTGAAATTACCTAACGAGGACGGTCCTCGTTAGGTAAGGTAGAAAATCCCGAGCAACTGCTCGGGATTTTCTTTTGCAACGCTAAATCTTACCTAGCAAGGACGGTCCTTGCTAGGTAAGGTATTACAGTTTTTTTATGAGGACATCCTCAAAGATGCTCGGGTCCGGAGCGTAGTCAAATGACTCAAGCGTTGGGCTAAAGTGCGCGAGGATTTTCTCCGTGTATTGATCCACCATTGTCTTTACCGCACTTGTCTGGGCCATAAAGTTGTAGTTGGTGAAGATTGCAAAGTATGCCGGTTTGTCTGCTGTATTAATAACCCCCGCAAGTGCGTGATGGTAATTGACGAACCCACTCTTTGCGACAATCGCATTTTTTCCGTCCATATTGATTGCGCGCTTTTCGATTACACCCGGATCAACTTTCGGCATGGACAGGACGTCAGTAACTTCGAGGTCACGCTCTTTGAGCTGGGATTCCAAATGTTTGATAACGCGAAGCGTCAGAGCGCACGTCGTGTAATTGCCATAGAGTCCGGAGCCTGTCATAAAGGACACTGTTTCAGGGCCCGCATCATAAGTCTTTTTCATGTACTCGGAAAAGGCGACCGGTCCGCCCAAGCGAGAAAGGAGAATGTCGGCCGAGATATTGGTTGAGTAGTTGTTGATTTGTTTCAAGAGGGCGGGCAGGGGAGCTGAACTGAATTGGTAGGAAGTGCCTTTTCCGTTGTACGGTACAAGAGAAAGCGTGATGCGCACGTTTGGAGAAACAGGCATGCCCGGAGTGTTGCGCACCGCATTTGCAAGCGCTGTCTGTACAGCAGCTGGCGCCATTTCCCAATTGAAATAAAAGCCTGGAGTGAAAACAATATGATCTATCACGATATTCTTTTCAGATTGTACGGTCGTGAGTACTTTTGTAAGGTGCTCAGCCACAAAGTGCGGGTCCCCCGCGCCATTGATATAGAGCGTCGTGCCCTGCACATAAAAATTCGTTGTGTAGCGAAAATCTTCTGGCAGTGTTGCAAGCGCGAAGTCAAAGGTGTAGAGCTTGGACACAGATGCCGGGATAATACGAGTCTGGGCATTATAGGAGAGGGTATCAACACCATTTTGTTCAATACATACAGATTGTTTTGCGCGCGCAATTTTTTGCTGGTCAACAAGGGTGTTGAGTTCAGTCGTAAGGGTTGCTCCGTAGAGCGGTCCAGCTGTAATACCGAGAACAAATGATGCAGAGAGAAATGTTGTGAGGAGTGTTTTTGTAGTCATACGCCTATTCTACCATGATATACTTTTCTGCATGAGAAACGCCATTGTTATCCATGGAATGCCGAGTAAAGAAGAATATATTGCACGAGGTGCAACTTCTTCAAAACAGCACTGGCTTCCTTGGATAAAGAGCGAACTTGAGGCACAAGGTATTGCGGTCGAAACTCCTGAAATGCCCGAGCCCTATGCTCCACAGTATGAAAAATGGAAAGCGGTATTCGAGCAATTTCCAATAGATGAAGAAACTATATTGATCGGGCACAGTTGCGGGGCCGGATTTTTGGTGCGATGGCTTTCTGAAAACAAGAAGAAAGTAGGAGTGGTGATACTGGTCGCTCCGTGGATGGACCCTGAGCACGAAGAGAGGGAATTAGTAAGCGACTTTTTTGATTTTATTATTGACCCTGCTCTTGCAGAAAGAACAAAAGGAATAACTGTTTTTATCTCAAGTGATGATGATGCGCCAATGCAAAAAACAGCGGAGCTGTTGAAAGAGGCTATTGCAGGCCTTATGGTTGTAGAGTTTGCAGGCAAGGGCCATTTTACAGAGGGTGATATGGGCACCACTGAATTTCCAGAACTCCTCTCCGAAGTGCTAAAATAAAACCATGCTACAACAACTTTTTGGAACAATGGAAGTCACGTTTATTATCAATCTTGCTCTGGCTGTTATTCTTGGATACCTCATCGGAGCGGAGCGCGAAAGTCGCGGCAAGGATGCAGGAATCAGTACTCACATCTTTGTGCTCGCAGGAGCAATGCTCTTTACGTTTCTTTCTGGAGTCGTGGATCCCGCATCCAAGTCGCGCATTGCAGCGCAAATTGTTTCCGGTATTGGCTTTCTTGGAGCGGGGCTCATTTTGAAAGAGGGGGCGAGCGTGAAAAACCTCACCACCGCTGCAAGTATGTGGTTTGCCGGTGCAATCGGCATGACGATTGGATACGGTTTTTATGTCGTCGCCGTTGTAGCGGGCCTTGTCGCCATCGTGGTTCCACGCATTCCTCATGTGAAAAAGAAGGTAAATACTGGACTGTTTGACGCATAGCACCGAGAGGGGCGTTTCAGAGGAATAAACCGAAAAACGTAGTATAATGATTCTATGAAAAAGAAAACATTGATACTTATTATTATCGGCATTGTAGCGGCAACAGCACTATTTGTTTATACCCGGACAAAAGAGCCGACTGTTGAGCAAATAGTTGCAGAGGAAAAGGAAGCGGTTGCAGCGACCGTTGTCGCATTTGGAGGACAGATGAAGAATGTCCCTCTTACGGCGGAGCAAGATGTGCTGAGTGCAAGCATCAAGAAAGAGTACGAAGCTACTGTCGCTCCCGCTTTGATTACGCGATGGATACAGAGCACGTCCCAAGCGCCGGGGCGCGCTACGTCAAGCCCGTGGCCTGAGAGGATTGAGGTAATCAGCATGGAAAAAGTCCGGGACTATTACAAAGTATCTGCAGAAATAATTGAGATGACAAGTGCTGAGGTTGAAAGCGGAACAGAGTTTTCCCGAAAACCAGTGGACATCACTGTTGCATGGGTAAACGAAGGGTGGAAGGTCGTCGAATACTATCCTCCAGTAAAGTAGTTTATGAAAAGAATACCGACAATTCTTGTAACTATCCTGGTCCTCGCAATTATTATTGTGCTTGCACTGTGGCTCAATAAGCACAACCAGACAATTATTGCCCCTGAAAATGCGGTAGAAGAAAAAGTGCCGGTTACTATTACTGAAACAAAAATTACCGAAGCAAACTTTAGCGGTACAAAACCTGTAATTGCAGGAGACAGTAGTGTTGCAGTTGCGGCCCGTGCATATGTAGACCAAAGCGTTGCAGCATTTAAGGCGCGCGCGGACGCCGAAGTCCCGGGCATGCGAGAGCAGTTTCCTGACGCTATCGCGCCTTCAACTTATACGATTGAGATGACCGCAAAATACAGCACAGGTGCAGAGACAGAATCTATTGTGGTGGAAAGTTATGTCTATACCGGGGGCGCAAACGGCAACAGTATCTACAAAGTATTCACGGCCGCGCGTTCTAACGACACACTTCTTGCATTGTCCGATATTATACCGGGCAACAGCCAGGCGGCATTTACCGCGTATATTCAGCAACAGCTTCTCAGCTGGCGCCCAGGGGGCATGGCCTCCATGGTCGTTTTTGAAGAAGATGTAAAGAAGCTCACCTTTGCTTCATTCGACAATTTCTCGCTCAACGACAATGCGCTCACTCTCTATTTCGACAAATATGAAATAGCGCCGGGGGCAACGGGAGCGATAGAGTTTTCCATTCCCCGAGGAGATATTGCTCAGTACGCAAAAGAATTGTAAGAAACCATTAACAACACTCGTCTTATTATTATGAAAAAAATCCTTATAGCATTTGTCCTCATTATTTCGCTTTTTAGCACGAATACCGCGTACGCGTGTAAGCCGGACGGCAATTGGCCGCCTACTGCAAAAGAAAACCTTGCACAAAAGGACATTGCATTTATCGGTACCGTGCAGATGATTGCTCAGGACAAGAGCGTCAATGGCGATTACCGCATCACGTTTAAGGTAGACCAGGTATATAAGGGAACATTGGGGAATACTGTAACAATCCAAACTACTAGTAGTTCTGCTGCGTGCGGATACGACAATGGCTACGAAACATTCCAGGCGGGCAGCGTGTGGATGATTTATGCAAATGGTACTGCGGTTAATGGCTACACTACAAACTCTCTTGCACTGAACACAAGCTACGCTTCTATCGGCCTCGCGGTGACTGCAATGACAGGGTACGGCATTACAGTGCCTGGAGAAGAAACTCCCACCATGTGCACGATGCAGTACATGCCGGTGTGCGGAAAGAGCCCAAGCGGTGTGACAAAAACATACGGCAACTCGTGCATGCTCGGGGCGGACAAGGCGACGACACTCTATGAAGGGGAATGCAAGAGCGCAACTCCGGCGCCCGCAGCACCCGAGCCAGCAGCTCCATCAAATGGTCCCACTGCGGCTGTGTCTGCAGAAGGCAGTGTTGCAGGAGGTCTCCCAATGATGCCAGGAATGCAAGAGGTACAGGCGCCTGTGAGCTTTTGGCAGAAGATACTCCTCTCCATCAAGTCAGCACTTTCATTTTTGAATTAAAACGACCCCAAAAAAGCCCTCAAAAAGAGGGCTTTTTTATATGGTAAAATAAGGGTATGAAAAAACTCTGGTTCAAACGAAAAGCATATGGATGGGGCTGGTATCCGGCAGCCTGGCAGGGATGGCTAGTGCTTGCAGTATATGTGGCGGTAATGGCCTTTTTTGCAAGCACGGTCGACAATGCATCGCCCGACCGCGAAGTCTTCTTTATGCTCGTTCTTCCATTTTTAATACTGACTACCGCCTTGATTCGCATTTGCTATGCAACAGGCGAAAAGCCGCGGTGGCAGTGGGGAGTGCAAAAAGAATTTTCCCTCATCGCCTTTGATCTCGATGGCACGCTCGCCGAGAGCAAGATGTCTCTCGATAATGAGATGGCTGGTCTTATTGCCGATCTGTTAAGCGTGAAAAAAGTTGCCATCATTTCCGGCGCCGGTATTCCTCAGCTCGAAAAGCAGGTGCTCTCTCATTTGCCGTCTTCTGCGCTTCTCTCCAATCTCTATCTGCTTCCTACTAATGGGGCCGCACTTCTCTCGCACAATGGCACATGGAAAACAGAGTACGAAAATGCACTGACTGCCGAAGAAAAGGCGAAAATATTTGCGGCGTTTGAAACTGCGTTCACGCAAACAGGTTATGTCCGCCCGACTGACGCGAATGGAGTCATTATCGAAGACCGCGGAACACAAATCACTTTCTCCGGCCTTGGCAGTACTGCCCCTACCGAACTCAAAGCGCTCTGGGATCCCCATCATGAAAAACGAACAGCACTCCAACATGCTCTAAAGAAACAGATACCGGAGTTCTCTATTTCAATCGGAGGAATGACCTCCATTGATGTGACAAAAGGCTCAGTGGACAAGGCATACGGCATCAAGTCCCTGCTTAAGCATACCCACCTCGATACCGAGCAGCTCTTATTTGTAGGAGACGCGCTCTTTAAAGGAGGGAATGACGCAGCAGTGCTGCGCGTAGGCGTTGCAGTTGCTGCAGTCAAAGGCGTTTCCGAGACGAAAGGTGTTATTAGAAAACTGATAGAGGGTAAGCTATAATAAGCCTATGGAACCACAGACCACTTCCAAGCCATGGGGAGCATTCAGGCAATTTACCCATAATGAATCAACAACCGTTAAGGTGCTGTTCGTAAGGGCTGGGGAAGCGTTCAGCCTCCAGACGCATGCGCACCGCGAAGAATTCTGGAAAGTGCTTTCCGGTACGCCGCGCATCACTATTGGAGACGTGACGACACGTGCAAAAGCGGGAGATGAATTCAGTATTGCTGCTGGCACAGCGCATCGAATAGAGGCCGAAGGTGCTGACGCAGAAATTCTTGAAATTGCGCGAGGCGCATTCGATGAGGATGATATTATCAGACTGCAAGACAAGTACGGTCGCGTATGATTAGTCTAAAGCGCCACGAAGGCAACCCCATTTTTTCGCCCGACCCTGCGTATGCGTGGGAAAATGAAGGAGTATTTAATCCCGGCGCAATCCATACAGGAAGCGAAGTAGTACTTTTGTATCGCGCAGTGGGGGAGCTTGATGCATATGTTTCGCGCTTCGGTCTTGCAAAGAGCACTGACGGCATTCATTTTACGCGCGCTTCACTTCAGCCCGTATTTGAACCTCGCGAAACATTTGATGCGTGGGGCACCGAAGACCCGCGCATCACAAAAATAGAAGACGACTATTATGTGACCTATGTTGCAGTGCCCGAGCGCATTATGCTAAACGGCTCTTCCTTTCCGCGCACAACGCCGCTTGAAACGGCAACGGGGCTTTTGCGCACACGCGACTTTCAGTCATTTGAAAATCTCGGCATTATTTCGGCGGAAGACTCGGACAATAAGGATATCGTGCTCTTTCCCCGCAAGATCAACGGCCGCTACTGCATGCTGCATCGCCCGAACCGATGGAATAAGCCAAAGTGCGATCGAAGGCGCGCAGAGGGCAACCCGGTCAATTGGCCGTGCGACCTCTCCGCTCTTCCGCAAAATCCGGCAATATGGATTGCCTGGTCGGATGATTTGCTGCACTGGGACAATCACTCAGTTTTCTTGCCGACCTCTCATGCCAATGACGCAAAAATCGGCCCAGGCCTTCCCCCGATTGAAACTCCCGAAGGCTGGCTTGTTATTTATCACCATGTAATAACGACCGATCGTCCGGACGGCTTCAACTACACCGCACGTGCGGCACTCTTTGCGCTTGATGAGCCTACTCGCCTTATCGGCAAGCTCGACTATGACATTCTTGCACCTGACGAGGCATATGAAAAAGAGCGCAATTCCCACATTGTCTTTCCGACAGGCGGATACGTAAAAGACGGAATACTGCATGTATACTACGGCGCATCCGACCGATACGTATGCCTTGCAACCACGCCGCTCGCACCTCTTATCAGCGAACTCCTTGCATCATCCCATGACTAATGCTGTTTCCCGGGATGCATATGAAAAGGACTGCATTGTTTATGTCAGCACCTATCCTCCCCGCGAGTGCGGCATTGCAACCTTTACGGCAGACCTGATTTCTTACACCGACGAGCTTTTTTCCGATGAGGCGCAGACGCGCGTTATCTCCATGAATACGGAAGCTACGGCCGATACCCAGTACGACTCAAAGGTGCTATTTTCAATACAAGAAAATTCGAAAGACGAATATATAAAAGCGGCGCAAACGCTCAATTCAATAGCGCATGTGGCCCTTGTTTCAGTACAACATGAATTCGGCATTTTTGGCGAACATCAGGGAGAGAACATTATTGCTTTTTTACAGGAGCTCACTAAGCCTTCTGTGATTACTTTTCACACAGTACTTCCCGAACCGTCGGAGGAAATGAAAGGTGTGATGCAGGCCATTCTCGATGCAGTGGATTGTGCTGTTGTGATGACAGAAGTGTCACGCGAGCTTTTGCTCACGCTCTATGACACTCCTGCAGAAAAAGTGCGTATCATTCCTCACGGTATTCACCCCGAAAGCTATACCGACGGCGCCTCTGCAAAAGAGCGTTTGGGACTTTCAGGAAAGCGAGTGCTTTCAACCTTCGGGCTTTTGAGCCGAGGAAAGGGTATTGAATACGGTATTCGCGCTTTGCCGGACATTGTTGCAACATATCCTGACACTGTGTACTTGGTGCTGGGTGCAACGCATCCGGTTGTTGCTCGCCGCGAAGGGGAAGTGTATCGAAATGAGCTTATAGCGCTTGCGCGCGAGCTTGGAGTAGAAGCTCACGTTGTCTTTCATAATCGGTATTTGGAAACGAAAGAACTGCTGCTGTTTTTGGAAGCTACCGATATTTATCTGTCGCTTTCGCAAAACCCCAACCAAGCGGTGTCCGGAACGCTTTCGTATGCGCTCGGAGCGGGGAGGACGGTATTCTCCACCAGCTTCATGCAGGCAAAAGAAATAGTCACGCCTGAAGTGGGGGTGCTGCTGCCGTTTGAGAGCCATCAGGAAATCGCAGACAATGTGCGCCGCGTTTTTGGAAATGAAGCAGAATTGAAATCTTTGGGAAAGGCTGCGTACTTTAGAACCCGTGCAATGACATGGCCAAATGTGGCGCTTGGCTATATGACGGTTTTTTCAGAGCACGCGCCCTCTTTGCTTGGGTTTAAAGAATGCATGGTGCCAATCAAGCTCGACTATATCAAAAAGCTCACCGACGACTTCGGCATATGGCAGTTTGCGCATCTGGGCAACCCGGATCCGAAATTTGGCTACACGCTCGACGACAATGCACGCGCGTTGGTTGCAATGAGCTGGTACAGCGCCTCACACCCAAGCGAAGACGCAAAGAATCTTGCGGATACGTATCTTGGCTTTATAGAACGCGCAGCAACCGTGCACCCAGAGAGCTTTGCCAATTATTTTACTACCGAGAGAATTTCACATACCAGTTTGAACAATAATGAAAATCTCGAAGACGCAAATGCGCGCGCATTGTGGGCACTTGCAGAAGTGATGCACAGCACGCTTCCCGAGGGTGTGGTGGCTCGCGCGAGAGCTCTTTTTTCAGAGCGCACCGCCGAGCACCGGCAGGTAGTTTCTCCGCGTGCTGCAGCTGCTTATATCAAGGCATTCGCGGCTGTTGCTGATTTTCCTGAGAGCCGAGAAGAGAGTATGCTTCGCATTCGCCGGTACGCGGACTTTTTGGTGGACCTCTATGAGCGAAGCTCAGACTCTTCATGGCAGTGGTTCGAAGAGTCGCTCACGTATTCAAACGGCGTGCTTCCCGAAGCGCTCTTAATTGCCTACACGGTGACGCGTGACGAAAAGTATTTGCAGGTGGGGAAGAGTGCTCTTGATTTCTTATTGGCGCAGTCTTTTGAAGGAGGTGTATGCGTGCCGGTGGGGCAGGCGGGATGGTATAAAAAGGGCGGTAAAAAAGAGCGCCACGACCAGCAGCCCGAAGAAGTCTCGGCCCTTGTGCTCGCAATTGCAAAAATGATTTCGATCAAGAGCGAGCCGATATACCGCGAAAAAATAGTGCTTGCCTTCAACTGGTTTCTCGGAAACAACCTGCTTCGACAATTCGTCTACACGCATTCAACAGGGGGCTGCTATGACGGCATTGGAGAGCACGCGATTAATCTCAATCAGGGCGCCGAGTCTACGGTGTCGTATTTGCTTGCCCGCATTGCAATGGATCGCATTGCTAAGCCTGTTTCAAAAGCTCGATATCCGAAGGACTAAGTTTTTTTATGCTTCCTGACTTCATGCCGGACGAAAGCAGGTGTCCGATGCGGATGCGTACGAGCGACTCAACAGTGAGCTTGCATGCGGCACACATTCGGCGGATTTGGTGCTTGCGCCCCTCGTGAAGAACAATGGTGAACGAATAGCGGGACACTCGTTTTGTTGTTGTCGATTTGGTTTTGATTTTGTCGAGCATGATTCCTTTTGCCATTTTTTCGAGGCTTGCGTCTGTAATATTTTCGCGCACGGTAACAAGGTATTCTTTGTCGACGCTCGCATTCTCTTTGGTGAGTGCGCGCGTGAGCGTGCCGTCATTTGTCAGGATGATTAAACCCTCGGATTCTTTGTCGAGACGGCCGACAGGGGAAAGGTGGGCGAGCTTTGGAAACTTGTCTTTGATGTCTTTTGCTTTCGGAAGCGTTTTAGTTGTTTCAAGTCCGCGCGGCTTGTACAAGAGCACTGCTTCTTTTTTCGCAGTTGAAACGCCTTTGATATCAATCGTGTCAGTAGGCTTTATGCCATAGCCCGTTTCTTTGATTACGGTGCCGTTGACCGTCACCTGGCCTGCAAGAATAAGCGCCTTTGCTTCACGGCGTGATGCCAAGCCCTGGTGGGCTATTGCGCGCTCAAGGCGTTCAAGGCCGGCGGCAAGGGTAGAGAGGGTTTTCATAGGATGCTAGTATACAGGAAAATGTATGTTTTGCCACTAAAATCTTTTTTGTAAAGGTAAGAGAGCTTTTAGTTGCGCGTCTATATAGATAAGAGTCGCAGTATTGTACACGACTTTATTATTCGCCTCGACAAGGCTTACAAAAAATCCGCTCCATTATGGGGCGGACTTTTTGCTACACTGTGTGTATGGGATATGTCTACATGCTCGAGTGCGCCGATGGTACGCTCTATATCGGAAGTACGACCGATATTAATCGCCGTATTCATGAGCACAATACTGCAAAGAATGGTGCGCACTATACAAAGATTCGCCGGCCCGTTGTGCTTCGATATAGTGAAGAGCTTGCGACGCTTGGCGAAGCGCGAAGCCGGGAAGCGGCGCTGAAGCGCCTTACTCGAGCGCAAAAGCAAGCGCTCCTAGAAACTAGTTCGTAACGTCCTGCTCGTTGAGCTTAACGTGCGCTTCTACTTGAGAAACGGGCTTACCCATAACAATCAGGCGAACGATGCCCCACGCAACGATCCAGTACACGAGCATTGCAAGAAGTGTGCCCCATTCAAGCGTGCTTCCTCCAACGCGAGGAGAGCCCACTACGTAGCGAAACGGTTCCGCAAACGGGTAGCTGATGCCATAGATAAGCTTGGTGAAGCCGGCACCGGTGTTTGCTCCAAGAAGCTTCAAAAGGAAGCGGAATGCCAACACTGTTTCAATAAAGTAGAAAATGTACCAAACGATTTGCGTGCCGCGATAGAGGGGTTTGACTGTATTTGTTGTTTCCATAAGTATTCGTAAATTACATGAATAATAGTTCTCTATAACTATACTCTTTCTTAAGGAAAATTTCATGTCCCATGTTTTACACTGCAGGAATGGTACTTCGCGCGCGGGCCAAGGCTGCGCAACAGCGGCTTCGGCACAGAGTAATTGCCGAAGCTGGCTAGTCTTGGCCCGCGCGGGGTGTATGATGCGTTTTTTAAAAATGCTATACTGAAAGGGTAATTAGCAGCAATAGAGAGAGTTTTTATACATATGTTATTCATCATTGGATTATTGATCGGGGCTGCAGTCGTATTGTTTATCCTGCAGAATATTGTTCCTGTTACCGTTACGTTTTTGGTATGGCAGTTTAGCGGCACGATTGCCGTATTGGTGCTCCTTGCAGTTATCGCGGGTGTTTTGATTGGGCTATTGCTCGCGCTTCCTGCTATTCTCAACAAAGAGTTCAAGAACTCCTCCCTGAAAAAGCACAACAAAAAGCTTGCAGACGATCTTGAAGAGCACAAAAAGCTTTTGATGGAAACTCCTACAACGACAGTAGTGCACACCAGCGAACCGATTGTTGTTGAAGAAGTTACCGTAGTGGAAACAAAGAACTAATATGCAGACTTTGGAACACGCAAACACTTTTTTCCTTATCAGCAGCGTCGGCTTTGTAGCGCTCTTTCTGGTGCTCTTGGTGCTCGGCATCTATCTGATTGGGATATTCAAAACCGTCTCTCGCATTGCAGAAAAAGTGGAGCGCGATATCGACACTATCGGAGACACCGCCAAAGAGCTTGTCTTGGACCTTCAGCAAAGTTCTCTCTTCTCGCTTTTATTCCGCAAAAGAAAGAAGTATACTAAGAAGGTATTATCAGATTAAGAGAGCAGTAAAATCATGAAGAAAAAAACACAGAAAGATTCAATGTCAGCCGGCAATGTTGCTGCAGTTGGAGCAGGAGTTGTGGCACTCGCTGCTGCCTCCTACTACTTCTTTGGTCCTGAGGGAAAAAAGAACCGCAACAGCCTCAAGGGTTGGATGATCAAAATGAAAGGCGAAATCATCGAAAAGATGGAGGATGCCAAAGACCTTACTGAAGACGTGTACGGAAAAATCGTTGACGTTGTGGCCGCAAAGTACGCAAAGGCGGGCAAGGTAAGCGAAATGGAAATCCGCATGTTCTCAGACATGCTAAAAGCGCAGTGGAAAGGAATCACAAAGACTTCTGCAAAATCTTCTGGCGCCAAGAAATCTCCCGCTAAAAAGGCGGCAGGTGCGGCAAAGAAAGTTGCAAAAAGTGCAGTGAAAAAAGCTGCGAAGAAAGCGTCAAAATAATTACTACTGACCTTTCTTTCTATAAACACAATGCTGCAGACGACAAGGCCTGCGGCATTTTGTTATACTGTGTGTATGCATAACGAACACCACCAGCAGCAAATCAACGGGCTTCTCATTATCGTCTCCGTACTTATTGTCGGAGGGCTTCTGCTCTTTCTGATGTCGGGCAAGCGCCCCGTTGCGAATGCTCCCGTGGTGCCAGAGCCCTCTGCAAATCAGGTAAATGATGCCACTGTATATGCAAACGCCGAGTACGGCATTACGCTTCGCTACAGTGCGGACTTTGTGCCACAGCCTGCGCTGGAAGGGACATACATGGTGTGGGACCAGGAAGACCCTACCCCCTTTAACCCGCTGTTTGAAATCTCTCTCCCCAAGAGCTTTCAGCCGGGAACCAATTTTTCTGAAGCGTGGATCACTCTGTATGCTTCGCCTGGAGAGCGGGATTCTTGCACCCTGCCGCAAAACGGCGAAGTGCTGGCGGGAACACGAAATCAGTGGACAGTGTTTACGCTCGGAGATGCCGGTGCGGGGAATTACTATGAGACGACAAGCTACCGCATGGTGAAAAACGATACCTGCGTGATGCTCAACACAGTAGTGCACTCCGTGAACGTGGGCCATTATCCGCCAGAACTCGGCATCAAAGAATTTGACCACATCGCAGTAGAGCAAAAGCTTGCCGAAGTGATTGATACCGTTACAGTACAATAGGGGTTGCACAATTGTACCCATTATGGCTACAATGTAAGTATTAGAAGTAAATAAATATTCATATGCTAACAACGATTGCAATTCTGCTTCTGATTCTTTGGTTCCTCGGATTTATCGGTATTTACACTATCGGTAACTTCATTCACATTCTTCTTGTGGTGGCTGTCGTGATGATCCTCATCCGCATCATCCGCGGAGAAAATCCGTTTTAAGTACTGATACAAAAAACCGCCCCCTTAAATAGAGGGGCGGTTTTTTGTATCCCACGGTGTACACCGTACACCGAACACTAAACTCTTTTCTCGGAAATTCTCAGAAGGACGGTCCTTCTGAAACTAGTAAGGACCGTCCTTGCTAGGTGCTTTTTTGTGATACAGTACCCCATATGAATGCGAACGAGAAAGCCTTCGTAAAAATCGTATATGCCTACTATAAAGCGGAAGGGAGGCATGATTTGGCATGGCGGCAAACGACCGACCCATATAAGATAGCCGTTTCCGAAGTAATGCTGCAACAGACCCAAGTTGCACGCGTGAAGGAAAAATACAAAGAGTTTTTGAAATTGTTCCCCAATGCAAAAGCACTCGCTGCCGCGTCGCTGGCCGACGTATTGAAAGTATGGACGGGCCTCGGCTACAACCGCCGTGCAAAATTTTTGAAAGCAATGGCGGAAACGGTGTTGCGCCACTATAAAGGGAAATTTCCCAAAACAGTTTCAGAGCTTGAAACGCTTCCGGGAGTTGGGCATTACACTGCGCGCGCAATAGCTACCTTTGCATACAATATGCCGGACGTGTTTATTGAAACAAATATCCGCACGGTGTATATACATCATTTCTTTCCTGAGTCGTTTGAGTTGGTGGATGACAAAGTATTAATGCCGATCATTGAAGAAACGCTTGATAGAAAAAATCCTCGAGAGTGGTATTGGGCACTTATGGACTACGGAAGCTTTCTCAAAACGAGTGGAGTGAAGATTCACCGCAACTCTGCGCAGTACAAAAAGCAAAGCCCGCTCAAGGGCTCGGTCCGCGAAGTGCGCGGCGCAATTATCAAAGTGCTTGCGAGTGGTCCGCACACCGTTTCTATTCTCCGCAAGAAAGTACAATTTGATACTCCTCGCTACAACACCGCCATCGCCCAGCTTATAGCCGAACATCTCATCGAAAAGAAGGGGAATACCTATCAAATAAAATCCTAGCAAGGACGGTCATTGCTAGGTTCAGAAGGACGGTCCTTCTGAATTCTTTTAGGGGGGATTGCTAGTATTCTGAGGGGCTTTTTACTACAATAGGCTATATGTTTAGAATGACACCGCGAAAACTTCGACATTTTCGCTTTATAGGCCGGGTATTTCTTATCAGCCTTGCAGCAGGTTTGGTGCTTTTGATGCTCGTAGCGGGCGTATTATGGGCGTTTAAGGACCGAATACTTACTTCTATTGCGCTCTATGTACCCGCGCCGCAATTGCGGGAAATTCCTGAAACACCGGTTGTTCCGCTTGCAGGCGGTGAGGTGGCAGTTGCATCAGACACAGCTTCTGTAGAGGAGGCCGAGGATATTCCGCTTTCGGTGACGGAGGTAGTTGCAAAGGCCGACGACAGCGTTGTCTCTATCACGCTTACCAACAGCGTTGGGAAAGTAGTTGGAAAGGGAACAGGATTCTTTGTTTCATCAAGCGGCATGCTTGTTACCAATCGCCACGTGGTGGATACTCCTGGTGCAACCTTCACTGTCACTACGACAGACGGCAAAGAGCGCCCGGCCACTCTTGCCGCAACCGACCCGGTATTGGATATCGCTATCATGCGCGTATCGGGCTCGGGCTTTACGCCACTTGCTTTAGGGAATTCTGATACGCTCTCCACCGGCCAAAGCGTTGTCGCTATCGGCTACGCATTGGGCACATTCCAAAACTCTGTTTCTGTCGGTGTAATCTCCGGCCTTTCCCGAAGCGTTGTTGCTCGCGGAAGCAACGGTGACTCGGAGTATCTCGATGCAGTCATTCAAACCGATGCGGCAATCAATAAAGGAAACTCAGGTGGGCCATTGTTGAACCTTAAGGGCGAAGTAGTCGGAGTAAGTGTAGCAAGCGCGCTGACTTCTCAGAGCGTGGGCTTTGCGCTCCCTATTAATGACGTGAAGCAGGCAATAACATCGGTGCAAAAAACAGGCCGCATTATCCGCCCGTATGTCGGCGTTCGCTATACGCAAATCACTCCCGAAATTGCGGCCGAGCGCGGACTTTCGGTGAACTATGGAGTCGTCATTGAAGAGGGTAAAACAGGTACTGGCGCCGCCGTACTTGCAGGCTCTCCTGCAGCGGCAGCTGGTATTATGAGCGGAGACATTATTCTCACATTCAACGGCGTGAAGCTCGACCAGGCGCACAGCTTTGCCTCTCTTATACGCCAAAAAACTGTCGGAACGACAGTAACGCTGGTTGTACTACGCGCCGGCGTTACGACTCCGTATAAGGTGACACTTGCTGAAGCGCCGGCTATTTAGTTACGTTAGCGAGTATCAACTATGCGAAATGCATAGAGCGCTCCGAGAAGCAGCAGTCCTGCAAGAAATACGAATAGCCCGGTATACGAAAGGAAGAAAAGAAGCCCGGCTCCCGCCATCGGCCCAATAACATACGCAAAGGGCTGCATGATGCGGTAAAAGCTTATCACTTCTGTGTCGGTGTCCGTGACCTGCTTGAAAAAGTAGCTGTCATTCATCACCTCAAGCGTGCTCGCTCCAATACGGGTAGAGAAAAGAATCCCGGCTACCAAGATTGCGCTTGGAGCACTGACTACGGCAAGCGCCACAACGGCAACTGCCATGATTGTCAGCGCAGTAATCATGAGCTCTTTTTCGCCGAGCCACTTATCCGCAATGCGCCCCATCGGGTAGGGGAATAGTATAAAAGGGATGAGCATGAACGAGAATATCGCGCCTATCGTGCCCCAGCCAAAGCCAAGCGTCTGGATAAGATATAAGGGCACATAGAGCGCCATCCACGAAAAGAAAAACTGCAATAAAAAGTTCAATGATATCACCCGGCGAAGCGCCGGCGTTTTTCGTATGCGGGCAAATGCCGCCACAAGGTTTGGCGCACTTTGCGGCCGCGCGACAAACTTCCGCTGGCTGATTGCGATGACGATGCCGCATACAGAAATCGCAATTGCCGAAATCAAATACACGGCATTAAAGCCGTAGCGCGTTGAAATCATGCCCACCAATACCGGCATTCCAACCCATCCGACATTCATGATGGTAAGCATGAGCCCTCGGATATTCCCTGTTGCCGCGTCCGCGCTATAGTGCTCGATAAATATGTCGAGCGCATAGAGAATGCACGCGTTGAGCGCAAAGTAGACAACAAACGCAGCCAAGAGAACATATTCGCTTGTCGCAGTGCCCAATACCCACAACAAAAGCGCGGAGAAGAGTATCACTGCAAGTGTCACGCGCACAGTCCCAAAGCTTCGCATCAGCCGCGGGGCCGAGAGGGTAAGAAGGATAGAGAGCGCGGAGGCAATGGCAAACAAGACGCTTACAATATTTGCGCTCACGTGCTCTCCGAGCATGCTTGAGTGTATATAGGCGACAAGGGCAAGGTGAATTGCGAAAAAGAATGACGCAAGGAATACAACTCGAAGTTTTTTCATAGGGGTAGTATAGCGCAGTTTAAAGCGCGGTGAGGATTAGATTGCCAAGATAACTGGGATAACGAGCGGGCGCTTTGCCGTGTTCTGGAAGAGGTATTTTGAAACCGTTTCCGCAACAGCATTTTTTGCCATGTCAAAGTCGATAGGGTTTTGCCCTTTAGTGCTTTGCTCGATGGTGCGCTTAATCAATGTGCGTGCTGTGCGAAGGAGTTCTTGGTTTTCCTTAAGATATACGAATCCACGAGAGATAAGGTCAGGAGACTTCTTCAGAAGGCCTGTTTTCGCGTCTACAAGGGCCATCACAACGAACATGCCGTCTTCTGCGAGCATTTGTCGGTCGCGGATAACAACAGTCTGCTCGTCGCCGATAGAGAAGCCGTCCACCATCATTGCCTGTGCAGGAGCTTTTTCTTTGCGAACGCTGATGCGCTCTCCGTCAGCAGAGATTTCAATAATGCTTCCGTTGTCGGGAACAACAATGTTGTTTTCAGGAACACCAAGCTCCATTGCAAGGTCCTTGTGCTGCTGGAGTCGGTAGTGGTTGCCGTGAATAGGAATAAAGAATTTTTCATTCACTTTGCGGTGCAGCCATCGAACGTCTTCTTTGTTTCCGTGTCCGGTTGCGTGCACGTATTCTTCGCCCGGAGTTCGGTAGCCGATGATTTTTACACCCTGGCGCGCGATGCCGTCCTTCATGCGCTCGATTGCGCGTTCGTTTCCTGGAATAACAGATGACGAAAGAATCACCGTGTCTGTTTTCTTCAGCGCAAACTTTTTGTCGGTCTTGTTTGCGGCGCGCATCAATCCGGAGAATTCTTCACCTTGTCCGCCGGTTGAAAGCACGATGCACTTGTGAGGAGGGAATCTGTCGATTTCATCCATTGATACAATAGTGTCCTTCTTTGGCTTGAGGAGGCCTGCCTGAATCGCAATTTCAATGTTTGTCTTCATTGAGCGGCCATTGAGGAAGATGTGCTTGCCCAATGATTCGGCAATTTCCACGAGCTTGATAAGGCGCGTGATATGAGAGGCAAAGGCTGCAATGATAACGCGTTGGTTGCTTTCGCGGCGGAGAATCGTCTCGAGCCCCTGGTGCACCTTGATCTCAGGCAATGAGAAGCCTTCGTTTTCGATGTTGGTAGAGTCGGTAAAAAGAAGCAAGGTCTTCATTGAGTCAAAGATCTTGTACGCCTTCTCTTCGCTTTCTGTCACAATGCCGTCAATTTGGTCGAGCTTGTAGTCTCCAGGGTTTGCGAGTATGCCGTGCGGTGTTTCGATAATTACCCCCATAGAGTCGGGAATAGTGTGCGTTACGCCCCAGAATTTCACGCGCATTTTTCCGAGTGTCACTGTTTCGTTGTTCTCAACAATCACCGTGTTCATTGCGGGAAGATGCGGGAATTCAGCCTGGCGCTTTTTCAGCATCAATACTGTCAGGTTGCGGGAATACACTGGCGGGTTGCCGATGCGAGAGAGTACCAGCGGCACTCCTCCGATGTGGTCGAGGTGTCCGTGGGTTATGATAAGCGCTCGAATTTTGTGCTTGCGCTCTTCGAGGTAGCGGGTGTTCGGGATCACGTAGTCGATACCCGGAGTAGTTTCGTTTGAAAACGCCATACCTGCATCGATGACGATGATGTCGTCGCCGATTTCAATAACGGTCATGTTCTTTCCGATTTCTTCCACGCCTCCAAGAGGAATCACGCGAATCACACCCTCTTCAGGGTCGGGAATATGCGCTGTCTTTCGCTCTTCCACCATGTTTTCCTGGCCTTCATTTTTTGGCCATGCAGGGCGTCGGTTGCGTCCGCCTCCGCCGCCTTGTCCTCGACGGTTGAATGACCGCTTCGGCTTTCCAGCACCTGTACCAGGCGCGCCCGGAGTGCGAGGAGTTGCATTGTTAAATTGTCTTTTTGGTTGTGTGTTTGTTTGTTGTTCCATATATAAAAGTTAGTAATTAGTGTTCTCGGTCTTCTTTTTCGCGAGGCCGGGGTAGAGCCGGTCGGTATTCACATACCAGTCATTTACATTCGCGTACCGAAGCACGGGAGAGATAAGTACAGGAGGAATAATACCATGAGCATCTGTTTTGGTCACAAAAGGAATAGTGGTCGTGTACAGCGGGATGACCGCTTCGTACGCATTTGAAGGCGAGGCGCCTTTTGCCAAAATGGCATTGAAGGCCCCGCTCGCAAGCGCCGACTGAAAGAATCCCGGATCAAAGCTTCTTACCGAAACTGTCACTCCAAGCGCGCGGACTTCTTCCGCAAGGGCATTGGCAAGAGCAGTGTTCGAAGGAGTGTTGATCGTTGCTATCGAGAATCCGACAGAAGAACCATTTTTCATGAGCGTACCGTTTTGCAATCGGTAGCCAAGTGCGAGAAGGCGGTCGTGCGCGTTCTCATTTTCCTTTGTAAGCGAACCCGATTCTTCGATCGGAGTTCCATAACCGTTTTCTACTATATCGATTATTCGCTCTTTGTCAATATATTGCGCAAGTACGGTCACAAATGCGGCATTCGCAAGCGCACCTCCGTCTCCGCGCAAGTGGTACAGTGTCGCTTCGGTTGGAGTAGTGATTGGGGCTACGGAATATTCGGCATCCGCGGAATCGCGCAAGGTTTCAGGGGCAAGCGCAAGCGTTACATCCACGTCGCCATCCTCAACTGCGCTCATTAATTCATTTTGATTGTTAAAAATATGCACTGAGAGCTTTTTCAATAAAGGCGCACCGAGTACATAGTTGTGATTGCGCTTAAAGACAAGCAGTGTTGCTACACCACGCTCGCTTGCAGTGCGTGCAAGCTTAAATGCGCCCGCGCCAACAGGGTGCACATTTTCCGGAGCAGTCGCAAAATTCTCGTCGGCAATATCGGCCCACACATGTTCCGGAAGTATGCCCACAGTCATACGGCGCAAAAAGTCTGCGCGCGGAGAGGGAAGTCGAAATACAACAGTAGCTTCGTCAGGCGTTTCCACGCCCACATCGCCCCAATATGCTGTTTGTGCAGGGTTCAGTGCGCTGTTCTGGAGTTTGCCCACAGTGAAGAGTACGTCATTGGAAGTAAGCTTTTTTCCGTCGTGGAATTTGGCATCGCGAAGGGTTACGGTATAGGTTCGGCTGTCGGGCGAGAGGGTATAGCTCTCGGCAAGTTCGGGGATGATGTCGCCTGCGCTTGTTTCTTTCATGAGGCCGGCGTAGATAAGGTGTGTGAGCGCAATATCGGTGTCTGTCATTGCAAGGACAGGGTTGATAGACTTTGGCGCGCCGATAATCCCTTCGCTTAAAGCGCCACCCGGAGCGGGCACGGTGACAAGGAATGAATTATGAAATGCAACGAGCGTGAAAAAGGCCGCTGTAAGCACAGCGATAAAAAGGCCGATCGCAAGCTTGCGGTATGCTGTCATTTCCCCGCGCAAAAGGGCGCGGAGTTTTTGTGGAGAGGGGATTTTTTTGTGGGAGAGAAAAGAAAAAAAGGATGCCATTGTGAGTCGGCTCACCCGTGTGTGTGGAAGGAGGCTGGTTCTTTATGCAGCAAGAACAATAACGGCGAGAGAGACTGCAGCAAATGCAATCGAAACCGATACGGTCATTACAAAGAAGAAGCGCTCAGCACCTCTGCGAGTATGCAAAAATGACGCACTGTCTCCGCCAACAGGAATACCGCTCGCATCGCTTGAAGGGCGCTGGAGAAGGATAAGGGCAATGAGTGCAAGTGCCAAGATTATTTGAATGCTGTGCAGAGTTGTTACCATAGGTGAAACGAGATGATTATAGCACCCGCGGTGCCGTTCGTAAACCCAGGCGCGCTTTTCGAAGCTACCCTTGATTATTTACCCCAAATATGGTGATATAGAAAAAAATTGAAATATGAAAGAAAATACCTCTCCGCGGACAAGTGTCGCCATTGCTCGCTTCATCTGCATTTTCCTCTGTTTGTTTTGCATCATGCGGATTGTTCAAGTGGTACAGCTCCACGACCTCGATTATGCAAAAAAAGTACTGTTCCTCACCTCCTTTGGTCTGGAAATAGGCTTGATTATCATGTACAGCATTCTTCTTGTCGTTTTCATGCCGTGGGACGACGCTCCCGAATCAGTGATTTTTCCGGTAATGAACACGTTCTTGGGGTACTACATCGTGCGGTTCTGCTACACCTGCATTATGGGAAGTTTTATTTTCGGAGCACTCTTTCGCTTGCTGTTGTTGTACTTTCCGTTTAACGGATTTGTCTATGCAAGTGCAGTGGTGCTCACTATTGGCATGATGCTGTCGCTTTTGCGCATGGCATCAATATATTATGCCCACCGAATCAAACAAGGCTCACGAAAGTGAGTTTTTTTATTTGGATTTTTTATACCCGCGCTTTCCTATATACTGTGTGCATATGGCAAAGACAACAATCATTCCGCTTGCTGACCGCGTGGTAGTAAGCGTGGTAACAGAGAAGAAAACCCTCTCAGGGATTATTATTCCAGACACCGCTGGCAAAGAGCGCCCGGAGCGCGGAGTAGTGACAGCGGTGGGCAAGGGTCGAAAGAACGACAAAGGAGAAGCAATTCCTGTTGAGGTAAAAGTGGGAGACGAAGTATTGTTTTCCAAATACGGCCCGGAAGTAATAGTAGTAGACGGTATCGAATACTATATATTGCGCGAAGACCAGATATTAGCGATTATCAAATAATATGGCAAAGAAAATCTTACACGGCATCGAAGCGCAAGAAGCGCTCACAAAAGGACTCAATACAGTAGCGGATGCAGTGCGCATCACGCTTGGCCCCCGCGGGCGAAATGTCGTATTCGATAAAGGATACGGCGCGCCGATGATCACCAACGACGGCGTCTCTATCGCGCGCGAAATCACGCTTCTCGACAAGTTCGAAAACATGGGAGCCGAAATTATCAAAGAAGTCGCAAGCAAGACCAATGACACGGCAGGAGACGGCACTACCACCTCAGTAGTACTCACGGCCGCTATCGCCACAGAAGGCGTAAAGCGCATTGGCGCCGGTGCAAATGGCCTGATACTTCGCCAAGGCATTGAAGCTGCAGCCGCAGATGTTGTAGAGGCGCTTCGCGGCATGGCGCGCCCAGTAAAAAACAAAGAAGAGATCAAGCAGGTTGCAACCATTTCTGCCGAGAGTACTGAAATTGGCGGCATCATCGCAAGTACTATAGATAAGGTTGGCACTGACGGCGTGGTGACAGTAGAAGAGTCCCAAGTGTTTGGTGTCACAAGCGAAGTGGTAGAAGGAATGGAATTCGACAAAGGCTTCGTCTCGCACTACATGATCAACAATGCAGAGCGCGGAGAGGCGAGCTACACCACTGTTCCCGTATTGGTGACCGACAAAAAGATTTCTGCTATTAAGGACGTCCTTCCGCTTCTTGAGAAACTCGCAGCTGCGGGTAAAAAAGAATTGGTGATTATTGCCGAAGATATCGACGGCGAAGCACTCACGACATTCGTATTAAACAAAATCCGCGGCATTTTCAATATTCTCGCAATCAAGGCCCCAGGGTTTGGCGACCGCAAGGCAGGAGAGCTTGCAGACATTGCAGCGCTTGTTGGTGCAACAGTGGTGACTGATGCGCTTGGCATCGCGCTTGAGACAGCAGACACCTCTGTATTGGGTAAAGCTGGCAAAGTCATTTCAACAAAAGAGAAAACAGTCATCGTAGACGGCAAAGGAAAGAAGAGTGCTATCAAAGAACGTGTTGACGCTATCAAAGGAGAGCTCACTCAAGTAGGCGGCAGCAAGCTCGATAAGTTCACCCGCGACCACCTCGAAAAGCGCATCGCAAAGCTAACCAGCGGTGTTGCAGTTATTCGTGTAGGGGCTGCAACAGAAACAGAGATGAAGTATCTTAAGCTCAAAATCGAAGACGCAGTCAACGCAACCAAAGCTGCAATCGAAGAGGGAATTGTGCCCGGCGGCGGAGTGGCGCTTGCAAAAGTATCTGGCACTGTCACTAGTGCAATGTTCAAGAGTGCGCGCTACAAAAAGTCTGCGACAGATAAGCACGAGTCTGAATTCATGGCAGGCTACATGGCACTCACTGATGCACTCACTGCACCATTGCGGCAAATTGCACACAATGCAGGCCACACAGATCCGTCTCTTGTAGTGGACGCAGTGCAGAAGTCCGAGAATGCATTTGGCTATGACGCAGGGGCAGATACACTCTCTGGCGATTTTGTACTAGTCGAAATGATGAAAAAAGGAATCATTGACCCGGTTAAAGTCACCCGCACAGCACTGCAGAATGCAGCCTCAGCCGCCGGCATCCTCCTGACAACCGACGTCGCCATCGCCGACGACCCTGATGCGCCAAAGCCCGAGCAACCGCAGGGAGGGTATTAGGACATGAAATTTATTTTAAGACATTTTTTATTTCAAAAACATCTCTGAAAATGCTAGAATCAGCCCATCATGTATCTAGCAAATATCAAGTTATGGAATTTTAGAAAATATGGAAAACCAACTGATTTCAATCTTGATTCTCCAGATTTAGACCTTAACCTCACCAAGGGATTGAATGTTCTTATCGGTGAGAATGATTCAGGAAAATCAGCAATTATAGACGCTATAAAACTTACACTTAAGACTCACAGTTTTGACTGGATTCGAGCAGAACAAGATGACTTCTTCGGTAATAGTTCTCGTTTTAGGATTGAGCTAATGTTCATTGATTTAAATCTTCAGGAAGCAAAGAACTTTATTGATTGGCTCGGTTGGACCGGTGAAGGAGAAGATGCACAATGCTTTCTTAGATTAATATTGGATGTAAAAAGAAGTGCTGGATCAGAGCAGGTATTTCCTTATGACATAAAAGCTGGTGTAGATACAGAAGGGGTTACCCTAAACGCAGAAGCCAGAGATTATTTGAAGAGTACTTATCTACGACCATTGCGAGATGCTGAATCAGAATTGGTTCCAAAAAAGAACTCTCGATTGTCCCAGATTCTTCAGGGACATGATGCTTTTAAAGGCAAGAAAGATGACCACCTTCTAATTGAAATATTCAAACACTTTAATACTTCGATTGAAAAATATTTTGAAGGAAAAGACACTGATGATGTCGCTATTGGTGATCTAAAAGGACAGGATTTGAAAAATGAAATAGATAAGTACATTCAGTCTTTTTATCACCCAGATCGTGAATCTGTTTTTACAGTTAATGACGGAAAACTGAAAAATATTCTTGAAAGACTGGAGCTTTCGCTCAAGGGCGTAATTAACCCAGGCTTAGGAACATTGAACAAGTTGTTTATGTCGTCAGAGTTACTTCACCTGAATAAACCAAATTGGAATGGCTTACGACTTGGCTTAATTGAAGAGTTAGAGGCACATTTGCATCCTCAGGCTCAAATGCAGGTTATAGAGGTACTTCAGGCTCAAAAGGATATTCAGCTTATACTGACTACTCACAGCCCCAATCTCGCTTCTAAGGTAAAACTTAAACATCTAATAGTTTGCAAAGACGGCGCTGCTTTTCCAATGGGTTCAGAATATACAAAGCTCGATCAAAAAGAATACGTTTTTTTAGAAAAGTTTCTTGATACAACAAAAGCAAATTTATTTTTTGCCAAAGGTGTCATTTTGGTAGAGGGGTGGGCAGAAGAGATTTTGATACCGAGTATTGCAAAAAAGATGGGTATCGATTTAACAGAAAAAGGTGTCACCGTTATTAATATTGGGAATCTAGGATTTTCAAATTATACGAATATCTTTTTGAGACAAAGTGGTAGTCCGATGAATATCCCTGTTGCTGTTGTGACTGATGTAGACGTGCCAAGATACCAGAAAGATTTGGTGTTAGACGGCGATGGTAAGCCAGTTAAGGTAGCGGGGAAAAATCAATATGAGTTTGCAAAGATTGATACAGCTACGGTAGAGGCAGAAACAATAGCTAAAATTCCTACTATAGAGGCTAGATCAGAAGAGAATGTAAAATTCTTTGTTGCTCCACAGTGGACCTTAGAATACTCACTTCTAAACTCGAGTTGTCTATCTGATAGTTTTAAAATGGTTGTTGAGGCTATTCATACAGGAACAAATTGGACTGATGATTTTGAAAAATCACTAGCCGAAAAGTTGATCAATAAAGGCTTAAAGAAAACAGAAATCGCCTATAAGCTTGCTAATCTTTTAGATAAGAATTTTCAAAACACTACATCGTTAGTCACTATTAATAAGGACGATGAAGCTGACACTATAAGCTACTTAATAAAAGCAATACGTTATGCCTCAAACTCTTAATGTTACGGAAGATGATATTGCTTATGCTGAATCAATACTGCTTCCAGATGGACAACATTTTGATCAGGAGCGACGTGATTTTATCACCAATCTTGAGATTCTAGATCTACAAGCTGTTCCTGGTAGTGGAAAGACAACGGCACTCCTAGCAAAGCTTTTAATACTTGATAGATACCTACCTTTTGCTGATGGCTCAGGTATTTTAGTCATTTCTCATACGAACGCTGCGATTGACGAAATCAAAGACAAGATTGGCAAATATTGTTCACATTTGTTCAGTTACCCAAACTTTGTTGGAACAATCCAGATATTTGTTGATAAATTTATCGCAACGCCTTTTTATGTGAATAAATATGGAAAGAAAGTTTTTCGTATCGACGATCAATCTTATTATCAGTCACAATATGTGCCTGGACCCGCAAGGGCATGGCTAGGTCATCAATTTGGAACAAGTGATGAGTCTAAGCTGTTTAATATCAAGCTACATCCAAATGACTTGCTCGCAAGCGGATATCCACCCGTTCCTACTTTTGCAGATACTACCAATGCTACAGCTGTTGCAATCCTGGCTCTTAAAAAGCAACTCAGAGAAAAAGGCTATCTCAGTTTTGAGGACGCATTTATTTTGGCATTTGAGGCGATTGATAAATATCCTCAAATTAAAACTCTTTTGCAGAAAAGATTCCGCTTTGTGTTTGTTGATGAGGTTCAAGATATGGACTCTCTTCAATATGATATCCTAGAAAAACTTTTTTACAGCGAAGGTGCTAGTGAGTCAGTCTATCAACGAATCGGAGACAAGAATCAATCAATTTTTAGCGATTCCGCTAAAGCGAATACTCAATGGGTTGATAGACCTACCGTCTTAGAGTTGAATGGTAGCCACCGCCTTAATCCTAAGATCGCACAGGTTGTTGTACCTTTTGGTCTACAAAATATAGCCATTGTTGGGCATATGAAGAATGGTGATGGATCTGAGATAGATATTAAACCTCATATAATTGTTTATACGGATGCAAATATTTCTCAAGTTATATCAAGATTTGCAGAAATGATTAAGGCTTTCCAAGATGAGGGGAAGATAACTAACTCTCCAAAAAATAAATATAGAGCTATCGGTTGGAATACTAAAGTTGAAGCAAATAAAACCAGAATCGGTGATTACCACCCAACTTTTTCTAAAGATGCAAGACAACCCAAAATAGACTGTGACTGCCTTGAGGCCTATCTCTCTAATATAAAGGCTGGGGAAAAAACTTTTGAGCCTTTTAAGAAAAATATAATTAACGCTATTATAAGAATATTACGTTTGGAAAATATTGTTGACGAGAATGATAGATTTTATACACGACAAAAGTTTCTAAGCTTTCTAAGTGAGCAAGATGAGGAGGTATACGATTCTTTTAAGCTAAAATTAGCTGAGTGGAGTTTTAGGCTTATCAAAGGACAAAAGGATCAGGTTCTTACTGATATAAAGACCTATTTAGTCAGCCTACTTGCCTTGTTTGGCAAAGAGATAGCGGAAAGCAGGACATTTATTGATACTCCTCATGCTGGAACACCAATTTATAATACTGAGGTGGAAGAGTCTCCAAATATTTATAATGGCGACGGTATCAAAGTTGAAGTTGCAACTATTCACTCAGTTAAGGGTCAAACACATACAGCAACTCTTTATCTTGAAACAAATTACCACCAACAAAGAACTATTGCATACGAGTCACAAAGGTTAAGTCCACAATTCAAGGGTACGGTATTTAACGACGCTCGAATTTACCATAAAGAGTCTACAAAAATGATGTATGTTGGATTATCTCGACCAACGCATCTTCTTTGTGTTGCTATCCATAATGATAGGTATACTGCTAATCTTAGTGATATAGATCAAAATCAGTGGGAAATTATTGTCCTGTAGTAAGTTTAAGCTCTATTTTTCCAAGCTGTAATAATAGATTTCAGTCTTCTTATGAGATCGTCATAGGTAATGATATCAATTACATTTTTGTATTTTCTCTTTACCACTTCAAAATCTTCCATTTGATCACGAGAAAGAAGATTGTCTCTTCCCATGATAATCATTCCACCAGGATTGGTAATCTTTATTTTGAAATCAGCAGGTAGCTTACTCTTATACTTCGTGGTCAATCTATTCTCGCCAGTCTGCCCAGATTTATTAAGATGATATATATACTTTTCAATCTGCATCACTGTTCCAGATAACTCTCTTAGTGGTATGTAATTATCACGATACCGTCCTTTTGTGATAATCCTTTCGTTTAATGGTCGCTTGATTTCAATAATGTCCGTGTTTCCGTTAGCATCAATGAGTAGGAAATCAATCTTTCTATCCTTACTTTGATACTGATCCCGAATAGGGGCTTCTTCAAATGCGTAAATATATTTAGGATACAAAAGTAGAATTATTTCGAGTATTTCTTTCTGCCACTGTTTTTCGTTATATTTATTTTGATTTAAAAGCATCAGTTCGAGTTTTTCGAGAATTGTTTCGTACTTGACTATTTCTCTCTCTTTAAAAAGTTCAGGTAAATCCTCGCCTTTGATACTTTGTTTTTTGTTCATGTAGCGCTGATATTTCGCTTCTACATTTGATGAAGAATCGAAATAGTTACTTAATACAGAAGCGAGACGAGCGTCCAGATATTTTGCAATTTCATAGGAATTTGGAAAATTCTTAAGTAACTGTTCAAATTCCTCCAGGGGTATAGACTCCTCTAGTTTACCTCCAATATAAATGTCTTCATTTACTACCCTACTAATTTTTTGAAATATGGGGATGTCTCTTACTCCAAGAAAGAAACTTTCTGTTATTTCTACATTTTTGTCTATGTACACATCCTGATTAATCCCTAGTTTTCTACCTTCAATTTTAAAATATTGACCCTCAATTAAATTTCCAAGAATAAATTCTACATCAGCGCCATCATCATCAATATCTTGTTTAGAAATATCATTTTTTGATAGGATAAATGCTCTCTTTTTAAGAGAAATATCTTGTCCATTTCGTAGTCGGTCACGAAACCATGGATTATCTGTAGAGTAACTTAAAATAAGCTTGTCATCGTTTTTTAATAGTCTAATCACTTCTATTATTATAACAAAAACTTCTACTTAAAGAGGCTTTTGTGTCCTGTGCGGGTTAGTATAAATTGTGGATCTTATGGGTAATTTATATATAATTTAACAATTTTTTATGTTAAGTTCATTTTAATAAGTTAAACTATACGTAATGCCTGAGAGAATACTTAGAAATGTTAAAAATAAGCCACATTACTCAGGTAAAGACTTCGTTCTTTACCTGAGTGACTGCGTAGAACTTTTGAATTCACTCCCTGAAGATTCAATTGATATGATTTTTGCTGACCCTCCATATATGCTTTCAAATAATGGTTTTACAGTCCATGCAGGAAAGATGGTGAGTGTTAATAAGGGGGAATGGGATAAGAGTAAGGGTTTTGCCAGCGATTATGCCTTCCACGAAAAATGGCTCAATGCATGCCATCGTGTTCTTAAGCCGCATGGCACCATTTGGGTTAGTGGTACGTATCATTCTATTTATCAATGTGGGCATGCTATCCAGTCAATTGGATTTCATATGCTTAATGACATATCTTGGTTTAAACCAAATGCAGCACCTAATCTTAGTTGTAGGTTTTTTACTGCAAGTCATGAAACTATTTTATGGGCTCGCAAAGATAAAAAAGCAAAACATATATTCAATTATGATTTGATGAAAAATGGCGAATGGTCTGAAGATTTTATTAAAAAACCTAATCTTCAAATGCGTTCAGTATGGGCAGTTCATCCTCCTAAAAAAGAAGAAAAAAAATTTACCAAACACCCAACTCAAAAACCATTATCTCTTTTAGAGAGGATTATATTAGCAAGTACAAATAAGGGGGACGTTGTTCTTGACCCTTTTACAGGAAGCTCAACAACTGGGATTGCTGCAAAAAAACATGGAAGGAAATTTATTGGTATTGATATGGAGAAAAAATATCTAGAACTTTCTCGAAAACGTTTTGAAGATCTTATAAAACTTAATAATTAATAATAACTACTTCTGATATCTTTCCTCGCCTATCTGACTTTGAATTAATCATGCGATTAGCATATACAGGGATTTGGGTATATCCAGCATAGATTTTCTTTATAAAAGAGGCGCTTGAATTACTGAGCATCACGTAAACACCTTTTTTATCTAACTGAACAAATAGATCGCGAAGTTTAATTTGATCTTCTTCTGAAAATGAATCTTTACTATAGCTAGTGAATTGCGAAGTTTTAGATAAGGGGTAATAGGGGGGATCAAAATATACAAAATCTCCTGACTTTGCATTTTTTACCGCATCAACAAAAGAGGAGCACGTAATTTTCGTATTCTTTAATGTGTTTGAGATTGCTAATATATTTTCTTCATCAACAATTTTAGGATTTTTATAGCTGCCTATCGGCACGTTAAAACCTCCTTTTGAATTTTCTCGGTACACACCATTAAAGGCTGTCTTATTTAAAAATAGAAAGTAGACGCTACGGTTGAAATCTTCAGAAGAAAGCCGATTATATTTATCTCGAATTAAATAATAATACTCCTTACGATCATCCTCATTTTTAGCTATAAAATCTTTCTCAATTTTTTTAAGGGACCTGATTAACTTTTCGGGCTGATTTTTAATATTCTTGTATGTATTAACTAGAGTTTGATTAATGTCATTAATAACACCCTTCTTAGGGTTAATAGAAAAGAAAACAGCACCCCCACCAATAAAAGGTTCGTAATATGTATTGAATTTCTTTGGATAAATATTTTCGAATTGCTCCAGTAATTGGCCCTTGCCCCCAACCCATTTAAGAAATGGCTTTACTTTTCTCGTCACTTTCATAAACATGATTTTATCAGTTGCACCCTTAGATTCCTAGGTAAGTGAATTTATTGACAGAGAAGCCTTAAATGGTAATCTGATCGATATGAAGCTTGGTGGTGTTGGGGGCGGAAATACAAAATCTGGAATGCATTTTGAAGGTAGGGTTGATTTTCTTACTGTTCTTAAGACGATGCCGGGTTATGAGGTTAAGGATGATGGCTCTATTTTATTTAATGGAGAAGTAGTTGCTCTTAATCTTCGAAAAAACACCTTATATAAATTTCTTGAAAGAAAAGGTATAAATCATAGGGAAATTCTCTCCAAAAAACTTCTTCCTGATGATGCTATTTTAGTATTAAATACAAATACATTTTTTGTGATTGAAATTAAGTTCCAGAATGTTGCTGGATCAGTAGATGAGAAATTACAAACTTGTCATTTTAAGAAACGACAGTATGAAAAACTTTTAAATGCACTCGGTGTTCAAGTTGAATATATTTATATCCTAAGTGAATGGTTCCAAGCTCCCGCATATAAAGACGTACTCGCTTATATTAAAGAAGTTGAGTGCGATTATGAATTTGAAGGAATTACATTAAATCGTCTTGGTCTGCCGTCAATGTAAGACATATCTAGTTTATTTTTTTTATTTGCACTTTAGTGACAGAGGAGTACACTGAGGGAAATACGCTATGAGACAGCTCGCATCAGAAAAAAGCTAATCTGCCCATTTTTCTTGCCGACAGGCGAGAGAAAACCGGTCGTATCACCCAAGTGGTGGTACGACTATTTTTATTGACTTCGGGGATAGATATCGGCATTATACCGCCAAGAAGCAATCGTTCACTTAATACAACTGAATATGGCAAACGGATCAGCAAAAGGATTTTTGAAGTTTATTGCACTGCTCGCACTAGCAGCAGTAATTGTATGGGGAGTATGGTACTGGGGCGTTCGCAAGCGAGAGCTTTCGGAGCCGACGGTGGCAAAGATAAAAAAGCCGCTTGTTGAAATCACCATTCCCAAAAATCGAAATAGGGAAGTTGAGGAGCTTAAAGAAGCGCTTGCCTATGCTCGAGCAGAAGTGACGCGGCTTTATATGGAGCGCGACTCGCTTGCGCTATTGCTTGAACAAAGCAGAAATCGCCCCCGGACAGCAACTGTTTCAAGGAGGGCTGTAACAAGAAGCTCATACCCTGTGTACTCCTCTCGGCGCATCAGACGGCCGGGCATTTCACCCGAGGAATGGCAACGCCTGCTGTGCCCGCGATAGCAAATAAAAGCCGTATCAATTGATACGGCTTTTTCTATTGCGACAATTGCTCAATGAGGTCTTTGCCGCGGTTCAATGGGTCGAGTGTCGGTGTGCCGTTTTTGGTGAGGATGACGGAGGTGAATGTTGGGTCGGGGCTGTGGTCGTACGAGAGTGTGGAAGTGAAAATGCCGGAGAGGCCAAGCGTGCCACTGGTGACAAGGCTTCCGTTGCCGCCGACAAAGTTGCCAAGCGAGTACGCAATTTTCTTGCCCTTATATGTTTCTATTTTGCGCAAGACATGCGGGCCTGAGCCAAGCACGAGGTCTGCACCTGCATCAATTGCAGTGTATGCCACCAGCTGGACGTTGCCGCGGTCTTCAGTACCCATGTATTCGTTCACACCCGGTACCGCTGTTTTGTCAGACCCTTCGTTTCCTCCGTGGAAGATGACGATGACGAAATCATTTTCTTGCTTTAGTTTTGCAACGGTATTTTTTATAAAATCATAGTCGGTGATGGTGCGCGTTGGCTCGGTGCTGGAAAGGCCGAGGATGCCAATACGCTTTCCTTTCACTGTAATACTAGTAAAGGGCTTGTTTGGTGCGACATAGGGGATGCCAGCGGCATCAAGGACAGCAGTAGTATCGGCAAGCCCCATCTCGCCGTAGTCGTATGAGTGGTTGTTCACAAGACTTACAAAATCAAAGCCCGCAGTTTTCAATCCTTCCGCAAATGACGCGTCTCCGCGAAATGCATGGCAGCGGTTCAGGAGGTAGATGCACTTGCTTGATCGGTTCTCAGCGGCAAAGGTGCCTTCGAGGTTGCCGATCATGAGGTCAGGCGCAACGAGCGCCGGTGCGACAAAAGAAAGCACTGCATGGTTGTACGTACTGTCCCGGCTTGGCACCATGTCGCCAACCCACCCCACTATAATGTCATTGGGAAATTCTTGTTGGGTAAGTTTGCTGCGCATACCAGTGCCGGGCGTCAGCGGGTACGCAAAAGAAAACACAATCGTGCTCACTCCAAGAGCTATAACAACTAAAAGGAGACGCCAGAACATTATTTCAAATTATACTAATGCGTAGTCGATAAGACGCTTTGCAAGGTCGGTCGAAACAACGCGGAAGCGGACAGAGTCTCCGATGCGGTATTCTTTTTTGCTCTTGCGGCCGATGAGGGCGAGCTCGCGTTCGGAATATTCGAAGTAGTCGTTGCCGATATCGCGCATGCGCACCATGCCTTCACACTTGGTGAGCTTTTCTTCCACGAACATGCCGTTTTGCGATACGCCGGTGACAGTACCGTCAAACATCTGCCCAATTCGGGTAGACATGTACTCGGTCTGCTTGTACTTAATACTTGCGCGCTCTGCATCTGACGCTTCCTTTTCGCGCATTGAAGAGTGCCCGGACATTTTCTCATAATAGTCCCAGGTGTCTTTTGAAATGGTGTTGTTTTGGAGGTACTCGTGTATAAGGCGGTGCACCATAAGGTCGGGGTAGCGGCGGATAGGAGAGGTGAAGTGCGTGTAGTATTCAAATGCCAAGCCGTAGTGGCCGATATTTTTTGTAGAGTAAATAGCCTTTGCCATGCTTCGCACGATTGCTGTCTGGATTGTTTCGCGCTCAGGCTTGCCCTCCAATGAAAGCACGAGCTCATTGAGCTGTTTTGAAGGAATAACTCCGTGCTCGTCTGCGGTGAGCTTGTACCCAAGGCGTTTCAAAAAGAGCATCAGCGTTTCTGCGCGCTCAGGGTCCGGCGTATCATGGATGCGGTAGACGAATATTTCGTCGGCGTGCTTGTCGCGGGTCGCAACAAACTCTGCAACCTTGCGGTTGGCAAGCAACATCAATTCTTCAATCATGTGGTGCGTTGGGCCGCGCTCTTTGGTGTAGACGCCGATAGGAACACCCATTTCATCGAGCTTGAATTTTACTTCTGTTGTTTCAAGCGAAATTGCACCGTTGACAAAGCGCTCTCGTTCGAGAAATTGCGCCACTGCAAGAGAAGCTTCGAGCTCTTTGAGGTACGGTCCTTCTTTATCATCCAAAACTTTCTGCGCGCTTTCATAACTATAGCGGTGGGCACTGTGGATTACTGTTTTTCCAAACCATTCGCTCACGATTTCCATGTTGGGCCGAAATACGAATACAGCCGAGAAGGTGAGACGGTCGACATTTGGCATCAAGCTACAGAGATTGTTTGAAAGGACTTCCGGGAGCATAGGGATAGTGCGGTCGACGAGGTACACACTTGTTGCACGGTCGGATGCTTCTTTATCAATTGCCGTGCCAGGGCGCACATAGTGCGATACATCTGCAATGTGAATGCCGATTTCGGTATTGCCATCTTCAAGGAACTTTACCGAAATGGCATCGTCGAAGTCTTTTGCATCTTCAGGGTCGATGGTGAAGGTGACAGTGTCGCGGAAATCGCGGCGGGAAGCTTTTTCTTCTTCGGTGATTCCGTGGTCGGCAATATCATGCGCTTCTTTCAATACCGCTTCTGGGTAGTCGTCGCTAAAGCCCTTCTCAAGCGCAAGAGAGAGCATCTCTGCATTGTTCTCAAGCGGCTTTCCTAATACGCGGGTGATCTCGCCCGTTGGCTCGCCTTGCGGGTTGGGCCAGTCGCTGATGCGGCAGAATACTTTGTCGCCTTGTGCGGCGCCTCCGAGCTTGTCGCCAGGGATAGTAATAGCGGTGTACATGCGGCCGTCGTTGGTGACGATGCAGTGATTGCCGTTTTCAAATGAAAGGGTCCCGGAATAGCCCACCTTTGCGCGCTTGACGATGTCGAGCACTTTTCCTTGCGGGTTGGGACTTGTGCTGTTGGGGGTAGGAAGGGAGGTAACTTCAACTTTGACGGTGTCGTAGTGGAATGCGCGGTTCAGCGCCTCGCGCGGCACTTCTATAGTAAGGCCGAGGTCGCGGACTTTTACATAGCCGACTCCTTTCGTCGAAATATTAATTGGGCCTTCGAATTGGCTGCCTGCGGCAAGAGAGTGAACAGTAGGTGAGTTTTGCATTCGAATACTGTACCACAGCAAAGCTGTGAAGGCGAGAAATCTATTGACTATTTTTGCTTACGTAGTATTATTATGCAAAACAAAATTAATAGAAAAATAATGGAAAAAACAGACATTGTTTTTATCCTCAAAGTAGGGGATAACATTTTTTCAAACGAATCGTTTCTTGAATGGAGACCGGAGCCAGGAAAAAACTTTCTTGCTGTAGGTTGTGCATGGGTTTGCAAAAACAACCCTGAAGAAACTGAGGGAATCAATTCGAATACTCCTGTATACGGAGAATTTCTTATCCCCCAGAGCGTTTCATTGGAGAAAACAATCAATACGCTTGAAAATAAGAAAGGATGGCAAAAGGAAGGAAAAGATAGGGCAAAATCGCTTATTTCAAAGTATTTTACTGAGACGGTGCATGAAAATCCCTCTGTAAAGGAGAAAGAGCTCGCAGAAGCAGAAGTGTGACTGCTCCATTGAACGTCAGATTGGCTATTGCCCGTTTGACGTTTTTTCTTTTGTCTGCTACCATGACCCCTACATGTTAAAGATCCGCCTCCAGAGAATTGGACGAAAAAACGAACCGGCATTCCGTATGGTAGTGACCGACTCTAAAAACGCAGCCCAGAGCGGGAGCTTCCTTGAAATTCTTGGCTCATACACTGTTAAGAGCAACCTCGTAGCGCTGAAGGCTGACCGCATCTCGCACTGGATGAAGAACGGTGCACAGGTTTCTGACACGGCATACAACATGCTCGTAAAGGAAGGAATCGTTGAAGGCCGCAAGAAGAACGTGCTTTCAAAAAAGTCTCCGACCGTAAAGCGCAAAGACGCTCCAAAGAAGAAATAAAAAATGTCCTCAGAATAATGAGGACTTTTTTATACCCGCTATAGCATCTGCTATACTATTACACAGTTAACAGTAAATGAGTGCATCCCTATGTCTGACAAAGAATTCCTCGAAATGCTCGTAAAAGCCCTTGTTGATAATCCTGATGAAGTAAAGATAGACCGCTCCGTTGATGAGATGGGCGTCCTCCTTACGCTCTCTATTGCCCAGTCCGATATGGGTAAGATTATTGGGCGCGCCGGCAATACTGCAAAAGCTATCCGCACCCTCCTTCGCGTGGTGGGCATGAAGAACAATGCCCGCGTGAACCTGAAAATCAACGAGCCGGCTGGCTACAAAGGCCAGGCAGACGTTGCCAACCTCGACGACGCAATGGCCGACCTTAAGGATCTCTAAATGAAATTTCACTTTCTGACAATTTTCCCGGAAATGGTGCAAAGCTATTTTACGGAAGCAATGCTCAAGCGCGCTGCTGAAAAGAAGCTCGCTTCTTTTGCAGTCCTCAATATCCGCGACTATACATTGGACAAGCATGGCAAGACCGATGAGCGCCCCTATGGCGGCGGCCCGGGCATGGTGATGACACCTGAGCCTATTTTGCGCGCATATTCAAAACTCAAAATGAAAGGTGAAAAGACAAAGGGGAAAGTAAAAGTAGTGATGCTCTCGCCGACAGGGGAAATGTTTACCAACGCCATGGCAGCAAAGCTTGCAAAGCAGTACAGCGACATTGTGTTTATCTGTGGGCGATACGAAGGGGTGGATGACCGCGTGCGAAGCATTTTGAAAGCAGAAGAAGTCTCGATTGGGGACTTTGTGCTCACTGGCGGGGAACTGCCGGCACTCGTGATGACAGACGCAATTGTGCGCCAAATTCCGGGAGTATTGGGGAAAGGGGAGTCATTGGAAGAATCGCGCGCTGCAAGCCCACGCGTGTTTACGCGCCCTGAAATTTTGGAGTGGCCCAAGGCGAAAAAGGCGACTAAAACCTTGCCTGCGGTGAAGGCAAAGAAGCATATCGTGCCACCAGTCCTTATTAGCGGAGACCATAAAAAGATAGAGGAATGGCGCACGAATCAGAAAACGGGCAAGTAATATAAGGGGTAAAAGCTCTTGACATTTTATATAATATGTAGTATTATATAAAAGAATTCATTTGTATCATTTAAACCTTAAAAATAGCTCATTATGAAAAAGTTCGTAGCAATCCTTTCAGGTATTGTCATGTTTGTTGGCGTTATTGCAGAATTCTCTGTAAAGACAAACCTTATTACAGCAGAAATCCTGCCTGTAGAGCCAAGCTCGGTTGCACTTGCAGGAATGATTGGAATTCTCAGTATGGTATTGGGCTTTTCTGTTAAAAAAGCAGGTATTGCACTATTGAGCCTTATGAAGCCACGCAAAACTGCCTCAGCCTAGTCTAGAAAGCCGTACTTCTTATAAAAAGCCTCCCCGGAGGCTTTTTCTTATCCCTGATTGACAAATAAACGTTGTGCTATATACTGTTTCCACTACTGACTACGGAATGGTTGCGGCTAAAGAGATATTGTAGATTATTAGGTGAGATTACACGTACGCCCATCGGTTCACTAAAAGAATCGATGCGGCATTTTTGCGTTTTAGTTAAAAATTATACTGCATGAGTAAAACAAAACAGGCTGTAGCGGGAGCGCGGCCGAAAAAGTACTTTTCGAAATACAAAGAACCACTTGCACCATTTCCTAACCTGATTCAGCATCAGATTGACTCGTTCAATATGTTGATTGAAAAAGGGTTGAAGGATGTTTTTAAAGAATTCACCCCGATCCTCGACTACTCTACAAAGAAGTTCCAATTGGACTTCGTCTCATTCCACCTCGTTGAACCAAAGTTCGACGAACACTATGCAAAGGAGAACAAGCTCTCGCTTGAAACACAGCTGAAGGCTCGCGTTCGCCTCACCAACAAACAAACCGGCACCGACAAGGAGCAGGAAATTTTTATGGCGGACATCCCAGTGATGACCGGCCACGGAACATTCATCATCAACGGTGTTGAACGTTCTATCATTCCGCAGCTCTCTCGTTCTTCTGGTGTATTTTTCACTGAGCTTGAAGTAAAAGGCAAGCGCTTTTTCGGTGCAAAAATCATCCCAAACCGCGGCGTATGGATTGAAATCGAAAGCGACCCAGACGGCACCGTGTACGTGCGTATCGACAAGAAGCGAAAGTTCCCGATCACTTCACTGTTGCGCGCAATGGGCCTCAACGAAGATGCTGAAATCAAAAAGCACTTCAAAAACGAAGCGTCTTTGAAAATGATCGAGCACTCTTTGGAAAAAGATCCTGCAAAGACAACTGATGAAGCATTGGTTGAAATCTACCGTAAGCTCCGCGACGGTGACTTGGCAACTGCAGACAACGCACGAGAATTCGTCAACAACCTCTTCTCTGAAGAGCGCTACGACCTTTCTTCTGTGGGCCGCTTCCGATTCAACAACCGCTTTGAACTTGATTCAAGTGCAAAAGAAATGGAGAGAAAGACCCTTTCAGCGTCTGACATCTGCCACATCATCGACCACATCGTAAAATTGAACACCACACCAGGAAGTCATGCTGACGATATTGATGACCTTGCTTCCCGCCGAGTTCGCTTTGTGGGCGAAATGCTCCAGCAGAAAATCTTCGTTGGTCTTACTCAGATCAAGCGAAACGTGCAGGACCGCATGAGTACTATCGACTCTGCAAACGCGCTCCCTATCCAGGTGGTAAACCAGCGCCCGCTTCAGGCTCGTATCAAGGAATTCTTTACGACCAACCAGCTCTCGCAGTTCATGCTCCAGGAAAACGTGCTCTCAGAACTTGAAGAGCTGCGTACTCTTTCGGCGCTTGGGCCCGGCGGTCTCTCACGAGAACGCGCAACGCTTGAAGTGCGCGACGTGCACCCTTCTCACTACGGCCGCGTGTGTCCTATCCACACTCCTGAAGGTCCGAACATCGGTTTGATCCTTCGCTTGGCTATCTACGCTCGCGTTAACGAGTTTGGTATTATCGAAACTCCGTATGTTCGCGTGAAAGACGGCAAGATCACTGGAGAAATTGCATATCTCAATGCTGCTGAAGAAGAAAAGTGCATCATTGCTCATGCTGGAAACAAATACGATGACAAGGGCAACCTTGAAGAGCGCGTTGAAGCTCGCATTCACCGAAGCCCAGGGATTGTTGCAAAGAAAGAAGTAAACTTCATTGATGTTGCGCCTAACCAGGCATTCTCTCTTGCGACTTCTATGGTGCCGTTTCTTGAACACAACGATGCGAACCGCGCATTGATGGGATCAAACATGCAGAAGCAGGCAGTGCCGCTTATCCGCCCAGAAGCACCATTTGTTGCGACCGGTGTTGAAGAAAGCGCTGCTCCGTACTCAGGCCGCCTCGTTATCGCTGAAGAAGCGGGCGAAGTGATTGCAGTAGACGCGTCTAAAGTGGTAATCCGAAACGAAAAGAACAAAGACCACACTTACAACCTTGTCTCTTTCCAGCGCAACAACAACTTCGGTGCATTCCACCAGCGCCCGGTTGTTTCTCCTGGAGCGAAAGTAAAGAAGGGCGACCTCTTGGCCGACACTTCTACTACTGACCGCGGACAAATCTCACTCGGACACAACATGATGGTAGCGTTTATGTCATGGAACGGTGCAAACTTCGAAGACGCGATCATTCTTTCAGAGCGACTCGTGAAAGATTCAAAGTTCACCTCTATGTACATTGCTGAATTCGTTTCAGTGGTGCGCGACACAAAGCTTGGGCCCGAAATCACTACTCGCGATATCCCGAACGTTGGTGAAGGACGCCTTAAAGACCTCGACGAAGACGGTATTATCCGCGTCGGTGCTGAAGTAAAGGAAGGCGACATCTTGGTGGGTAAAATCACTCCAAAGGGTGAAACTGAGCTTACTCCTGAAGAGCGCCTCCTTCGCTCAATCTTTGCTGAAAAGGCGCGCGACGTGAAAGACACATCTTTGAAGATGGATCACGGCAAGCGCGGACGCATTATTCGCGTTAAGGTATTCTCACGCGACCAAGGACACACGCTTGAAAGCGGTGTGATCAAAAAAATCGTTATCGAAGTTGCACAGCTTCGAAACATTTCAGTGGGTGACAAGCTCGCGGGTCGCCACGGTAACAAGGGTGTTATCTCTGTTATCCTTCCTGAAGAAGACATGCCATACACGGCAGACGGCCGACCGGTTGACGTAGTACTCACACCACTTGGTGTGCCATCACGTATGAACCTCGGACAGATTCTTGAGCTTCACTTGGGTATGGCAGCTGCAGAGCTTGGCTACCAGGCTATCGTTCCTCCGTTTGCGGGGGCAACTGATGCTGAAATCAAGGAAGAACTTGTGAAAGCAGGACTTCCATCGAACGGACGCATCCCACTCTTTGACGGACGAACAGGAGACAAATTCGAAAGCGATATCGCTGTCGGATACATGTACATCTTGAAACTTCACCACATGGTGGAAGACAAGATTCACATGCGTTCCATCGGGCCGTACTCTCTCATTACGCAGCAGCCGCTTGGTGGTAAAGCACAAGGTGGAGGTCAGCGTTTTGGTGAAATGGAGGTCTGGGCGCTTGAAGGATACGGTGCATCGCACACCCTTCGCGAAATGCTCACAATCAAGTCTGATGATATTCGCGGACGTGCCGCAACATTCGACTCTATTATCAAAAACGAGCCGATCGGGGAACCGAATGTTCCTGCATCATTCTCTGTGATGTTGAACTATCTCCGCGGATTGTCACTGGATGTCGAACTGGTGCAAAGCAAACCTCTCGTAGTCGAAGCAGACAGCGAAGAAGTAGAAGCGTAATATCCTCTCACACACATATATGAAAACACTCGACACAACAAATTTTGATCAAATCTCTCTCAAGCTCGCAAGCCCAGAGCGCATTCGCGAATGGTCTTTCGGCGAAGTTACCAAGCCTGAAACTATCAACTACCGTACCGGACGAAGCGAACGAGGCGGGCTCTTTGATGAGCGCATCTTCGGACCTGAAAAGGATTACGAATGTTACTGTGGAAAATACAAGCGCATTCGCTACGCAGGGATTATCTGCGAAAAGTGTGGCGTTGAAGTAACGCAGTCTATTGTTCGCCGCGACCGCATGGGCCACATCGAGCTTGCAAGCCCGGTTGCGCACATCTGGTTCTTGCGCGGAGTACCAAGCCGTATGTCCACACTTCTTGGAGTATCGCTCTCTGACCTTGAAAAGGTAGTGTACTTTGCAGGATATATCGTGACTGTAATGCACGAAGAAGAACGCGCTCGCATTATCACCGACCTTGATGCTGAATTCAAAAACAAGCTCAAAGGCGCGGCTGATGAAGAGACTCGCGAAAAGCTTCGCACACTTCTGACAAACACAAAGAAAGAAATTGCCGAACTTCGCGTTGGTAAGGTGCTTACTGAACTTGCATACCACCACTACTCACTCAAGTACGGTTCTGCTTTTGAAGCGGGCATTGGAGCTGAAGCAATCTTTGCACTCTTTAAAGATATCGACCTTCCAAAACTCAAGGAAGCAACTGAAAAACTTCTTGAAAAAGCAGGTGCTGCTGAACGCGAAAAGCTCCACAAGCGTCTCGCGCTTATCCGCTCTATGATTTACGCAAACATTCGCCCTGAATGGATGTTCCTCGAAGCGATTCCTGTTATTCCTCCGGCTATTCGCCCAATGGTTGCGCTTGAAGGAGGTCGTCATGCGACTTCTGACATCAACGACCTGTACCGCCGCGTAATCAACCGAAACAACCGTCTCAAGAAATTGAAGGAAATCGGCGCGCCTGATGTGATCCTCCGAAATGAAAAGCGTATCTTGCAAGAAGCGGTTGATGCACTCATCGACAACTCTATTGCAGGATCAGACGCACCGGCTATGGCATCTGCTCAGCGCCGTGCACTGAAATCTCTTTCAGACAACCTTAAATCAAAACAGGGTCTCTTCCGCCAGAACTTGCTTGGTAAGCGCGTAGACTACTCTGCTCGATCTGTTATTGTCGTGGGGCCAACGCTTCGCCTCAACCAGTGCGGACTTCCAAAGCATATGGCGCTTGAACTCTTCCGTCCGTTTGTTATCTCTAAAGTGATTGAACGCGAACTCGCATACAACATCCGCGGAGCAAACAAGCTCATTGAAGAGCGCATTCCGGAAGTATGGGCAATCCTCGAAGAGGTGATTAAGGGCAAACACGTTCTTTTGAACCGTGCGCCAACGCTTCACCGACTCGGTATTCAGGCGTTCATGCCGGTATTGATCGAAGGCAACGCTATTCAGGTGCACCCGCTCGTGTGTCCGGCTTTCAACGCCGACTTCGACGGTGACCAGATGGGTGTATACCTTCCGCTTTCTGACACTGCTCAGGAAGAAGCGCGCACTCTTATTGCAGCCGACAAGAACATCCTCAAGCCACAAAACGGTGACCCAATCGTTGCGGTAAACAAGCTCGACATCGTGCTCGGCTGCTTCTGGGCAACCTCATTGGTAGAAGGTGCAAAGGGCGAAGGGAAATACTTCGGCAGCCCTAACGAAGCAATCACTGCGGGCGACTTTGACATTGTGTCATTCCGCGCGCGCATCAACGTGCTTGGAACGGCAAACAAAAAGTACGCAGCATTTGACAACAAGCCGTTTGAAACAACTATCGGACGACTCATGTTCAATGCAATCTTGCCTGCTGACTTTGGCTACATCAACGAAGAAATGACTACCAAGAAAATGGGGTCTATCATGGACGAATTGATTGCAAAGTACGGCGTGACTGAAGTCGCACCGATTCTCGACCGCATCAAATCTTTCGGGTACAAATACGCTACGCGCTCTGGTACTACCTGGGGTATTGATAACGTCGTTGCACCAAAAGAAAAGCCGGCTCTCGTAGCGCAGTACCGCAAGCTCGATGACGAAATCAAAATGCAGTACGAAGAAGGGCTTCTTTCAAAAGAAGAGCTCTACGAAAAGACAATCACTCTTTGGAACAAAGCAAAGAGCGAACTTGAAAAGCTCCTTCCTGCAACACTCGAAAAGCACGGCTCAGCAAGCGACCTTGTAACCTCTGGTGCCCGCGGTTCTATGGCGCAGGTGTCTCAGATGGTGGGTATGAAAGGGTTCATTCAGAACACTACCGGTCGCACTATCGACTTCCCGATTATCACTTCTTACAAGGAAGGTCTCTCACCACTTGAATACTTCATTACCACTCACGGTTCTCGTAAGGGTCTTGCCGACACGGCACTCAACACCGCTCGTGCCGGATACCTCACACGCCGATTGGTTGACGTGGCTCAGGACGTGGTGATCACCGAAGAAGACTGCGGAACGAAAGCTTCCAAGACTATGACAAAAGAAATCCTTTCAGGATTTGAAATCCCTCTTGCGAAAAGCATCCGCGGACGTATCGTTGCAAAAGAAGTTGTTGCTCCTGACGGAACAACACTCTTCAAGCGCGGACACTTGCTTGGAAAGGACGATGTTGCATTGATCGAAGCAAAGGGCGTTGAAGCAGTAGCGGTTCGCACACCAAGCGTGTGTAAGACTATCTACGGTATTTGCCGCCAGTGTTACGGTCTTGACCTTGGACGCAACCACCTCGTTGCTATCGGCGAATCAGTCGGTATTGTTGCAGCGCAGGCGATTGGTGAACCAGGTACGCAGCTAACGCTGCGAACCTTCCACGCCGGCGGTGTGGCGGGTATCGACATCACGCAGGGTCTCCCTCGTGTTGAAGAAGTGTTCGAATGCCGAACAATCAAAAACCCGGCTGCGGTGAACAAGTACTCCGGTACTGTTTCCGAAATCAAAGAAAACGGCAGTGAAAAAATCATCACCGTTCTCTCTGATAAGTCAGGGGATGCGAAGAAGGATTCTGTTGACTACACTGTGTCAGCTCGCCGTGTCGCTATCGTCAAAGTTGGACAGGACGTTGTGAAGGGAGAACTCCTTACCGACGGATCTGCAAACATCGACGATATCTACGACTTTGCTGGACGTGACGTGGCAGAAGACTACATCATCCGCGAAATCAACAAGGTGTACGAACTCCAAGGTGCATCTATTGCCCGCAAGCACTTGGAAATCATCGTGCGCCAAATGTTCTCACGCCGAAAGATTAAGGAAGCAGGAGACTCATCATTCTCTCCAGGAGAAACAGTTGAAATGACTGAACTCATGGAAGAGAACAACCGCATGCGCGGAGCAGATGCTCGCGAAGCAAAGGGTGACCTTATCATCCTTGGTATCACGCAGACTGCGCTTCACGCAAAGTCATGGATCTCAGCTGCTTCATTCCAAAACACCAACCGCGTATTGATCGCAAACGCAGTGAAGGGCGGAGTGGATACGCTTCGAGGACTCAAAGAAAACGTGACCGTTGGACGATTGATTCCAGCTGGTACCGGCTTCCGTGCAAACCGAAGTGCGCTCAACATCAACAATAACAAGCCAATCGAAGAATAAAGCGCAATGAACAACTCGGTGATCGAACAAATAAAAAGTCGGTTGCCTATTGCAGAAGTTCTCGCGTCCTATATCACACTTATTCCGGCAGGAGCACAATTTAAAGCGAAGTGTCCGTTTCATAATGAAAAGACCGCATCGTTTTCAATCTCGCCGGAGCGAGGGCTATACTACTGCTTTGGATGCAGCGCAAAAGGAGACATCGTCAACTTTGTGCAAGAGTTCGAAGGAGTAGACTTCAAAGGGGCACTCAAAATACTCGCCGACAGGGCGGGTATAGTGCTTTCTGCATACACCTCTAAAACGGCGGACGAAGTGGATGAGACCGACCGCATCTACAAGTCGCTTGATGACGCGTCCGTGCGCTACGAAAGCGAGCTTCTTAAAAACACAGAAGCGCTCGAATACCTCAAAGCTCGAGGCATCACTGAAGAAACTATTTCGGCATTCCGCATTGGCTACGCGCCGAATGAGTGGCGGTACTTAAGCGGCACTGCATCGATCGGCGACGGGCAAATCCTTGAGCGCGCTGGGCTTTCCAAAAAAACAGAGAAGGGATACTACGACCGTTTTCGCGGGCGGATTATGTTTCCGCTTTCGGACTCAAGCGGGCGCATCGTCGGATTTTCCGGCCGCATTTTTCCGCCAGAAGGTTCAACAGCGGCGGAGGGGCCCAAATATTTGAACTCTCCAGAAACGGAAGTGTTTCAAAAGTCGCGCATATTGTTCGGATTCGACAAGGCAAAGCAGGCTATTCGCAAGCACAATTTTGCCATCATGGTAGAAGGGCAGATGGACTTAGTGCTCTCTCATCAAGCAGGATTCAAGAACACTGTTGCAACGAGCGGTACGGCAGTATCCGAGCAGTCTGCAACCGATATGGGAGCACAGCTTGTCGTTCTTTCACGCCTCACGCCCAACTTGTTTTTGGCATTTGACGGAGACCAGGCAGGGGAGAAAGCGCTTGCGCGAGCGGCGCTGGTGGCCCTAACATTAGGAATGAACCCAAAGGTGGTCGCACTTCCACAAGGCGTTGACCCGGCCGACTATATTCTCAAAGAGGGCGCAGACGCATGGAAAGAGCGCTTGAAAGAAAGCGAGCACTACATACTGCACACGCTTCATGCAATACAAGCATCTTCACCAACTGCACATGGGCTGAAGCTCTTGATTCGCGAAAAGCTCTTTCCATTTTTGTTGCGGGTCTCTTCGGCAATCGAGCGCCAAAGCTACCTCGACTCAATTGCACGCGAAAGCAGCCTGGGTGTGAGCGTGGTGCACGAAGACTACAATGCATTTGTGCGTGAGCAAGCCACTGTTCACCCCAATGCTCCGGCACCAACTGCGCGGGCTGTATCAGCAACACACCTTGAGCGCTTTGCCGCACTGTGCGAGCTGTACCCCGCCGAAACAAGTGAAAGTAAAAAAGCCCTCGAGTCGTTCGTCTTTAACGAAAGCGTGATTACGGTGCCGCCGCTTATCGAAAACCGCGACAGTATTCTCGCCCTTATCGAAAGCCAGTACCAATCGTTTTCAACCGAAGACCGAGCAGCGGTTGCGAGAGAACTTGTCGAGACAATCATTATGCAGTTTCTCGCTGAGCTTAAATTCAACTATTCGATGAACATGGCAGCCGCCAAGCAAGCAGGGGATGAAGAAACAGAACTGAAATATCTCGCACTGCTGCAAACCATTAACCAGCGTCGTCAGGGAGGGTAAGAGTTGACTTTTACCCCCATTTCCCTGATGATAGCTATGCACTCATTTTATGCCAAATAAGAAACCAGCCCCAAAGGCAAAAGTACAACCAAAGAAGGCACTCAAAAAAAGCGCTCCGGCGCCAGCAAAAAAGAAGGTAGCAGTAAAAAAAGCTGCACCAGTCAAGAAAGTCCCCTCCAAGGCACCCGCAAAGAAAGCAGTAAAGAAACCTGCAACAGTTGCACCAAAGAAAGTCGTAAAGAAAGCAGCTCCTGCCAAAGCAGTAGTGAAGAAAACAGAATCAACAGCAGAACGCGCAAAGCCGCGGCCAATTACTATTCGCCACCCAGGAAGCACTCCTCGCCGAGAAACCAATACTGAAAAGAAATTGAAGGAATTGGAAGTAAAGAGCGATGAGCTGATTCAGAAAGGGAAGAAGCGTGGCTTTATCACGTACGACGAAATTTTAAAGACATTCCCCGATATTGAAAACAATATTTCATTTTTGGATGAATTGTATGAAAAGTTCTCCGGCGCAGGCATCGACGTATTGGAAGGCGGAAACCTTCTTGACGTTGACGCTACCGAAGACCTTTCAAAGTACGCAAAGGATTCGCACAGCTTTAGCTCGGTCCAGATGTATCTCAAAGATATCGGGCAGTACCCACTGATTAATGCGGCACAAGAGAAAGAGCTCGCAAAGCGTATTGCAGCGGGCGACGGCGAAGCAAAGAATCTTCTTGCACGTTCCAACCTCCGACTCGTAGTAAGTATTGCAAAGAAGTATGCAAACCGTACTGCTGACCTTACTCTTTTGGACCTGATTCAAGAAGGGAACATTGGGCTCTTTAAGGCCGTGGAGAAATTCGACCACACTAAGGGATTCAAGTTCTCAACGTATGCGACATGGTGGATTCGCCAGTCTATTACGCGCGCACTTGCCGACCAGTCTCGCACTATTCGTATTCCTGTGCACATGGTGGAAACCATTTCAAAGTACAAGCAAGTCCTTCGCCGTTTGGCACAGGACCTTGGACGCGACCCAATGCCTGAAGAAGTGGCAATGGAAATGGGAATCGAAGTTGAAAAGGTGCATGTTATCGAACAGATCAACCAAGAAACCCGCTCGCTTGAGCAGCCGATTGGCGACGACGAAGACAAGAGTACGTTTGGTGAATTTATTGCCGACGACAAAATCCTTCGCCCCGACCAGGAAGCCTCTCGCCGCATGCTTACCGATGCGATTCGTGCAGTCCTCGAAGACCTCTCTCCAAAGGAGAAAAGAATTCTTGAGATGCGCTACGGATTGACCGATGGCGTGCAGCACACGCTGGAAGAGGTAGGGAAGGAATTTGGTGTTACTCGCGAACGCATCCGACAGATCGAAGCAAAAGTGCACGAAAAGCTTCGCCAGAACGACCGCATTCAGCGACTGCGCAATTACTTCGATTAAGCGCTCAAGAAAAATAAGTATAGCTCCTCTCGAACGGCACGCATAAATTTCTGCTGAAATTTTGCTCCAACTCGGCTCAGTCAGCCTGCGTTAGACCGTTCTCAAGGACTATACTTATTTTTCTCTCGCTTAGTGAGGATACAAAAAGCCCCGAGCTCGGGGCTTTTTGTATTGACTTTTATCCGCAGAAGAGTAGAGTGCTGTGAAATCGCCCCTCTTATGGAAATACTTGTTGAACGTTTCTATCGCTTTTTAGCGCTCGGATTTGTCTTGATTATTTGCGCAGACATTCCTGAAAACCCTCTTATTAGCTGCCTTATTGTATTGTGTGCGCTCTCGGCTCATATGTACGCAGCCCTATTGGGAATGTGGATAAGGCGCGCATCTATCACGGTGCGCCTGACAGCCATTGCCCTCGCGCTATTGTGGTTTGCAATGGTTACCACTGTTCGCAGAGAAAAAACTCCTGATGAATTTCAGCAAATGAAAACCCCGGTCAATCTGACCGGGGTTTTTTTTATTTTCACTCAGTATTCTTAGAGAATGCTGTCGATCATTTTCTTTACCTCCTCAAGTGGGTATGCGCCCGGGATGATGACTTGCTTGCCAGTCTTTTGGTTAACAGCGATAGAGAATGGCGTACCGCGAGCGCCGATTTGTCCTGCCTCCGCAATGTTTGCGTCAACACTTGCAATAACGTCAGGAGAGCCGAAGCATCGCTTGAACGCCTCTGCATTGATGCCCATATCGGTTGCGATTGCAGTGAGCTTGTTGTTGCTTGCTGGGTCAGGTTCAAGAGTGATATCTACAACTTCATCGAGATACCCCCAAAACGCGCCATTGCCGCCAAGCTTTGCCGCGCACTCAAGCGCGATTGCTTCGGTGTATGCATTCGGGTGCATATCGAGCGGGAAGTGGCGGTATACCCATGCAACTTTTCCCTGATAGTCCGCAACTACGCTTTTAAGCGTAGGGTGGAATTTTGCGCAAAACGGGCAGTCTGTGTCGGAGTATTCGATCACGATGACGGCGGCATTACGGTCACCTTGTACATGGTCGTCCGCTTGAATTTTTGCAAGTTCAGCGGGAATGCTTGTAGGCATTTCTGAAGGGGTGCCCGCTGCAGGTGCCGGAGCTTCTGCAGCTTTTTTCAGGCCAGGGACAGTGAGAAGGATTGCAAGAGCAATGAGTGCAAAACCGGTCAATACTGCCGCTGGAAGCGATAATGTAGGTTTTTTTGATACTGTTTCAGGGTTGTTTGTTTGTGGTGTTTCGTTTTGTGGTTCCATGTACACAAGTATATCGCACATTCCTTCATCTACGTAAGGAATTGAAAAATAAGCCTATTTTTGCTATAGTTACCCCACTATGTCGATCACCTCGATTGCTACGTATACCATTACGTTTTTGGCGGTATATGTCCAAGTATTCATCCTTATTACGTTTTTTGAGCGCCGCAAGGACCTTCGCGAACAGACCAGCGACAAGCGCCTGCCTATTACGCATTTTCCAAGCGTGACAATCATCATGCCGTGCTGGAACGAATCAAAAACAGTGCACGGCACTGTTGAGAGTTTGCTTGCGCTCGATTATCCGAAAGAAAAACTTTTCATCACCATCATCGACGACGGCTCGACCGACAACACGTGGGAAGAGATGCAGAAATATCAGGGGCATCCGCAAATTTCTCTGTACCATACGGAAAACGGCGGGAAGCATGTTGCAGTGAATTTTGGCATTGATAAGGCAACGACGGACCTTATTGGTTGTTTGGATGCGGACTCATTTGTCGCGCCTCACGCACTCACTGATATGGTGCGCATTTTCAACAACCGCCCCGACGTGATGGCAGTGGCGCCAACATTGATTGTGCACGGCCCGAAAAATATTTTGCAGTGGGCGCAGAAGGTGGAGTACAACATGAGCGTGTACCTGAAAAAAATGCAGGCATTCATGAATGCTATCCACGTAACGCCGGGGCCGTTTTCAGTATTTCGCCGCGAAGTGTTTGAGCGCATCGGAAAGTTTAAAAAAGCGCACGGCACCGAAGACCAGGAGATTGCGTATCGCATGCAGGAAAACCATATGAAAATCGAGCACTGCCCGACAGCGTATGTGTACACTGTCACTCCCGACACCGTGAAAAAGCTCTATACTCAGCGATTGCGCTGGATCTACGGCTTTATTCAAAATACGATCGACTACCGCCGGCTTATCCTTAACCCAAAGTACGGAAACTTTTCTCTCTTTACGGTGCCGGCCGGCGTAATCTCTATTACTGCGACCGTCTACCTTTTTGCTGCTGCAACATACAATGTTATCGTATACATTGCCGAAACAGTGACGCGATGGAGCATTGTCGGCTTTACGAACACGCTTCCGCGGTTTGAGTTTGACTGGCTCTATATCAACACCAAGGCATTGGGAATGGTAACCATCGTGCTCTACTCACTCGTACTTATTTCTATGATTGTCGGCTCACGCATCGCAAAGCAAAAGCTCTCATGGCACATTATTTCCTTTATGCTTATCTATAGCGTCATTGCGCCGTTTTGGCTGATGCGCGCCGTGTGGAATAGTATTACTTCTAGTCAGCCAAAGTGGCGATAATATGAATTTTTTCAACCGATACAAATGGAGCAAATATCTTCTCGCCTTTCTCTTAACTTCCGGCATTTTCGGAGGAGCGGTATTTCTCAGCTCGTACATCACCGAGCGCAAGCTTCAGAATATTCGCGACCTGCAGGACCGTGTTGCAACCGACATCCTCTCTTCTGAAACGCAGCTCGACTTAATTAAAGACCTTTCCTGCGAAGATGTGGGCAATACCTATCTTTCAAAAGAAATTGCAAATCTTGCCGAGCGCATTACCTACACCGAAGAAAACGGAACATCAGCCGCGGACTCGCTTGAACTCAAAAAGCAGTATTCTATTTTGGAGGTGAAGGACTTTGTCATTTCAAAACAAATTGCAGAGCGCTGCAACAACCTGCCGGTCACTATCCTCTATTTTTATACTGACAAAAATGTCTGTCCGGACTGCGTGAAGCAAGGATATGTCCTCGACGCGCTTCGCAACAAATACGACGACGTGCGCATCTATTCGTTTGATTCAAATCTTGATCTGACAACGATTAAAACGCTCAAGACCGTGTATGGCATCAACGACCAGCTTCCGGCGCTTGTGATAGACGGCGTGACCGTCAACGGCTTTAAGTCTCTTGCTGAAATCACAGCTGTCCTTCCAAGTGCTATTACGAATCCGGCTCCAAAGACTCCTGTAACGCCTCAGAATTAATATGAAATTGTCGCGGCTGCTGTTTGTCATAGCGCTCGGCATTCTCGCTTGCCGCATTGTGTACCTTCTACTGTGGCCCTCTGCGTTTGCATGGGATGCCGCTGTGTATGTCGGCATGGGGCGCTACATTGAAAGTTTCGGAAGCTTAGGATTTTGGGAAGTGTACCGCCCGCCACTGCTGCCATTGTTGTTTTCATTTGGGGCATTGTTCGGCATCCCCATTGCATGGGCAATAGGGCTCACCATTTTTGCATCCTTTGGTGCACTCTATGTGGCGTACAAAGTAGGAGAGCAGTATATGCCAACTGCCGGCGGGTGGGCAGCTGTAGTGCTTGCAAGTGCCACACTGTTTAATACGTTTAGCACGCTTCCAACCACTGAAGTATTTGGGGTACTCGGATTTTTCATAGTATTTTATATTCTTTTTATTAAGCGTGCGTATGTGTGGGGAGGGGTGGTAACGGCAGTAATGCTCTTGCTTCGCTTTCCATACGGATTGTTAATCCCGCTCTTTGGCATCGCGCTTGCAGTGCAGGCATGGATAGAAACAAAGCATATTTCTGTTGTTATAAAACGCGGAATGCATTTTTCGCTTGGGGCCCTCCTTATTCTCGCGACATACCTCATCAGCAATATCTTTCTCTTTGGTGGGGCACTGATGCCTATCACTGAAGGCGCGCGGGTTGCACACGAAGTGAGCTTTCTCTACAGGGAGCATGCATTGTTTTATGTCGGCGTACTAGTATTGGGCGCACCATTGGTCATATTTTCTCTCATACCGTTTTTCTTTTACAAAAAGAATGAGCAGACAAAGAATATTGTTATCGGAATACTCGCTTTTGTTGCAGTGTCATTCTTTCTTTATTTCAGCATGGAGGAGCATAAAGAACCGCGCTATATTATGCCGGCATTTGCCCCTCTGGCACTCTTGGCAGGTCTTGGTATTGCCACCCTCTTTTCTCGCACCAAAACACTAACGAGGACCGTCCTCGTTAGTGCGGTTTCAATACTTGCGGTTGCGGGATTTTTCCTCATGCTCCACGCAAACATCGGTTTTGGTAAGAATAAAATCCTCGAGGAGTACTACAAAAGCTTCAGAGAGTATCCTGGTGCGACCGTGCTCTCCACGCACCCTTCAATTGCGGCGTTTGCACCAGTCCGATTGATTGGTTCTTTTGAAACGACTGCCAAATATCTTATTGCATTTGATAGTAATGAAAATGATATTGATTTCCTCTATTTCAACTCATGCGACTTACTGCAGTGTCAGGCGGGAGGGAGTTGTGGCGCAGAGACAGCACTTCTTCTTGATACCCTTGCTCCAAAAGTGAACTTCACCGCCATCGCAAACCACGGCTCGTGCCAAGTGTTGATAGGGGAGGTGAAATAGTCGTGCAGAATACCTAGCAAGGACCGTCCCCGCTCAGGTTCAGAAGGACGGTCCTTCTGAGTGTTGTTGCTAGAAGTCAGACTCGAAAGACCCTCGGAACAAGGTCTTCGGTTCGAGAGGATGACAAATGTGGTGACCAATAATAAAAACCCCATTCCTAGGAATGGGGTTTTTATTATTGGAGCCGCTTGTCAGACTCGAACTGACGACCCTCACTTTACAAAAGTGTAGCTCTACCAACTGAGCTAAAGCGGCGTACCCGAGTGTTAATAAATTAACTCTCGAGTTTTTTCATTATAATGAAAAAACGATTTTATGCAACTATTTTCTTTCTGCGGATTTTCGGCTTTTCACCCTCTTCCTTTGAGCGTGAAATGCTGTGAAGGAAGTATGAGGAAGGGCCGCTTTCAAGGCCTGCCAGCACATCATGCTTTTGGAATAGGGGGGCTGCTTTCGGGAACACGTGAACAAAGGCTCGGGCTACGCTCTTATTTCCCCAATTGAATGCACGGCGGGTATAGAGCGCTCCTGCATAGTAGCTGCGGCGCGTCAGGCGGATAGCCCGCTCTACTTGGCGCATGGCTACGCGGTCAAGGGTTGCGTGTTCGCGCGCCTCGCTTTCGTGCCACCACAGAAGCATGACAGAGAGCCAGAACAGGACAATAAGTACAGCGAGAACAATGAGGAGTGTTGTAACCATACAACGGCCCTGCTTATGCTACGTTATAGATCACAAACTTTTCGACTGTCGCTCCATTGTCTTTTGCGAACTGTTCAATGGTCTTTTCAGGAGTCTTGAAGAATGGCTGGTCGAGAAGGGTCTGCTCTTTGAAGAATGATGCGATCTTTCCTTCAAGGATTTTTGCTTTCATTTCTTCAGGCTTGTCAGAATTTTCAACTTCCGCTTTCAATACTTCCATAACGTTTGCCTTGTTCTCTTCAGAAATTTCAGTTCCTGAGAGGAATGCAGGCTTCATTGCAGTAACATGCATTGCGATGTCTTTTGCAACATCAGGAGTTCCGCCAGCGAGCACTACCACAGCAGCAGTTTTGCCGGTGTGGTGAGTGTATGCGCCAACAGCGTCGCCTGAGATTTCTTCCACTTGGCCAAGCTCGATCTTTTCCCCGATCTTGAGCACTACATCGCTGATGAGAGCCGGTGCAGCTTCGCGCATAGCATCGATGCCACTTTCCCACGCTACGTCAGCGAGCTTGTTAATAAGCGCTACGAAGTCTTCGTTCTTTGCCACGAAGTCAGTTTCGCAGTTAAGGATAAGAGTAAGCGCGCGCTTGCCGTCAGTGCGTACAACTACTGTGCCGTCTGAAGCATCGCGGTCGCCTTTCTTTGCAGCAATATCCGCACCCTTCTTCTGAAGGAGGATAACAGCCTTGTCCATGTCGCCTTCGGCTTCTTCAAGCGCTTTGCGGCACTGCATAACGCTGATACCTGTCTTGTCGCGAAGTTCCTTTACTTGTTCTGTAGTGATCATAGTGGGTTAAAAATTTAAGCTGAAAATATACGCCCCATTGCAGAGGAATAGGAAATTACTTTCCTTCGAATGCGTCCTTGAGTATACCAAGGATAGCCGCAATACTCGAGGTAGAACTGTCATTTGCAACAATAGGGTATTCAATGCCGCGTACTGAACAGTCAGTGTTTCCGATAGAGATAACAGGGATGTTCATCTTGCGAGCTTCCAAGAGCGCGATTGATTCCTTTTTCGGGTCAATGATTACGACTGCTTCCGGCATTTTGTAGAGTCCTACAACGCCCGCAAAGTATTTGTCCAAGCGAGCCATCTCACGAGTGAGAAGAATCTGTTCTTTCTTGGTGTACTTTTCAAATTCGCCGTTAGTGCGGTCTTCGCGCATCTTTTCGAGCTTCTGGATGCGCACCTTCATCTGAACGAAGTTGGTGAGCATGCCTCCGATCCATCGTTCTGTAACGAATGGCTGAGAGAGTGCACCCGCTGTTGCGATAGTTGCACCCCGCGCTTCAGGCTTTACGCCAACGAAAAGTACGTTCTTTCCGGCTGCCCCAAGAGACGCCAAAAATTCTCCGGCTTTCTCGAGAGATGCAGCTGTTTTTTCAGCGTCGATAATATCAACGCCGTTTTTATTACCATAAATAAAGTTGGTAACGGTAGGGTGGCGGCGAGTACGGCTGTAGCCGTAGTGTACGCCCGCCTCCATGAGGGTAGTAGGTTCTATTTTTTTCATAACAATCTGTAGCAGAGTGCCATTGGGCACCCTTTTTATCTGAATAATTCGTCCAAATGACGAGCCGTTACTATAGCATTTAAAGGCCTTTTTATCAATACATACTTCTTTTTTTTGCCGTTTTGTGCGAATATGAGTCTATATGCGCCAAAGCCAATTGTTTACGAAAACCAAGAAAGAAAGCCCGGCCGATGAGGTTGCTAAAAACGCGCAGCTTTTGATCCGTGCAGGCTACATTTTCAAGGAAATGGCAGGCGTTTACAGCATGCTTCCATTGGGGCAGCGGGTTATGGAGAAGGTGATTAGCATCGTCAAAGAAGAGATGGATGCTGTGGGGGGCGTGCAGATGAAAACATCGGCGCTTCAGAGCAAGGAAGTGTGGGAGAAGACAAACCGCTGGGACGATGAGGTGGTGGACAATTGGTTTAAAACAACGCTGAAGAATGGCACAGAAGTCGGCCTTTCATTTACCAACGAAGAAGCATACTCGAACATCGTAAAAAGTTTTGTTAATTCGTACAAAGACCTGCCGCTCTATCCGTACGACTTCAAAACAATCTTTAGAAATGAAACACGCAGCAAGTCAGGAATCATGCGCGGACGCGAATTTTATTGGAAGGCACTCTATTCGTTTTCAACCGACCTCGAACAGCACAATCTCTTTTATGAGAAAATAAAAGGCGCGTACAAGCGTGTGTACGAGCGGGCGGGCCTTGGCGAATCTACATATATTACTTTTGCGTCTGGCGGTACGTTTTCAAAATATTCGCACGAATTTCAAACTGTTTCAGAAGCGGGAGAGGATATTATTTATGTTTCAAAAGAGAAAGGTATTGCAGTAAACAAAGAGGTGTATACCGATGAGGTGCTTGCAGAGATTGGTCTTACAAAGGAAGAGCTTATAGAAAAGAAAGCAATCGAGGTCGGGAATATTTTCTCACTGGGTTCAAAGTTCTCCGAACCGTTCGATCTTACGTATAAAGACGCTGATGGAAATGAAATCCCTGTATTTATGGGCTCCTACGGCATCGGCATTACTCGATTAATCGGTACTGTCGTTGAGGTGCTCTCTGACGAGAAGGGAATTGTATGGCCGGAATCTATTGCACCGTTTGCTGTGCATTTGCTTCAATTGGGCGAAGGGTCAAAAGACGAAGCAGAGAAATTGTATGCTGAATTAACAACTCAAGGAGTCGAAGTACTCTTTGACGACAGAATGGGTGCGCAGGCAGGCGAGAAGTTTGCCGACGCCGACCTTATCGGTATTCCGCACCGCATTGTTGTTTCTGACCGATCCATCGCAGCCGGCGGGGTTGAATACAAGCACCGCACAGCAGAGAAGGGAGAAGTAATGAATACAATGGAAGCAATTGCAAAAGTTACGCATGTTTAAAAGTTTTTACGAAAAGTTTTCCAATGATATAGGGATAGATTTGGGCACGGCGAATACGCTCGTGTATTTGAAGGGGCACGGCATTATCATCAACGAGCCGTCGATTGTGGCGGTAAACCAAAAGACCGGACAGATCGTGGCAGTGGGGCGCGAAGCAAAGAACATGTGGGGCAAGACCCCCGCCCACATCCAAATCGTGCGCCCGTTGTGCGAAGGAGTGGTAAGTGATTTTGAAATGACCGAAGAGATGCTTGCGTACTTTATCCGAAAAGCCGAGAAACTCTCGCCGAAATTCTTCCGCCCGCGCGTGGTGATTGGTGTGCCAAGCGGCATCACCAACGTTGAAATGCGCGCAGTCTATGATGCAGCAATCGATGCGGGAGCGCGCGAGGTGTATTTGGTGGAAGAGGCAATGGCTGCGGCTATTGGCGTGCGCTTGCCGGTGCTTTCTTCAACGGCGACATTTATTGTCGACATTGGAGGGGGAACAACCGACGTTGCACTCATTGCACTGGGAGGAATAGTGCGGTCGCTTAACTTGAAAGTTGCGGGCGATCACTTCAACATGCGCGTTGTCGAGTACATGCGAGACGAATTTAAATTATTGATCGGGGAGCCGACAGCGGAGAATGTAAAACTTTCTTTGGGGAGCGCAAGCGAAACAGATTATATGGAAATAGAAGTGCGCGGTCGCGACTTGGTGTCCGGCCTCCCGAAAGCTTTGATGATCACCGACGGCGATATTCGCGAAGCAATCGCTCGGTCTGTTGCATTGGTAGTGGTGGGCATCCAAGAAGTATTGGAAACTGCGCCGCCTGAAATGGTTGCTGATATTATCGGAAGCGGGATAGTGCTCACCGGCGGAGGCGCGCTCTTGCGCGGACTACAGGGCTTGCTACAAGAAGAGCTGAAGCTCCCGGTACATGTTGCCCCCGACCCGCTTTCGGCTGTTGCGCGAGGAACAGGGATTATCCTCGACCAGTTCGAGGAGTATACTTCTGTTATCATTCCTTTAACTGACCATGTCACAATATAAAACCACCCGTCGAAAACAAAACCCTCTCAATATACTGCTCCGCGTTGCCGGCATTGTTGTTGCCGTGGTAGCTGTTGTGTTTATTGCGCGAGCCCTTGTGAAGTCGCAGGCGCAAGCGATTATCCCTTTGTACCCGGACTCTTTTGATACAGCACTGATGTCACGCAAACAGCTCTCGACAAAGCTCTACGAACTGCAAAGCACGCTTGATAGCTACAATTCGCACATTGCAGGAGTTTCACTGCTTCAGAGCGAGAATACTGCCCTGAAAGCAGAGCTAGGGCGCGACCCTCAGTCGCGCGGAATTTTGGCCCATGTGCTCACTGTGCCCAACCGCAGCTTTTATGACACGTTTGTGATTGATGCAGGAAGCATGCAGGGGGTGCAAGTGGAACAACAGGCATATGCATTTAATGCCATCGCACTCGGAACTGTCAGCTCGGTATCAGACAATACTGCAGTAGTAACACTCTTCAGTGCACCGGGCCGCGAAACAAGCGGAACTGCAGTGGGAAGCGATGTTGCGGTGACATTGATTGGGCGCGGGGGCGGGGAATACGAAGTGCGCATGCCGCGCGACGTGCATTTTGATATTGGCTCTGCAATTGCGCTTCAAAGCGTGTACCCGGCAGTATTGGCTGAAGTGCAGAAAATCATCACTGACCCGCGCGACCCGTTCCAGCGCCTCCTTGCAAAAGCGCCAGTAAATCTTACCGCCCTTAAGTGGGTGGTGGTGAGATAGTAGAGTACGCATTCTTCGCAAACAAGAAAAATATGCTTCTGCAGAACTCGGTCTAAAGCCCTCAGACACAGCTTCGAAGCATATTTTTCTTTTTGCTCGAATGCTAATATTTAGCTTTTTATTTCCTCAATTCCTGCTAGTATGTCTTTGTAATGCTGAAATTTACTATAGAGAAAAAATTAGACGGAACACTTGCGCGAGCAGGGGTGATTGAAACACTGAATGGGTCTATCGAGACACCGGCTTTTGTGACCGTGGGGACAAAGGCCGCAGTAAAGGCGCTCACGGCGGAGCAGGTGCGAAGCTTGAATGCTCAAGTAGTATTGGCAAATACCTACCACCTCTACCTTCAGCCAGGTGAAGACATTATAGAAAAAGCGGGAGGCTTTGGTCCTTTTATGGACTGGCACGGGCCGACCATGACGGACTCAGGCGGGTTTCAAGCATTTTCTCTCGGCGCTGCATTCGGAAGCCATGTGAGCAAGGTCACTCGCAACAATGACGCTCCGCTTGAGGATGTGTCTACGACAAAAGGCCAGCTCGCAACAGTGACCGACGAAGGAGTGGAATTCAAAAGCCATATCGATGGAAGCAAGCATCTGTTCACGCCTGAGCGAAGCATGGAAATACAATGGAAGCTCGGAGCCGATATGATATTTGCATTTGATGAATGCACGAGCCCTACTGCGCCGTATGAATACCAGAAAAAATCCCTCGACCGAACATATGAGTGGGCACTGCGTTCTTTAGCACGGCACGAAGAGCTCGATACAGAAAAGAAGCAATCAATCTTCGGCGTGATTCAAGGCGGGCGCCATCAAGACCTGCGCGAACACGCAGCGAAAACACTTGGTGCGCTTGATTTCGACGGCTTTGGTATTGGGGGCTCATTTACAAAAGACGATATTGGAAATGCTGTAGGGTGGGTGAATGCGATCTTGCCCGAAAACAAGCCGCGGCACTTGCTCGGTATCGGAGAGCCTATGGATATTTTTAATGCAGTAGAGGCGGGGTGCGATTTGTTTGATTGCATTGCGCCTACCCGCATGGGCCGCCACGGCACCATCCACACCGCGGACGGGCGCATCAATATCAAAAACTCTGCCTTCATGACAGACTTTGCTCCTATCGAACAGGATTGCACCTGCTACACCTGCACCCACCACACTCGCGCGTATATTGCGCATTTGTTCCGGGCGAACGAGTCTGCTGCCGGCACACTTGCTTCAATACACAATCTTCATTTTATATTGCGCCTGGTAGAAGCAATGCGCGCGAGCATTCTCGACGGAAGCTTTCTTGAGCATAAGCAGTCATTCATTGCTCGCTATTACAAATAAGTTTGCACGCGCGCGAGCCGTGATATACTAAGAGCACATGTTTTCAGTCCGAAAATCTCTTATCTATTTTTTGATTTTTGTTGTTGTTGGATCGTTCGCAGCATACAAAATTGTCGACACGGCATGGGACGGGGCGTATGACTACGACCAAGACTACAGCTATGCTATCGGAAATACCGATGAGTATACTCCTGACCCCGAGGAATAATAAGCAATAAAAAGAACGCCTCTCGGGCGTTCTTTTTGTGATATAGTGCTTCTATGAGAAGCGGCAAATTTGAACTGCAAGGCGAATTTCAGCCGGCAGGCGACCAGCCTGAAGCAATCAAGCAATTAATAGTGGGCGTGAAAAAGGGGATGAAAAAACAGACCCTTTTAGGCGCGACTGGGACCGGGAAAACGTTTACCATGGCAAACGTTATCCAAGAAATCCAAAAGCCGACTCTCGTGATTGCGCACAACAAAACCCTTGCAGCCCAGCTTGCGAGCGAGTTTGAAGAATTTTTCCCCAACAATGCGGTGCACTACTTCGTGTCGTACTACGACTACTACCAGCCAGAGGCGTACATGCCGGTGACTGATACGTTCATCGAGAAAGACGCACAGATCAATAAAGAAATCGACCGCTTGCGCCATGCGTCAACCCAGGCGCTTTTGACCCGCAACGATGTGATTATTGTCGCGTCTGTTTCCTGTATTTACGGTTTGGGTTCTCCGGTGGAATACGAGAAAAAGAATTTTAAAATAGAGAAAGGGATGACGCTTTCGCGCACCGAAGCAATGCAGCGCTTGATTGCGATTCACTTTGAGCGAACACCGGCTGATCTTTCTCCTGCAAAATTCCGCGCATTGGGCAACAAGATTGAAGTGATGCCAGTGTCCGAGACATTTCAGTACATGATTGAATTTTCCGGAAGCACTGTCTCTTCCATCTTGAAAATTGACCCAGTATCGGCGCGCATCATCGCCGAAGAAGAAACAGTGTATATCTTCCCGGCAAAGCACTTTGTCACTGATGTAAATGAAAAGGAACGCGCAGCAAAAGATATTCAGCACGAGCTTAATGAACAACTCAAATATTTTGAAGCGGAAGGAAAACTCTTGGAAGCGGAGCGCATCAAGCGCCGCACCAATTATGACCTCGCAATGATTCGCGAGATGGGGTACTGCAGCGGCATTGAAAACTACTCGCGCCACATGTCCGGAAAAAATGTCGGCGAACCGCCGGAAACATTGCTTTCGTATTTCCCAAAAAAGGCGGATGCAAAGGGTAATATGGTCCCTGATTTCATGCTCTTTATTGATGAAAGTCACGTAACGCTTCCGCAATTGCAGGGAATGTATGCCGGCGACGCATCGCGCAAAAATACGCTCGTGGAGTTCGGCTTTCGATTGCCTTCTGCAAAGGACAACCGCCCCTTGAAGTACAATGAATTTGAAGAGCGGATCAACCAGGTCGTGTATGTTTCTGCAACGCCAAGCACGCTTGAGCGTGAAAGCTCAGAGCAAATTGTTGAGCAGATTATTCGACCGACCGGACTGGTGGACCCGCTTGTTGAGGTGCGCCCAATTCTTGAAAATGGAGAATACCATGGACAGGTGTCGGACTTTATCACTGAAGTCGAAACAGAAATCAAAAAAGGCGGGCGCGTGCTTGCAACAACTTTAACAAAGCGCATGGCCGAAGACCTCTCGGCATACTTGAAAGAAAAGAAAATAAAGTCCGAGTACTTGCACAGCGATATTAAAACAATCGAGCGCATTCAAATCATCACCAAGTTCCGCAAAGGGGAGTTTGACGTATTGGTGGGGGTAAACCTCCTTCGAGAAGGCTTGGACATGCCGGAAGTGACGCTCATCGGGATATTGGATGCTGACAAGGAAGGATTCCTTCGAAGCGAAGTGTCGCTCATCCAAACTATCGGGCGCGCTGCCCGCAATTCAAACGGCCGCGTGATTCTCTATGCCGACCGCATGACAGGCTCTATGGAGCGCGCAATCGGGGAGACAAAGCGCCGCCGCGATATTCAGCTTGCGTACAACAAGAAGCATGGCATCACGCCAATGACGATTCAAAAGAAAATCCGCGACATTTCTCAGGCACTCGAAAGCGAGCACGCAAAAGCGGTGAACAAAGAGCTTGCACTCGATATGGAACTCTTTGCCGCAGAAGAACTTGCGAACAAAGGCAAGAAGACAAAAGGAAAGAAAAACCCAATTGAAAAATTGATTGCTATCAAAGAAGCGGAGATGAAAGAATCCGTAAAACTCCTCGACTTTGAAACTGCGGCAATTCTGCGCGACGAGATAAAGGTGTTGCGCGAGAAGACCTATATCAGCGAATAAAAAAGCCCGCATGTGCGGGTTTTTGCTTTTATTGTATCTTTGCAAAGATAAAATAGTGGCCGGTGGGAATAGTCTTGTTTTCGTAGAAAGAATGGGAATAGTTGAACGATGAACCGTCCCAGGAATAAAAGCTCGGTGTCGGTATCTTATGAAGACGTTTTGCCCATGCCGCGCCGACTTGGGACTTGTTGCGAAATGCCAAGAAAAAGACAGGGAGTGCTTTTTGAGAAGGAAGGATGTAGCGGTATTTCTTTAGAAGTGCGCTCATGTGAGCAAAATCCGCTGGCGTATCGAAATTCGCGAGCCCTTCTTCTTTTAATTCCTTCTCGGATATCTCTCTTGTAGTTTTGCAGAGAATCCAATTCGGAGTGAATTTGTCTTCCTGGTTTACTTCTGTAGTGGAAAGGTTTTGCCCCTGGGCAATTTCGCGCAAGTAGCGATAGCTGCGATCCACCTCTTTTAAGATGAGCGACAATTCGCGGATGAGCATCAATGGCTCATTGTTATTGATTTGTTTTTCCATTAGTGCCGTTTTTTTTCAAACTTTACCCATATTCGAACACTTGTCAATTATTTTTTGAGCGGGTGGAGGTGGGAGACAATGCCGATTGCGGCTGCAATGAGGGCAAGGTTTTTGATGATGTACTGGCCCTCCATTGTAGGAACAAGCGTGCCGGTAAAAGTCATCGATGGCAGAAGAAACAGCGGAAGCGCCGTGGTCACCATATGAATAAGCAAAAGTGGCATAACTGCGCGCTCGGCGCCTTTGATAAGAAAGAGAATACCGATGAGCATTTCAAACAATGCGAAGAGAGTATAGAACACGCCAAAAGAAATAATTCCCGCAAGCGTAGCATCAAACAATGTGTGAACAAGCGTCCCGGCAGGAGACAACCCGATGAGTTTCAGCGTGCCAAACCAAAAAAAGATGACAAAGAGCGCAAGACGGGCAAACGGAACCGAAATACGGCGGAAAAAGGCGATGAGGGAGCGGTCGATTTGGCGGATAGTCATAGCAATAAGTGTATCACAGTAGTATTCTCTGCGTCTTTTAAAAAGGGGCTATTTTTGCTATACTCTCTTGATGCCTAAAAGTTCAGCAGACACTCCTAAGACTCCTAAAAACAGCGAAAAGCACAGCATTGACTACGGCACTATCGTGGTCAAAGGCGCGCGTACGCACAACCTCAAAAACGTCAGCGTTGAAATGCCGCGCGGCCGAATGGTTGCGGTAACCGGCCTTTCTGGCTCAGGGAAGTCCTCGCTTGCCTTCGACACTATTTTTGCCGAAGGGCAGCGCCGCTATGTCGAGTCGCTCTCTTCATACGCCCGACAATTTTTGAATCAAATGCCAAAGCCTGATGTGGATGAGATCAGCGGCCTTTCTCCTGCTATTTCTATCGACCAAAAATCGCGCTCCAACAACCCGCGTTCAACGGTAGCGACTATCACCGAAATTTACGACTACCTTCGCGTGCTCTATGCTCGCATTGGGAAAGCGTACTGCCCCGTGTGTGGAACGCTGATTACGCGTCTTTCGACCGACGAAATCAATGCATTCATCCTCGGAAAGATCAAAGAATTTTCTAAAACAAAGAAGGCCGACAAAGATGTCATGGGAGTTACCTTCAACGACACTCGCATACAAATTTTTGCTCCTGTCGTGCGCGGGCGAAAAGGCGAGTACTACCAGCTCTTATATGATTTGCTCGGACGCGGATTTTCAACCGTGCGCGTTGACGGCACCACCCACAGCCTTCGCGAAAAAATCGAGCTTTCAAAAACAGCAAAGCACACGATTGAAGTATTGGTGGATGAACTCGCGGTCCATGAGTTTAAGGACAATCCTCGCGATGCAGAACTTCGACTTTCAGAAGCGGTAGAGCGCGCACTGTTGGAAAGCGACGGATTGGTGCAGGTGGTGTTTGGCGTGAGCCCAGACTTTGCGATGCAAACTGATTCTTTGCAGGAATTTTTGATGTCATCAAAATTCTCGTGTCCCAACGACGGCTTCTCATTCCCGGAAATCGAACCGCGTTTATTTTCATTCAACTCGCCCTATGGTGCATGCCCGGAATGTAACGGTATCGGCACAAAATTCTTTGGCGGCACCGAGCCGTGTACAGTGTGTAATGGAAAGCGTCTTCGCCCTGAAGCGTTGAATATTTTTCTCGGGGTAACGAAGCCCGTGCTATCAAGCGATGGCAGCTCTGTTGTGCAAGGCACTAACATTGTCGACCTCACCTCATTTTCCGTAGAACAAGCATTTGATTTCTTCGGTTCTCTTAAATTGTCCCCAAAAGACAAAGAGGTTGCAACACCGGTGCTTCGCGAAATCGAAGACCGCCTCACATTCCTTTTGAACGTTGGACTTGAATACTTGGCACTTTCACGCACTGCAAACACGCTCTCTGGCGGAGAAGCGCAGCGCATTCGATTGGCTTCCCAGCTGGGCTCACGATTGGTGGGGGCGATGTATGTGCTCGACGAGCCTACTATTGGGCTGCATCAGCGCGACAATGAACGCCTTATCAAAACCCTTCTTGACCTTCGCGATATCGGGAACACCATCATTGTGGTGGAGCACGACGAAGATACAATATTTGCTTCCGACTATTTAGTGGACATTGGCCCTGGTGCCGGCATCCATGGAGGAAACGTCGTTGTTTCAGGCTATCTCGATGACCTCCTTGCTGCAAAGAAAAATGACTCAGGTTCTCGCACGCTTGCGTACCTGCGTAAAGAAGAAGAAATCGCGATTCCTGAAAAGCGCCGCGACGACGACAAGGGAATGATCCGCATTGTTGGCGCGCACCTGCACAATATCGTGAACCAAAATATCGACCTTCCGCTCGGCCGCATGGTATGCATCACCGGCGTATCAGGAAGTGGGAAGAGTACGTTCCTCTACGAGGTCTTGTATAAAAATCTTCAAGCACGTTTTGAAAGAAAACTCAGGAGTGCGCAAATCTACAACTGTGCTTCAATTACCGGCACCGAGTATTTGCAGCGCGCGATTATGATCGATCAGTCCGCTATCGGTCGAACACCGCGCTCAAACATTGCGACGTATACCGGTGCATTCACTCATATCCGCGAGCTCTTTGCCGCCACCGAAGAGGCGCGCTTGCGCGGGTGGAAGCTCAATCGCTTTTCATTCAATGTTAAGGGCGGGCGCTGCGAAGCCTGTGAAGGAAACGGGCAAATCGCTGTTGAAATGCACTTCTTGCCGACAGTGTATGTGACGTGCGATGTGTGCAACGGCAAGCGCTTTGATAAAGAAACGCTGACAGTGAAATACAAGAAGAAAAATATCTACGACGTGCTACAGCTCTCTGTTGAAGAAGCGCTCGAATTCTTTGCAGACATCCCTGCCATTTCAGACCGATTGAAAACACTCTCGGACGTGGGGCTACACTATGTAAAATTGGGGCAGTCTGCAACGACGCTCTCTGGTGGAGAAGCGCAGCGCGTAAAGATTGCGTCTGAGCTCTATCGTCCGTATATGGAAAAAACAATGTACTTGTTGGACGAGCCAACGGTAGGGCTGCACTATGACGATGTGAACAACCTTATTGGCGTATTGAACCGCCTCGTTGCAAAAGGAAACACAGTTGTTGTCATTGAACATAATCTCGACCTTATCAAATGCGCGGACTGGCTAATCGACTTTGGTCCTGAAGGGGGAGTACACGGCGGAAAGATTGTTGCAAAGGGAATACCCGAAGCGGTGGCGAATACTGCAAAAAGCTTCACCGGGCAATACCTCAAGAAAATTTTGTAAAAAATACAGCGCACAGCTCCTAATGGAGTTGTGCGCTTTGTTGTATACGGGCTTCGTACAGTGAGTTTTCGGTCTCTATTTGAAAGATTCCGGAAGAAATTTGTTTTACCGATTGTACGATCGTGCTGATTCGGTAGGGAGAGCCTCCTTCGTTTTGAAGGCTTACCACTCTTCCTTCGTGTACATCGTTTCCCAAGGTGCCGCTTTTACGACTTCGTTTTCCCGGCTTGGTCTTTGAGGTAGAACCTTCCTTGTTTTTTACTTTTACCCATGAAATTTTCTCTCCTTTTTGTAAAAGGGGCTTTGATTCGTTCGTGTTCATAGTTGTCGATTTTTTTTCTATACTACCACGCATTGCTTTCTCGTCAATTTATCTTTTCTTGATAATTTCTTTAACTCACTTTGGGATACTGTACCCATGATGACGCTTGCAGAATTCAAGAGCTGGTTTGACCCGCACCTCTTTTCCATCCTTGAAGAGAAAATAACGCGCTTCAATGCGTACAGCACGGTGCTTTCAGTGCACGAAGTTGCCTGCTATGCTCGCGCGCTTGCAACAGAAGGAAAGCGCATCCGCCCCTATCTTGCGTATGTGGGATACTGCACCGCACATACTGAAGCGAGCGCAGAATCAATCAGGCACTTTCTTGTCGGCATCGAACTTTTTCATTTGTTTGCATTGGTGCACGACGATATCATGGATCGCGCAGAAACCCGCCACGGCGTTCGGGCGGTGCACACGCTTTTTGGCGGCAAGTACGGCGACGGGCATGTGGGCGTGTCGCTCGGCATTCTTTTGGGAGATGTATTCTTGGCGTGGAGCTATGAGTGCATTCATTATGCGTGCGCATTGCATGACACCCGGGGAGAGCGGGCGCGAGATGAATTTTCTATTCTTGCAAGCGAGGTGGTGCACGGACAGATGATCGATGTATTGTGCACAACAAAAAAGAATGCGCACCATGAATTCATTCTTGAAAAGATGCGGCTGAAAAGCGCGCAGTATTCTTTTTTCCGCCCGCTCCATATGGGGCTCTTGCTTGCCGGAGCGACGAAGCGCGATGAGACGTTTGCAAAAGAATATGCGCAGAATCTGGGGCTCGCATTCCAGATACAAGACGACCTGTTGGACCTAGAGCATAGCACCGGGAAAGCCGCATTTACTGATATTCGAGAAGGGCAGCACACACTGCTTTCGTGGTATATGCACGAGTGCGCGGAGGACCCCGACCAGGAATTGTTTCTTCGCTATTTTGGCGTATCGTTTCCGGAAAGCGAGGACGATACTGTTGCGGCGCTGTTGCATCAATCAGGAGCCGTTTCCTATGCGAAAACTATAGCAAACGAGTATTTTGAAAAAGCGTACACGGCGATTGTCACGCATGATAAAGCAAACAATCCGGTATGGAGAGATATCATTGAGACGGTAAAAAAGAGAAAAAAATAAAAGCCGTACCTATGGTAGAGTGGGGGAATGAACGATAGTGATTTTACGCGCGCCAAGGATATATGGAAAAAAATCGGCCCCCTGCTCCTCAAACAGTATCGGCGCGATACCACCTTTTTGGATTACGAGAATCCGTGGCAGCTCTCCGTTGCTGTGACGCTTTCCGCTCAAACTACCGACGACATGGTAAACAAAGTAACGCCGAGCTTGTTCAAAGCGTATCCAACTCCCGAGAAATTAGCCAAAGCTCCGGTTGAAAAAATAGCGGCGCTTGTCAGCCGGTTGGGCTTTTATCGCAGCAAAGCCAACTATATAAAAGCTGCAGCGGAAGTATTGGTAAAAGAATTCAAGGGGGTGGTACCGCATGACCCGGACTTGATTCAGCATCTTCCCGGCATTGGGCGCAAGGGCGCAATTGCAGTGATATCGAACGCGTATCCAAAGTATGCGAACATCGGCATACCGGTTGATACGCATGTGATTCGTTTCGTAAAGCGCTTTGGGCTGACTGCTGCGACCAACCCTTCCAAAATAGAGCAGGACCTTTTGCAGATTATTCCAAAGAAAGACTGGAAGCGCGCGGGCTATGCAATAAAAGAATACGGGCGTAAAGAGGGGAAAGCGCGCGGGTATAAGCCCGAACTTGATCCGCTGATGATGCTGCTGAAAAAATAAAATCCTGTCACCGCATATATGGTGACAGGATTTTTACAATGCCTTGAGGTACGGATATATTTTTTTATATCCGAAAAAAATAATTCCCCCGATAAGTGCCCATAGGAGATATGAGCAAAGCAGGGCGAAAAGAATGTTGTTCCAAAGCATCAATGTAATTGCAAAGAATAGTGCGGAAAGGGGAGAGAATGTATACCATACTACTCCTGTAGCGATGATATATGCCGCAATTTCGCTCCACGGTATTTTTCTAGCCATTGTTTGTGTTTTTTGTTATAATAACACTATATTATGCTTCGTCAAGAGTTAGACAATTTGAAACTGCCGAACACTCCGGGTGTCTATTTCTGGCGCAATGCGGCCGGGACTATTTTGTATATCGGCAAGGCAACAAGTTTGCGCGACCGTACGCGCAGCTATTTCTCGCCGGATTTGATTAAGACCCGCGGACCGAGGCTTGTGGATATGGTGTTCAAGTCCACGCATGTTACCTGGCAAGAAACCGACAGCGTATTGGAGGCGCTTATTTTGGAAGCGAACCTTATCAAAAAATACCAGCCGCATTACAACCGCGACGAAAAGGACGACAAGAGCTTCAACTGCATAGCCATTACCAAAGAAGTATATCCGCGCATTTTGCTGGTGCGCCAAAAAGATATTGATGCTCGAAACAAACTCATTACTTTGCCAAAACAAAAAGGCATACAGATTCCGTATGACGCAGTGTTCGGGCCGTACCCGCGCGGGTCTTCTTTGAAAGATGCGCTTGCTATCATTCGTCATATTTTTCCGTTTCGCGATCGAGCGAGCGCGATGAAGGACAAAGAAACGTTTTATCGGCAAATTGGCTTGGCGCCGGACGTCACTTCAGTTGAGGCGACAAAACAATACAAGAAAAATATCGGGCGCATCAAATTAATCCTGCAAGGGAAATTGAAGCATCTTGTTGAAGCCTTAAAAAAAGAAATGCTTATAAAAGCAAGGGCCGAAAAATTTGAAGAGGCCAATGAATTAAAGCAAAAGATTTTTGCCCTTGAGCACATCCAAGACGTGTCACTAATCAAACGAGACTTGGTGACTGGCGGAGGCGCTAATGTATTTCGCATTGAGGCGTACGACGTGGCGCATATTTCCGGCAAGCAGATGGTGGGCGTGATGACGGTGGTTGAAAATGCTACGTCGAACAAAAACGACTACCGCAAGTTTATTATCCGCGGATATGACACGGCGAATGATGCAGGAGCGCTCCGCGAAATTCTCACCCGCAGACTCGCGCACCCTGAATGGACGTACCCCAATGCAATAGTTGTGGACGGAAACATCATTCAAATGAATGCGGCAAGGACGGTCCTTGCTAGTCTCGGCTTGGACATTCCGGTTATTGCCGTGACAAAGGACGAGCGCCACAGACCAAAGTCACTCAGCGGCCCCGAAGACCTCATCGAACTTCATAAGTACGCAATCTTGCTTGCGAACAGCGAGTCACACCGATTCGCACTCTCCTTCCATAAAGACCGGCGAAGCAAAGCGATGCTATAGCAAGGCGATGCTATAAAGAACGTTCTCATAAAATCCATATAGCTCCTTTCGAAACGCACGCATAAATTTCTGCTGAAATTTTGCTCCTGCTCGGCTCAGTCAGCCTGCGCAAGACGTTTCTCAAGGACTATATGCATTTTATTTCCACTGAGGGGAAAAGAATTATTTTAGGATGCTATACTATTTCGTAATGAAACGTATTGGCATTCTCCGCGGTGGCGTGAGTCCTGAATATCATATCTCTCTCCAGACCGGAGCCAATGTCGGGCGCGCACTGATGGATGCCGGATTTGAAGCGATCGACATGCTTTTGGATAAAGACGGCGTGCTTCATATAAAAGGAGTACCAGCTGATCTTGAAAAGACTCAGTCAAGCGTGGACGCGGTGTGGAATGCGCTCCATGGCGAATTTGGCGAAGACGGGCAAGTGCAACGCATACTTGAAAGCTACGGCATTCCGTTTACCGGTTCTGGTGCGCTTGCAAGCGGCCTTGCATTTAACAAGCAAACTGCAAAAGATACGGCAAAAAGCCTGGGCCTCAATACTCCGCAGTCACTTTTGATAATGCCCGACGGCAGCGAAAGTGTCTCGGAGATAACCCAGCGCATTTACCGCACAATGGCTCCGCCGTGGGTGCTCAAGCCCCTTACAGGGGGCGGAAGCGTGCGCGCATACTTTGCTTTTACTCCGCTTGAATTGTCGCAATTTGTCGACGACAGCGTTGGGCATGCCGCACCATTTTTAGTAGAGCAGTATATCGAAGGGCGCGAAGCAGCTGTGGGGGTAGTAAACGATTTTCGAAATGAAAGCGAGTATGTATTGCCGGTGATGGAAATCCGCTCACCAAGCCGCGGGGTTTTGAGCCATGGCATGCGCACCAGTGACGAGGACTACGCCGTCCCGACAGGAAGCTTTAATCCGGACGAGCGGGAAATGCTCAGTTCTCTTGCTCGAACCCTCCACAGCACCTTTGATGCAAAAGATTATTCGCAAAGCGAATTTATCATCGACAAGCGCGGAAAAATTTGGTTTATCGAAATAGACACGCATCCGCACATGACAAACAATGCGCCCTTTCTCAAAGCGCTCGATACAGTAGGGTCAAGCCTGCAGGAATTTGTGAAATCCATTCTTGAAAAAAAGTAGACCCAGAAAGTAGATACAGAAATAAAAGTGGTACACTGGTGCATATGGAACACCACACAAAAGTAACCCCGTATTTTTTCTTTATCACTCTTGGCACATTGATTGCGCTTATTACGAGCGTCTCAGCATTTCTCAATCTTGTTTTTGAAACACTTAATCATGTATTTCCCGATGTGCTTACCGACTCGTACCTCTCTGGCTACTACTCGTATTCGTTTGACGGCATTAGAAATTCGCTCGCGCTGTTGATTATTGTTTTTCCTATTTATCTTATTTTGGAGCGCTTATGGCGCAAGGCTTCCGCGAAAGGGCTTTCACTCTGGAGCGACACGCTGAGGCGTTGGGCGCTGTACCTTATATTGTTTTTGACAAGCGTGACGGTGATTGCGGACTTGGTAACGCTCGTTCGGTACTTTGTGAGTGGGGAAATCACGACACGCTTTATTCTCAAAGTTGCAGTGGTGCTTATTACGGCGGCAATGGTGGGCTGGTACTATGTGCGCCGCTTGAAAAATCCCAAGCCCGATAGATATGACACTGCGGTGATGATCAAAAGTGTTGTATTGGTACTTGCGGCAATTGTTTGGGCATTTAGCGTTATCGGGGGCCCAGGAAGCCAGCGAACACTGCGCCTCGACCAAAAGCGCCTTGAAGATTTGCAGAGCATTCAGTGGCAAGTAATCAGCTATTGGCAGCAGACTGAAACGCTTCCGACAGACCTCGCGGCACTTGGTACACCGCTTTCAGGATACAAAGCCCCGCAAGATCCCGAATTTGAAAAGGGGAATGCATACGAATACCGCATTGTTGACGCAAAGGCCAACTCTTTTGAATTGTGTGCAACCTTTGCCGCTCCGCTTCCAAAAGGATGGGTAACAAATGGCGGAGGCTCCTACCCTTCACGCGACATGGCGACCTCCTCTCCTGTTGCGTTTCCAGGGAATGCGGCAAACGAAGATTGGGCGCATGATGTTGGGCGCACTTGCTTTACCCGAGTCATCGACCCAGTATTCTATCCTCCGTACCCGAAAGAAGACGCACGAGCAGAAAAGGCAAACGCCCGCTAGGTTCAGCAATAGAAAATCAAAAACCGCCCGGCAGAAATGCCGGGCGGTTTTTGATTTTTAAGGAAGAGTATTGTATAGTCAAAGTCCCCCGACAGTGTAGTCCTTTAGGGCGAACAACGAGGCACGGGTACGCGCCTACAATTCACCAACAATACAATAGTGAAAGAGACTGTCCGGTCTAAGCCCTTTATTAAAGGGCTTTTTTATTTGCGGGGCAAGGGTTTTTATGGAACAATGAACTTCTATGAACGCGCCCAAGCCCGCACCCTACAATCACGCCCTTATTGAAAAGAAGTGGCAAGAAGCATGGCAAGAAGCAGGAATCTATACAGTCGCCGACAGCGTGCCCGGCAAAGAAAATTACTACACACTTGTTGAATTCAGCTACCCTTCCGGAAATCTCCACGTAGGGCACTGGTACGCGTTTTCGGTCCCTGATATTTTTGCTCGATACAAGCGTATGCAAGGTTTTAATGTGCTTTACCCGATGGGCTTTGACGCATTCGGGCTTCCTGCGGAAAATGCGGCGATTAAGCAGGGTGCCGACCCGAAGGTCTGGACCTACGAACAAATGGAAAAAATGCGCACACAGCTTCGAAGCATGGGCGCGATGTTCGATTGGGAACGAGAAATCGTTTCGTGCGACCCGATCTACTACAAATGGACGCAATGGATGTTCAATCAGTTTTTGAAAAACGATTTAGTATACCGCGCGGTAACAAAGGTGAACTGGTGCCCGAAGGACATGACCATTTTGGCAAATGAGCAGGTGACCGACGGCGTATGCGAGCGCTGCGGAACAGAGGTGGTGCAGCGCGACCAGGAGCAGTGGATGATTCGCATTACCAAATACGCCGATCGGCTGGTGGACGACCTCGACGAGCTTGCATGGCCAAACGCTATCAAGGAAGCGCAGAAAAACTGGATTGGGCGAAGTGCAGGGAGCGAGCTTTCATTTCCTCTTGTGGGAACCGACAACACAATCGATGTCTTTACCACTCGGGCCGACACATTGTTTGGTGTGACGTATGTTGTGATAGCACCCGAGCACACACTTGTTTCAGAATTGCTTTCACGTGTTGAAAACGCCGATGAAGTGCTCGCGTATATTGCGGATACAAAAAAGAAGTCAGAGCTCGACCGACAGCAGTCCAAAGAAAAGACAGGGGTACAGCTTAAAGGAGTCATGGCGAAGAATCCTGCAAATGGGGAAGCGGTACCGGTATGGATTGCGGACTATGTGCTCGCAGGATATGGAACAGGCGCTGTAATGGGGGTGCCGGAACATGATGAAAGAGATCGCGAATTTGCGACAAAGTACAATCTCCCTATTGTTGATCAACCATTGGTAGATGCTAAGGAAATTACCGAGACTGTCGGCGGGAAAATGGTAAGCACGTACCGTTTGCGCGACTGGGGAATTTCTCGCCAGCGTTTTTGGGGCTGCCCTATTCCTATTGTCTACGACCCAGAGGGCAATGCGCACCCAGTACCTGACGAGCACTTGCCGTGGATACTACCGAGCGATGTGGATCACACTCCGGACGGCACCGCACCGTTGGCGCGAAGCAAAGAGCTTTTTGAGCGAACAGAAAGTATTTTTGGAAAAGGATGGAGACCGGAGGTTGAAACCATGGATACATTCGTGGATTCTTCGTGGTACTTCTACCGCTATTTGGATAATAAAAACACCGAAAGCTTTGCAAGCGAAAGCGTGCGCGATGCGTGGATGCCGATTGACTTGTATATGGGAGGTGCCGAGCATACCACCATGCACCTTTTGTACTCGCGCTTTTGGGTGAAGGCGCTCCACGAGCTCGGTCTGGTCAAAGAAAATGAAAGCTACGTAATGCGCCGAAATCGCGGGCTTATTTTGGGGCCGGACGGAAATAAGATGAGCAAATCAAAGGGGAATGTTATTGACCCGGATGAAATCGTAAGCCGCCTCGGCGCTGACACAGTGCGACTATACTTGGCATTTATGGGGCCGTATGGAGTGACGGGTAATTATCCCTGGGACCCCAACGGGGTAGTCGGTGTGCACCGTTTTTTGGAGCGCGTATGGAAACTCAAAGAGAAAATAGGGAAGGGGGCACCAACAAATCTCTTGCATAAAACCATTAAAAAAATGGCGGAAGATATTGAGGAGTATAAATTCAATACGGCAATTTCTGCAATGATGATATTGCTCAATGCATGGGAAAAAGAAGATGCGATATTGCTTGAAGAATATAAGACACTCTTGCAATTGCTTGCACCGTTTGCGCCGCACATGACCGAAGAATTGTGGCATGAGCTTGGCGAAACAGAGTCCATTCATTTAAGCGCGTGGCCTGCGTACGACAGCACTCGCATTGTGGACGACAGCGTAACCTTGGGCGTGCAAATCAACGGAAAGGTTCGCGACGAACTTTTGGTCGCCACAAATGCTTCAAAAGAAGAAATCGAGGCAGCCGCTCTTGCGCTTCCAAAAATCCAAGGGCATCTTGCAGGCAAGGAAGTCAAAAAAGTCATTGTTGTTCCCGGTCGCGCTATCAACATTGTTGCTTCGGAATAATTGTGCCCCTCTGCACTTGTGCGCTATACTAATGCCATTATGTATCAAAATACCATTGCGAGATTTAACACGATTGCGTTCACCATTATCACCATTATTTGTGCAGTACTTCCGTTCTTTTTTCTCCCGGCAGCAGTCGGCGGTCTCGGAGCGGTAAAAGGCGTGGTCTTGTATATCGGAGTATTTCTCGCATTCTCGTTTTGGCTTGTTGCGCAATTTTTGGACGGATCGGTCAAGGTTCCTCGAAACCGCGCACTCTTGGCACTCGGGCTGTGGGTAGTGTTTGCACTTATCAGCGCACTCCTCTCCACCAACAGCACGCTCTCGCTGTGGGGCCGCGGATTTGTCATTGACTCATTTGCAACCACGCTTGTGCTTACATTGTTTGCATTCATGATTGCATCATTCGCGCGCGAGCAGCGAAAGCTTATCAAGCTGTTCTTGGCTGCATTCGCAGGCTCTGTGATTACGGTATTTCTTCAGGTAGTGCTCTATGCGTTCGGAGGTACAGCATTTGTTAGCCAGTATCTCGGTCACGTTGCAACGCAAGGCACGCTTGTCGGCTCATGGGTAGACTTTGCATATTTTGTTATCTTCACCTTCCTTATCTCGCTTTTGATGTATGAAGTATTGGCACCGAAGGGATTTTTCCGCTTTCTGTCACTCTTTGCGATGATTCTCTCCATCATCACTCTTATCTTCCTCAACTTTCAGGCGGCATGGGTTATTACTATCATTTCAGCGCTCTTGGTATTTGTATACAAGTCTTCCGTTGAGCGCTCACTATCGCGTTTTGTTCCTCCTGCAGCGGACGCAGTAGAAGACCAGCCGCATCATGCGGCAAAGCAGCCGGCGAGCAGCTTCCCGTATATGTCATTCATTTCGCTGTTGGTGGGACTCTTCTTTTTCCTTGCGAGCGGCTCGATCGGCGCAACCCTTGCAAACTATGCAGGAGTGACATTTACCGATATTCGCCCCTCATTTGGCACAACAACCGAAGTGATGCGAAGCGCGCTTGCAAAAGACCCTATTTTGGGCGCGGGTGCTGGCCGCTTCGGCGACATGTGGAATTTATACCACCCTGTAGAAATCAATCAGACCATGTTCTGGAACACGTCGTTTGATACCGGCTACAGCCTGCTTCAGTCCCTCTTTACCACTAACGGCATCCTCCCAATTCTCTTCCTTGTCATTGCGCTTGTCGTTTCTTTGATGCACGGATTCAAGCTCTTTAACTATCAGTTCCCCGACCGCTTCAGCCGATTTATTGCCGTGACGTCATTGATTATGCTGATTGCATTCGTGTGTCTTATTATCTTTGCCTCTCCTGGTATCATCCTCATCACCTTCGGATTCATGTACCTTGCGCTGTTGATTGGTGTCTCAACAATGGTAGGCCGAACAAAGCTCATGTCTTTGAACTATCTGCGCGATCCAAGGCTTTCATTCTTTGCAATCTTGGTGCTCGTGCTTGCAGCAATGGCGGGATTCTCAGCGGTATTTTTCAGCGGAAACCGCTTCGCAAGCATTGTGGTGTACAATCGAGCGCTTGCTGCAACCGAGTTTGAAACAGCGTCACGCCGCATCGACCGCGCGCTCTCGCTTTCACAAAACGATGTTTTCTGGCGCACCCGTACCGTGCTTCATACGAGCCAATTCTCAACGCTTGCAGCCAACGAAGGTGCTGATAAGGCGCAGCTGCAAACAAGCTTTACTCAGGCCGAACAGAGTGCACAGGCAGCCGTTGCGTGGGATCCAGGCACTGCAAACAACTGGCTCACCCTCAGCCAGGTGTACCAGCTGGTGGTAGACAATGAAAACACCGAAGCCTTCGACAATGCAAAACAAGCAGCGGATGAAGCGCAAAAGCGCAACCCAAACAATCCGGTATTCCAGCTCAATCATGCCCAGCTTGCATATCGACGCGGGGACACACAAGGCGCTCTTGGATACATTGCGCAGGCAATTACATTGAAGGCTGATTATCTCGATGCATATATTCTTCGCGGACAAATCAAACGCCAGGCGGGGGAGACGACTGCTATCAAGGACGAACTTGTCGCTTATACGAATGTTGCCCGCTTTGATCCGGAAGGACATGTTCTCCTCGGCCAAGCCCAGCTTGAGCTCAAAAACTATGCCGAAGCGCTTGCTGCATTTTCTGCGGCGCGAGAGCTTGCTCCAAACGACCCAAATGTGTACTTGCAGTACATTGGCACGCTTGAAGCGATGGGGAACCGCACAGCGGCTGTAGAAGAGCTCAGAGCCTTCACGGCACGCTTCCCAACCGTGGAAGGGGTAGAAGAGCAAATCGCCCGCATACAGAACACGCCATTTACGCCTCCCGCTACAACCACCACTGAAGAAGTAGAAGTACAATAGCCTTACGGAAATGGTCTCGAAATTCTTCAAGTTGCTGAATCGTGACATAACGACAATGAACCAGGCCGCCCTGGTTCTTGCTGTTTTCTCTCTTCTCTCGCAGCTGTGCGGATTGCTTCGCGACCGATTACTTGCCTCAATGGTCGGCCCCTCGGCCGCGCTCGACGTATACTATGCGGCATTTCGCATACCGGACTTTATCTACACCTCTGTTGCGTCCCTCTTTTCGGTGACCGTCATTATTCCGTTTATTACCGGATACCTCGATGAAAAAGACTCGGGCAAGGCAGCAAGCTTGAAAAAGTTTTCCGATACTATTTTTACGGTGTACTGCGCCGGCATGGTGATAGTGTGCGCGCTTGCGGCAGTATTGATGCCGTATCTGACGTATCTCACGGCGCCCGGATTCAATGCAGTGCAACATGCGGACTTGGTGCTGTATTCGCGCATCATGCTCATTTCGCCGTTTCTTATGGGGCTTTCAAGCCTGCTTGGGTCCTTCGCGCAGGTGCAGAAAAAGTTTTTCTCATTTGCCATTGCACCCTTGTTTTATAACGCTGGAATCCTCGTCGGTGTTGTCGTCTTGCTTCCGATAGTGGGAGTCTTGGGTGTTGTTATTGGTGTGGTTGTGGGAGCGCTGTTGTACATGGCAGTTCAGCTGCCGACACTGGTAAGCTTAGGGAAACTTCCTGCATTCACTCGAAATTTTGATTTAGGATTGATAAAAGAAGTCATGCTGCTTTCGATTCCGCGCACGCTTGCGATGTCGCTGACGAATCTCACGATGCTCATGATGAGTGCGGTCGCGTCGTTGTTGGTGGCGGGATCGATTTCTATTTTTCAGTTTTCGTACAATATTGAAACGGCACCCTTGATGATTATCGGCATCTCATACGCCGTCGCTGCATTTCCGACCATGACCAGATTGTTTCAGGAAGGGCAGAAAAAAGAGTTTGTTGATTTGATACACCGAGCAACGCGAAACATTTTTTTTCTTTCCATACCCGCCGCAATTCTTATCATCGTGCTTCGCGCGCAGATCGTGCGAGTACTCTTGGGAGCGGGTGCGTTTTCGTGGAATGACACGAGGCTTGTTGCTGCGTCCGTTGCGCTCTTTTGTTTGTCGGTCACTGCGCAGTGCATGATATTGCTTTTGGTGCGCGGATTTTACGCAGCGGGAAATACCAAAACACCCTTAGTTATCAACGCATATTCGGTACTCATCACAATTGTTTCTCTTGGAGCCTTGCTCTTGTGCTTCCGCGAATTTCCGATGTTCAGAGATTTCTTGGAAAATCTTTTGCGCATTGACGGAGCGGTGGGTACGACGGTAGTACTTCTTCCATTTGCCTTTTCAATCGGGCAAATCGCAAATGCACTGTGGCTGTGGACTCGATTTCACCGCTCTCTTGAAGGGCACAAATCTGAAACAATGGAGCTTGGACGTGCACTCTTTCACACTGTCGGCGCGGGAATTATTGCGGGTACGAGCGCATACGGCATGCTTATCCTTTTGGGAAGCGGAGTTGACCAAGAGCACTTCCTCGGCATCTTTGTGCAGGGGACAGTGGCATGCATTGTGGGTCTTGCCATGTACGGTATCACGCTGATGGCAATGCGAAACGACGATATTATTTTGTTTGTTCAAACGCTGCGCTCAAAATTCTGGAAGCAAAAGCCGCTCACTCCGGAACAGCCAGAGCTCTAAACGCAATTCATTTGCTTTTACAATATTCGCTTTTTTATGAAGAAATTTTAAGATTTCTTCATTTTTTTTCAAAAACACACCGCGGTCCTGTGGATAACTTTTCGAGCGAACACCTAAAGCTTCGAAGAAAAGAGGAGAAATTTCATTTGTGCGCTTATTGTATGCAAGATATTTTGTATTTGTATAGAGAAATGCCTTTTATACGTTACCCTATATAGCTTTTCTGACATTTGACACTCATACAATCGCATGCATGGAAAACGAAGATATTTCTCCTCAAAATCTCAGAAATCCCCTTATTTCATAACGCTTTTTCTTTGTTTCAGGGCAGGGGAAACGGTATACTTATACTATGCTCGTGATTTCTCCGGGTATTCGGAATTTGTTAAGCGCTCACAAACGCACGCTCTTTGCAGTGGTGTTTGTCTTTCTCTATTCCGTCTCCATCACTTTAGCTGTCCCCCCAAGTACCAAGTACGCCCCAGGAGAAACCCTCGACCCAACATGCTCTCCTGGCGACACCAACTGTTCCGTCCAAATCCTCTCAGAACAAACAGGCAATGCAGGCAAGCTCTTAACCACCGATGGCAACCAGACGTCTTGGACTGATACGCTCAGCGATATCACGTTCTCCAACGCTCCAACCTTCTCTTCGTATACTCCTGGTTCTGTTCCATTCATCGGCACAGATGGCATTCTCTCAGAAAGCACCGGTCTCACCTTCGACGACAGCACTGACTCCCTCACAATCGGAGGCAACTCTGTTATCAACGGCACCCTCACCGTTAATTCCGACGCCTTCTTCAACGGCGACGTCACCATCGGAAACGACTCCACCGACACCCTCATCTTCAATGCAACCCTTGCATCATCTCTCTTGCTCTCAGAAAACCAAACCTTCGACATTGGTTCACCCTCCTTTCTCCTTCGCAACATCTACGTCGACACCATCACTGCAAACTCTATCTCTGCCGGAAACTCTGACATCTCTGGCACCATCAGCGGCAACTTCACCTTCAACTCAGACAACCTCTCCAATGATGCTGAAGATATCACCTTGATCTTTGATCGAGGGTTGCAGCCAAATGCACTCTTCACTTGGAACTCCACTGATGACAGATTTGAGTTTGATCAGGATGTTGCGGTGACGACATTGGGGGCGGGGGTTGTGCGCTCTTCAGCAGCGGGACTGCTCTCGTCTGACGCAACCACAACCGACCTGCCTGAAGGTTCGAACCTGTACTATACCGATGACCGCGCACGCGAATCCCTGTCGTCTTCCGCAACCGGTCTCACTTATACCGACTCAACCGGCGTCTTCTCACTGACGTCCGGCTACATGATCCCGACCACAACACAAGAATCAAACTGGACGACCGCGTTTAACAACTCTCCTGTCTCGCTTGCATTTGATACTGCAACCGGAGACTTTACGCTCACCCAGCAGGATGCGGGAGTTCTCACCGAGAACCTCGACGGCAGATACGCGCTTTCGACAGACCTCACCACCGCAGTGTCCGGAACAACGAATTACGTTGCGAAGTTTACGGGCGCAAACTCTCTTGGCAATTCTCTTATTTTTGACAATGGGACGAATGTGGGGATTGGCGACACCACCCCAGCAGCACTGTTCACCGTCGGTTCTGGCGATCTCTTCCAGGTATCAAGTGTGGGGGCGATTGATGCGGTCACCGGCATCACGACAACAGGCGGATATACGCAAAGCGGAACAAGTGCAAACACTTTCACGGGTATCACCACTTTCGAAAACGCCATCTTTGAAATGAGGGATACGATCTCTGGAGTCAGTGGTACGTATTTCCAGCAGGCTGGAATAGACGCGTACATCGTGAACCAGGAATTCACCGGAAGACTCTTTCTCGGCACAGGGAACGGAGTGAAGATGACGATGCTTGCGGATGGCACGGTCGGCATCGGCACCGACACTCCTTCCGCCAAACTCCAAGTCGGCACCACCGCCTCAACAACCACCGGTCTTCTTGTATACGGAAGTGACGGCACTTCTTCCACCACCCTCGCAAACTTCCTCGACAACGGTTCAAACTCCCGCTTCTATATCCGCGGTGATGGTGCTATCGGTATGGGCACCACTTCACCTGACGGCTCTTTCGAAGTCCGCAACGCTTCCGCAACCGGCATCTACACCACTATCTCAAACACCTCCACCGGCTACGCACGAACATTTTATAAACGAAACAGTGCATACAGTGGTTCCATTGGTTCAGACACCTCTGGAGTATTCGGTATCAGTTCAGGAGGAGGAACAGCAAATCATTTGTCGATTGATGCGAGTGGGAATGTGGGGATCAACGACACCACTCCTTCCGCAAAACTCGATGTTCTCGCAACCACCGAACAACTCAGACTCGGATATGATGTCGATACATACGTCTCATTTACTGTTGATAGTGCAGGAAGC
>DASWWS010000001.1:0-363743 GCA_036405895.1 Minisyncoccota bacterium | reverse complement strand
ATTCAAACTTTATTGGGACCTATGCTGGCCTCTTTGCAACCGATGCCTCTTACTCAAACTTCATTGGCTATAATGCAGGAAACACCGCGGTATCTGCCAGCAATTCAATCTTCATTGGACAAGGAGCCGGGGGTGGAGATAGTGTAGACAACACTGCGGACCCTGACGACTTCTCCATCCTCATCGGGAAGTCCACTTCAACCGGCGGATTCTCAAACTCGATTGCACTTGGCGGCAGTGCAACTAATACTGCAGCTAATCAGTTGATGATTGGCTCTGCAACGCGGCCTATTCTCGATACACGAATCATCGGTACGACAGGAACCGTTCGTTTGGATATTGGAAAGGACAATGAAAATTTCTTATCCACTCGGTACGATACGGTTACTGGAACATCGTATATCTATTCATACTTTAACAATGCTGTATCTTCTTTGATCTTGCAGGCAAATGGAGGCAACGTTGGTATTGGGACAGCAACACCAAATAGTAGTTTAGAGGTAGTGGGTGCGAGCAAGCTAGTGACCGATGGTGGAAGGCCCAACGTAAACATTTTTACTTCTGATGCGTATGCGGCAGACTTGGGAGGCTCACTGGGATTGGGTGGCAAATACAATGCAGTCAGTACCTCGTATACTAACTTTGCCACAATAGTGGGAAGAAAAGAAAATTCAACTCTAAACAATGTAGCCGGTTATTTTGCAATTCTTACCCGAGCAAATTCAGACCCTCTTGAGCGCATGCGTGTTACCAGTGAGGGAAATGTGGGTATTGGGACAACAACTCCGAACATAAATGGCAACGTCTCTACTACTCTTACCATACAAGGATCCAGCACTAATCGCGGATCTTTGGAGCTTGCAACAACAACAGGTGTTGCCAATGGCACTATAGGGCAAATCACATTTCATAATGGTGGTACATTGACGAATATCATTTCAGCAACGACAGATAGTGTTAATGCTGATTCTGGTCTCTTGAAATTCTTTACAAAGCCGACTGCAGGATCAATTGCAGAGCGCATGCGTATTGAGACGAATGGGAACGTCGGTATCGGGACAACGAATCCATCAACAATACGTCTCTATGTTGAAACGAATGCTGCTGCCTACGGCCAATATATTTACAACCCGCATGCAAGCGGGAACGGGTTGGGGATTCAAGCAGCACTCGACAGTACTCACTACGCGCTTAACGTTGTTACGGGAAATAATAATCCGTTGTTTATGGTTCGAGGAGACGGTAGAGTCGGTATTGGCACAACAAATCCTTATACCAAATTGCATGTTGCTGGAGCAGCACTTATTACAAATGAGGGTAATGTAGCAGGAGATGTGACTGGTACTCTCAATATTGGAGGATTTGTCTCCGGAAGTACGCTCTACTACAGTAATGCAATAAAAAGCATTAACACTGCGTCAACACCAGGAGTGTTAAATGCTCGAATGGGATTCTTTACTCTCGGAGGAACTGCGGAAAACACAGCCCATGAAGTGGAGCGACTTTCTATTTTGGCAGGGAGTGGGTATGTTGGTATTGGAACAGCGAGTCCTCTCGCAAAATTAGTCGTATCAAATGGAGGGGCAAACGGCCTTGAATTCAATCCGGTGAACGGGGGAACGGGGGGAACATCATCGGATATTCTTTCTTATAACCGAAACACTGCTCAGTACACCTCTTTGAGAGTATTGGGAAGTGAAATGCTCTTTGGTACTTCTGGGGTGACAAACGGCATATTCCTTGCCAATAACGGAGAAGTGGGTATTGGTACTGCAACCACTTCAGGATACAAGCTCAACATTGAGCACGCCGCATCGCTTGCTGTTCGCATCCGCTCAACAGGGGGTACGGACAATGCGTATCTCCAGTTCACCAACCTTCAAGGTAATGCGAATATTGGGCTCAACGGAGGAGTGGGGCAACTTCTGACAAACTCTGTCGATGGTGCATTTGCTATCAGTAATATTACAGGAGCCCCGATTCATATTTCTGCAGACACCGGGCAGTATGCGAATGAAGGGGTGACTATCTTAGAAAACGGCAACGTCGGTATTGGGACTACCAGTCCGGACGTTCGCTTAACCATAGAAGCCGATGCAGCAGGAAACTTGCAATCATGGAAGCGAAGTGGGGCAAATGCTGACATGTTCATGGGAGGTGTCACCGGACCAAGCACTCAATTAAATATTCGAGCAAACGGATCGGGTGGCGTGTATTTGGCGGCTGGAGGCACTTCATGGACCGCCTCTTCGGATGAACGGCTGAAAGATATGGAGGCATTCCAGCCGTTTACTGATGCTTTAGGTAAGATAAGTTCTCTGCGAGCCGGAACATCGAGATATTTAACGGATCCCCTATCCGTGAGTCGCTCGTTCTTGATAGCGCAAGATGTAAGGCGCGTGCTCCCAGAGGCGGTAACAGAAAATGCGCAGGGCTACATGGGGGTGAGCTATACAGACATAATACCGTTGCTTGTAGCGGGAGTGAAAGATCTCGATATCAAAGTCCAAGCCCTTCCAGAATTCGAAGACGATGGCTCGATGGCGGCAAAAGTCGCAGCATTCTTGGAAGGCATTGCAGAGGGGATAGCGAATATTGGGCGGGTGAATACCGACAAGCTTTGTGTGGGGCAGACATGTGTGACCGAAAGCCAGCTGCAGGAGCTTCTTGATAGTGCAAACGGCTCATACAACAACACCACCAACACCCCCGATCCAACTCCAGAGCCACAACCAGACCCTGAACCAGAACCGGAACCAACTCCACAGGAGGACGGTCCTTCTGAAGAACCAACACCCGAACCGGAACCAACACCAGACCCAACTCCAGAACCTCAACCGGAGCCTGAACCAACTCCAGAACCAGAAGCGCCAGCTTCTGAACCGGTAACAGAAGCAACGCCATGATGATCAATCCCTCGACAATCTGGCAAAAGCATAAGCGCACGTTGCTGTGTGTTCTTTTCGTATTTCTCTATTCTTTCTCTATTTCTTTAGCCGTCCCTCCCTCCACCAAATACGCTCCCGGAGAAACACTTGATCCCTCTTGTGCTCCAGGAGACACCAACTGTTCCGTCCAGATCCTCTCAGAACAAACAGGCAATGCAGGCAAGCTCCTCACCACCGATGGCAATCAAACCAGCTGGACCGACACCCTCTCAGACATCACCCTCACCAGTGCCTCTTTCTCCAACGCTCCAACCTTCTCTTCCTTCACGCCTTCTTCAATTCCATTCATCGGTACAGATGGTGTTCTCTCAGAAAGCACCGGTCTCACCTTCGACGACAGCACTGACTCCCTCACAATCGGAGGCAACTCAGTCATCGATGGCACACTGACAGTGAATAGCGACGCCTTCTTCAATGGAGACGTCACCATCGGAAACGACTCCACCGACACCCTCATCTTCAATGCAACTTTGGCATCATCTCTTCTCCTCTCAGAAAACCAAACCTTCGACATCGGTTCACCCTCCTTCCTCCTTCGCAACATCTATGTCGACACCATCACTGCAAACTCTATCTCAGCCGGAAACTCTGACATCTCCGGCACCATCTCAGGAAACTTCACCTTCAACTCAGACAACCTCTCCAATGATGCTGAAGACATCACGCTGATCTTTGATCGAGGACTGCAACCCAATGCGCTCTTCACCTGGAACTCCACAGAGGACAGGTTTGAGTTTGATCAAAACATCGCTGTTACTACATTGGGGGCGGGGGTTGTGCGAAGTTCCGCAGCTGGGCTCTTAAGTTCAGACGCAACCACAACAGACCTGCCTGAAGGAACAAACCTGTACTTCCTCGACAGCCGTGCCCGAAGCGCACTCTCTGAAGGCACCGGCATCGACTATGACTCCGGCACCGGTATCATCTCTCTCGACACCACCTTTGGCTCTGCCACATACTTCGCACAAAACGGAAACAGCTTCAGCGCACTTGCAACGCTTGGCACGAATGACAGCAATGCGCTTTCGTTTGAGACCAACAACACTGAGCGCATGCGCATTCTTGCAGACGGCAACATTGGTATTGGCGACGCCACTCCCGCAGCACTCTTCACGGTTGGATCTGGGGATGCCTTTCAAGTATCAGGTGCAGGCGCAATCACTGCCTCCACCGGCATCGTGACCTCCGGCGCATACACGCAGTCTGGCACCTCTGCCAACACCTTCACCGGCACCACCACCTTCTCCAACGCAACATACTCGGCCCTCTTCACCGGAGGCAATGTTGGTATTGAAACAGCGAACCCCAACGCCAAGCTCCAAGTCGGCACCACTGCCACAACAACCACCGGTCTTCTTGTATACGGAAGTGACGGCACTTCTTCCACCACCCTCGCAAACTTCCTCGACAACGGTTCAAACTCCCGCTTCTATATCCGCGGCGACGGCGCAATTGGTATGGGCACCACTTCACCAGATGGTTCGTTCGAAGTCCGCAACAGTTCCGCAACCGGTATCTACACAACAGTCTCAAACACTTCAACCGGCTACTCCCGCACCTTCTACAAACGCAACTCCGCATATTCAGGTTCCATCGGTTCAGACACCTCTGGAGTATTCGGTATGAGTTCAGGAGGAGGAACAGCAAATCATCTTTCGATTGATGCGAGCGGGAATGTGGGTGTGGGGACGGTGGGGCCTTCTGGTATTGGAAAAACGCTCAACCTTTATAATGGAGGAAGCACTGGTTCATCGCTTGTACTAGAAGGAAACAATGGAGGAAACTTTGTAACTGTATACTCCTCTGCAACTGTAGGAGACCCTTCCTCTATTTTTTCAAATGAAGGCTTGAAGTTCGGTATTGCAACCGCAAAAGATGCAACCGGATTTTCAGAAAAAATGAGAATAACGTCTGGTGGCAATGTCGGTATCGGTACCACAGCGCCCTTTGCACGGCTTGATGTTACAGATACGACAACAAATACTGGTCTTGGATTTGCGCGAGGTATCAATATTACAAACAGTGTAAACACTGCCAATCATCAGATGGGTATTATCTTCGGCAACACTGCAGAGAACTATATGGCAAGTATTCTTGGTGTTGCACAAGGAGACAATACAAACATGGATCTTGCACTGGTGACTCGCAGCACCTCAACCGGCCTGACCGAAAAAATGCGAATCCTTGCAAATGGAAATGTGGGTATTGGTACCATTACACCTACCGGAAAGTTCGAAGTTGTTGACAGTAGTAATGTTTCAGGAAGTGTTGGTATTTATCTTCAAAAGACTGGGGCTGTATCGGGCAATTCGTACGGCGTATTTTCAGATGTTACCGGAGCTTCAACGACAAATTATGGTGGATGGTTTAGTGCTACCGGAGCTACCAATAATTACGGCCTCATAGTAGGGGCTGGAAATGTCGGTATTGGCAGTGCCACACCTGCATCAAAATTAGAAGTAGTGGGAAACATTAAGGTCGGGAATACTCTCGACAGCACTTCTCGCTATATTGGTAGAGCGCAAGGTGTAGCGAGCGATGTTACTAATCTTTATGGATCAATCGGATTTATCAGTACCACAACAGATGACTATCTCACCTTTAATACTCATAAATCGGGAGTAAGCCAAGGAGAGCGCATGAGAATAGACGCTGTGGGAAATGTCGGTATCGGAACTACTGCCCCCACTGCGCTAGGGGGATTTATTCCAAAACTTGAACTTAGCGCAACATTCCCTACACTTATTTTAACGGGCAGCCATGCAGGTAAATCATTTGGTATCGGCGTTGATTCTAATGGAGGCTTAGATATATTCAGCAATACTACCAGCTATGCAAGTCGAATGTTTATTAATTCATCCGGCAATGTCGGTATTGGGACCACGAGTCCATTAAGAAAATTGAGTGTAATTGGTACGGGGTCTCAATACATCAATCTAACAGGAGGAGTCGGAGGTGATATAGCAACAGAATATTCCAATGGAAGCAATGCAGCCTATGTCGGGTTGCTGGAAGCAAGTGCTGGAAGCGGTATTTTAGGGTTATACAATGGCGGTGACACTCGCTTGGCGATAACAAGTACGGGCAGGGTTGGAATAGGAACTTCGGCACCTACTGACGCACTCACTGTGATTGGACAGGCAAACGCTACATATCTTTATTCATCCGGAGGTCGAATAATTGCTACTGATACACCGAACAACGACGCTAATGCTGGGGTGTATCTTAACTCGATGACAATGGGTAAAAATTCTACGGCCGGAACGGGGTGGATACAGGTATTTAGTACATCCACTGGGCAAACGCTCCAACTCAACCCCCTTGGAGGAAATGTTACTGTTGGGGCCGGCAACGTCGGTATTGGAACGGCAGGACCAAGTGCTAAATTGCATGTGGTGGGTACATCAAATATTTTTACCATTGAGAACACTGACGGAGTCAGTGCAAGTGCGTACGCGCAGATGAGAATAAAGTCAGGAACTGCGGACAACTATATTTGGACCAACAACCAAAATTCGCCGGGATTTTATGGAGGGTCAAATGCACTTAACATTTACGGAGGCACCGGGTCGCCTATAGCATTTTTCACAAATGCTATAGGAACTCCGCGAATGACTATAAGCACTGCTGGCCAAATAGGCGTTGCAACAAGCACGTTCCTCTCCAGCGTGTTCACGTTTCAGGTGGGAGACGGCTCTGCCGACAACCGAATTGTTTCAAACCCGAACAATAAATATGCATTCGGTGCGGCAAATAGTGGCGGCGGTGTGTTTTATATGGGGGCAGCCTCTAATAGTGGCACACCCGATCTTGTTTTTAGTAACTCTGCGGGCGCTGAGCGCTTGCGTATCGGAGATGCTGGGAGTGTAGGTATTGGCACTGCAACGCTCACAGAAAAACTCACTGTTGCTGGAAATATTTATGCATCTGCTGGCCAGCTTATAGCAGCTAGTATGCCTGCATATCCAGGAGGTACTGCGATGTGTCACAGCAGCGGCTATATAGGATCATGTAGTTCTGACAAGCGACTGAAAGAAAACATCAGGTATTTTGACGAGAATATCGATGCAATGCAGCTCTTGCGCGAACTGAAGCCCGCACTCTTTGATGCACTGACAGGAGAAAAAGACATCCCTGGATTTATCGCACAGGATGTTGATGATGTGTTGCCCAATGTTGTGACAATCAACGGCAGCGACGGCTATCTGTTGTTCAGTCGCGACTCTATTGTCCCCTATGCTGTCAAAGCTATTCAAGAGCTCGATATCAAAGTACAAGCACTCCCAGAGTTTGAAGACGATGGAAGTATGGCTGCGAAGGTGGCGGAATTCTTGGAAGGTATTGCAGAAGGGATAGCGAATATCGGCAAGGTGCGCACGCGCGAATTGTGTGTGGAAGATGATGACGGAGAAATTTGTCTCACCAAGAGCGAGCTCGAAGGCATTATGAACAATAGCGGCAGTAATTATAACGGAGGCTCCTCGGAAGATGGAGGTGGAGACACTCCTCCTGCAGAGGAGCCGGATCCCGCTCCAGACCCGCTCCCTGATCCTGCACCTGACCCCGACCCAACTCCGGGCGAGGAGGACGGTCCTTCTGAAGAACCCGCTCCAGAACCAGAACCACAACCCGAACCAACTCCAGAACCAGAGCCAACTCCGGAGCCTGAACCGCAAGAACAACAGGAGGACGGTCCTTCTGAAGAACCCTCTCCCGAACCTTCAGCCATTGAGTAATATATGAAAAACATCCACACTATATATATGTACAGAAAGAACCCACAAAAAGGTTTTACCCTTATCGAACTATTGGTTGTCATCGCCGTGATCGGTATTTTGGCTTCTGTAATTATGGCGTCATTAAATAGCGCGCGCGTAAAAGCGCGTGATGCCCGCCGTGCAAGCGATATTGACCAAATTTATAAGGCACTCTTTTTGTACTATGACACCTACGGCTGTCTTCCAATCAACTACGGCGGTACAACATGTGGGCCGGCTACAGGTACGTATGCGGAAAATGATGCCGGGGCTTGGGACTACAGTTCGCAAGGGGGTGGTTTTATGCAATTTCTTGTCACCGCTGGCTTTATGCCAAGCGTGCCGGTTGACCCGGTGAATAACATGACGGGGGACTGGACCCCGTCCGGAACCTACGCTTACAAATACCACTGTTATATAACTCCGGTATGGGGTTCGGTCGGGCTTCACTTGGGATATATAAAAGAAAGCACAGGCGAATATGTTGCCAAGCAAAGTGGGGGAACAAACTGGGCAAACGAAGATTTTGTCTGCAAATAAAAGAGAAGCATTTTTACGAAATAAGCCTTATATGGTATAGTCACCCCACTTATGGAACTCAAAAACATTAGAAATTTCAGCATTATTGCTCATATCGACCACGGAAAGTCCACACTTGCGGACCGCATGCTTGAAGTGACAGGCACGATTGAAGCGCGCAAAATGCGCGACCAGGTGCTCGACAATATGGAGCTCGAGCGCGAGCGCGGAATCACTATCAAGATGCAGCCGGTGCGCATGCTCCACAAAAAAGACGGCGTGGAATACATGCTCAACCTTATCGATACGCCGGGGCACATCGACTTCTCATACGAAGTGTCGCGCGCACTCAAAGCGGTAGAAGGGTCTCTTCTTTTGGTGGACTCAACACAGGGCGTACAGGCGCAAACACTGACGACTCTTGCAATGGCGCGCGAAAGCGGGCTCGTGATTATTCCGTGTTTAACCAAAATCGACTCTCCGCTTTCGCGTATTGCGGAAACTAAGGCAGAAATTTGTTTGCTCTTGGGCTGTGCGCCTGAAGATGTGCGCGAAGTGTCCGGAAAAACAGGAGAAGGGGTGGCGGAGCTTTTGTCACGAATCATCTCGGACATTCCTGCGCCAAAGCCAGCAGAGACAACAAATGTTCAGGCGCTTGTCTTCGACTTCAGCTATTCAAACCATAAAGGAGTGATTGTGTTTGTGCGAGTATTCTCAGGAAGCATTAAAAAAGGCGACACGCTTTCGTTTGCGGCGGCAAAACAACAATTTCAGGCGCTCGAAGTGGGAGTGTTTATGCCGGAGGCAACAGCGACCGATGCTCTGCAAGACGGACAAATCGGCTACATCGTGACAGGTATCAAAAGCGCGGGGATTGCATCGGTTGGAGACAGTATTATTGACCCAAAGAAGCCGGCCCAAGGATTACCTGGATACACGCAGCCGCGACCAGTAGTGTGGGCATCGATTTACCCTGAAAGCCAGGACGATTTTGACAATTTGCGCATGGCATTGGGACGACTGCGCCTTTCAGATAGCGCATTTTCATACGAAGAAGAAGTATCAGGATCTTTAGGGCGCGGATACCGCTGCGGATTTCTTGGCATGCTTCACCTCGAAATTATCACCGAGCGCTTGCGCCGAGAGTTTAATTTGGAATTGATTGTTACCCTTCCTTCTATTACGTATGAGGTGACACTCAAAGACAAAAAAACAATATCCGTGTATTCGCCGCACCTCTTTCCAGACGATGGTACGGTGGTAAGCGTGCAGGAGCCGTGGGTGAATATTGCAATTATTACACCCCTTGATTATGTGGGCCCATTGATGCCGTTTTTGTTTGAACACGAAGCGGAAGTGGGGGAGATTGAGCAGTTTGGAGGCGACAGAAGTCGCATCAACGCACTCATTCCGCTTCGAGAATTGATGCGCGGATTTTTTGATGAACTCAAAAGCATTACGAGCGGCTACGCATCGATTGCGTACGATGGAAACGAAATGCGCAGCGCGGACGTGGTACGCATGGATATTCTTGTGGGCGACCAGCCGATGCATGCCTTTACCCGTGTTGTTGCGCGCAGGCGCATACAAGCAGAGGCGGATATGTTTGTTGAAAAGCTCGAAGGCTTGCTTCCGCGCCAGCAGGTGGAAATGAAAATTCAGGCAAAAGTGTTTGGCCGCATTATCGCGAGCCGTACGCTAAAAGCATTCCGAAAGGACGTGATCGGGCATCTCTATGGAGGGGACGTATCGCGCAAGAACAAGCTCCTTGATAAGCAGAAGAAAGGGAAAAAGAAGATGCGCGAACACGCATCTATCAACATCCCTCACGATGTCTTTATCAAGGTGATGAAGCAGCAATAAAGCTACAGAGAATTACTGGAAGAGAGGAAGAATAGTGAAAGCAAGCATGCAGATAATCATCAGTACGCCGATGATCTTCCACACAAATTCCACTCTTTTTCTGTTATGATTGAATAGCATAGCCCTATGCTAGCACGCCACAGCGTAAAACGCCAAAAGTCTCATGCCGCATTCAAAGCAAAAAATTTCATACAAGCGCCTCCTCGGAGCCCTGGTCGCCCTGATTGCTTTTTTCATGCTCCTTACCTCCGTGATTGGCCTTGCAGAGAAGTATTTTGCCATTAAGGGGCGAACGCGCGAATTGAAAACAAAGCAGGCAAAGCTTGAAGAAAAAGAGCTTGCCTTGATGGAGCAAAACAGCTATTTGGAGACGCCGGACGGGCAGCAGCAGTCGCTGCGTGCGAAATTCAATGTGGTAAAGCCGGGAGAGGAGATGATTATTATCACCGCACCTGTTGTACCAGAGCCGGTTCCTGTAAAAGAGCAAAGCCGTATTGGGCACTGGTGGGAGGCAATACTGCGGGGGCTTGGCTTCAAAAAAGACTAGTAAGGACCCATTTCACCGTATGCTATAATTATCCTATATGAAGAAAATCACGATTTACAGCACCAACAACTGCCATTTTTGCAACCTTGCGAAGGATTTTTTTAAGGCCAATGACTTAGAGTACACCGAACACAATGTCGGCGAGGACATGGCAAAGCGCCAGGAAATGATGGAACTTACTCACCAGCTCGGCGTGCCAGTAATCAGGATAGATGATACTGTCGTCGTCGGTTTTCAGGAACAGAAGGTTGCTGAAATTCTCGGTATTGCTGCATAGTAATACATTGCCCTCATAGTTTAATGGATAGAACCGTCCCGTCCTAAGGGATTGATGTGCGTTCGACTCGTGCTGGGGGCACATTAGTATAAAGCGGTTGCTTTATATAGGTTCGATTCCTATCGATGACACAAATTAATAGGTCGGATGGCACAGGCAGTATGCTTTGCTCGCATGTGTTTGACTGCACCAGTTTTCAGTAAATGGCCTGCAGGAAGGAGGAATGCCAGTGGTAGTGTTTTGCCCGCCCTCCAAATGAGTGACAAGGATCGCGCCGATAGTAGGAGAGCCTTCATAGTTATAGTAATGGTATTTTGGCCCGCCCGGGCTTTTTGGAATTTCGGAAAGAAACCCTGCGTTTACCAAATCCTGCATGGAAAGCTCATAGTTACCGCCACCCTCAACTTCGTTGTTGATGCCGTAGGTAAAATATGATGGCGGCATGCGGCCATAGGTGTCTTGGTACATGTACAGTGCCGTACTGATATTTTTGAAGTCCGCGATCTTTCGCGCGTCGCGCGCTTTTATGCGAGCACTGTTGAGGGAAGCCATCACCACTGAGGCGAGAATGCCAATCACGGCGATGACAACCAACAGTTCGATAAGGGTAAAACCGCGGGAGAATCGTTTGGTCATTATGTATCTATGATACAATACTCGGTATGGATCCGCTACTTGATGCACGCCTTAAAGCAATAGAAAGCAAGCTCGATGAAACAACAAAACTTCTCACTGCAATGCGCCGTGCGCAAAAAACCGCAGCTGTGATGAAGTGGCTCTATTGGTTGGTAATTATCGGACTTGGGATTATGTCTCTATACCTCATACAGCCGTACTTAGAGCAGCTCAAGGGCGCCTATGGCCTGCTTGGCGGCTCAGGTGAAGAGAGTAATTCCGGAACGGATTATGGAGAACTCTTGAACCAGCTTCAGGAATTTCAGGCGAATCAATAGTGTTGCCTGAAAGCACTTTTTCGTGTATAAAATAAGGGCTAACTGCTCGGATAGCTCAGTTGGTAGAGCGCTCCCCTGAAGAGGGAGATGTCGCCAGTTCAAGTCTGGCTCCGAGCACAAATAAAAAGAATCCGCTTTGTGCGGATTCTTTTTATTTGTAGACTTGGGGTTAGATGAAGAACTGCGGGAGGGGGTCGGGGAACGGGAGTTCCCTGTGGAGGAAGGCAGCGAGCTTGCGAGCGTTGGAAAACCGAGGGTTTCCAAGGAGTGAAAGATCTGGTCCTGCCTTAATAATTCATAAACAAAAAACACTCCTTAGAGTGTTTTTTGTTTCCCCTATATAGACTTGATCTTGAGCACTGTCTTTCGCTTCTTGTCGAGTTTTGGAAGCTTGATGAGGAGCATGCCGTGGCGCTCGATCGCTTCGGCTCCGTCGATTTCCACTTCTTCAGGAAGCTCTACGGTGCGCTCAAATGAGCCCCAGTACAGTTCGCGGATCTGGTACGCGTCAGTAGGGACGCTCTTATTTGCTTCACGCTTGCCCGAAATGCTCACCACATCGCGAGTGATGCCGATAGAGAGGTGTTCAGGAAGAACGCCCGCGATAAGTGTTTGGATAATGATTTCATTTGGTGTTTCGTACACGTCCACCGGAAGTTCTCCTACTTCTTCATCTTCGTCGGGCAAGTGCAGTGCTTCGGACTTTGTTTCAGCCGCTTTTGGAGGAGTGTTCAACGGAAGCTCTCGGCGTGCAGGCGCTTCGTGGTGTGCCGTAACGGAGGAATGCGAATGCGAGCTTGGGGGAAGCGGCTTATGCGCTCGCACAGGCGCAACATCGTTCATGTCTAGTTCTTCTTCGTTGTCGTTAAATCGAAGGTTTCCAGCGAGGCGTTCAAAGAATGATCGTTTTTTCATAATGGGGTGATGTGACTGAATCCGAAACAGGAATGCGTCGGAGCTTTTCAAGCGTTACGTGACTGATAATAGCGGCGATCCACAAGTATCCATAAATTTGGAGTGCACTTGCAGTGTCGTTCTTTAGTATAAAAAAGTTAAACGTTGCATGCAAGGCGGTTGCCCCCAATAGTCCGAGCAGTACCGCGCCAAAACGGTTTTGTTTGGAGCTCAGGCCGATAACAATGCCGACAAATGCGCTTGCAATAGTGTGCAAGAGTGTTGCGCCAAAGAAGCGCATGCTGCCGGTGAGAATTGCAGTAGTGATGTTAGTACTCATTCCTGGCTGAAGCACATAAAAAATATTTTCAAGCGCTGCAAAGCCGAGTGCCACCGCGATCATATAAATTGCCGGATCGATTGCTTCGTCGTTATACGGGTTGTGAAATGCCACAAGATAAAAGGCAATAAACTTGAGTACTTCTTCAATGCCGGCCCACACCACCACCTGAGCCTCTTTGTTTGCGACAAAGGCCGTGGAGGCATGCTGAAACAGAGTGGCAAAGTATACGGATGCACCGCCCAGAATAAAGCACAGCATAAGAAGTCCAAACGGCTCGGGGCGACTGCGGTCAGTGCGAAGCCAAAAGAAAAGCCAAAATATGGCGGGCGTAAATCCGAACAAGAGCCCGAGCATTGTAGGGCTTAGCGAGAGGTCGGCCATGGTGTTACCATCAATAATTTTTCTTCGCCCAATAATTCCGATAGAGACTCCGTGACAAATGGCATGAACGGATGAAGTGCAGTGATAGTTTCTTTCAATAATACTGTAAGGAGTTTTTGGCGCGATGCTTTTACCAAAGCGTCATCGCTTGCGAGAAGCGGTTTGCTGCTTTCCAAAATATCATCCGCTAATGTTTTCCAAATGTATTGATACAATCGGTCGCTTGCGATGTGGAGGCGGTAGCTGTCGAGGTCGGCGGTGATGCCGGCAAGCTCTGTGCGCCACGCTTCGTATATAATAGTGTCCTCTTCAGAAAGCACGGCGTCGTGCGGCATGTCTGCCGTTGCAGTAAGGATAAAGCGGGTGATGTTCCACAATTTGTTTGCAAAGTGCTTTTGCCCTTTGATTTTGTCTTCGGAGATGCGCGAGTCAGTACCAGGGGCTGTTCCCATGATAAGGGCCATGCGCCCAGCATCTGCGCCGTACTTTGCAGCAATGTCGAGCGGGTCCATTGCGTTGCCGAGAGACTTGGACATCTTTTGTCCCTTTCCATCACGCACCAATCCGTGAAGGTAAATTGTTTTAAAGGGCACTGTACCGAGCGCATATTGTGTCATCAAAATCATGCGGGCAACCCAAAAGAAAAGGATGTCTGGCCCTGTTTCAAGCACTGTTGTAGGGTGATAGATTTTCAGGTCTTCTGTTTGCTCGGGCCAGCCGAGTGTTGAAAATGACCAGAGGCCGGAAGAGAACCAGGTATCGAGCGTGTCTTCGTCTTGCACCCAGCCGTTCCCCTCAGGTGCTTCTACACCGGTATAAATCTCTTCACCTTTGTACCAGACAGGAATGCGGTGCCCGTACCAGATCTGGCGCGAGATGCACCAGTCGCGCAGGTTATCAATCCAGTGGAAGTAGGTCTTATTAAAATAGTCGGGGATGATAGAAATATCGCTATTGGCAACAGGTTCGCGCATTAATTCCTTAAGCGTTTTGCCACCACGCTCGGCGATTGGCTTGTTTACGTCAATAAACCACTGAAGCTTTGGAAGCGGTTCGATAATTCCACCGGTGCGCTCGGCCGTTGAAACATTTTGGTCGATAGCTTCTTCTTTTTGCATCAATCCTTCTTCGCGAAGCCATGCAACAATCGCCTCGCGCGCATCAGTTACTTTTTTGCCCATCAGGTTCTCGCCGCCTACCATCATTTTTGCGTATTCGTTGATGACCTGCACTCGGGGAAGGTCGTGGCGGTCTGCCATTTCCCAGTCTGTCATAGAGTGCGCAGGTGTTACGCCAAGCGCGCCGGTACCGAAGTCTTTTTCAACTTCCTTATCCGCGATGACTTTAATATGAATAGGCACTCCGCAAAATACTGCGTCGTACTCTTTTCCTACAAATTCGCTATAGCGCGTGTCATCAGGATGCACAGCAACCGCAACATCGCCCACCTTTGTTTCAGGGCGGGTAGTAGAAATAGCAATAGGGAAGTCTTTAGAGTAGGTAAAAGTGTACATTGTTGCCTTGCGGCTCTCGTGCACTATTTCGTCATCGGAAATAGTGGTCTGGCCTTTTGGGTCCCAGTTCACAATACGGTTTCCGCGGTAAATGAGGCCGTCTTCGTACATGCTTTTAAATACCGTGCGCACGGCCTTTGTGCGGACTTCATCGAGTGTGAATGCTTCGCGGGTCCAGTCGCAGCTTGCCCCCATCACTTTTGTTTGGTTCACGATTGTGTCGTGGCTTGCTTGTGCAAACGCTTCGACTCGCTTCAATAGTTCTTCGCGCCCGAGGTCGTGGCGGCTTTTGCCTTCAGACTTTTGAATTTCTTTCTCAACTTTTGACTGCGTTGCAATAGCAGCGTGGTCTGTACCAGGGAGCCACAGCGTGCGAAAGCCCGCCATGCGCTTGTAGCGGATCATGATGTCCTGCACGGTGAGCATCATTGCGTGTCCCATGTGCAAGTGGCCCGTAACATTTGGGGGAGGGAGTACGATTGTAAAGGCCTCCGCCTCGGGTGCAGTGAGGCCGTCCTTAATCATATTTTCAGGAGTGAAATATCCGCTTTTCTCCCATTTCTCATAGATACGCGATTCTTCGCTTGCAGGATCATATGGCTTCAAAAGTTTCTCCGGCACGGTGCCAGAATCGGTGGGGTTCATAAAAAAATAATACCAATTTTTAAGGGTTTTTGGAAGGGAGGAGAATTATAAAAAATTACTGTGTTGCAATAGAGAGATTGCCCTGTGCCTTGAGATGTTCCGGAAGTTCTGTGGTCATATTTCCGGCCTGGATGCGGGCAACTGCTGCCATGGCGATCATGACCGCATTGTCGGTCGCAAGCCAGCTTTCGGGGAACAATACCGCTGTCCCGGGCGCACTCAGAAGGACGGTCCTTCTGAGTTCTTGGCGCAGGTAGGTATTGCCAGCAACACCGCCGCCAACAATAACGGTTTGCACGCCGTATTCTTCTGCTGCACGGAGCGTTTTTTTAACCAGCACTTCTATGGCCGCGTCTTCAAATGCGGCTGCGATTGCCATTTTTTCATCCTCTGTCAGTTCGCGAGTATTTTGTGCGGTGAGGTCGCGCACAGTATAGAGTGCAGCTGTTTTGATACCTGAATACGAAAAGTCATAGTCGCCCGAGTGAAGCATGGGGCGGGGAAGGACGAAGGGGTTTTCAATTTCCTTTGCGCGAAAGCTTGCAGCGAGTTTAGAAACAGCGGGGCCGCCGGGGTACGGAAGGCCGAGCATGCGCGCCACTTTATCAAACGCTTCGCCTACTGCGTCGTCGCGTGTTTGCCCGATTTTTTCATACTGCCCAAAGCCGTGCGCAAGCACAAGCTCCGTGTGCCCGCCGGAAACCAAGAGGGAAAGAACAGGGAAGTGTAATTCTTTTAGCACGTACACTCTCTTCTCGGAATTTTCAGAAGGACGGTCCTTCTGAGTGCTTGCTTCTTGCACTTCTTCTAGTGCAGCTGTTATCACATGCCCTTCCATATGATTGATGGGGATAATCGGGATATTCCAGATGCTTCCCAATACGCGTGCGGTGTTGATGCCTACCCACAATGCCGGCTCAAGCCCGGGGCCGACAGTGACCGCAATGTAGTCGATATCCGGTTTTTGCCAGACATTGAAAAATTCGACCAGCACTTCAATCATTTCTGCTTCGCGGACACACAAGCTTTCGATTTCTGCGCGCGTATCAGTTCCGAGCGTGCTAGTGCTTTCAATAAGAAGTCCTGCCTGCTTGAGTGCTTCGATAGTGAGCGGGATTATTTTCTCCGCATGTGCGCGCTTTGCCATAGCGGGGAACACGCCGCCGTACTGCGCATGGAGCTCGATTTGGCTTGCGAGCGCATTGCCTAAAAGGGCGATTTCAGGGCTGTCATTTTCTTGGCGGACAACCGAAATACCTGTTTCGTCGCAGCTCGTTTCTATAGAGAGAATGTTCATGAGAGTACTATACACCACATTGATTATTTTGGAAATTGTGTTACTATAGTAAAAAACATAAAAGAATATGGTAGTAATAAAAATGGATCCGCCCTATGAATTAAGAGGGAAGCTCAGAAAACGAGCAGAGATACTAGCTCCTGTCATGAATGCTGACCGCGTGCCTAAATTAAAAATTGGCAGAGATGGCCATCGAAAAGTATACCTTATTCGGCGACACGCCCATGAGGAACATGAGAAAAACATCATCGGAACCATTGATTTTCCGAAACACGGATCGTTCCTTATTACTGATTCCGCTTGAAAACGCCCCTCATCCGTGAGGGGTTCTTTTATTGCCATTTTCAAAAAATGTGGTAATGTAGTCAAAACAAACCGAACGTATGGAACATTCACAAAAAAAATACCCGGAGGCATATGAATATCCTATTCTTGCAATCTGCGGTCCGAGCGGTGTCGGAAAGTCGACATTGGTGCAATGCATCAATCAAATATTCGATACGTACATTCTTGCTATTTCCTGTACAACTCGAGAGCCCAATCTTGAGCAGGAAGAACACGGCAAGCACTATTATTTCATCAGCCGGAGCGAATTCGTAAAGAAAATGGAAGCCGGAGAATTTGCGGAAACAAATCCCTATATGCAAGGCAGCCTGTACGGAACTCCGTGGTCCGAGTTTCAGAGAATTCTTTCTTTGGGAAAAGTTCCTGCTCTTGATATTGATATTAACGGCGTGGTCCAATTGGATAAGGTTTTTCCTCGAGACAAAACCTTTCGCCTCTATCTTGATGTTAACGAAACAGAACAGAGAAAGCGTCTTGAAAAACGGGGAAGAGATTCTCAGGACAAAATCGAGCGGCGTCTCAAGTATGCAAAAGAAGAACGGCAGCAGCTTGAGGAATTGCTTGTGACAGATCCCGGACTCTTCAATCTCGTTCAAGACTACAACAATGTAGACGCCTCGTTATTTGCAAACAAAATTGCAAATATGCTCAAAGAAATGAAACAAGCCCTTGTATAAATACAAGGGCTTTTATTGTGCGCGGTAAGGGGGGTCGGTCACCCAGTAGGCGATTGTGCTCAATCGCGAGTTACTAAGTGTGCCACAGTGATCGCCCCTCCCGTTGGTCGGAATGCGCATGAGAGATACAAGGATCGGTCACGAGTTACTAAGTGTGCTCACCTGAAGGTTGCGCGCACTAAGTACTCTCGACCCCGGCTCGGTAGCCTGTCGGCATACCTACGCCTTTCGCTCCCTGACGAAAGTGAAGCAGTTCATTTTCTTATCGCGCACCCAATAAAAAAGACCCACCTATGTGGGCTACTTTTTTAAACGGGTGCGCGATACAGGGATCGAACCTGTCACCTCTACAATGTCAATGTAGCGCTCTAACCATATGAGCTAACCGCGCAAACGGCTGTGTAGATATCATACCGATTTTCGCCAAAACCGCAATTTGTTTGACAGGGAAAAGGAGAAGGGGCACAATAGTAAAAAACATTGTTATGGGAAATTATCGCGATTACTCGTTTTTTCTGGCACCATGGCATGCGTGCCGGTATCCGCAATTTTTCGGATACACCCATCAAACTCCTATTTATCTGACTCAAATACCAAAAGATTTTCCTTTACGGGGTGCTGTATATTTCACCATCCATGAAGATGAAATCGAAGGATTGTTGCCGTATGAAGTCGAGGAGTATTACTACATTCAAAAAGAAACGGTATTAAACACTATTCAGGAGGGAAGGAAGCCGGCCTTGGTGCTGGTGCCCGACTCAATGCATGTACGCTTATCTCGAGAGTTTTGCGCACCCTCGACTCCGTTGGAGCGATATAAGACACACGACTATATTTTCCTCAGAAAAGACGGAGAATTTCTCTCGCAGATTTATTCCAACATGCTTCCTCCGGGTATGCTCAATATTAGCCCTCAACAAAAACCTCATCCCAATTGATGAGGTTTACTTTTTTATAACTTGGGTTATACTGTGCTCACTTACTTTAGGGTAGGGATGGCCATTACTGGCCCCATCGTCTAACGGTTAGGACGCCGGCTTTTCAAGCCGTTAATCGGGGTTCGATTCCCCGTGGGGTCACATGTAAAAAACGCTTCGCAAGAGGCGTTTTTTACATGTGACCCCAAGCGAGCAAACTGCTTTGCTCGCGGCGGGGAAGCGAAAGGCGCAGGTATGCCGACAGGCAACCGAGCCGGGGTCGAGAGTACTTAGTGCTCGCACTGTGCCTTGCACAGGAGAACACTTAGTAACTCGTGACCGATTCCATCATGTTTTGGGTTTCCAAAGAGTGAGTATAGGGTTAACATCCCCATGAGGCCATATATAAAAACACTCCACAAGGATCGTTTTTATGTTTCTGTTTGTTCACCGGCTTCAATAGACCCTATTCCCATTTGCGTAATGGCATGATCATTTAATTGTGAATCTGTTTCAGTATCACTAGTACCAAGATTTTTTACAGTCTTATTTATTTCCTGAATCTCTTTCAAAGTAGATTTTTTTGCCTTAGCTGCCTGTAAAAAAGTCTCCATGTCATACATATGAAATTGTGCACCCCTTATAGAAATTTCTTTCCGTAATTCTGGGAGAGGTTCAATTATTTCATCTTCAATTTTAAGCCACCAATCTCTCTTTTTTTCACTAGTAACAAGGACTATAGACTTCTTATTTTTTTCTGCCATCTCCATAATTTGATGCCATCCAAACCAATCGCCATATTTATTACGGTCTTTTTTCTGGTCCTCAAATCCTGGTGGAACTTCTCTAGAATTACGTTTAGCTCCTTGTCGCTCCATCTCTTCTATATCCTTACAAGGTTCTCCAATTTTATCTTTAAAAATTATATCAAGTCGACGTCTCACTGTGTCGTTTGAAGACCAGTTAGGATGTTTTTTTTCGGCGTCGTTTATTTCCTTAATTGCATCATCAATACCCGCCTTAATTTTTTTAATGATATTATCTATATTTAAAAAAGGGTGTCTATCTTTGATATTTTTTAATGTAAATTCAAAATTAGATTGTAACTTTTGTCGAATATCTGCATAAGCTCTTTTTTGTTGTTGAATTATTTTTAACCGGTTCTTTTGATACTCATAAGCAAATTGATGGGGTAGCCAGATTTGAGAGCTCATTTTTTCTAAAATATCTAAAAAATCATTACGAGTATTTTCTGAATAGCAATAAAGGTCTAAGAGTAGACTAGCGTCAAAAACAAAAATAGCACTATCCCATAGTTTTTCTTTTTGCAATTTTGTTAATGGATAGTATTCAGGAAAATCTTTCTTCATAATTAAATTCTACTATTTATCCATATCCATATATCTTTGTGCATCCAACCTTGATGTTCACCTTTATTCATTTTAGTTATAACCAATCTATCATTCACATCTATATAATGGCGTAAATGTTCATAAATCTGGGCAGCAGTCCATGTAGTTGAGACAAACCACACCGAATCAAGGCCTACGTCTTTAATGTAGTCATAGCGCTTTAGGGCGGCGTAAAGGTTTGTATAATCTTTACCGAGCTTATTTAAATCATAAGTCACTAGATATACCATAATAGAATTCTACTCTAAATTCCCTAAAAACATAGCCTTTTATAAAAAATTGACATAAACTAAAAGTATCATGTTTTCAAAATTCGCAGATACCTTAAAAGACTTTTTTGGTGGTACTAATGAGATTGTAGTATCAGCCGACATGGCACTTAAAGATAGAATAACTTCTCCGTTTTATGGATACTTTTTAATTTCTTGGTGTGTTATTAACTGGAAAATAATATACGCCGCTTTTTTCGTTGATCAGGAAAAGGTGTTTGAAAAATTTGGATTGCTGAGAATAGAGTATTTATCTAACGAACTATTCTTAAAGCTTAATGAGGTAAGCTACTGGCTTCATTTTTGGATTTTTCCTTTTATATCAACTTTAATACTTTTTTGGATCTCTCCATATATTACGAGAGAGTTTTATAGAAAGAGCCTTAAAAATCAAATCGCATTAAAAGTAATTGAGATACAGGAGACTACAAAAAAAGTAAAGGAAGAGGAAAAGTTAATTAAGCAGCAAACAAACTTAATAAAAGAAAAAACAGAAAAGGCTAAACAGAATAAAAAAGCAGGAAATGAGAATCCTGAGATTTTATGGGAAGAAGAATTTAAAAATTTTATCAGCAGTTCTATTTTTAGTAAATTTACTCAGATTTTAGATTCAATATATATTCATGAAGGAAAAATAAGAGTAGAATCAGCAATGTCACTTTCTTATTCTAGAAACTATGATTTTGAGATTGATAAAGACGTTTTAGTTTTTGCTGATACAAATAACTTAATAAAAATAAGTAATGGTAAAACTATATCTTTGACTGATAAGGGTAAATTTTTTGCTCAAAAATATTCTCAGTCAGATCGTTTTTAATAATGTATGTTAGAAGATATCTTTATAAAAAAACGATACCCTATGTCATTTCAGAGTAAGTATTTTAATATTTTCTCCAGAAAAATAACAATGGAAGCAAATGTATACCTTTCTAATATTCATTTCCGATGCACTCAAGAAGATGACAATTATTTTTTTAAGAAGATGCCTCTTTTTGACATTTCTGTCGATACTTATTTGGGCTACAGGGATATAATTATTTCAGATAAATTTAATAACAATCTTTCAATTTGGATTTCTTCAGCTAGTTATCAAAATAATACATTTCTTGTCTTAGATATTATGGATATTCGCGTTAGTGAGAAATATCGTAGACGGGGAATAGGTGGACAATTAATGAAAATTGTCGATGAAATCGCTAGAGAAAATAATGTGAAATACATTGTGGGTAACTTACAAGAGAGTAGAATGGGTGAGCCGTTATCAGACAGAATAAGATTTTTTAGAAAACATGGGTTTGAAGTTATTGAAACACTCGGTGCAGGTTATAGTGATTACACTTTAAAGAAAATTTTTAGTAACTAATTCTATTTCTATATAATAAGCTATTCCAAAACTCACTACAAAGGGTCACAGATAAAAAAGACTTCCTCTAAATAATAGGGAAGCCTTAGTAAGTACACTTTTAGTTTTCTTGTCCGACAAGAACAACATCAGGCAACATCTCAATGCTCAATACTTCTGCGCCGAAACGTTTCAGATTGGCATTGGACAGGTCGCGAGCTAAATCGGTGAATCCTTTTTCGCTAAAATGGATTACTGATGCGACAGTTTGTATGCTGTGTGCGATAGTTATTTCTATTTCTTTCATGTTGCAAAGGGCTTTAGTAGTCTTAATAATAGCACATAAATCTATAAAAGTCAATATAAGGAAGAATTAAAAAACACCCGAGTAGTCGGGTGTTCAGAATGTTAGACAGTGCTCCTTTGGTCTTCGGGAAAAGGAAGCCCTTCCTTTTTTGCAAATTCTTGCAATGCGCGCGGCAGATAGTGCGGCTCATACTGCATTTGAAGCCAATAAGACTCCATGTATGAGTTGTGCAATCTTTCTTCATGCTCTTTTTTGCTTCGGCGCTCCACGTAGCTTTCAAGCGGATGGCCTGGCGCGCGCTTAAGAATGAATTGCTCGATGTCCACTCTCTCAATTTCAGCCCCTATGTAATATTTCACAGGAATAGAATGGATCTTTGCGAGAGGGTCCATGACAATACCTTGCGGCATTTCTTGATACTTAACCATTTGCATCCAGGCGAAGAAAGAGGTTTTTTTGACCGAGCCGTCTTCGAGAACTGCATATCCGAAACACAGCGAGCTTGCTGGAATTTCCGGCGGGAGTATCACATCCATACAATATTGATAGGTGGCATACTGCGGCCACGGCAGTTCGGCATTGTATCGTCCGAGGTTTTGCAGATTCGTAAACCATTCTTCTTGGGGGACAGGGAAGAGTATTTCCCAGGCATGTTCGTACAGAAAATGATGAGTGGTGCTGTTGTAATAAAGTGGGTGCTTATCCTTTTGATTATCATCCCACAAAATTTGTTGAATGCTCTTCATCAGTACATCGTGCTCCTTATACATATCGTCAAGAAGCTCTTTGGTCATATTGTCTAAGGTCATGTTCAGTAATTTAAATGAAGTTTTTCTTGATATTGCCTTATTTTTTATAAAAGTCAATAAAGATAAAGCTTTGACAGCGCCAGGTATTTCAAAGATACTGTACTAAATAACTCTCATGATATGAAAAAGAACCGCGTTCCTGTATGGGTGACCCCTTGGACAGTGTTCCTTGCTGTATACACTCTTCATGCATTCATCCCGCTACGGTATGAATCCCAGCTGATAGTGACGTCCATGCTGACCCCGCTCTTGGTATTTGTTTTCGTTGATCTCTATCGTCTGTATTGCCACTTTTGCAATGACTATCCGTACAGGCCCCCGGAATAATAAAAAGCAGTTCGTATGAACTGCTTTTATGTTTTTTTGTTAGGGCGCAATCTTGTGATTGTAGAGCTTGATTGCGCGGCCGATAAGATCCTCTTTTTTTGAAGCAAGGGCATCTTCTCCTTCTCGAACTTGCACGCCGAGAAAAATTTCATGCGGGGGAATGGGGGAGTTAAAAGAAATGTCCCAAAATCCACTCGTTTGCCCCTTGAAGGACCTTCTGATAACAAGCCTTCGAATAAGTTCGTTCTCGGCGTTGACCAGGGTGAACACGATGTGCGCAAAGCGCTGTTCGGATGCGTACTTTGTTTTGTACTCAATCAAGCAGCGAAATGTCTTATTGTCGTAGGAAGGGCTTATGCCTCGCACGATGACCTCAGAGGTGTCTCTGGGATTTTCAGGAAATATGATGCGGTTGTACGAAACGACCGTATCTTGTTGGGCGTGTGCCGCCGAAGCAGCGATTGTCGCAATGAGCGCCAAAAAAAGTATTTTTTTCATACGGGCCGGGTTAATGAACGTTTTTCTCACTTTACCACTTTTTCTTTAAAAGTAAAGTAAATGAGGACACCGCTCCCGGGGTCCTTTTTAGAAGAAGTTTTGAGTATGCTATAATCGTCGTTCTAGAGGATTGGTATTGTTTGACAAATAGCAATATATCTATAGGATTATCAAAAATTAATTGTACACATTTAAAAAAATTCTATGAACAAGAAAGTTGTAGTTATTGAAGTTAGAACAGGAGATGAAAAACTCCGTGACGCAGAAGGTTATCGCAAAGATACAATGCCGATCGTACAGTCGCTCACCGCTAAGGGCTTTTCAGCAAGCGTTAGTTTCTATACAAATGAAGAAGCTGAAACTCTTATCGCTGAATTGAGCGATGCAGCAGCTGTTATTTCTCGTGTAAACCCTGGAAACATTCCGGGTGGCGAAGCGAAATACTTTGCTTTTCTTCAGGCACTTGAAGATAAAGGAGTTGTTGTATTGGCAAGTCCAAAGGTGATGCTCAGCTATGGCGCAAAGGATGCGGTTTCAAAACTCGCAGGAACAGCTATTGTTCCAACTGACACTGTTGCGTATTACACACAGGAAGAGTTGGTAGAAAGCTTTCCAAAGCTTTTAGCAATCAAACCTCGTGTTCTTAAGCAAAATCGCGGTTCACAAGGAAGCGGTATCTGGCTTGTAAAAGTAAAAGAGCCTGGGGCTGAAGTAACTATGGATACAGTGATTGAAGCTACTGAAGCAGTAGACAACCACACAGAAGAGCATCCATTGGGAGAATTTCTTTCATTCTGCAACCAATATCTTGTTGGCGAAAACGGGATGCTTGTTGATATGCCATTTCTTCCGCGCATTGCAGAAGGAGAGGTGCGTATTGTTCTTGTTGGAAAAGAGCCAATTTTCGTGGTTCACAAAAAGCCACAAGAAGGAGAGTTCTCTGCAACACTTGGATCAGGTGCAAAGTATGATTATCAGAAGCCTGATGCATACCCAGCCCTCATGGAAGCGTTCAACAAGAGCATCCCTGTGATGCGAGAAAAGCTTGGAGGACTTGATACTCCGCTTATCTGGACTGCAGACTTCATTCTTGATACTGATGCTGACGGTAATGACACCTATGTTTTGGGTGAAATGAACTGTTCCTGTGTTGGGTTTACCAGCCAGTTGGACTACGGAATTCAGGATAAAATTGCTGAAGAAGTTGCCCAGCGGATTGCATAATATCCACACTAACAATAAAACCACCCATGTATGGGTGGTTTTTTAATTTAACGTAACAAACCAAACTCTCGTTCGTCATATATACTATAGTTATGACAGAGAAGCAGAAAACAATACTAATAGTGGCCGGAGCGCTTATTGCTGTTGGTATTGTAGCCTTTAGCGTGTTTGGGATGAAGACCAAAGAAACAGAGGTCGGAATCATTCCGCCGTCTGCCGAAGAGACTCCCACAGTGCCGGAGCCTGCAACGCCGCCAAGCGCGCCTTTGGTGGTGCCTGAAAAAGCTCCTGAAGGCCCGACAGAGGGTCAGGAATATTATTTCCATACAATGAAGAGCGCGAATGCACAGACTGAATTAGAGAAGCTCGTGGGTGCGGAGAATGTGACTGCCGTGCTTCAGACAAACCGCATTGATGCAGCTCATATTAAGGCAGGGGCAAAGATCGTGATACCAGTGTCGTTTGACAGTGCAACGCGTTCGCCGTTTCCGCTCGAAGTACCAGAGCTCTCTGAAGTGAAAAAACTATTGCTCATCTCTCAGCGCGTCCAGGCATTTGGCGTGTATGAGTCTGGAAAGCTCGTGCGATGGGGGCCGGTGAGCACAGGGAAACAGTCCACACAAACTCCAAGCAAGCTTTTTTCAACGAACTGGAAGGGGAAGGAGGTGAAGAGTAGTTTTGATGACGAATGGATATTGAAATTCAACTTTAATCTCGACAATACAGAGGGTGTGGGCTTTCACCAATACGAAATGCCGGGCTATCCTGCAAGCCACTCATGCGTGCGCATGCTTATGGACGACGCTATGTGGCTCTACGACTGGGCAGACCAATGGATTCTGACAGAGAACGAGCAGTCGCGCTATGCGCACGGAACGCCGGTGGTGATATTTGGGCAGTACGGATTTGGAAAGACTGCTCCATGGAAATTGCTCCCTGAAGACGCGGATGCAACTGATATAACAAAAAGCGAAATGGATGGCATTGTGGACTCGTACCTCGACACAATTATGGAGCGGCAAGAAGAGCGAGAAGCGTACATTGAAGGATTGACTGCGGCGCAATAAGGTATATACTACTAGTGTAGTTCTTTGTTTACAAAGCACTACACTCAGGTTTTAGGAGAAATAGTTTACTACTTCTCCCATCACCCTTTGTTCTTCCCGTTCTTTCCACTGCTGACTTGTTTTACACTTCAGCATCCACTATATAATTTTTCATTGTTTAGTTTGACTACTCCGAGACCTGCTCCATTTTTGGACAGGTCTTTTTCTTTGTGGTAGCATCCTCCCAAACAAACTTAACAAAAAAAGAACGTATGGTAACACTATTTGACCTCGAACCTGTACAGGCCCGGGCCTCGAAAGGAATGTATGACAGTAGTCCCATTACGGAACTTCTCTCATATCAATTGATACCGGTTATTGCCTACCTTGGCAAAACCAACATTCCTCTTAACCATGAACGTGGTTTGAATGACTCCAATAAAGTTTTCTTTATTGGAGAGTATGAAATTACAGAGCGCTTGCTCCAAGCATGCGGTTGGCCGGGCTATGACACGAATGAATTTTTAGAGGAAATCGTACTGTATGTTGAGAGCGAATGCTCCTACATCAAGCGAGACTCAACTAAAAAACTCACTCGTACCAACAGGCACACAGCATTGGAATACATGGATATCCTTCTCAATGGCGCAACCTGGCTGCAGTATTTGCAGGAAGGGAAGTCCCTTGCGGAAGTTCATGCAGCGCTTGTTGCAGACATCCCGGACTCCGGAGTGCATACACTGAAGTTCCATTCAATACCTCGCTATATCCTCAACGGATTGCACGACAAGCGTTGGTACGAACAAGTAAGCAAAGAGGTCTTGGAATTTTTTCCCGGATTTGAACCTCGTGTTCTCTTTGACATACTTGCGGCGACTTCGATCCGCGCATCAATCGAATCAAATACAAAAAAATTTCTTTCTGCACTGAAGCAATTTTATGCAGAAGAAACGTATCAGGTGAAGATTAAGCAGCGCGACCAGGTAGTCGTTATTGAAAGCACCTTCAGAGGCTTTCTGGATGCAACCGTTATCATTCTTAATAAAGTGAAGAACGGAGCCTCGCTTGCCGAATCGGTAGATGAGACAAGCTTGCAGAAAAATGAAGCGAGAAAAATTAAAAACTTTGCTCGAGCAATGCATGGCGTAAAAACCGCCATTCCGGTAGACATTTGGATCACCCGCATGTTCTGCTGCGACAGCAAGCGACTCTTTAGAGAGCGATGGGTAAGCAGTGCGCCAACTCCAAAGCTCTATGATGCCATTTACTGGTACATGTGCGAAGTTGCCCGGCTTTCCGATGTGGAGCCCAGGCAGCTTTCAGCCATGGGCTGGGTAGGCATTCGAAGCGAAACATCTACTTCGCTTGCGTCGCAATTTGGGCCCCTGCTCAAAAAGCGGCTCAACAACGGATTTTTTGCTTCGCAGTATCATCCACCCGTTCTTAACGGAAAGTACTTTTCAATCAGCTCCTTTAAATAGGGGCTTTTTTAATGCATTACAACGCGTATTTATGCTTTGGCAATATGTATTGAAAACGGCCGGGTTGCTATAATCGGGGCAAAACTAACGCACCTATATATGAGTACATCGAAAAGATCACGTATGAAGTACTCAGGTACGTTCATACCCCTTGAGTGGATCATTGTATTCCCTCAGGTCCGAAAAACATTTGAAATCGCCCCGTTGCTTGAACTTGCAGAAGACATCAGCATCAATGGCTTAATCAATCCGTGCACCGTAGGAAAGCTCGATCTTGTTTCGTATGGCCTCTATAAGAAGACATTTGAAACAATTACCGGCAAAGATCTCGGAGAGATCGATATTTCCCAGATGCACAACGGATACTTTTACGTATTGATTGCCGGAGAGCGCCGCTACCGCGCCCACAAATTATTGTGGGAGCAAGGCTGCAGCGACTGCAACAAACATGCACTTGCCCGCAAGCGCATACTTTTGCCCGGAGCGTGCTACCGTTCCCATTTCGGAGACGAAAGCATAGAAGTTCGCGCGTGCCTCAACGTTGATGCGGTAACCGCAAAATCAATACAGTCACGCGAGAACAATTATGTAAAGCCGCCCATTCATGAAGAAGCCGAGGACTGGGAAGAATTTTATCGCTACTTGCGCTTGAGCAATTCACAGCTGACCTTCACTGGTTTTGCAAAAGAAGTCGGCGTGTCCGTGGAGCGCGTGCGCAATGCCTTATGGTTTTGCGAACTGCCCAAAGACATACAGCTTTATGTTAAGCAAAAGCACATCAGTGCAACGAATGCTCTGGAGCTGCGAAAAATTCTCAGTCTGGATATTCCGGAAAAGCGAAAGAGGGAAATCATTGACCGCGAAGCGATATTCTTGATGAGCCGCCTGCGGATCAACAACAAGGAATACTCTCAGCGGGTCAATGCCATTCTGAGCAATCTCAATCAAGGAGAATTGTTTGCGCTCTCTTCGGGGCCCATGACAAAAAAGGCAATCAGAAAAGCGTTTGAAGCCCCTGCGATAGAAGGGCTCACACTCTATGATTCGTTTACCAAAAAAGCTGTTGCCGTAGAAAAAGCAAAGGAGTTTGGAATGGATAAATTGTATTCCAAAAAGTCCGCAAGCCACCAGCTGGTGAAGATTGCAAAAAATCTCATGCAAGTTGCCCCCTCGCTCTTTCCCGCCGCGGAACTGAAAAAGCTGCGGTCAGTCAACCTTGATACCGCACCTTCGGAAGAAATCCGTGCAGTAATCGAGCACATTCAAAAAAAAGCCGTGTAATAACGGCTTTTTCTTTTTGCCGCTACAGCGCGTGGTTTTTAGGGGCGGTTTTTGCTATAGTGGGTGCAATGAACTCCGCTCCCTCCAAGAAAGTAGACGGCAAAGCTATTGCCGAAGATATCCTTCGGGATGTAGGCGTTATGGCGCCTGTGATGCAAAAGCGCGTTGCCTTCATCCAGTTTGGCGATGATGCTGCAAGCACTCAATTTATCGCCCGCAAGGAGCGTGTGGCAAGCGGGCTTGGCATTCAGTCTGACATCATCCACGAAAGTGCTGTTGCAACGACAGAGGCCGCAATTGCGGTGCTTGAAGAAGCAATTGCGCACGAGTACGACGGCATTGTCGTACAGCTGCCAATGCCGTACGGCATAGACACTGACACTATTCTCAACATGATTCCGCCCGAGCGCGATATTGATGTATTGAGCAAGAGCGCTATTGAAGCATTTGCCCGCGGACAGACAGAGCGCATGCCGCCTGTTGCAGGAGCGGTGGACGCTGTTATAAAAAATGCACAGATAGACCTTTCCGAGAAGAATATTGTGATAGTAGGGAAGGGGCGATTGGTGGGCGCGCCGATTGCGCTTTTGTTCGACCGAATGAATGTGCCCTACACTGCCCTCGACCTTGAAACGCCTCCCGAGGAACAGAAAGAATTGCTCTTGAATGCAGATATTGTTATCTCTGGTATTGGCGTTGCCGGCCACATACAGCCACACATGGTCAAAGATGGCGTGATACTGATTGATGCCGGTACAAGCGAACAAGGCGGGGTACTGGTGGGAGATGTAGACCCGGCATGCTTTTCCAAGGCGACGCTGTATACCACCGTGCCCGGCGGAGTAGGACCTGTCACTGTTGCAGTGCTTTTGCGCAATATATTTTTGTAATAATTATTATGTATACAAAAACCCCGGAGATATCCGGGGTTTTTTATTATGCAGTAGGTACAGGTTTTTTTCGCAAGAAAAATTTGAACGCTTCGATGAGGATGAAGTTTGCAATACCCACGCCGATGACGCCAAGGAACCATTTTAACGGAAGGACTGTTGTACCGAGAAATGCACTCATGAAAGGTACGTAAATCGAGCCTGCAATCATGGCAAAGCCCAGGGCTACGCCTGCCGTAAGGTAGTGGTTGGAGAACGGATTGTACGTGAGAATACTCTCTTCGAGATTGCGCATGGAGAATGCCAAGAAGAGCATATAGGAGGCAAAGGAAGCATAGATAAAGGTGCGGACAAGCTCTGGGTTGTGGCCTGCCTTCAAGAGGTACAGATAGAGTCCAAACAGGAGAGAGCTTGAAACAATACCGCGACCGAAGGTAAAGAGTGCGACTGTGCGGTCGAGCAAGCGCGCTTTTCTGTCGAGGCGCGCAACGCTATGGCTGTCGATTTTTTCAAAGGTGAAGGCAAGGGTTGGGAAGATGTCGGCAAAGAATTTCACAAAGAGAATTTGGATTGCGGTAAGAGGAAGAGCAACAACCATGATGATTGATCCGCCAACCAGCAACAGTTCGTCGAACGAGTCTGCCATCAAATACGTAATGATGGTGCGGATTTTTTTCAAGACACCGCGGCCTTCAAATATTGCGTCAACAATAGAGCCGTAGTTGTTGTCCAACACCACAATGTCCGAGGATGCGCGCGCAACATCGGTGCCGCTTCCCATGGCAACCCCTATTGTTGCAGCTTTCAGAGCGGGTGCATCGTTGACGCCGTCGCCGGTGACTGCAACCACTTCGCCCATTTTTTCAAGAAGCTCAACCAGGCGAAGCTTTTGCTCGGGCGTAACACGTGCAAAGACAGTGGTTGTTTTCAGCGCTGAGCTCAATTCTTCATCGGTCATTGCAAGTAAGTCGCTCCCGGTAAGCGGCTTGGTCTCGCCTGAAATCAATCCGATTTCTTTTGCAACCCAGGTGGCAGTGCCTGGATGGTCGCCCGTGACAATGATAGTGCGCACGCCGCTAACGCCAATGCGGGCAACCGCTTCAGGGACGCTTTCGCGAATTGGGTCGCGGAAACGCAACAGCCCGGCAAAGGCAAAGTTGTTTCCGCTTGTAACAGAAGCAATCGTATCACCCTTCTTCACCAATATGCGAATGAGCCCGAGCACGCGCTCGCCTGAGTGCGACAGCGAGCTTATGCGTTCATGGAGCTTTGCTTTTTCTTCTGTACTCAGCGTTGTCTTTTCAAGCAAAATATCCGGTGCGCCCAGAAGGGTAATGTGGTCGGTGCCGTTGTGGGTAAAGCGAACGCCTGAATATTTTAAAGTAGAGGTAAATGCCATGCGCTCGAGGATTGTTCGAGAGGCAGTCAAGGGAGCAAGTTCGGGGCGCGAAGCGATGGTGTTTGCAAGTGCAATATCAAGCGGGCGACCTTGGAATACTCCTTCATGAGTGGTGACGTCTGCGTTCATCATTGCGTCGACCAGTACGATATCTACCTCGCTCTCCTCGGCATCGATTGCGACGAGCGTGAGCTTGCCTTCAGTGAGGGTTCCGGTCTTATCTGTGAGAATGATAGTGGTGGCGCCAAGCGTCTCTGTAGCGGCCATTTTGCGCACCACAGCGCGCTTGCGAGCCAAGGTCTCAGCCCCAATCGCAAGGACGACAGAGAGCGCAATTGGTAGGCTTTCAGGTACGGCGGACACAATGACCGCAATGCTTGTCAGCAGCATGTCGGAAAGCGGGTAGCCGTTGTAAATGCCGATCACTGCAATAAGAATACCGACAAATACCAAGACGACAGAGATGATTTTTGTAAATTGCATCACGGACTGCTCAAGCGGCGTTTTTTCGTCTTCTTGTCGGCCTACCAATGTTGCAATCGCGCCGAGGGCCGTATTGTCACCGGTGGCAACCACAACGCCTTCGGCGGTGCCGTCAGTAATGACTGTACCGCCCCAGAGCATATTTGTGCGGTCGGCAAGTGTTGTGTCGCCCGCAACAGTTTCAGCGGATTTTCGAACAGGAAGGGATTCGCCGGTCAAAATGGATTCATCAACTTCAAGGTTGTTGAGCGCAACTATGCGCACATCAGCTACGATGCGATCGCCTGCGCGGAAAAGAATATAGTCTCCCGGCACAATGTTTTGGGCAACAATGGACTCTGCAGCCCCGCTACGCATAACGCGTGCGAGCTGGGTGAGATAATGCTCAAGCTTTTGCACTGCATTGTCCGCTTTGTATTCCTGCCAAAACCCGAGCCCCACGTTTACGACAATTGCGGCAAGCACGAAAAACCCTTCATGAAGCTTTCCGAGAAAAAACGACAGCGCGCTTGCCCCAACCAGCAAAAGCACCAGCGGATTTTTGCATTGATTCCACAAGAGCCTTCCTATATTGCTTTTTGAGCGCGATCCGACAGTATTGGCGCCGTAGGTGTTGAGGCGCTCCGCTGCTGCCTCTTGGGAAAGGCCGGCTGGCGTTGCACCAAAGTGCGCAAGCACTGCATCGGGATTTTCTGACCAAGGAGTGTTCATTGGGGGAATAGGTTGCATGGAAAAAGTGTACCACGCCCGAAGGCTTGATATTGTATACTGTCATGGTATGAATAAAACAATTTTTATTATCCTTGGAGTGCTTGCGGTTGGAGTGATCGCATTTTTTCTTTTCAAAAAAGACATGCCTGAAATTACTAATTATCCGCCGCGTACCGGCCCTATTGTTGTGCTCGGCGACAGCCTTGTCTATGGAGCAGGATCAACTCGGGGGAATGATTTTGTCAGCGTGCTTTCGAATGAAATCGGGGAGCCCGTTATAAACATGGGAGTAAACGGGAATACGACTGCCGACGGCCTTGCGCGCGTAGACACAGTGCTTGCGCTCAATCCGCGCGTGGTAGTGGTATTGCTCGGAGGAAATGACTTTTTGCGCCGAGTGCCAATGAATGAGACATTTGAAAACCTCGACGCTATTGTAGAGAAACTGCAGGCAAACGGGGCAGTGGTAGTGCTCTTGGGAATTCAAGGAGGACTGCTTAATGACCCGTTTGCTGCGCAATTTGAGGCATTGGCAGAGCGCCGAGGTACGGCATATGTACCCAACGTATTAAGCGGACTGATAGGGAATCAGTCATTGATGGCAGACGCCATTCACCCTAATGACGAGGGGTATAAACGAGTGGCCGAGAAGGTTCTTCCAGTACTTCAGGCTGTGTTGAAATAGGTATTGACTCATACAATAGGAGGAGTATAGTTGGTGGAAATAAAAACCAGCGAGTTATGATTTTACCAATTCATTACTTCGGGTCTGTGAGTGTCCGGATGACGCGCATGTACCGCACCTTCAGTCGACTGCTCTTAGTGCAGTTTCTGGGAGATTTGTTTCTCTGTTTAATTATTGTACCTACTGCCTGTACGGCAGCACTGGTTCTCTTGTGGTTTTCACCGCTTTTAGACCCCTCGGGTACACTGACTGTAGTACTTTTTATTTTCTATTCGCGACTGTATAATCGCTTCATTAAAAAATCCCCAACGTATATGAGTGGGGATTTTTTTATACTACTTTCCGGTTTTGATCCAGACGTAGAGGTCCTCGATGGCTTTCACCGCATCGCCCGCGGCAATGTTGTTTTGGTGGTAGAGGCCGTCGGTACAGTCGCCGGCCGCCCAAATGCCCGGAGTGCTCGTGCGCTGGTTGCGCGGATCGACAACAACGGTGCCCGCATCAGTCAGTTCGATGATGCCGCGCGCATAGTCGGTGTTGGGGATTTGCCCGATTTCAACAAAGACTGCATTGACCGGGAGCTCGGTTACTTCTTCAGTCTCTTTATGTTTATATTGAATGCCGGAGACAAACATCTCGCCTTTTATTTCTGTGATGTCGGTATTGGTAAGAAGGGTGACGTTAGGAAGCTTTGCAACTTCTTCAACAGTGATTGGGTCTGCTTTGAAGTGCGCGCTTCGGTGAATGAGGGTAACGTGGGACGCATATTGCGCAAGCTGAAGCACCGCTTCAAGCGCTGCGTTTCCGCCGCCGGCTACCGCTACCGGCATCCCGCTAAACAAGGGGCCGTCGCAGGTTGCGCAGTACATGATGCCCTTGTGCTCAAAGTCGCTCGCGCCTTTTACCTCAAGTTTTCGGTGGCGTGAACCAGTGGCAATAAGGACGCTTTTTGTGGTGAGTGTGTTGTCGTCTCCTACGGTCACAGTGAATCCTCCATCGATTGTTTCAATCTTTGTTGCGCGCTTTCCTAGGGTAAGGGTGAGCGTGTGCCCGGGCGTGGTGTACTCTTCAACATGCTTTTGCAGGTTTGCCGCAAGTTCGCTTCCGCCGATTGCGGGCGTGCCGATCCAGTTGTAAATGGTTTCTGACACTGCAGACTGCCCGCCGAATTCTTCGGCAATGATAATAGTAGTGAGGCGCTTTCGCGCTGCGTACACCGCCGCCGCTGCACCTGCAGGCCCGCCTCCAATAATCGCCAAGTCGTAAATCATTTAGCCATTATAATCTAGACTTCTTCAAAATGAAAATAAGGTTTTTGGAGCCGCATTTTTCTGCTGAAAAATTGCTGTACTCGGCTCAGTCAGCCTGCGCGACACTCCAAAAACCTTATTTTCATTTTTCATCGTTATACATTAAAAAATCCTCCAATTGGAGGATTTTTTGCAGAGATTACTTCTTATTTCTTCGCAGAAAGGCGGGGATTGCACCCCAGTCTTCTTCGTCAGTTGTTTCTGGTTCCATAACACCCATTTCCTCCGGGCGAGTCTCAGCCTTTTGAACGAGCGGCTTCACAACATCGCGCTCTGGTTGTGGAGCTACTGCTGCATTCGCTTCGTTTTGTCCGCGGGCAGAGAAGATTTGGTTTGCGCTTTGTCCGAAGAGGTTGTTCTTTTTGTTCAATTCGTTAGGGAAGCCTGTTGCAATAACAGTAATCTTCATTTCACCCTTCTTCATGCGCTCGTCGAGAATAGTACCGATAATGACGCGCGCGTCTTTGTCGATAGACTCAGTGATAACTTTTGCGGCGTCTTGGAATTCAGCCATAGTGAGGTCGTCGTTTGAGGAGATGGCAAAGAGCACACCCTTTGCGCCGTTGATGGAAATGTCGAGCAGCGGTGAGTTGATAGCCTGTACAGCAGCTTTTTCAGCGCGGTCTTCGCCGCCGGCGAATCCAACACCCATAAGTGCTGTTCCTGCATCGGTAAGGACGCTCTTCATGTCGGCAAAGTCGACGTTGATGATACCAGGGGATGCAATGAGCTCTGAAATGCCTTCAACTGCCTGAAGAAGCACTTCGTCGCATTTTGCGAATGCGTCTTTAAATGTCGTGTCTTTTCCTGCAATCGCGAGGAGGCGGTCGTTAGGAATGACAATGATTGCATCAACTTCTTTTTCAAGTTCGGCGATGCCGCTTTCAGCAAGTCGCATGCGCTGGTTTCCTTCAAAGAAGAACGGCTTGGTCACAACACCAACAGTGAGGATGCCTGCTTCTTTTGCAGCTTGCGCTACAACAGGGGCTGCACCTGTTCCTGTTCCGCCGCCCATTCCGCACGCGATGAACACCATGTCCGCGCCTTTGATTGCGTCTTGGATTTCAGCTTTTGTTTCTTCTGCTGCGCGCATGCCCATGTCCGGGTTGCCTCCGGCGCCAAGACCCTTGGTCAAGTTCTTTCCAAGGTGGATTTTTTTCTCGGCCAGGCTCTTGTGCAAGTCCTGCACGTCAGTATTCATCGCGATGAATTCAACAGTGCGAACTTTATTGCTGATCATGTGATTGATTGCGTTTCCGCCGGATCCGCCGATACCGATTACTTTGATACGGGCAGCCGTTTCAATATCTGTAGTTATCTTTGCCATATTTCTCCTCTCTTTTGCTCCCTTTCCACGGGGTTATTGCTATACGCACAATAGTAGCAGAACGGCAGAAAAGGGCAATGAAGTTGACGAATTTATATACTGTTACATAAATTGAAGAGTTATTCCTTGTTGAATCAAGTTTGCCATTTTATAATTGAATCATAACGATTTTCCGAATCGTCTTTATCAATTTCTATTCCTCATTCTCATTATGAAAATTTCCACGCAACTGTTCTTTGACGCATTCTTTACGCTCGCACTGTTTACTTTTACAACACCTGCCTCTGCTGCACCAATCTGCACCTTCACCCGCGTGCTTGATCTCGGCGTTACAGGAGAAGACGTTCGTTGTCTTCAAAAGTATCTTAATAGCGAAGGGTTTGTGATAGCTGCAACAGGCGGCGGCGCCCCAGGAAGCGAAACGACACAGTATGGGCAAAAGACAAAAGAAGCGGTTGCAAGCTGGCAGGCTGCAAACGGCCTTTTTCCTGCAGTGGGAACATTTGGAACCCTTTCTCGTGCAGCATACGCAAAGCTTGCAGCAGGGGTAACGACTCCAGCCCCGGCAACTCCATCAACACCGGCTCCGAATAACAATGATGCAGCGATTGAGGCGTATAAGGCACAGATCGCAACCCTTACTTCACAACTTGCTGCGGCAAAAGCTGCCAACACCGCTAATTCTTCTGAAGCAAAGAAGGCAAAAGAGGCTATCAAGGAAGCAATCGATATGATTAATGATGCGGAAGACGAAATCGAGGATGCTGAAGCAGGGGAAGCAGTTGAAGACGCAAAGATAAACCTTGAAGACGCCCGAGAAGACCTTGCAGAAGCGGTAGATGCCTATTTTGACGAAGACTTTGCGGACGCACTCGTAGCGGCTGCCAAGGCGCACGACAATGCCGAAGATGCATTCAGTGATGCGGGCGGAGAAACACAGGAAGATGAAATCGAAGACGACATTGACCGCGTATTTGATGAAATAGACGAAGCGTGGAAAGACGTTGAGGAAGCGGACGATGATGGAGAAGACATTGAAGAATCTGAAGAGCTGTTGGAAAAAGCTGAAGAACTCTTAGAGAAAGCAGAAGACGCGCTTGATGATGGAGATACTGATGAGGCAGAAGATTTGGTAAAGAAAGCATCTGATACAGTAGACGACGCCATTGACGCAATCGGAGGCGATGCAAAGAAAGACAAGGAGAAGGCAAAAGATGCCATTGAAGACGCAAAAGATGCAATAGAAGATGCGGAAGACGAAATCGCAGACAGTAATAAAGATACTGATGATGCAGAAGAACTGCTTGAAGAAGCTGAAGACTTGCTCGACGAAGCAGAAGACGCCTATGACGATGAGGACTATGATGATGCAGAAGACTTGGCAAATGACGCCGAGGATGCGGCAAACGATGCAATTAATGAACTCTAGTCTTAATAATAATTGAAACCTTCAATACCCCCAGACAGTGCATGTCTGGGGGTATTGCTATTAGAATTGACTATTGAAAATATAATGATATAACTTAGAAAACTAAAACCACTTAACAAATGAATACAAATCAACTAGCTGTTCAGTCTCCACAGGAGAAAGAGCAATGGCTTACTCGTGCCAGTATCGCCTACGATAAAAACAGAGACATGCTTATTGAAGAGCTTTCAAATGAGGACATGGGATTAAAAAAGACCGTGAATGTATCAGGATTTGAAGTTTCATTTTCTGATGAAGAAAGTTCTGAAGCATTAAAACTTTCGTTGCTGCAAGAAATCGAAAATGCATCTATTGTTCGCAAGACCTTGCGAACAGCTGGAATTGCTCCTATAGCAATTTTGCCGAGCGGGATATTTAGAACCCTGATTACCGAAGCCAAGCTGTATTCTTTTTATAGAATGAAAGACACCGGTGAGGTATATGGAAACGGGGCTGCATTTCAAGAGAAATACAGTTTCAGCAATAATAATGTAGTCTTGACTCTCTTCCTTATTGTTGCCCATCTTGTGTGTCTCTGTTTTCTCGGAGCGTTGCTTGGCATAGGGAATCATCTGTACTTTATTTCCTTCGCTGCTCTACAGCTCATTATTGGAGTGGTAGGGGGTCTAAATTCCGAAAATCCTGAAAATGCGAAAACGTATGAGAGGGCAGTATTTTGCTACCTCTGCACCGCACCGCTGTTCGCTTTGATTCGGTATGCATATAAAAGCGCACTAAAAAGAAATATAGCTAAACATCTTTGGCCAAAGTATACGGATAACGATAAAGATATTGATGAGTGCGAAGATTTATTTAAAATAATTCTTCCCACACCCCCTCTATCGATTCAGGAAAAGTTATTGCGGTGCTATAGGGCTGGACTTAAAACTTTTTTAGTTGCTGACAGAAGGGCATTCAGCGTTGTGCTCGATAACGAAACATTGGGTATTTTAAAACAAAAGTATCCGACAGACCCTATCATTGCATATGAAAGCTATGGAATGGTTGCTGTTATTGATCAGTTTGGTGACTTTGCAGGAGAAAAAAAGGTGATGCAGTACATTGCAGAGCATTTTGATGCAAAGCGCGCAGACTTGCTCCCGTTACAGCAAAATTAGATAAGGTCTTGTACTTTAAACCCCACCTAAAGGTGGGGTTTTTATATGTTTCAAAAGGGTAACTATTTTACGGCATCAATTGCTTGAAGAAGTCCTTGATGACGCTGAGGAAACCGTCATTGTCGCCGCTGTTGCTCCGAGCGTGCTTGCCGAGTTCGGTATTGTTGGTTGCTATTGCGTACGCAAGAAGGTAGCGCGGGTCTTTGATAGGGCCCTTGGTGCTTGGAATATCAACGTGGCCCATGCGGACAGGGATTTTGAGCATTGCTTTTGCAACAGGCTCAATCATGGGCCCGAGAGAGCCGCCGCCGATGATAATTGCGCCGGCTGGAAGCAGGCCGCTTCGCCCGATTTTCTTAAAGTATTTGTCGATGAGTTCAAAAATGTCCGAGAGGCGAGCTTCGATGATTTCGTCGAGCTTCTTTTTTGGAACGGTCTGAAAGCTTACGGTGCCAAGCTTGATGCTCTCTGCCTCTTCAGGGGTGATGCGAAGCCCGAGCGCGATATCTTTGGTGATGTCGAGCGACCCAATACCGAATACATGAAGCGTGGTGAGCGTATTGTTTTCGTAGACAGAAACAGACACAGTCTCAGCCCCGATATCAATTAGTGCGCAGCCAAAATTTCGCTGCAAATCGGTGAGCAAAAGCTTTTGCGGAGCGATAGGGGTTGCGGTAAAGCTTGTCACCTTGATGCCGGCATCTGTTACGACTGAGAGGATGTCGTCGAGATGCTGCTGGAATGCTGTAATAAAAAGCACCTTCACTTCGAGCTTGAGTCCTTGCATGCCATCAGGGCGAGTTGGGAGCTCTTTGCCGTCTACTTTAAAGAGGACAGGGAATGCGTGGAGGATTGATTTGTTTTTCAAATCAATCTGGCTTTCTGCATCCTGGATTGCCTTTTCAATGTCGAGTTTGCTGATAATGCCGTCGGCTCGGCTTGCAACAGTGGAGCCGTTTGCATACATGCTCTGAAGGCCGATGCCGCTGATAGAAATAGCAGCAGTCTTAATGCGGCTGCCGAGCTCGCGCTCTGCTTCGCGCACGGCAATCATCAAGCTCGCTGTCGCATCGTCTTTGTTGATGGTATAGCCATGGCGAACGCCGCGAGTTTCAGCGGTGCCGAGCGCAACAATGCGGGGATGTCCGCCATCAGGCGACGCATATTCAGTCACGACGACGCGCGTCATGCTCGAACCGATATCAATGCCGACTGAGAGTGATTGTTTCATTTGCTGGTGCGAATTTTTTTAGAAAAAAAAGTTCCTTGCTCTCCATTGTACTCCCATGCGTCATTCCCACCAAATGCAGGCTGCTGTGGATGACTAAAAACATGAGATACGTGTCATAGCTCATATTGAATTTTTTGTATTCTTTTCGAATTGCAGAGCGGCATAGGACAATCTCTCCGCTTGTGTCGCTCAATGAAAAAGAGAGCGTGTTAGGAATGTAGTCTTTTTGGCGGTGCGTGATGTTGAGTGCAAGGGCTGTAGCAGGATCAACAAAGCGGATAGAGAGGTCGTATTTTTTCCCCAGCACCGTCTCCTTAATTGCCAAAAAAGGCACACGGGGTAGTGTGCCTTTGCCGGATATAGTGAGATTTGGATATTCCTCTACCATACTTAGAGCTAGATTACATTTTGCCGAGCTTTTTGAGGTGCTCCACTTCGTCGCGTCGAGCGAGTTTCTTCAGTGCAAGGTTCTTCTGTCCGAGCTTGGACATCGGGCGCACTGCATAGCGCTTTCCTTTTACCTTTGGAATCACTCCGCTTTCGATCATTTTGCGTGAAAAACGGCGGATGATGCTCATCGCGTTTTCGTGTGGATTTGGCTTGAGTTCAACATTGGTCATTGACATAGGCGCTAATGGTACCACGCGTGACTTACTTGCGCAACCCAATCGCTGCAATAGAAAAAAGCCGCCCTGGGGCGGCTTAATGGAATGATTGCACTCTATTCTATGAGCTTGTATCTTCGCTTCTTTTGAGAGTAGAAGTAGAGGATTAAGCAGGGAAGAGTAAATGGAGAGGCTATTATAATACGTTGGTCTTTTGGTGTTGTTCCATAAGGAGCAAAGACGCAGAGTACGAGGGCCATAGCCAATATAAGGCTTATGTTCTCGAGATTGTTCGGCGTCGTTAATAGTCTTGTTTTCCGTAATAATACTAGGTAAAAGTATCGGCTTTTTCTCATTTCGTTTGTATTTAATTGTGAATTTTTAACATTGTAACACGATAGCTGTGTATGTCAAAATCAGAGCCTCTCAGGGTTTTCTTCGATGAGGTAGGGGAAACGAAGCGTTTGAAGGAATGAGACAAGGGCCGGACCCTCTTCTTCTATATAGGTCAGCGGCGCTTTGATGACCCAGGTCATGAGCACCTTCATGCTTCCGGGGCTGATGCGGCGCGCCGGCATCATTGTTGCCTCCGTATTGCACAAATACACTTGCACGTCCTCAATTACCCGCTTGCGATAGCCCTCCGGTACGGTAAGGCTTACTTTTATGAGTGACCCAAACGGCGGATAGCCAAGCTCGCTTCGAAGGGTGAGCTCGTCGTGAATGATCGCATTGATTTTTTGCGTCTCGAGCTGCCGGGTGAACGGAAATTCGGGGTCGCGCGAAAATGCGAGCACGCCTTCGGTTGAGCGCTCGTTGCACTCCATCACCAAACGTAGAATGTTTTCTGTGGTGTACAACGACGGCGTTGAAAGGAGTCGATCGAAAAACGGAAAAACTGCATAGTGAATATGCTTGAGGTATGACAATACCTTGATTGTGCCGATGATGATGACAAATTTTTTTCGGTCGGTCTCGGTGATGATCGACTCGATTGTAGCGCTGTCGGGAGTAAGGTCGTCGTCGACGACAACGACATGTTCGGGCCCTACAAGCTCGATAACTGCATCGCGAATGCTTTCGGTGCCGATTGCTGAAGGCGTAATATTCCAGCTTCCGCAGTAGGTGCACGTGTGGGTTGGAGGAAGGGTTGTGGCGCAGTGCGAGCAGACAAATGACCGCACGCGAATGCCTTCACTTGTTACTGTATTGCGCAACACCATGGGGAGCTCGCATGTCGGGCAGGTTGTAATGGTGCCGCAGTCGCTGCAGCGAGAAAGCGGAGCCACTCCTTTGCGAGAGGCATAGATATAGAGCCTGCGCCCTTTTACATGCGCATGGCGGATAATTTCCATTACTTCGCCGGGAAGCACGCTTCGGTACGGCTCGACCGGAACAACGGTGAGCTTGTCGGGGATGTATGTGCGAGGGAGATGGTCGGAGCCAAGGCGTTTGAGTGTTGCAAGGCGCGGCAGCGTATCGCCCCAAACAAGCTTGCACCCGAGGCGTTCTGAAAAGCAGCGAATAAATACGCGCAGATCGCTTTTGTAGCGATCAGCAGTGTGGTAGAGGCTGCTGCTTTCATCTTCAGTGATCACAATGCCGATGTCAGTGCGTGGCAGCACTAAAAAGCCTGGTGTTGCAAAAATAATGAGCGGGCGTTCGCTGGACTTCAAAAGAGCAAATGCACTGCGGAGATTTTTCTTTGTTGTTTTGCTGTGAAGTGCGACTACATGCTTGCCAATCCCTTTTTCCAACAGTGCCTGCAGGCGCTCAAGCTTACGTATTGTGGGTGCGGTGACAAGGACGCTTTTTTTTGCGGCAAATGCGCTTCGCACAATGCGCTTGTAGTGGTCGATACGCTCGCTCTCTGTTCCGAGCGTCACGGTTTCTTCAAAGGTATTTGCAGCACTCTCTTGCAATTCTTCCGCAATAACTTTTTCGCCATTAACGTAATCAAAGAGCGTGTTCGGTATGACGTTTCCGGCAAGCGTGCCGATAGGGGTGAGTGTGAGCCCGGAGGTGTCTGTAAGCGCAAGCGCTGCTGCGCGCATGAAAGGCGCAACGCCGATGACGGTTTTTATTTTCTTGAGCGTAAAGTTTGCAGCCTTTACCATACTCTTTGCTTCAGCCAAGGGAATTGTTTCAGTGACGATGCCATTGATTGTTTGGCGGCCAAAGGGAATGGTCACCAGAGAGCCGGGTTCCAAAAGAGTATTGGCATAGTAGGTGAGCGTATCAAACGGAATGCCGCGGGCTATGGGGATAACGGTTGCGATAAACATATGCGCACTATACTATTGTATGACACATGTGGAAACTCTTTGGATCGAAAAAAATAGGAATTGATCTCGGTACGGCAAATACCCTTGTATTTGTTGCCGGAAAAGGAATCGTCGTCAACGAGCCGACCGTTGTCGCCGTGAACCAAACGACCAAAACAATTGAGGCAATAGGCTCTGAGGCAAAGGAAATGATTGGAAAGACCCCGGAAGCGGTGGTGGTCTACCGCCCGATGCAAGACGGCGCCATTGCTGACTACTACGTGACTTACGCAATGCTTCGCCACTTTATCGGCAAAGCGCTGGGCAGAAGCACGCTTTTTAAGCCGGACGTGCTTGTTTCGGTCCCGGTCGGCATCACTTCCACCGAACGCCGCGCCGTGATTGAAGCGACAATGAAAGCAGGAGCGCGCACCGCCATGCTCGTAAAAGAGCCGGTATTGGCAGCCCTTGGTGCAGGAGTGCCTATTAATGAAGCGCGCGGCGCAATGGTGATTGATATCGGGGGCGGGACCACGGACGTGGCTGTTATTTCTCTTGGAGGCATTGTTGCATCCACTTCCGTGAAAGTGGGAGGAACAAAGTTTGATGCGGCTATTGTTGACCATGTGCGAAGAACATACGGCGTGGTGATAGGCGACCAGAGCGCGGAGGAATTGAAATGCACATTGGCTGCTGCGCTTCCTGTAACGCCTGACGTGACGGGTGAAGTAAAGGGGCGCGATGTTGCAACTGGCCTTCCAAAAACGCTTCCTATTACTACCAACGAGCTGGTGAAAGCGATCGACTACGAATTAAAGGAGGTGGTGAAGGCAATCAAGACCGTATTGGAATCCACTCCGCCTGAGCTCGCAAGCGATATTATCGACCACGGTATTGTGATGACCGGCGGCACAAGCGCCCTTGCACACTTTCCAGCACTCATCGAACAGCAAACCGGTGTAAAGGTGCGCCTTGCTGATGACCCTTTGTATTGCGTGGTAAAGGGTACTGGCATTCTCTTGGGGCATGTCGACGATTACAAGCGCTCTATTTTAGCCAAACGCTAATCGGAGGCGCTATACTGCAGAGAGTATGAAACTTGTTGCCGACTACGCGCCACAGCGAACGTTTTTAATACAGAGCACCGAAAGTGCCTATGACCGGCATGTTGCAGAAATGCTTGTCGATAACGCGTTTGTTCATTCGCTTTCCGTTGCGCGCTTTACCACAGAGCATGCGCGAACACTTGCTTCGTTTATTGCCGAAGGAACGGGGGAGGCTCGCATCTACATGGTGTTTTTTTCGGTCTTTTCTCCGGATGCGGCACAGGTATTGCTCAAGAGCTTAGAAGAGCCCGACCTTGATACCACCATTATTTTAATGACGCCGTATCCGTACACTGTGCCCGCGACCATTCGCTCGCGCGTAATGCTTATCCATAGCAGTGAAGAAAAAGAAAAGAGCGCATTTGACATAACCTCGCGCGATGACATGTTTGCAATGATAAAGACCGAATTTGCAACAGATGCAGACGACGACGCTGCAACGCGCCGTGCTCGCGCTGTTGAACTACTGGATTCGCTGGAGAGTTTTGTAAAAAATGACGCAGGGAAAGCGAGCACTATTTATGAAGCAAAGAAAATGCTCTTTGCCGCAAACCTTCCGACAAAGTACGTACTCGAGTATGCAGTGAGTGTTGTGTTATAATAGCGCTATGTACGACTTAAACCCATTCAAAACAGAAGCGGCCAATGCGGAAGCGTGGCTTTCAAAAGAATATTCACAGATCCACACCGGCCGCGCTGCACCGGCACTTCTTGACGGAGTAATGGTAGAAGCCTATGGCTCTTTGCAGCCATTGAAAAATGTTGCATCCACCACTATTGAAGAAGCAAAGACGCTTCGCGTGTCTCCGTGGGACAAAGGGCAGATCAAAGACATCGAACGCTCTCTTCATGCAGCCAATCTTGGATTCTCTATTGCAGTTGATGATTCGGGCATTCGCGTTATTATCCCGGCGCTAACTACTGAGACCCGTAATCATCTTGTAAAAATTGCAAAGGAGCGACTTGAAGATGCTCGCATTACTATCCGTAAAGCACGCGAAGGAATGCTCAACGCATTGAAAGATCAAGGCCTTTCAGAAGACATGATGCGCGGCGCAAAAGACGACTTGCAAACGCTTGTAGATAAGGCAAATAACTCGCTCGAAGCGCTGTTTAAGAAGAAGGAAACTGATATTCTTAGTTAAATGACTATCATCATATTTATTCTTGTTCTCCTTGTTACGGTCATTGCTCACGAATGGGGGCACTACTATGCTGCAAAAAAAAGCGGCATGGCTGTTGAGGAATTTGGCTTTGGCATTCCTCCAAGGCTTTTTTCATGGAAAAGGGGGGAGACAGTGTACTCGATTAATGCGCTTCCGATTGGAGGCTTTGTAAAAATTGCCGGGGAAAACGGCCTCGAAGAAGGCATGCCCGGCGCTGTGCCGCCGTCTCGACAATTTGATACCAAGCCGTGGTACAAAAAATCAATCGTATTGGTTGCGGGTGTTGTAATGAATATTCTTCTTGCGTTTGTGCTTTTCACTATTGCTTACACGGTAGGGATGCCAAGCACGACCCCCGACGGAGTGCCGACTGTTGTATCAGTAACAGCGGGTGGGCTAGTGGACTCGGCCGGCATAGAAGTGGGTGACATCATAGAGAGCGTGATTGTTGACGGCGAGCCGGTGGCAGAGCTCACTACGGCGAATTTGCATGATGCAATTTCGCAGAGCGATGGATCAATTAGTATTTCCTACACGCAAAAAGGGGAGACAAAAGTTGCCGACATGACTATCCCCGAAACTTCGACGGACCGACTGATAGGCGTTGCGATTGAACCAATTGCAATCGTGAAGCTGCCATTGTTTACAGCGATGTATGCAGCATGGCTTCAGATTAGTAATATCACAGTCGGTATTTTCACCACGCTTGGCACGCTTATTGCCGGATTATTTGGAGCCGGAGGCACGGACGGGCTTATGGGGCCAGTGGGACTTGCTCGCGAAGTGGGAGGTGCAGCCCTGATTGGGTTTACGTACCTCTTGGCTTTCACTGCCGCAATATCGGTCAATTTGGCAGTCCTCAATATCCTTCCGTTTCCCGCGCTCGACGGCGGACGACTGGTTGTTGTACTCCTCGAAGCGCTTTTTAGAAGGCGTTTCCCACCAAATGTTATCGGCATAATACACGCTGTCGGCTTCGCATTGCTTCTGATATTGATGCTTGTTTTGACGGTAGGGGACGTAGGTCGTCTTCTGTAGTACCACAGGCGCAAGTCTTGACAAGATGTTGACGCATTCCAAGATGTATGATAGAGTATAGGACATAGCAATAGAATAATTCAGCAAAAATATGGCAGTTATCAGCTTCAAACCTAAACAAGTTACCAAACGATTGCTCTCGAATCTTCAGGATCGAGCGTACGACATTATTGTCCACCGCTACGGCCTCGGCGACACCGCCGACTCAAAAACACTCGAAGCAATCGGTAAAAAATACGGCATTACGCGCGAGCGTGTTCGACAAATCGAAAATGCAGCACTTGCAAGCATTCGCAAGAGCGAGACATTCAAGACCGAAGACAAAGTATTCACCGAACTAAAAACCCTTGTTGAAGCGATGGGTGCCATGGTGCATGAAGAAGATTTTCTTACTCAAATTTCTAAGGACAAAGCAGTCCAAAACCACATTCGGTTTTATCTCGTGCTCGGAGACGAATTCAAACACATTAAAGAAGACGACCACTTTGAAAAGCGATGGACGGTAAACGAAGACCTCTCAGAAGTAGTGCATGACGCGCTTCAGAGCGTGTATCGCGGACTCGACGACAAGGAGCTTCTTTCAGAAGACGACCTCGTAGTGCGCTTTCTTGATGAGCTCAAGGAAGTTGCGGCACAGTACAAGAATGAAGAAGTTGCTCGCCGATGGCTAAGCATCTCAAAAAAGATTGGCAAGAATCCGCTCGGCGAATGGGGACCAGCCGATTCTCAGAACATCAAGACTCGCGGTATTAAAGACTACGCATTTTTGATGATGCGAAAGCACGGTTCTCCGATGCACTTCCGTGAAGTTGCAAAGGCTATCATGGATACCTTTGGGCGAAAGACGCACATTGCGACAACCCACAACGAGCTTATTAAAGACAGCCGATTCGTTCTTGTTGGCCGCGGATACTACGCGCTTTCAGAATGGGGCTACAAGCCGGGTGTTGTCCGAGAAGTGATTGCTGAAATTCTTGAAAAGGAAGGACCGCTTACCAAGGAAGAAGTGGTGGACCGCGTACTCAAAGAGCGCTTCCTCAAGAAGAACACCATTTTGGTGAACCTTCAGAATCCGAACTATTTTGCAAAACTAGAAGACGGTCGCTACACGAACCTCTAAACTATTATGGCTGACGGCGGATCATCGGGAGGAGGCTGGAGTGCACTGGAAATTATTATCGTCCTTATTCTCGTGCTTGCACTTTTGGGAAAGCTCTTTGGCACAGGCAGCGGCATTAAGCCGATAACAGTGCCTGATGTTGCCACCTACAAAGGAGACAAGAACGCTCTTGCTCCGTCATTTAACAACTGCGGAAAGCTGCTGATGACTGCACCAAAACCGCTTGAGAAGGTGAAAATCACCTCAACCGGTGTGGCTGTCGCCGGTACTATTACAACCTGCAATACTATTTTTGTAGCACCGGACACTTTCACTGTTACGATAGTGGACGCCCAAGGATTGCCGCTTTCTCCTGCCGCTGTAGTGCCGGTGAGCGCAACACGCGACACCTGGGCCTTTAATGCATTTATACAGTTCAATGTACCTCCGCGACCGGGTAATGGATATGTATTGGTGACCCGTACTCGAAATACCGGAGCACAGGTGCCCAACGGCGGCGCTCGATTGCCGATTCGCTTTGTGAATCAATAGGGGGTGCTATACTGAATGCATTCTTTATGCAGAATGGATTTGCAAACCTCATTGTTTTAATAATACTTCTCCCCATTTTAGTGACGCTTGCCTGGAACTTGTGGCTTTCGTATCTTCAGACAATTTTTCTTGGAAAGATTAAATGGGTGCTTTTGGAAGTGAAGCCTCCTAAAGAAGTCTTTAAGAGCCCGCTTGCAATGGAGCTGGTGCTCAACTCTCTCTATCAAACAGGAGGAGTAGGAAACTGGTATCAGAAATACTGGCAGGGCAATGTCCGCAATTACTTTTCGCTTGAAATCGTTTCAACAGAAGGCGCGCTTCATTTTTATATACGAACATCCGAGAAATTCAAGAAGCTCATCGAAAGTCAGATTTATGCGCAGTATCCGCAAGCGGAAGTCATGGAAGTTGAGGACTATACCAACCGCATTCCCGAATTCAAAAAAGATGGGCCTATTGGCGTATGGGGGTTGAACCTGGCACTTACAAAAGAAGACCCGTATCCGATTAAGACCTATATTGATTTCGGCCTTGACCGAGCAGTCGGCTCTCTTGCTGAAGAAGAGCGCATTGACCCAATCACGCCTACCCTTGAATTTATGGGTTCTATTGGCGCAGGCGAGCATATTTGGATGCAGATTATTGTTCGGGGGGACACGGCGCGTTTTACTGTGGATGGAAAAGAAGGCAAGAAGTGGACTGATGCCGCAAAGGATGTGATTAAAAAGTTCAACGAAGGTCTAAAGGAAAAAGATGCAGAAGGAAAAATTATAGGATCACGTCGCGCGACAAAAGGCGAGCTCGCTGTTATTGAAGCAATCGAGCGCAATGCCAACAAGTACGGCTTTGATGCAGGTATTCGATTGTTGTACGTGACAAATCCCGACCGCTTTGATGCAAACCGTATCCCAGGAATCATGGGCATGCTGCGACAGTATGGATCGGCTGACTTTAACGGCTTCAAGCCCGATGGTCCAAGCATTACCGGCGGGCACGACTTTCCATGGCAGGATATGTTCGGCAAGAAAACGCTTGAGCGAAAAGGAGAAATTCTCGAAGAATATAAAAAACGAAAGTATTTTTATGGAGATTTTGATCTCAGCAACCCTATGACTTACTTTAGTCATCCGAATACTTCCGGCAAAAAGCCATTTATCCTCTCCACAGAAGAGCTCGCAACGCTGTATCACTTGCCGGGCCGCGTGGCAGAGACGCCGACATTCGAGCGCATCGAAAGCAAAAAAGCCGAAGCTCCAGGCAACCTTCCTATTTAATATATGCAGAAGCATCAAAGCGGATTTATCGTTAAAACTTTTCTCACGCTGCTTATCGGCGCAAGCCTCTTTGCTGTAGGGTACAACCGTTTTTTTGCAGCACCGGACAATTTTCCAATCCCGTATCATTTGACAATTGAGCCGGGGCAGACTCTCTTTTCTGTTTCCAACGAATTGCTCGCTGACAATGTTATCCGATCCCCGCGCGTGTTTGAAATATTCATGCTTTCCTTGGGAAATGAAAAAAGCATCAGCGAAGGGGAGTACTATTTTTCTGAGCCGATGACAGCGCTTGGAGTTGCGATGCGCATTTCGGGCAAGCAGTTTGGCATAGACCGCGAGCGCATTACATTTCCTGAAGGGTTTACCACTATCAATATGGCAGACCGTTTATCTGCGACATTTCCGAATTTCGACAAGGAGCTCTTTTTAGAGCTTGCGAAAGATGACCAAGGGTATTTGTTCCCCGACACGTACGGATTCTTCCCGTCCTTGGCGCCAGACTTAGTGGTGACAACGCTTAAGCGCAATTTTGATAAGAAGATCACACCGCTGGAAGAGGATATTGAAAAAAGCGGGCGAAGCCTGGAGGACACCATAACTATGGCATCCATTATTGAAAAAGAAGCAAACGGCCCTGAAGACCGTGCAATCATTTCAGGGATTTTATGGAAGCGCATTTCAATCGATATGCCGCTTCAGGTTGATGCACCGTTTCTCTTTTTATTGAATAAAGAATCAAGCGAATTGACATTGAAGGATCTCGCCATGGATTCCCCATACAACACTTACAAATACAAAGGTCTTCCGCCGGGGCCGATTAACAATCCCGGGCTCGAATCAATCAAAGCGGCAATTGCTCCGCAGAGTTCTCCGTATTTATACTATTTACATGATTCCCAAGGCGGAATACACTATGCCTCTACGTATCAGCAGCACCAGGCAAATATCAATCGCTACCTAAAATAACATGCTACAACAACCGCTCGCTTTTATAGACGTCGAAACCACGGGGCTCGACCATGACAAGCACGAGATCATCGAGCTCGGGCTTGTGCTCGCGCGCATGAAAGACGATGTGCTGACAGTGGTGGACGAGTTGGACATAAAGATACAACCGCAAAACATTGAAAATGCCGAGCCTGCAGCATTGCGCGTAAACGGCTACGACCCGGCTGACTGGCTTTTTGCGGTAACCCTTGAGGATGCGATGAAAACATTCGCCGAGAAAACAGAAGGGGCGATTTTTGTCGCCCACAACCTCACGTTTGACTACGGCTTTGTAAACGCTGCATTCAAGAAAACCGGGACTGAAAACAAAATGCACTACCATAAGCTCGACACTATCGCGCTCGCATTTGGCATCCTGCACACCAATGATGATATTGGAAAACTTTCTCTTCGAGCACTGTGCGAGAAATTTGAAATAGAAAACAAGCGCGCACACAGCGCTTTTGCGGACGCGTATGCAACCTATGAAGTGTTCAAGAAATTGATGAAGCTGAAGTAGGCGCTTCATGTGCTAGTATCAATTCATAATGGAAATCAAAGCGGTAAAAGAGCAGAAAAAAGAGAAAATAGCAGTAGGGATTTCAGGCGGGGTGGACTCGTCTGTTGCCGCATATTTGCTCAAACAAGAAGGGTATGACGTTATTGGCATATTCGTAAAGACATGGTCGCCTGAGTGGCTGCCGTGCACGTGGGTGGACGAGAAGCGCGATGCAATGCGGGTGTGTGCTGCGCTTGATATTCCATTTTATTTTTTGGATGCCGAAGAAGCGTACAAGGCGGGCGTTGCAGAATATATGATTAGTGAATACAAAACAGGGCGCACACCCAACCCGGACGTATTGTGCAACCGTGTAATCAAGTTCGGCGTCTTGTGGGAATATGCACAAAGCCTTGGTGCTACTAACATCGCAACGGGCCATTATGCACAAACTGATGGAGTGCATTTGATGAAAGGAGTCGATGCGAGCAAGGACCAGTCATACTTTTTGTGGATGATTACGCAAGCCGAACTTGCACACATTATGTTCCCCTTGGGGCATTTACCAAAAACAGAGGTGCGCAAGGTAGCAGAAAAGGCGAACCTCTTTACGTCCACTAAAAAAGACAGCCAAGGAATCTGCTTCCTCGGGGATGTGGATATGCGCGAATTCCTCTCGCACTATATTGAGCAAAAGAAGGGCCCTGTTGTGAACACTGAAGGCGTAGTTGTGGGCGAGCACGATGGCGTATGGTTTTACACCATCGGCGAGCGACATGGCTTTCGCATTACAGAAAAAAATACCGAGCGAACTGCGTATTATGTTGTCGGAAAAAACATCGATACCAATACGCTCACTGTTTCAACGAAAGAAAAGAGCGATGCCACAAAAGGGGGCACACTAACTGCCGTGCTCCGAGAGTTTAATTGGCATATACAGCCGGAAAAAGATAAAACGTATCAGGCACAGATTCGCTACCACGGTGCACTGATTGATGTAACGGTGATTGATACGAGTACTTTGCGCATTTCGACCGATGAAATACTGCCGCTGGGCCAGTCGCTGGTTGTCTATGATGGCGAGCAGGTGATTGGAGGGGGAATTGTGGAGTCTTTTGCATAACCTTGACACCCTAAAGGGTTTGACATAGTCTTGAAGAGAATCAAACACTCGGATCATGAAAAAAATAATATTGTTGTGCATTGTGGTGCTGTTGTGCGCCACTGATGCGTTATTTGCTCAAACTCGACGCAGTTGGGGCGAACAAACCAGGCCTCAGTTTGTAACTCAACCCGCTGAGGGTTTAGGCTTATACGAACGAGTCAGTAATAGGTCGCGGTATAATTTGCTCGATGAGAGATACTATCGCAACACCACACGCAGGCAGTCTATAGTTCCAATCGATGTTGGTCTGGGGTTGCGCGACCGATATGTCGATAGTAGATACTACGACGCGCGCAATCAGCGCTATTACCGCAATGGAAATTACTTCTACGGCGGAAGAAGTTACTGCGGCAATCGAAACTGCAGGCACGGGCAATCAACTGTGGGGCGAGTCCTCAGAGAAATCACCAGGGGCTGTCTCTAGATGAACAGTCGCACTAAGAAAAGCATCACCATACTGATGCTTTTTTATTTGCCACACTGCGTTATACTGCGTGCATGATACAAGATATTTACATTCACCTTTTACTGGCTATGGGACTTGGTATGGTGCTCGGCGTTGAGCGCTTTATTGCGCACAAGACAGCCGGCATGCGCACGTACACCCTTATCTCTATGGGCTCTGCGCTTTTTGTTATTATTTCGCAGGAAGTTGCGGCAAGCTACTCCGCCGCAGCAATGTTCGACCCGCTTCGCATGGCAGCGCAAATTGTCGCAGCTGCTGGTTTCCTGGGTGTGGGCGCAATATTCCACACAGAAGGCCGTATAAGCGGCATAACCACCGCTTCAGGCATGTGGGTTGCAGCCGGCATCGGTATGGCATGCGGATTTGGAATGTACCCGCTCGCAATCCTTGTCACTATTCTTACCCTCTTTACCTTTATCGTGCTCTGGTTCATTGAAGCACGCATCCGCAAGCTTGATATTGCGCACAATAGCGAACAAAAGCCGCTTTAAATTTCTCTGTTATTTCTGGAAAGCTCCATTATGGAGCTTTTTTGCTTTCTGCTATTATGGGTGTATGAAAACAGAGTGGAATTTGGGACTGTTGTATAAAAACGACAAGGACCCGCAGATAGAGAAGGATATTATTGTTCTTGAACAGGCATGCACTGCATTTGAAAAAAAATACAAGAATAAGGATTTTACTGCAACGGCGCAATCTCTTTTTTCTGCTCTTAAGGACTATCAAGTATTGTCAGATAAAATTATCGGAAAATCATGGGCTTACTTTGCACTGAAGAGTGATTTGGATAGTGCGAACTCCAGCGTTTCCGCAGCCGCAACGCGAATTGAGCAGCGCATGAGTCTTGCAACAAACAAGTTGACGTTCTTTTCGCTTGTGATCGGAAAAGTTTCGTCATCAAAGCAAAAAATCTTTCTCGAAGATCCTATTCTTGAGCCGTTTCGGTATAAATTGGAGAAACTGTTCAAGCGCGCAAAATATATGCTCACCGAGCAAGAAGAGCAATTGGCTGATTTGTTGTCGCAGCCGGCTTTCGGCATGTGGGTGGATGCGCAGGATCGAATTCTTACGCAAAAAATGGTGAAGCATAAAGGTGAGGAGTTGCCTCTTCCCAAAGCCCTTTCTATTATCAGTGATTTACCAAAAAAGGAGAGGCACGTGCTCTCCGATGCAGTGAATGCAGTACTAGAAGCACAAAGTTCTGTTGCAGAGGCTGAGATCAACGCTATATACAACTACAAAAAAATTATGGATGAGCGACGCGGATATAAAAAGCCGTACAGCGCCACCGTATTGGGGTACGAAAATGAAGAAAAGGAGGTCGAAGCATTGATTGCAATGGTGACAAAAAACTTTACGCTCAGTCAGCGGTTTTATTCGCTCCACGCAAAGCTCTTGGGAGAAAAGAAAATCATTATGGCGGATCGAGCGGTAAAGATAGGTACAATCAAAAAGAAATTTGATTTTGACTCGGCCGTATCTTTGGTGAAGAGCGCATTTGAACAAGTGGATGCATCGTATGCAGGGCTTTTGGATACTTATGTAGAAAAAGGGCAAATAGACGTTTTCCCTAAAAAAGGAAAACGAGGTGGGGCATATTGTTGGGGGTACGGCACACTGCCGACATTTGTCCTTCTAAATCACACAAATGATATCAAGTCAGTTGAAACGCTTGCTCATGAGATGGGGCATGCCATTCACAGTGAGTCGGTAAAACCCCTTCCACCTCAGTATCGCGGATATTCCACTGCAACAGCGGAAGTCGCCAGCACTTTTTTTGAACAGCTGGTTACTGATCAGTTGGAGCAAACACTAAGCGATGAAGAGAAAGTAATTTTGCTTCACAATAAAATTCTAGGGGATATCAGTACAATTTTCCGACAAGTTGCATGTTTTAATTTTGAACTTGATTTGCATACCCGCATTCGAGCGGAAGGACAGGTAAATGGAGGTGATATCGCGGAACTGCTCCAAAAGCACCTGCAGTCCTATACAGGGAAAGCAATGAATGTTACAAAAAATGACGGATATTTTTATGTGAATTGGTCGCATATTAGACGATTCTTTTATGTGTACTCCTACGCGTACGGACAGCTTGTCAGCCGAGCGCTGTACGAAAAATGGAAAGCAGATCCTAGCTATGCAAAAAAGATAGAACAATTTCTTAAAGCAGGGCGCTCAATGAGTCCGAAAGATATTTTCAAGTCCATCGGCATCAATACCAATGAGGCATTCTTCGAAGCGGGCCTCAAGGGAATCGAGGCGGACATCGACAAGCTCGAAAAGCTTTCCAAAAATTGGCTCAAAAAGCAGAAAAAGAAATAAGTAGAGCATACTTTATAAAGGCTAGTAATTTTGCTACAGTATTCCCATGACTTCCTCCGATATCCGCGCACGATTTCTCGTATTTTTTGAAAAACGCGGGCATGCAATCCTTCCTTCCGCATCTTTGGTGCCAAAGAACGATCCGTCAGTGCTTTTTAATACCGCCGGCATGCAGCCGCTGGTACCGTATTTGCTTGGCGAAGCGCACCCGGCTGGAACACGCCTCGCAAGCGCGCAAAAGTGCGTGCGCACTGGAGACATCGATGACATTGGCGACAACCGACACCTGACATTTTTTGAAATGCTGGGGAACTGGTCGCTCGGAGATTATTTCAAGGAAGACGCTATCAAGTGGAGTTATGAATTTTTAACAAGTAAAGAAGAAGGGCTTGGACTTGATCCGGCGCGCTTGTACGTGACAGTGTTTGAAGGCGATAACAATGCACCACGTGATTTGGAAGCGGTTGAGATTTGGAAACAATACATCCCTGAGCACCGCATTTATTTTTTGCCCGCTAAAAACAACTGGTGGAGCCCGGGCGACAATGGCCCATGCGGACCGGATACGGAAATGTTTTACGATATTGCCGGAACATTGGGTGATATGTCGCACGAGGAATTTGTGGCTGCAGACGATAAGGGAGACGTGGTGGAAATTTGGAACGATGTATTCATGCAGTATTTGGCAAAGGACGGAAAGGTTGTAGGGCAGCTCTCACAGAAAAATGTGGACACCGGAAGCGGGCTAGAGCGCATTGCAATGATTGTGCAAGGCAAGTCGAATGTGTTTGAAAACGACATGTTTGCGCCAATCATGGAAACAATAAAAGCTATTGCAGGGGAGAAATACAAAGAAGATTCTGCGCGCATCATTGCAGACCATATCCGCACCTCAGCGATGATGATTGCGGACGGGGTATTGCCAAGTAATAAAGACCAAGGGTATATCCTTCGCCGACTGATTCGGCGCGCGACAATGCGTGCTCAGGAAATGGGATTTTTTGATAAAAAAGATACTCTGAACAAGAATGAAATATTTTTGGACGTACTCAATGTTATTTTTGATACCTATAAAGATACTGCACACTTTACAGCACCTACGGAACCCGTGTCTGCACCTGAAGTGCAAGTAATAATGCAAATCGCTCAAGAAGTAGGGAAGTTCAAAAAAACCCTCGAAGCGGGATTAAAAGAATTTGAGAAAGGAATCGATGCATTCACGCTGGCTACTACCTACGGCTTTCCGATAGAGCTCACGCTCGAACTTGCGAAAGAAAAGGAATGGGAAGTGGATGTTGCGGCATTCAACGAGCGCATGATGGCGCACCAGGCAGCATCGCGCGCGGGTGCCGAGCAAAAGTTCAAAGGCGGGCTTTCCGGTGCTACAGAGATGACTACAAAGCTTCACACAGCACACCACCTGCTTCTTGCAGCGCTTCAAACTCTTATCAGTCCTGATATTCATCAAAAAGGGTCAAACATCACCGATGAGCGCCTTCGCATCGACTTTAATCTTGACCGCAAGCTCACCGAAGAAGAAAAACACGACATCGAAGCGTGGGTAAACGATATCATTGCAAACGACTACAGCGTTGTTCGAAGAGAAATGCCAAAAGCAGATGCTGAGAGTATTGGCGCTGAAATGGAATTTGGCACAACGTATCCGGATATTGTCAGCGTGTACTCCATTGAAGATAAAAACGGCAATGCCGTATCAAAAGAATTTTGCGGAGGCCCACATGTTGAACACACGGGCGCTCTCGGCACTTTCCGCATCCTCAAAGAAGAGGCATCATCTGCCGGCATTCGCCGCATCAAGGCAACCCTTTCCTAAAATCTTCACCTAACGAGGACCGTCCTCGTTAGGTGAGTGTAAATTGCTTTCGACTTTGTACTTTCTCTCGTATACTGTATTCATGTCCATTCCGAAAGTGCGAAGCATTCCTGTTGCAGTGTTTGATATCAGCTCAAGCAGCGTCGGTGGTGCGCATGCGCTGATTAAAAAAGCTGCACATGGGGAAATCCCTCTTGTTGAAAAAGCTGCAGTGCTTGCGCAATCACGCACGCAAGCGCCCCTACAGACTGAACTCAATATTGAGCGCTTTGTCGCAGAAGCACTGAAGGGTCTGGAGACCGTAGCGACCGATATCCGTAAGCGCGATGTGCATCATCCGGAATATATTCAGGTTGTCCTTGCATCTCCGTGGTACACCTCCCAGACCCGCACCATTTTTTTTAATAAGCCCACTCCTTTTGTCTGTACGGAAAAGCTCGTGCACAGTCTTGTCGATAAGGAAATCGAATACATTTTGAAAAACGAAACGGACCGCTTTGGTGCACTGGGGACCGAGTACTCTATTGTTGAAAAGCAGCTCTCTTTGATAAAGCTCAACGGCTATGTGACGCACACACCCTACGGCAAGCGCGCAACATCCATAGAGGTGTATTTGACGGTTACTATTGCACCGAAAAAAGTATTGGACCAGTTTACGGACCTGCTTAAGCGTTTGTACGGCACACGCCCAATCGGTATTACGACAAGTGCGTACGCAACGTTTGTGAGCTTGCGAAGCCGTGCTGCGGCAACACATGAGAGCGTGATTGTAGACGTTGGAGAAGAGGTGACTGATGTCGCCTTCATCAAAGACGAACTCTTTTTATACCAGCACTCATTTCCTGTGGGCACCTACGAGCTCTATCGCGCACTTTCCGCCGAAGGGAATCACACTGCTGCTGAGGCAATTTCGGTCCTTGAAAGTTATGGATTGCAAAAGCTCTCGGACGGCGCCAAGCAAACTGTCGAAAAGTCTCTTGCCGCATTTACCGCTACCTGGCAGAAAGGCTTGCAAAGCGTTATTGATGAGGGACACTACGGCTTCACGCTTCCGCCGCAATGGTTCACCGTTGTAGACCCGCATTTTGTACAGCTTGTGCAGCGCGCTATCACTACCGACCCGTACCTTGCGCACCGTTCGAATACACCAATCTCTTCGACAATCGTTACAACAGAAACACTTGAAAAATCTGTGAAGAGTGCGCCTGATACTGCACTCGACATACCTCTTGGTGTAGGACTCTTGTTTGTTGAAAGCTTTTTATTGGTTGAGTGATGTAATACAATACTTGCATGATGAAACTCTACGACGTTATCCGCAAAGAAGAACTTGAAAAAAACGGCACAGTAATCGAAGAAGTAAACACTCCAGAGTACCCGGAAGAATTGCAGAGCACCGGTCGAAGCCGTATTCCGCGAAAAAAGTTTTCGTGGCGCTCGCTTGCAGTGGTTGCTGGGGCCGTGATATTTATCGCACTCTTGTATGTTGTGGGCATGAAGCTCGTGCATGCACGAGTGACAGTGACCGAGCGGCACATTCCATTCTCCTTTGATTCACTGCAGCTTGATATGGCCGAAGAAAAAACAGCAGATGCAGACCGATTGTCATTTCAGGCAATGGTGGTGACAACCGATGTTACTCGCCAAATCTATGCGTCCGCGTTGCAGCAGAGCAATACAAAAGCATCGGGGAAGGTGGTGCTTTTCAATGAAAACAGTACAAAAAATGTAACTATTAAAAGCGGAACAACGCTGACGGCGGCAAATGGCAAGAAATACATCACTCAGTCTGCGGTAACAATTCCAGGCTATACCACAGTGAGCAAAGTAAAGAAGGCGGGGACAAGCCCTCAAGTGACAGTGACTGCGGCTGATGTTGGAGAGAGCTACAATACCGACGGCACAAGCTTTACGGTGGCAGGCTACACCAGCAAGCAGATTTATGCGCGAAGCGCCGGCGCCATTACGGGTGGGGAAGCGGGCATGGCTCATGTATTGACCGAAAGCGACAAAGAGGAAGCAATTCTCTCTCTCCAGGCCGACTTGGCAGAAAAATTAAAGCGCGAGACCCGTGCGGCAATCCCTGGCGAATATATTACGTTCCCCAACTTGCAATTTATTACGATTGATCGTGACTCGCTTACCATCAAAGGAAACGACATCAAGTTCCCGGCGAGCATTTCCGGAACAATGGTATCGTACCTGATTCGACGCGACTTGCTTGAAAGCGCTATTGCGGCAAAAGTAGTGAGCGACCATACCTACCCGGCTGTTTCTATTCCTGCACTTGGCGATATTGAAGTCGAGCCAATTTCTGCCATTCCAACAGATGCGAGCAAGGTTCCCGACACGCTTACTATCTCGCTTTCAGGCACCGGCACTCTTATTACGAACGTGAACACCGAAAAAGTGGCACAGGCTGTTTTAGGAGTTCCACGGCGCTCTTTCACCACAGCACTTCAAGAAGTGGCTGAAATAGAGGAGGCGCGATACACACTATATCCGTTTTGGGCACCCTTTTTCCCAAGCAATCAAGACCGTATAACGGTAGTAGTCAACTAACAGTTGACCGCTTCGGGGAATTCTAGTATAGTGTCCCTTGTAACACATGCAAACACAAGCAGAATCAGTTCGAGGCACAATTCAAGAAGCACTTCCTAACACTATGTTTCGAGTGGAACTTGAAAACGGCACCGTTCTTGTCGCCTATTTGGCTGGCAAAATGAGACTGCACCGCATCAAAGTATTGGTCGGTGACACTGTTGAAGTGATCATTGACCCCTACGGGGGAAAGGGGCGTATTGTCAGGAGAATGTAGATAGTGTATACTAGGCCGCGACTCGATTTTGTGTCCGAATTTTTCAATATTATTATTTTGTATGAAAGTCAAATCAACCGTTAAAAAAATGTGCGATAAGTGTAAGATTGTAAAGCGCAATCGGCATTTGGTGGTGATTTGCGATAACCCAAAACATAAGCAAAAACAATAAACCATGCGTATCCTCGGAATCAACATCCCTAATGAAAAAAGACTCGACATCGGACTCACTACCCTTTATGGTATTGGACGTGTCACAGCAACAAAAATCCTCCTTGCAAACGGAGTAACTCCTGAAACAAAGGGTGCTGACGTAACGCTTGAGCAGGAAGCTGCAATCCGTAAGGACGTTGAAGAACGCACTATCGAAGGAAACCTCAAGCGCGAAATCTCTGGAAACGTAAAGCGCCTCAAAGATATCAAATGCTACCGCGGCACTCGCCACACCAAGCGCCTTCCGGTAAACGGCCAGCGCACCAAGACCAACTCTCGTACTGTTCGTGGAAACGTTCGAAACACGATGGGAAGCGGACGTCGTAAGGAAAGTAAAACATAATCAATAGTAGTATGGGTAAAAAAAGAATTGCAACACAAGAAGGACAGTTGGTAGATGCGAATGCTCGCACTCGCCAAGGCGCGCGTACACCAAAAAAGAAGGTTACTACCTGTATCCTTGCTATTGAAGCGACATTTAACAACACTAAAGCCGTGGTAAGCGACCTTAAGGGGAACGTCCTTTTCTGGTCTTCAGCCGGATCTCTTGGCTTTAAGGGTGCAAAAAAGGGAACTCCATTTGCTGCATCAAAGGTAGGAGAAATCCTCTCTGAAAAAGCTACTGTGCTTGGCATCAAGGAGTGCCGCGTACTGGTGAAAGGAGTCGGAAGCGGCCGTGAGCCATTGATTCGCGGATTCGTAGGAACAGGAATCGAGCTTCTCGGTATTCGCGACGAAACACCGGTTCCGCACAACGGTCCAAAGCCTAAGAAACCTCGAAGAGTTTAAAATTTTATGAATACTATCGCAAAATACAAAATGTGCCGCCGTCTGGGAGCAGGAATGTTCGAAAAATGCCAGACCGCAAAATATGTTACCAGTGCAGACAAGAAAACTCGCACAACAACAAAGGGCAAGCGCCCAAAGGCTATGAGCGACTACGGTACTCAGCTTATTGAGAAGCAGAAAGTGCGCTTCTCATACGGCATTAGCGAGCGCCAGCTGGGGAACTATGTTGAAACAGCAACCCACGTGAAGGGGATGCCGGTAACCGACAAACTCTACGAGCAGCTTGAAAACCGTCTCGACAACGTTATTTACCGCCTTGGTTTTGCTGGAACCCGCCGTTTCGCGCGCCAGCTCGCAAGCCACGGCCACTTTACCGTCAACGGCAAGAAGTCTACGATCCCGAGTCAGCAGATTCACGTAGGCGATGTTATTGCGGTGCGTGAAGGTTCACGTAAAAGCCCGATTTTCACCGATTTTAGTACAAAAGTAAAAGACTACACCTGGCCTACTTGGCTCAAGCTCACGCCTGAGTCTCTGACAGCAGAGGTGGTAGCGAAACCAAAAAACGACGAACAGTTCTTGCAGCTCGACACCGTTCTTGAGTTCTATAGCCGATAATAGAACACACCATTGCAATAATTACAAAATAATTGTATTATATAACACCATGAGCGAACAAACTATCCTCCTCCCATCAAAACCAAAAGCAGTACTTGAAGAAGCAAACAAAGGCGTATTCGAAATCGACGGTCTCGTACCAGGTTACGGCTACACCCTTGGAAACTCTCTCCGCCGCATTATTCTTTCATCTCTTGAAGGTGCTGCAGTGACTGCGGTAAAGATTGATGGTGTTTCTCACGAATTTTCCACAATGGATGGCGTTAAAGAAGATGTCATTACTATTCTTTTGAACCTCAAGAACATTCGCTTTGGTCTTGCAACTGACGAGCCTGCAACTGTTGTCCTTTCAGCAAAGGGCCCGAAAATGGTAACAGCAGCTGACATCACTGCAAACGGTGCTGTATCTGTTGCAAACCCAGAGCAGTACATTTGCGAAATCACTGGGAAAGTTGGTCTCAACATCGAGCTCACTATCGAGCGCGGTCTTGGATTTGTTTCTCGCGATGCACACCACAAGCAAAAAGCTGACATCGGTACAATCTTTCTCGATGCTATTTTCTCTCCAATTCGCCGCGTAAGCTACGACGTAGAAGAAATGCGCGTTGGCGACAAGACAAACTTTAACCGCCTTCGAATGACTATCGAAACTGATGGTACTCTTTCTCCCCGAGAAGCATTGGAGTCTTCAGTGCGCACTATGATCGACCAGCTCGCTGCTATTGTGTCAGTTGACTCAGGAGAAGTGATTGCCGCAGTTCAGGCAACAGTAGCTGCAAAGGCACCAGTTGCAGCGCTTGAAAGCGAAGAAGATTCAGCACCAGCTGGTAGCGAAGAAGACGGTGTTGATGTGACCGATGTGCTCAAGAACCGCATCGACTCTATCGGACTCTCAACTCGCACGCTCAACGCGCTCTCAGCGGCAAATATCCGCACTGTAGGGGGTATTGCACGCAAGCACGTAACAGACCTTTTGGAGATTGACGGCATTGGAGACAAGGGGATTACAGAAATCCGCGAAGCCCTCGCAGTCTTTAACTTGTCTTTGAAGGATTAATACGCTATAGTACAGACTCAATTTTATCATGCGACACCATAATGCAAACAGAAAATTCGGCCGACCAAAGAACCAGCGTTCAGCTCTTTTGAAGGGGCTTGCTGCATCTTTGATTACTCACGGTCGCATTATGACGACTGAAGCAAAGGCAAAAGAACTTCGCCCAGCTGTTGAGAAAATGGTTACCAAGGCAAAGAACCCAACTCTTGCAAACCGCCGCTTGCTCCTCGGAGGCTTTTACAACAACGAAGCTGTTGCAACAAAGCTTATCTCAGACATTGCGCCTCGCTATGCAACGCGTGATGGAGGGTACACCCGCATCATCAAGCTTGCACTCCGCAAGAGCGACGCAAGTCCTATGGCAGTAATCGAATTCGTTCAATAATCTTATCACTATGAATTACACTATCGACGCAACAGGAAAATCACTCGGACGCCTCGCTACAGAAGTAGCTGTGCTTTTGATGGGCAAGAACTCTGTGAACTTCACAAAGAACAATCTTTCAGGAAATACTGTTGAAGTAACCAATGCAGGCAAGCTCAAAGTGCCAGGACAGAAAATGATCGAAAAGACCTACCTCTCTTTCAGTGGATATCCAGGCGGATTGAAGAAGTCCAGCATGGCCCATGTTGTGGAGAAGAAAGGCTACCGTGAGGTGGTAACGCTCGCTGTAAAAGGCATGCTCCCTAACAACAAGCTTCGCAATGAAATGATGAAGTCTCTCACTGTAACTGATTAATCTCGAGAATTTATATACTATGGAAAAAACTACTACAAAAAAGAAATACACTGAAGCTATCGGCCGCCGCAAGACTGCAACCGCTCGCGTTCGCTTGATGCTCGGTACAAAAGAGTCTTACACAATCAACGACAAAGACCTTGCAACCTACTTCCCAACAGAAGAATTGCAGAAGATTGTTACTGACCCTTTCAAGACTGTAGGAGTGTCATATGGCGTTTCAGTACACGTGAAGGGAAGTGGTATTCACTCTCAAGCAGAAGCAGTGCGCCACGGCATCTCTCGTGCTCTCGTTAAAGAGAACGAAGAAGACAAGACCAAGCTCAAAACCGACGGCTTCCTCAAGCGCGATCCCCGCGCAAAAGAACGCCGCAAATTCGGTCTCAAGAAGGCTCGAAAAGCCGGACAGTGGTCAAAGCGTTAATCTCTCAAAAACACCCCCAAGCGGGGGTGTTTTTGTTTATATGATGATATATTGACTTTTATTATATAAATGATATAATAAATAAAGTTAAATAAGCACGCTATGGACTACGTATCACTGTTCTTAAAACAAATCTATATGAAATTCACTATGGTATTGCTCTTTTGCTTCACCGCAAGCATCAGACTATTTGCCCAGACGGGTAACAAAGATTATCGTTCAGTCCCTGAAATTATTGCTATAAAGGATACAATTTCTTTTGAGCAGAAAACAAGGACTGGAATGGCGATCTTTTCCTTGGAGAAACCTGACGAAGTTATCGAAACCGAAACTCATGCAACGCTTCTGTTTAGAAAGTATAATTCTAAAATTACTTTGACTAAAGAAGTATATGCGAATTATCGTCAACGAATAGAACGATTAGAGAACTCCAAACTCGTACAGGCACCACCAAAAATTAAATGGTAACAACAATCAACAGAAAGTCCCAGTGAACCTGGGCTTTTTTTATTGCCAAAAATCGGTATAATCAGGGCTATATGGAAGAAGACGAAATCGTATTTGATGAAGAAATAGTGGAAAGCAATGAAGACGGCACCGAGCTCTCGGGGTCTGACCAGCTCAAAAAACTCAAAGAGAAAATAAAGGTGCTCCAAAAGGAAAAGACTGAATATCTCGACGGCTGGCAGCGCGCACGAGCCGACTACGCAAATGTCGTAAAGAGTGCAGACGAAGACAAAAAGCGCATGCGAAGCATTGTTGAAGAGTCCTTTATCGAAGAACTGCTTCCGGTAGTCGACAGCTTTTCGCTTGCAATGAACAACAAAGAAGCCTGGGAGAAGGTGGATGCAAGCTGGCGCACCGGTGTAGAGTACATTTATGCGCAATTGATGAACACTCTTAAGGATAAAGGCTTCAGCGTATTTGGCGCAGTGGGGGATAGTTTTGATCCAAGTCTTCACGAAGCGGTGTCAGAAACTGAGACTGAGGACAGTGGCCTCGCTCACACGATATCCGGCGTACTCCAGCCAGGCTACAAGCTCGGGGAATCCATCCTCCGTCCGGCTCGTGTCTCAGTGTACAAGGCAAAATAAGGCACATTTGACATTATCCTAAAAAAGGATATAATGTTGTAAACAAAATTAAATAAAAATTATGACTCCTTTACAACAAATTGCATTTGCATGTCTTATTGTTATGGCAGTGGTTCTTTCCACTATGATGATTCCGTCTTTAGGAAATCCGAATATGACCCCCGAACAACTCCTTACAACACTTGGCGGCGGTTGCATCACCGGACTTATAGGAATTCGACTTCTCTATATAGAAAGAAAACACCAAACACAATAAATTGTACACTTACTGACCCCTCGTTGAGGGGTCTTTTATTTTGCCAATGTTATAAATTCTTTTTCTGTTTCCGCATCAATAGTGTCAGTAACAAATATCATCAATTCTGTGGTGAGGGTGAGGTCTTTTTTAATATTCATAAACAAGTGCTCAAACGGGTGAGGGGAGATCCAGACCGAATTTTTCAATAATATAAACCCGGCCTTTTTCAAGAGGTACCGCAGGCCTTCGCGCTCAGCTTTGCGCTCTTCTGGTAGGTCGAGAAGAATAATACGCCATTTGCCGTCCCAGGTTGGATCAAAAAGAACGGTGTCGCTCTCAAGCTTGAGGCTGTGCGCCTTCTTCTTTCCTTCGCGCGTGAGGCGCGTATAGGCCTGCTGGCCTGAATGGTGTGTTTCCACTAGTCCCGACTCTGTAAGGCCCTTTAATGAGCGTGTGAGGGCATATTTCTCGCTTCCCAGCGCCTCAATGCTCTCTGTGAGCTCAGCCACAGAAACAGCCGGTTTTGCCGAGAGGAGGGCAAGGATTTGCTTTGAGAACGACTTCTTCTCTCTTGTATCCCTTGGTTTACTCATGTACTTGCACAATATCACAAATCATTTATACTATCAACAAGTATTTCGCGACCACGAAAAAACGGTAGAAACGGAAGAATTGCTTGAAATACACTTGGATTTACTTTTACCTTATAAAATAATTTTTTCACACACATATTATGGCTAAAATCATCGGAATTGACCTCGGAACCACAAACAGCGCTGTCGCAATCATTGAAGGCGGACAGCCAAAAATCATCGAAAACATTGAAGGGTCTCGCACAACCCCCTCTATTGTCGCACAAGCAAAAAACGGTGACCGTCTTGTCGGCCTTTTGGCAAAGCGCCAGGCCGTGACCAATCCGCAAAATACTGTGTACGGTATCAAGCGATTGATGGGTCACAAATTCTCTGATGCCGGCATTGATAAAGTGATTTCTCACATGCCGTTTCCTGTAGCTGCAGGAGCTGATGGTGGAGCGGAAGTAACCCTTGACGGAAAACAATACCGCCCAGAAGAAATCTCAGCAATGATTTTGCAGAAAATAAAAACAGATGTTGAAGCAAAGCTCGGTGAAAAGATCACTGAAGCGATCATCACCGTGCCTGCGTACTTTAACGATGCGCAGCGTAAGGCGACAAAAGATGCGGGTGCAATTGCAGGCCTTGATGTAAAGCGCATTATTAATGAACCGACTGCAGCCGCGCTTGCTTATGGCTTTGATACAAAAAAGGATGAGCAGGTGGTGGTATACGACTTTGGAGGAGGTACCTTTGATGTGTCTGTTCTTGAAATCGGCAATGATGTTATTGAGGTGAAGTCCACCGACGGAGACTCCATGATGGGGGGGCGCGATATTGACCGCACCATTGTTGAATGGATCGCAGCCGAATTCAAAAAAGAGTCCGGTGTGGATGTAACAAAAGACCCGCTTGCGCTTCAGCGACTCGATGAAGCCGCAGAAAAAGCAAAAATCGAGCTTTCTACTACTCCTGAAACTGAAATCAACATTCCCTTTATCACTTCAACTGATGCGGGGCCGCAGCACCTTCTTTTGAAGATGTCTCGCGCTCAGCTTGAAAACCTTGCAGACGAATTTGTTATGCGTTCTATCGAAATCACGAAGCGCGCAATCGATGCATCACCGTTTAAGATTGCAGATATTGATGAAATCATTTTGGTGGGAGGACAGACCCGTATGCCGAAAATTGTTGAAGAGGTAAAGAAGCTCTTCGGCAAAGAACCTAACCGCACTATCAACCCGGACGAAGTGGTGGCACTCGGTGCTGCAGTCCAGGGAGGAGTATTGCAGGGCGACGTGCGCGATGTTCTCTTGCTCGACGTGATTCCGCTTTCTCTCGGTATTGAAACCCTTGGCGGAGTGGCAACAAAGCTCGTAGAGCGTAACACGACCATTCCTTCATCAAAAAGTCAGGTGTTCTCAACTGCGGCCGACAACCAGACTTCTGTTGAAATCCATATCACTCAAGGCGAGCGACCAATGGCAAGCGACAACAAATCGCTCGGACGGTTTATCCTCGACGGCATTCCACCGGCACCGCGCGGCATGCCGCAGGTGGAGGTGACATTCGATGTTGATGCAAACGGCATCCTCAATGTGAAAGCAAAAGACAAGGCATCCGGCAAAGAGCAGTCTATCCGGATTGAAGCCTCTTCTGGTCTTACTCCAGAAGATATCGAGCGCATGAAAAATGACGCCGAGCTTCACGCAAAGGAAGATGAAGAAAAGAAAGCGCTAGTGGACACAAAGAACACCGCTGACATGACAGTATTCGCAGCAGAAAAAGCGCTCACCGACCATGCAGAGCATGTGACTGAAGAGATTAAAACTTCTGTACAGGGTGCGATTGATGCCGTGAAGAAAGCCAAGGAGGGAAGTGATAAAGCTTCTATCGAAGCTGCTGTTCACACCCTTTCAACCGAGATGTCCAAGATCGGCGAAGCGGTATCCAAGGCCCAGCCGCAAGAGTCAGCCCCTGAAGGCGAAGCAAAAGATGCTGAGGCGACCGACACTACCGGGGAAGAAAAAACAGATAGCCAATAATCGGCTCCTGTGCTATAGTATCCCCACTTATGAACAAGAAACGCAAAATCGCAGCAAAGAAAAAGCGAAAGGCAGAGGGCAAAACAGTGTCTCTCCGACACCGCTAATTTCACTGAAAATGCCCTTATAGAAGGGCATTTTCTTATCAAAGAATAATGATATAGTAAATACACATGGCAAAAGACTATTACGAAACATTAGGAGTGTCGAAAGGCGCTTCAAAAGATGAAATCAAAAAGGCATTTCATAAGCTCGCGCACCAGTATCATCCCGATAAGAATAAAGGAGACGACAAGAAGTTTAAGGAAGTAAATGAGGCGTATCAAACGCTCTCTGATGATACTAAGCGCGCGCAATACGATCAGTTTGGTAGTGCAGGGCCCAACATGGGAGGCGGAGGCTTCGGTGGATTTGACCCGAACGGTTTTGACTTCTCGCAAGGTGGGCAAGGCTTCGGCTTTGATATGGGAGATATTTTTGGCGAGATGTTCGGTGGAGGAAGGTCAAGTCGCCAGCGTCGCGGAAATGATCTGCAGACAAACATATCAATTGATTTCAAAGACGCTATCTTTGGTGTAGAAAAAGAAATCCGCGTGACCAAGCCTTCTACTTGTACCACCTGTAAGGGCGACGGTGCACAACCAGGGAGCAAGCTTGAGACGTGTTCGAAGTGCGATGGTAAAGGATCTATCCGTACCGTACAGCGCACCATACTCGGTTCTATTGCCACCAACCAAACGTGCAACAAGTGTTTTGGTAAAGGAAAAATCCCCAAAGAACCTTGCAAGACCTGTAAGGGCGATGGTGTGGTAACTGAAGCGCGCACTATCAAAATCAATGTTCCAAGCGGTATTCAAAATGGCGAAACACTTCGACTCAGCGGCATGGGCGAAGCGATTTCCGGCGGGCAGTCGGGAGACCTTTATGTTCACGTATCTGTCGCACCGCACAAAACAATTGCGCGCCAAGGACACGACCTTGTCTCAAACCACTCAATCAAATTGACTGATGCACTTTTGGGAGCTGAACACAGCATTGAAACCCTCGACGGGAAAATCGATTTCGTAATTCCGAGCGGAACAAAAGTGGGTGACACTGTCGTACTGAAAAATCACGGCGTGCCGACTGGCGGAAGCAAGCGCGGAAACTTTGTCATCAAGCTCAACATCACTCTTCCGGAAAAGCTCTCAAAGAAAGCGAAAGAGATTATCGAAGACCTGAAAAAGGAGGGAATCTAGCCTAGCAAGGATGGTCCTTGCTAGGCTCAGAAGGACCGTCCTTCTGAAATGAGGAAAAGGTGCTTTTTGCCTTGTTTCTTGTATAATTTGAGGTACATATGGCATCCATTGAAGAACTCCGGGCAGACCGACTGAAAAAGAAAGCATTATTGGAAGCCCAAGGCATAAATCCGTACCCAGCTGAAACCAATCGCTCGCACGCAATTGACCTCTTTATCGACCGCTTCGGCCTCTATGAAGGCGGAAAGGATGTAATTACGCTCGCAGGTCGCATCATGAGCAAGCGCGGGCAAGGTGGTATTACTTTCTGTGACCTGTACGATGGTACAGGGCGCATTCAAGCATTCTTTAAGAAAGACGAAATGGATGAAAGCGTGTTCACTCTTTTTAATGACACGGTAGACATTGGCGACTTTGTAACGGTGACCGGTACGGCATATACGACACAGCGCGGTGCGCAGAGCTTGTTTGTGACCGGCTGGAACATGCTTTCAAAGAGTCTGCTTCCTATTCCTGACGAATGGTACGGCATCAAAGACGAAGACGAGCGATTCCGAAAGCGGTACCTCGATATTTTGATGAACGAAGACGTGCGTGATATCGTGTACAAGCGCTCAATCTTTTGGAATACTATTCGCCAATTTCTTTTGGAGAAATCATTTGTTGAAGTAGAAACACCGGTTTTGGAAAACACCACCGGCGGCGCCGATGCGCGCCCCTTTGTCACACATCACAATGCGCTCGACATCGACGTATTCCTTCGCATCTCAGCGGGCGAGCTGTGGCAGAAGAAACTCCTTGTTGCGGGCATTCCTCGCACATTCGAAATAGGGCGTATTTTCCGCAACGAAGGAATCTCAAACGAGCACCTTCAGGACTACACGCAGCTTGAATATTACATGGCGTACGCCGACTACATCCAGGGCATGGAGCTGACAAAAGAGCTCTATACGCTCATTGCAGAAAAAACATTTGGAAAAACAGTATTCACCATTCGCGGATACGAGGTGGACTTCAATAAAGAATGGGAGGTATACGACTTTGTGCAAGTACTAGAGGATAATTACGGCATCAATGCGCTCGATACCACCCTTGAGGCAGTAGAGGCAGAGCTCAAGAAAAACGATATTGCATACGACAAGCCAACGCTTAATATCGAGCGGGGAATAGACTTGCTCTGGAAGAAGGTGCGCAAAGGACTTGCGGGGCCAGGATTTTTGATCAATGTGCCGGTGTACCTTGAGCCGCTTGCAAAGCGCAGCCGCAATAACCCACAAACAGTGGAGCGCTTTCAGGTGATATTGGCCGGAAGTGAAATGGGTAAGGGTTTCAGCGAGCTCAATGACCCTGTTGACCAGCGCGGACGGTTCGAACACCAGCAGGCTTTGCGCGATGCAGGGGACGATGAGGCGCAAATGGCCGACATGGAATTTGTCGAAGCACTTGAGCATGGCATGCCGCCTGCATTTGGCTTTGGCCTCTCCGAGCGCCTCTTCTCGTTTTTGATGGACAAGCCCGTGCGCGAAGCGCAAATCTTCCCACTGTTGAAACCTCGCCAGGACTAGTCACCGAAAGCGTGCTGTGCTAGGATTTGAATAAATCAAATCCATACAGCCATGACAGAGTACACAGGAGCAGCAGACGGTGTTGAAGACGAGGAAGAAAATCCAACCCCTCACACAGAAGTGGAAGATGTTTCTCTTCCAAAAAAGAAACCAGAGCAGCCCGATGTTGCCGCCCAAGCAGTAGGATCCCTCAAGTCCATAATGCAACAGGCAATAAGCGGACAAAAATGAACACGGCCCCACCACGGGGCCGTTTACTATTCTATTGACTTTATATAAAAAAATGATATAATGTAAACAAATACACTGACAATTGAAAAAGAAAGAACTACTTGGCAAACTCTTTCTTTTACTGGGAGGAGTTGCGACAATCGAAACCATTGGATGGATATTCGATTGGGGAATCTACCCGTTTATAACGTATTATTTTAAGGAACATCTTTTGATGAGCTTTATTATCTTAATGGCCAGCGCGCTCACTCTCAACTATTGCCTTGTTTTTCTTTACGATTTCCTTAAAAAGGATATTTTCGGTTTTGAGAAATTCAAAAGTTTGAAAGAGCTGCTTATTAGCAATGAGAAAAAAAACCGGGTGGAAAAAATACTTTTTTTCCTTTATCGCTACGGCGGTGAAGTGCCTGTACTTCTTTTCCTCACATGGTATGACCCTTTCTTGGTAGTGCTCTATACAAGAAAAGGTCCGGCATTTCAAGGATTTAAAAAAAGAGACCATCTGATTTTAATTATCAGTACAATACTTTCGTGTATTATCTGGTCCGCGTTCTGGTACAGCATCGTTAGCTCTCTATTGTAAGACGCCTATAATAAGGCGTCTTTTTTAATGCATGGTATAATGTTTTCATTCTATGGATATTCCTACTGCAAAAAAGGGAAGCCGTTTTTTTATACTACTCACGGTATTGCTTCTTGCCAGCGCACTCGCGATAAATTTTTATCTGTACTACAGAGCGCTCAATTTTGATATAGCGGTTGAGCTTTCTTGTGACCCTGCGCAGGAAGTGTGTACCACTGATGAAGAATACTATTACGCCAAAGCAATGGTGGGAGCGCGAGCGCTTTCTCATGCGTGCGCAAATGCAGAAGACAGTGATGCGTGCATGCACGCGCTTGTTGAAGAGGGGGTTGCCACAGCCCTTGCGTGCGAAGAATATGCAGAAGAGTGGGAATCGTGCACCACCCCCGAAGACTATGCAGCAGAAGAGGAAGAGAGTATTGAAATGAATGAAAGTGAAAATGAAGAAGAGTATGGAGAATAAGGCACTGGATGAAAATAGGGTAGTAGGAGCCCACTATATTTTGGATTTGTTCGGCTGTAATCGACAGCAGATCAATTCGGTTGAATTTCTGAAAAAAGTCATGACCGAGTCTATTGATGGCACCAATATTGTGCTTTTAGACGAAGCCTTTTTCCCTTTCGAGCCTCAGGGGGTGACAGGCTTTCTCTTGCTCTCCACTTCGCACATGTCTGTTCATTCATGGCCGGAGCACGGATATCTCTCAATTGATGTCTATACCTGTTCAAGCGATGCCATGACGCGAAAAGTGGTTGACTACATACTGGAGAAAATTTTGCACCGGCGCATGGTGATAAAAAGCATTGACCGTACGTATAATCTCCTGCCTGAATCCGCGGGGAGCCCGGACACGCTGCGCATGCCTGTCTATAGCGACGGGTCAGAGCAGCTCATTCATGTTACTGAGAGAGTTGCTAATATTACTTCCGGGTTTCAGAAAATTGAAATAGTCGATACTGACGAATTTGGAAGATGCATGCTTATTGACGGCGTCATGCAAACTTCAGAGAAGGACCACCAGCTCTACGACGAAGCTGTTTTGAAAAAACTCACGAAAAACGATGCACGCTTATTGATTCTTGGCGGCGGGGACGGATATGTAGCCGAAGCTGCTCTTGAAAAAAATCCAAATCTTGCAATCACTATCATTGACTTGGATGTGGAAGTTGTCATGAGCGCAAAAAAGCACCTCGGACAGAAAGTATTTGATCATCCTAATGTAACGCTTTTCATAGGAGACGCATTGCAGTATTTAAAAACGAACAAGGGCGAGCATTTTGACGGCATTATTTCGGACCTGACAGACAATCCTATGGTTCATTTGGAAGACAGCTATGAGCGCGACTATACTCATTTCTTTGAACAAGTGCTCATGCTTTCAAAAAAACATCTTGCACCCGACGGATGGATTGCCATTCAAGGAGGCACCGCAGTGGCAATGGAAAAATATTTGAACACTGCCGCAATAGTAGAGCGCCTTACAACAGAGCATTTCTCAGGAGTTGAGCGCGAGGATATTTTGATACCGAGCTTTGGAGAAAAAAACGCCTTTATTTTTGGAGTTAATCGATAATGAAAAACCTCTATACTCCGCTTGAAGAAGTAAAGGCAATCTTGGCTGCCCGAAGAAATGATACAGCGCTCTTGAAGAAGGTGGAGGAATTCCTCGGACCAAAGCTTCCAGAGCCTCTTATACAAGGCAATAAGGCCGTACTCGTCAGATGCATTGCAAGCCCCGACAATGAATTTTTTCATTTTCACGATTTGGCTGCGAAAGCCGGACTTGATCCGTTGCTTATAGAATATCCGGAGGATAAGTTTGTTGCGAGAAATTCTGATAAATACGCACTGTGCAAGCTGCATTTTTATAAAGAAGGCATGGAGCGCTTTGAAGAGGCGAAGAAAATCAGTTTGATTAATTTTAATACGCAAGAAGGGAAGAAGTTCAAAGACATAACAACAATCAATGGCAGCAGCCTTGTTTCTTTTCATCACGATTTGCTGCAAAAAAGCGCGGGTGGCACTGTTGAAGTATTTGATTTCTCGGATTATTTTTTCTCTACGCGATTCCAGTCCGAGTATTACTATTTGTATTATTTGGGGCTGTTTCTCTGCCACGGCGTGCTGTTTGAAAACATGCTTATGAGCGAAGAAGAGCGTGAATTTACTCTTACAAAAGTAGTGCCAAGTTTCGAAAAGCTTGAAAGCATGTTCGGCATACGCCCGTTGATCGTGCCGGTGACCCCTGTTGATTCAGAGGACGACTTTTTGTGGTGGACGTATCCGGAGCGCACTGAGGCTATGGTAGAAGAAATGCTCAGCTCGGGGCGATAGTGCTCAGGAGATTATAATAGTATACTTTTCAAATATGGAATTCACCCTCATCTCAGCTATTGAACAATGTGCCACGCTGGTGCAGGAATCCGTGCCGCTGAGCTTGATCTATTACTCGCACTTTCCCGCAGCAATTGTTGCGCTCTTGCTTGGTTTTTTTGTTTTGTACAACAACCGAACACTATCGGCAAAAATCCTTTTCATGCTCACCGTTGTTTTTTCAACATGGTGCATCGTTGATGTTTTGCTCTGGACCAGCATCGACGCTCGAGCGTACATGTTTTTCTGGTCGTTTGCGTATATGCTGGAAGTGTTTCTCTTTGTGCTCAGTCTTTACTTCTTTTACACCTACGTTGCAAACAGGGATGTTCCCAATCGAATGAAGTTTTTTGTGCTCTTATTGATTGCGCCGGTGCTCTTTGTTTCCAGCAGCGTTTTCTCCTTGCCGTATTTTGATGTTGTTACCTGTATTCCGGTTGAAGGATTGTTCTGGAGCAATTATATTTTCCCGCTTGAGATAATCATTTTTACTTCTATTATGGCGCTTACGCTGTATTGGTACAAAAAGGGCGAAGTCCTTTTGCGGCAGCAGCGGCTTTTGGTGGGAGCAGGGGTAAGCCTTTTCCTTTTCTCATTCTTCTTCTCGGGCTTTCTCGTGGACTGGTTGGGAGGCGAATACTTGTATGAAATAATCGGTCTTTTGGGCATGGTGTTCTTTATCGGAGTGCTTGCCTATGTGATAGTCATTTACCGTGCATTTAATATCAAGCTGCTCGCAGCCCAGGCCCTTGTTGCCTCATTAGTCATACTAATCGGCGCTCAATTTTTCTTTATACAAAGCGATATCAACAGAACGCTTAACGGGATTACGTTTGCGCTTGCGATAGGGTTCGGCTTTTTGCTGGTGAAAAGCGTGGAAAAAGAAGTGAAGCTTAGCGATATGTTGGAAGTATCCAATACTGATTTGGAAAACGCGAACGAAAAGCTCAAGGGGCTCGACAAACTCAAGACCGAATTCCTTTCGCTTGCATCCCACCAGTTGCGCAGCCCACTGACCGCTATCAAGGGATATGCCTCTATGCTGGTTGAAGGTGCATTTGGGGCGATGGATGTAAAACAAAGTGAAAGCGTTAAGCGCATTTACTCTTCAGCTCAGGGCTTGGCAAATATTGTGGAGGACTTGCTTAACGTTTCAAAAATAGAACAGGGCGGTATGAAGTATGAAATGATGCCAACTGAGCTTGCTCCCTTGGTAGACGCGCTCTACAACGAAATGAAAATTCCGGCGGAAAACAAAGGACTTGCGTTCACGCTCGATATTCCAAACCACGACTCCTTCATGGCAATTGTCGACCCATTGAAAATCAAGCAGGTATTTCTCAACCTCACCGACAACAGTATTAAATACACGCCGAGTGGCTTTGTGAAGCTCTCTCTTTCACGCAAGGACAACAAGATACTCTTTGCTGTTGCCGACACGGGCGTGGGCGTAACTGCCGAAACAAAGGCAAAGCTCTTTGAAAAATTCAGCCGAGGCGAAGGCGGGAAGCTCAATACCGGAGGCTCGGGCCTTGGGCTCTATCTTGCGCAAGAAATTACCAAAGCGCATAAAGGGCAAATAATCATTGAAAGCGAAGGTGCGGGCAAGGGAACAATATTTGTTGTAGAGCTTCCTGCTGCAGGCGCGCAAGTTGCGCCGAATGTTGTTGCAAGCTAATACAGATACATAAAAAAACCGCCAGTATCAGAACTGGTGGTTTTTTTATTCGAGTACTGTTCCTTCAGTGGTGTCGAGGACGGTATAGCCAAGGGCTTCAAGCTCGGCTCTGAGACTGTCTGAAAGCATATAGTCTTTCTGTGCACGAGCTTCATCGCGCTTTGTGGCAAGCGCGCGGGCATCCTCGGTTATTGAAAACTTTTCGACGTCCGCAAGGTTTAGTCCAAGAACTGTATCAAATGAAAGGAGCGTTGCCCATTTGTCCGCGTCTTGTATAGCAGTATCGCTCATCATTTCCCAGACAACAGCAAGCGCTTTTGCTGTATTAAGGTCATCCGCAAGCGCCTCTGTAAAGCGTATAAGGGACTCGTCATGGATAAGGCCGAGAGAAGGCTGCATGGAAGCAAACTTCTGCAGCTTTTTGAGCTGTGCGTCTGCAGCAGCTAGTGAGTCCCACGTAAAGTTCAAGGGCTTTCGGTAACTTGTTTGCATTGTAAGCAGTCGCACAGCGAGAGGGTCAATATTGTGCCCTTCAATGTCCGCAATGGTATAAAAGTTGTGCTTGCTCTTGGACATTTTTTCGCCGTCAACGTTTAAAAATTCGTGGTGCACCCAAAAGCGCACAAATTCGTGCCCAGTTGCGCATTCGCTCTGAGCAATTTCGTTTTCGTGGTGAACAGGGATATGGTCGATGCCGCCCGTGTGGATGTCGATGGTCTCTCCTAAATACTTCATTGCCATGGCAGAGCATTCAATATGCCAGCCAGGGAACCCTTCGCCCGCTATGCCGCTCGGGTTCGGCCAGTGCATTGCATGGTCGGCAAATTTTCCGACGCGTTTAAACCACAGCGCAAAGTCAGCCGGATGTTTTTTGTCCTTGTCGACAACAACGTCGTCGCGCACTCCTTCGAACTTGTCAGACACCTTTTGGCCGGAGAGCTTGCCGTATTCTGCATCTTTTTCCACATCAAAATAAATCGCTTCGGCGGTTTCGTATGCAAAGCCTTTTTGCATGAGCACTTCAACAAGGGCAACCATCTCGGCAATATGCTCAGTTGCCTTAGTCTCGTATGTAGGAGGAAGCACGTGTACGGACTCCATTGTTTTATGAAAATAGTCCGTGTACAAGTCAGCAATGTCCCACACGCTTTTGCCCTCGCTTATAGCCTTGGCTTCAAACTTGTCGTCGCCATGGTCGCTGTCATTGGTAAGGTGTCCAACATCGGTGATATTCATCACATGCGTGATGCTGTAGCCTAAAAGGGTGAGCGTACGGCGGAGGATGTCGTCTCCAATGTATTTGCGCATGTGGCCAATATGGGTGTAATCGTATACTGTCGGGCCGCAGGCATACATGGTAACCACGCCTTCGTTTAAGGGCGTGAAGGCTTCAACAGATTTTGTTTTGGTGTTGTAGAGAGAAAGGTTCATACGATTAGAGCCATTTGCGGTATTTGAAGAAAATAAACATAACCAAGCCGGTCAGGGTCATCGCTCCCACCACAAAGAAGAAGTCGGAGAGGTCGTTGATAAAGACAAAGCGCATGTTCATGCCAAACACGCCAGTAATCACTGAAAGCGGAAGCATCACAAAGGTCAAAATAGTGAAGGTCTTCATGATGTCATTACTCTTGGTTGCCAAGAGGGAGTCGTTTGTCTGTTGAAGCTCGCTCAATACTTCGCGGTGGCTTTGCAGCATGCCGTCAACCTTATTGAATTCCGAAGTGATAGCAGTTGCGTAGTAGGCATATTCCTCGCCAAAGAACTGCTTGCTTGCGGATTCGTATGATTTTAAGATGTCCGCGTGAAAGCGGGTTGCCTGCTTAAAGTCGAGAAGCTGGCGGCGAGTATAGGAGAGAATCTTCACCATTTTTTCTTCTTGTCCTTCGAAAATGCGATGCTCAATGTCGCGGATCTTTACATGCGTGTCCTCAAGTTCGCCAAGGCACTGCTTGTAGATTTGCTTCATCATTGCGGCAAACAAGATGCCGCCGTGCGCTTTTACAGTGTCCTGAACGCCGATTGTTTCAAACAGCGTTTTGAATTCGGTGATAGGGAGCACTGTTTCGTAGCGCACCGTAATAAGAAAGTTTTTTCCGATAATGAAGTCTATTTCAAGGTCGTCTTCGATAACGCCGTTTTGATTAATATCGGGAAAATGGAGGATAAGATAGATGAAGCTGTCGTAGAGGTCCACTTTCGAGCGGAGCGAATTGGTGAACATTTCGTCGCCGATAAGGGTGGGGATCTTAAATTCTTCGCTGATGTGAACTATCTCTTCTCGGCTCGGATTTTCGAGGTCGATCCATGTCAGTCCATGGTAGCTGTAGCGGGAAATCATTGCATCAAGTGTATCATAAATATCTTTTGCAATGCAGTAGAAACAGCTTCTCATGCCGAAATATGTATTCCTTTCGCCGTCGCGTAATTTTCTGCTGAAAATTCGCTCCTACTCGGCTCAGTCAGCCTGCGTAAGACGGCTCAAGGAGCACATATTCCGTCACTCAAGCGGGAGAGGAGGGGCTAAAGTTGCATTTTTTAAGGCTTTCTGTATAATAGGGGCTCATCTATGGCAACCGCAAAAAAGGCTACAACTAAAGAAAATAAGGACGAATTCGCTGTTATTGCAACAGGCGGAAAGCAGTACGCCGTAAAAGTGGGCGAAACTGTGACTATCGAGAAAATGAAGGACGAGCACAAAAAGGGTGACGTTGTTGTTTTCGACAAAGTTCTCCTTGTAGACAATGGTACTGACACCACTATCGGCACACCAGCTATTGCAGGCGCAACAGTAACCGGTGAAGTTGCATCAGTAGGCCGCGCAAAGAAAGAAGTGGTTATCAAGTACAAACAAAAGAGCCGCTACTTCAAGAAAAACGGCCACCGCCAGCCATACGTAAAAGTGACTATCACTGCAATCGCGTAATCTCTCAATAAAAAATCCGGACAGTCTGTCCGGATTTTTTTATTCTCTTTTCTTCAGGGATGCAGCCAAGGATGCGGGGTCGGCGTATTCAAGTTCAGCTCCGGTGGAGAGCCCTCGACCAAGGCTCGTTATGGAAATATTCTCTGGAAGCATGGGTGCCAATATTTCTCGCACCGCTTGGTCGGTGTGGTCGCCGTTTGGCGTAAGAGGGAAGGCGAGGATCAATTCTTTCAATACCTCCTTCTCAGCAGTGATGCGGGTCTGCAAGTATGCAATGTGCGTGCCCTCCACAATGTTTTTCTGAATGATAGGAATAAGGCCTCCAAGAACAAAAAAGAGCCCTTTGTAGTCGGTGCGGGCAAAGGCCTCAATGTCCTGTCCTTTTTCCACTACGACAATGGTGCCCTGGTCGCGTTTCGGGTCGCTGCAAATGTTGCATAGGCCGGACTCTCCATTTATTCCTACCTCAAAAATGCGCAGGCATTTGGTGCAGGTGTGCGCATTTGCGCGCGCTGCCGTCAGTGCTGAAGCGAGGCTTTGCACATAGCCTGTTTGCTGGGCGAGGATAAAATACGCAAAGCGCTTGGCCTGGCGCTCTCCAATGCCAGGGAAACGCGTAAAGAGCTTTGCAAGGCGTTCGATTGAGTCGCTGTTATACCCGCTGTGGAATTCGTTGGACATATATTAAAAGTCATCAAGCGACTTTGCTTTTACAGGAACAAAGTTCTTGTCCATTGAAAGGAAGGTAGTGGTCTTTGGATCGAACATGAGGTCGATTTTGCCGACTGCACCGTTTCGGTGCTTTTCAATCAAAATTTCCGTGACATTGCTTCGCTCTGCATGGTCTTTGAACCGGTCTTCATTGTGGATGAAAATCACCAAGTCCGCATCCTGCTCGATGGAACCTGAGTCTCGAAGGTCGGAGAGGCGAGGCTTGCCTCCGCGGGATTCAACCGCACGAGAGAGCTGTGAGAGAGCAAGCACCGGCACGTCGAGTTCGCGCGCAAGCCCTTTGAGGGAGCGGGAAATTTCTGTTACCTGGTTTACCATGGAGTCATAGTTTTTGCTCGTGGTCATAAGCTGGAGGTAGTCGACAACAATAAGGCCAAGCCCGTGTTCGCTCTTGAGGCGGCGCGCAACAGAGCGCATTTTAACGATCGAGTTGCCGGCCTGGTCGTCGATATAAATCGGCGCCTTTTGCAAACGGCTTGCGGCTTCTTGAAGAGTAGTGAAGTGCTGCGTTGAAAGGCCGTGACCGGTGCGGATACTCCATGCATCCACGCGGCTCTCAGCGGAGAGCATGCGCTGTACGAGCTGGTTTGCGCTCATTTCAAGCGAGAAGATGCCCACAGGTGTCCCCCCAAGAGCGGCATTGCGGGCAATGTCGAGCGCAAACGTTGTTTTACCCATACCCGGGCGCGCAGCGAGAATAATAAGGTCGGACTTCTGCAGACCCGCAAGCATGTTGTCCAGATCACTAAAGCCGGTAGGTACGCCGCGCACTTCGTCCTTGTGCTCGCGCAAGTGCTCAATCTGCTCCCATGTCTCAATCAATGACTGTTTGATAGAAGTAAATGCATTCTTGGTGTTGATGCTTGAAGTAACGCGGAAGATGCTTTTCTCCGCCATGTCGATGACGTCTGCGACATCCATGTCGTTTTGTTCGTACGCCATGCTAGCAATTGCTTCACCGGAGTCGATAAGCGCGCGCAGGATGAATTTCTTGTACACAATATCTGCGTAGTGGCGGATGTTCACCGTGGAAGGCACGTTTGACATCAATTCGTTGAGGTATGCATTGCCTCCGATTTCATTGAGGCATTTTTTTTCTTTGAGGCGGTTTGCAACAGAGAGGACATCGATTGGCTCGTTTTTGTTTGAGAGGTCTAAAATAGTGCGAAATACGAGCGTGTGCTTTTTTGCATAGAACATCTCCGGGATAAGCAGGTCGATAATGTCGTGTATTGCAGCCGGGCGAAGCATGAGCGCACCCAGTACTGCCTGCTCAGCATCGAGGTCGTGGGGAGGGATGCGAAGGTTCGCAATGGCATCCGAAATCTTATTGGGCGCAACAGTAGGCTTGTTCATAGGCTTTATTGTAACACCCTAAAGCCCTCTTTAGGCAATGGCGCCATAATACCCAGTTTATTTCCAAACGAGTCTTATTTTTGGTATGATATCCCCATGTCTTCCCCAGCTACTACAGGCGGAAAAAAGCGATTGGTTTCCGGGGTAAAGCCGACAGGGCGCCCTCATATCGGCAACTATTTTGGGGCGATGAAGCAATTTGTGGACCTTCAGGATACCCACGAAGCTTTCATCTTTATTGCAGACCTTCATGCACTGAACTTCATTCAAGATGCCGAAACAATGCGCACACTTTCGTATGATTTGGTGCTTGACTATTTGGCAATTGGGCTCGACCCTAAAAAGGTAACGCTCTTCAAGCAGTCTTCAGTGCCGGCACACGCAAACCTCTCATGGATATTCGATACGATTGTTACGGTGCCATTTATGATGCGTGCGCATGCGTACAAAGATGCTGTTGCAAAAGAGCTGGAGCCAAGCATGGGTCTCTTTAACTATCCGGTATTGATGGCTGCCGACATTTTACTCTATGACCCACTCGTTGTGCCGGTAGGGCAAGACCAAAAACAGCATGTTGAGTACGCGCGCGACATAGCGGGGAAGTTCAACCACATCTATGGCGAGCATTTTATCTTGCCCAACGAAATGATTTTGGAAACAACTGGCATCATTCCCGGAACTGACGGACGCAAGATGTCCAAAAGCTACGGCAACACTATTCCTTTATTTGCAAGCGATGAAGAAATCACAAAAGCAGTCATGAGCATTGCAACCGACTCACGCGGGCGCGACGAGGAAAAGAATCCGGACGAATTGGTGCTCTATCAGATCCACAAGTATTTTAATGATTCTCCTGAATTAAAATCTCAGTATGTAAAAGGCCTTGGCTATGGAGATGCAAAGAAAATGCTCGCCAGTGACATTATTTCTTTTGTAGCTCCTATGCGCGAGCGCCGTGCCGAATACGAGAACAATCCGGAGCTTGTGCGCGACATAATGATAAACGGCGCAATGCGCGCGAACGACATTGCGATGAAGAAGCTTTTTGATGTGTACGAAGCGGTGGGATTAACGAGCTAGTATGAGTAAAACCTCTTTCTTAAAGCGCGTATTGTTTTTCTTTAAGCCCTTTTGGGGCTCATTTGCTGTTGTTGCGGCATTGATGCTTGTAGGACAGCTCCTGAATGCTTTCTCTCCATTGCTTTTTAGTAAGGGCGTGGATGCGGTAATTAGTGGCAATGCTCGTTATACAGCTTACTTTTTACTAGCCGCTTTTGGTGCCGCGTTTTTTAGAGATCAAATTATTGCATATATTCGCGAGCAAGTTGAAATAAAGAAGCTAGATTTTGCGATAGAGAAAGCATTCTCTGTGCTTTCAATGAAGCGAATGTTTGACTTCTCTATTGGGCAACATATAAATGAGCACTCTGGCGTAAAACAAACCGTTGTAAATAAGGGCCAGAATTCACTTTCTGGAATGATGTTCCTTACATTAAACAATATCTTGCCAAGTGTATTGCAGATATTTGCAATGACAATTTTCCTACTATATTTTGATTGGCGCGTAGCGCTTACGTCTACTTTTTTTGCCACCCTCTATATTGTTCTTTCGTATCGACGCAACATACAATTTTTTCCAAAAGTAGAACAGGTGCGAAAAAATAACCAACAGCAATCAAAGCTGCAGTCTGAGCTTTTCAGAAATTCAACACTGGTGATTGCAGAAGCGCAAGAAAAGCGTACAGCAGACTCGTTTAAAAATGACTATGACAAGGTTACTGATTTCAGTATGAGTACTTGGAGTAAATACATCAATACATTTTATTTACATAGAATCATTATTACGGTCGGTCAATATTCAACTCTCGGATTAGGGACCTATTACATTCTCAACGGTGCTCATTCTGTTGGTACGTTTGTTGCACTGTACTCATGGACCAGTGCCGTGTTTGGTAATTTGATGAGCATCATGAATTCTCAGCGGCAGGTATTGTTCCAGGTTGTAGAAATCAAAAAATACTTTGAGCTGTTGGATATCGCGCCGGATATTGACCCGAATATTGGTGGAAAAACAATTCTTGAACTGCGGGGCGAAATACAATTTAAGAATGTGAGCTTTGCATATCCGTATCGAAAAAGTGCAAAAGAAATTGAAGACGAAAGCACGGAAGAAAAAGAACAGGAGCACACTATTACAGACATCAACTTCACTATTCCGGCCGGCGCAAAGGTTGGCTTTGTAGGAGTATCGGGTTCCGGAAAAAGCACTATCGTAAACTTGATGCGCAGGTATTATGAAGCGACAGGAGGAGAGATATTGATTGATGGAGTACCGTTGAAGGAGCTTGACCTCCGTTGGCTTCGTTCTCAGATTGGAAATGTGGAGCAAAAAATCGAGCTCTTTGATAGAAGCATCCGCGACAACATATTGTTCGGCTTGCCTACTAATTCTGATATTGATGATGAGCGTCTCAACAAAGCAATCTCTGATGCTTCACTCGACGAATTCATAGCAAAACTAAAAGATCACGGGCTTGATACAGTGATTGGCGAAGGGGGAGTGAAAGTTTCAGGCGGAGAGCGCCAACGTATCGGTATCGCCCGCGCTCTTATCAAAGACCCTAAAATTCTTATTTTTGACGAAGCAACCAGTGCGCTCGACTCTATTAACGAAAAGCTGATTCATGACGCAATCAACAAAAGCGCGGAAGGCCGCACTACGATAATCATCGCACACCGCCTCTCTACTGTTGTTGATGCTGATATTATTTTTGTAGTGAAAGAAGGGAAGATAGTAGACCAAGGAACTCATAAAGAGCTTGAAAAGAATTCTGCAGAATACCAGCGATTGATAAAAAACCAGGTATTGATGGCGTAAGGAAAAAATAAAAAGCCGGGACTATCTCGGCTTTTTATTGCGCGCTATTGTACTTGATTTATAAGCAAAAGTGTGCTGTAATACAGAAAATAAACCTTAAAAAAAGAATATGAAAGAACTTCATCAAAAGGCCCTCTCAAGCCTTCGAATCATTCGCCGAACGAATGATTTATTGCTACAGAAAAAGGGCACGAGAAAACTCTTCTTCACGGCATTTTTGCTCTCATGCTTGGTGACCCAAGCCTGGGCGCTGGACGCATGGCTCTTTGGCCAACTTACCAATAAATTGACCAATCAACCCTCGGTATTTGCATCGGTTTCGTTGCTGGTTGCCGTAGCGATCGGTTTTGCGATGGATATTGTTCCGCGATCGCTTCGATACTGGGTTAAATCTTTGGAATTAAAATTTCGAAGAATTACCACGGACGAAACGCAGAACCTTTACTGGAAGTCTTATGTAAAGTTTGACCTCCAGGACAAGGAAAATTCCATCATTCAAAACGCGTTGAACAATGCGAGCCGCAATCAGGGCGTCGTGCAGGAAGTGTTCTTTATGCAGTGGACACTCGGCATTTCAGTATTGACGGTTATCGTCTGCGCATTCGTCCTTTCTTCGATTGCATGGTGGTATTTCTTCGTGATCATTCTCATGGTTCTTCCTCGAGTTTATTTTACCCGAAAAAGAAAAGTAAGAACGTACACCCAAGAAAAACAGCTCAATGAAATCAATCGATACAGAGACATGCTTGCCGGCTACATCGGGAGCAAAGAATCGAGCCTCAATAATTCCCGCGGGCATTATTTAGGATTGTTCGACAGCATCAGAAGAAAAATAACTTTTTTCACCTACAATGGCCAAAAGCATTTTACGGCGATCGGGTATTGGGGGGACATTTGGTTCTATCTTCTTTTGGCGGTCATTCTGTATTCTCTCACGCTTTCTATCGCTGCAGGGACAGCCACAATCGGCACACTCTTTTTATTGTTCGGTTCCATACGAAACATGTATACCGAACTTGACCAGGCAACGACAATCCTTGTGGACCTGGACATAGCCGCTAAAAAAGCCGAAGATTTTTTTCTCATTGTGGACTCTGTCCCGGCCATAACTGATGCGGTGAAGTGCGAAGAAGTGGATGACACGATTGCGCCTAGGATTGAATTCGAAGATGTCTATTTCAGGTATCCCGAATCGGAAAACTATATCCTTGAAGGAGTCAGTTTTACCATTGAAAGCGGGGAGACCGTGGGTCTTATAGCAAAAAATGGTGAAGGGAAAACTACTATCGGATTGCTCTTGTTGCGGTTTTATGACCCGGAGAAGGGTTCTATTAGAATTAACGGAGTTGATCTGCGGTTGATTAGAAGAGGAAGCCTTCTTGCGATTACCGGAGCGCTTTTCCAAGATTTTGTGACACTCAAAACCACCATAAAGTCCGCAATCCTTGCAACAAAACCGGGTGAGCCCTGCTCTGATTTTCAGATCTGGAATTTCTTGGAGCAAGTGGGGTTAAAAGAGTATGCCGAGAAGCTGCCTCATAAGCTCAATCAAAAAGTTGATCGAATTTTCAAAGATTCCGTCAAGCTTTCAGGTGGCCAAAATCAAAAATTGGGACTGGCGGGGATCATTCATCGCAATCCCAAACTGGTATTGCTCGACGAATTTACTTCGGCACTTGATCCTGAGGCTGAAAAGGAAATTGTTGAACAGTACCAAAAAATACTGCAAAACAAAACCGGGATCATTATTTCCCACCGGTATCTTTCCCTAAAGATAGTCGACAGAATCATTGTTTTGCAAAAAGGCAAGGTGGTTGAATGCGGAAAGAAAAGCGAATTACTTATTATCGAAGACGGTATATTTAAAAAGCTTTACACTGCAGCGCAATTTGCTACTAGCCCTAATTAAAGCAAGCCCGGAACAATTCCGGGCTTTTTTATTTTCCCAAAATGCTCTATTCTTAAAATAAAACCCCTTGATTATGAGCAACCACGGACTCGAATTGAAGCGCCTCCGGGTAGGCGACTCGATCTATGTTCCTCCCGTACTATCGAGGGAGGAACCGCGCAGCGGCGGAAAAGCTACCGTCAAAGAACTGTTTTCGGGAGAGAACGGAAATGGTGAGACTATTTATTTTACTACAGAGCAATTTCCCCAAGAGCGCCATGCCTATGACTGGGAAAAGGTTTCCCGCGTACAAGAATTGCTTGCGACTCGCTTTGGCGAGGAAGAAGCGCGATTTATTACAACCGGCGAATGATACACAAGCCCCTCTCCACGGGGCTTTTTTTATTGACGTTTTTCTAGTAGAATGGGGGAATTATGGAACGAACATACATTGGAGAGGCGAGCGGCAAGGCGGGAGAGACTATTTTAATTAAAGGATGGGTGGACGTGCGTCGAGACCAGGGAAAAATGGTCTTTTTTGATTTCCGCGACATGACCGGCATGATCCAAGGTGTCGTGCTGCCAAACCGCCCCGAAGTAATCGAAGTTGCAAAAACCACCCGCCCTGAAAGCGTGGTGATGGTAGAAGGAATCGTAAACAAGCGCCCAGACCGAAACGTTGTTGAAGGCAAAGTAAACGGCGACATCGAACTTGAGATCACTGCTATTACTATTTTGAACCATGCGGAACCATTGCCGTTTGAAATAAACGTGGATACCAAAGAAGTAAATGAAGAAGTTCGCTTGCGCCACCGATATCTCGACTTGCGTTCTGCTCGCATGCAAACAAACATTCGCGCGCGCGATAAAGTCATCAGCTATATCCGAAACTTCCTCCACGAAGAGAAATTTATTGAAGTGGAAACACCAATGCTCACCAAGAGTACTCCTGAAGGCTCACGCGACTACATCGTGCCAGCGCGCCTGTACCCGGGAACATTCTACGCACTCCCGCAGTCTCCTCAGCAGTACAAGCAGCTCTTGATGACCGCAGGTGTTGAGCGCTACTTCCAAATTGCGCGATGCATGCGCGACGAAGACTCGCGCGGAGACCGCCAGCCGGAGTTTACACAGCTTGATATGGAGATGAGCTTCGTGGAGCGCGATGACGTCATGGCGGTTAATGAAGCATTGCTTATAAAAATGGTAACGGAGCTGTATCCCGAGAAGCGTATTCAGCAAATTCCATTTCCTCGCATTACATACAAGGAAGCAATGTCCAAGTACGGCAATGACCGCCCGGACATCCGTGAAGACAAAGAAGACCCTAACCTTTTGGCATTTGCATGGGTAATTGATTTTCCATTTTTCGAGTCAACCGAAACAAGCGATGATCCTAACGCAAAAGGTACATGGACCTACAGCCACAATCCGTTTTCTCGCCCGATAGAGTCCCACATGTCTAACCTTATGGAGAAAAAGGATATTGGCGACATTCTCACCACCCAGTACGATATTATTCTCAACGGCTTTGAAATAGGCGGCGGATCTATCAGAAACCACAACTATGAAGCGCTTGCAAAAGTGTTCGAAGTATTGGGCCACGATGAAGAGACTATTAATGAACAGTTCGGGCACATGCTGGCTGCATTCAAGCTCGGTACTCCTCCGCACGGTGGTATTGCATGGGGGCTCGACCGCTTTATGATGCTGATGCAAAACGAGCCGAACATCCGCGAAGTGATTCCATTTCCAAAGACTGGCGAAGGCCGTGATCCGATGATGGAGTCTCCAGCCGCTGTTTCCGACAAACAGCTCGACGAACTGAACATTGTCCTTAAGAAACCAAAAGCATAATCAATAAAGAACCTTCGCCGGGTTCTTTTGGTTTTAAGGGTTTAAAACGATATACTGGGAGCTGTATATGGAGCATCTCCCGGGAGCAGAACAAAAAATCAATGAATACGTGGAACGTATTCAAAATGGAGAAGATAAAGAATTTGTATTACAGGGTCTCGGGCCTGCATTCCGCACTCCTGTAGAAGAACGTCTCGCGCAGTTTGAACAACCAACTCCTTTTGTAGAAGAAACACTGCCGCAAGAAACAATCGCCGCACCAGACTCTCCGGAAATAGAACAGCGGAAACGAGAAGATCAAGAAAAAATTGATGCACTGAAAAAAGAATTGGGTATAGAAATTCCTCAAGTAGAAACAATAGAGAGTGAACCTGTACAAGAAATGAGAGCGGAATCCGTCAGAGAAACTATTGAAGCACCGCTTACGCCGGAAGAAATTCTGCGAAGAAAAACGCTTGGGGGTTGGGTTGCGAGCTATGAGCTTGCTCGCATTGCGGTGCAAAAGGGCATTGACCTCTCAACGCTTTCCCGCGAAGAGTACGCAGACTTTGCAATTGAGCAGTATCTGGCAATTGATGACACTCAGCTGCGTGTACAGCCGTGGCAACGCACAGCGCAGTCAGTGGATGAAGTCCTTGCGGGCATGAGAGAGCGAAGAGGCAGCATCTCAGAAGAAACTGAGCGTGCATTTGCCCGTTTCTCCCACGAGATGATGCAGCTCGCCGAGAAGCCCCAGCAAGAGCGCTATATTTCTGAGCGGGTAAGAGTCCTCTCTGGAACAAAGGATTCAAACAGCTGGCTCTTTTTCTCAATCAATGAAGGCACCGATGACAAAACCCCTGAAACCTACAAGTCTTATCTTTCTTTAAAAGACTTAAATGCATTTCGCCCGGAGCAGTTAAAAGCGTTTATGGTGGCATTGCAGGCAGAAGGGTATAATGGAGGGGTAAAAATATTTCAAGACCTTACCGAGCAAGGAAGCAAGCTCAACGACCAAATCGTGATGCACGGGTATTCAGAAAAGGATGCAGCGCTTGCGCTTGAAGTGGCGGCAAAAATTTTTGGAGAGAATATTGAAGACACGAGCGTTGGTAAAGACGAATATGTAAATGGAGTAAGCAAAAGCTATAGCCAAATCATGGCGGAAAAAATAAAGTCCGCGATACAAGAAAAATAATATGGAAACAGAAACAACATTTACCGTTAAGCATGAACACTTTGAAGGACCTATCGAAGTGCTTTTGGATCTGATTGAAAAACGAAAGCTTTTTGTAAACGATGTGTCCCTTGGCTCTGTCACCGAAGAGTTCATCAGCTACATGCAAAATCGCGGCATGCATCCGGACGAAACGGCAAACTTCCTCGCTGTTGCCGCAACGCTTATTCTTATCAAAGCGCGGTCGCTCTTGCCAAATCTCGAACTCACTACAGAGGAAACAGAGTCCATCAGCGACCTTGAACGCCGCGTAGCGCTCTACCAGATTATCTCCCAAGTTTCAGGAGAATTGACGCGTGCGTACGGAAAGAAAGTGTCATTTGAAGGCGTGCGCCGCACGGGCAATACTCCTGTATTTGCACCAGACACAAAGCTTGCACTCGGCGACTTGGCAGAACTAATTCTGGGAGCCGTGAAGCGTGCACCAGTTGAAGCGCCAAAGAAGCCTGAGGCTCGCGTATTTAAAACAATCTCTATCAGCGAAGTCCTCAATACGCTTACTGAACGCATTGAGCGTGCCCTTGAGAACATCAATGGCACCGTTTCCTTCAACAGTGTGCGAGTACATTCGCCCGACGAAGACGATAAAAGTCAAAAAGTGTATACGATTGTATCATTTCTTGGTATGCTTGAGCTCGTACGACGAGGACTTTTGGCCGCTGAACAAAACGAACTTTTTCACGACATCACCCTCGCGAAAGCGGAGGAAAAAACTCTTACCGATGAATCTCTAGACGAAACACTATAATGACACCAACAGCTCAAACACTCCATGCACTCCTTTTTGCAACAGCTGACAGCTATACAGTTGCAAGTCTTTCAGCGCTTCTTTCGGTAAGTATTGAGGAGGTTGAAGCAGCACTGCAGAATCTGTCTGTTGGATTAGAAGGGCAGGGAATCATGCTCGTGCGAGAGGGAAACCACGTTATCTTGGCGACTCGCCCGGAGCATGGCGCACTCCTCGAATCAATTCGCAAAGAAGAGCTTTCAAAAGAGCTGTCTAAGGCAAGCGCAGAAACATTGGCTATTGTTGTCTACCGCCCGGGTGCGACAAAAGCAGAGATTGAACTGATTCGTGGAGTAAATGCGTCGTATTCTATTCGCGCACTTTCAATGCGAGGACTGATAGAAACAAAGAGTATGGGGCGCGGAGTTGCATACTATCCTACACTTGCCCTTCTTGAACACTTCGGCGCCCAAAATACGGCAGAACTTCCGCAATTTGATGAAGTGAAAGCAAAGATAGAAACATTGCTCGCAACCAACGCTGTAGAATAATTTTTGAGAATAATTATGGATATCAACGTCATCAAAATTTTCCTCCCCACAGCACTTGCCTTCATTATCGGCATCGCGCTTACCCCGCGCCTCACCGCTATTATGTACGCGCGCAAGCTCTGGAAGAAAAGCGCGCGCGCCGAGCATGCTTCTATTACGAACACTGAGTTTGCCAAAGTACATAACAGCTCTGAAGAGCTTTCTACGCCACGCGTGGGAGGAATTATCATTTGGCTTTCAGTGCTCGTATGCGTGGGGCTTATGTGGGCGATTTCGCGCATTTGGCCCTCTGACCTTTCGGCAAAGCTCGACTTTTTCAGCAAAAGCCAGACATGGGTACCGCTTGCAAGCTTGCTCTTGGGAAGCTTGCTTGGACTCATTGATGACATTCTGCAAATCAATGGCGCAAACGATGCAGTGGGGAAGAGTGACAAGGATATTTGGTTTCGCTATTTTAAAATCGGGCTGATTGTTCTGGCCGGTGCAGCCATTGGCGCGTGGTTTTATACAAAGCTCGGCGTCACGAGTATTGCGGTGCCCTTTAGTGCGGTACCTTTGTATCTCGGCATGTTCTTTATTCCGTTTTTCATATTCATTATGATCGCAGTATTCTCCGGAGGCGTGATTGACGGGCTCGATGGCCTTGCAGGCGGAGTTCTTGCGATTATTTTCGCGTCCTATGCAATCATTGCCTACGGGCAAAACCAGATTGATATTGCTGCATTGTGCGGAGTAATTTCCGGAGGCATTCTCGCATTTCTGTGGTTCAATGTTCCGCCTGCGCGCTTCTACATGGGGGAAACGGGGATGATGGGGTTACTTGTTGTATTGACCGTTATCGCATTTTTGACCGACACAGTGCTTTTGCTCCCTCTTATTGCCTTTCCGCTTGCAGTATCGAGCGCATCATCATTGATTCAAATTGTGAGCTATAAATATTTCGGCAAACGCCGGGTATTTAAAATTGCACCGTTGCACCACCACTTCCGGGCTCTCGGCTGGTCTCGAGAGAAGGTGGTCATGCGCTATTGGGTCGTCTCTATTATTTGCGCGCTTGTCGGCGTAGTTATTGCGCTTATCAGCAAATAGTATGGCAAAGATCGTTAAACCTGGGGCCTTCGACCGCTATTTCTTTTTTATCGTCCTGTTGATTACGGTCATCGGCCTTTTTGCATTTGTTTCCGCAAGCTTAGGCGTATTGGCGCGCAATCAAGACAAGTTCTACGGCGTATTGTTCAATCAAATCGTACTTGGCTTCATAGGAGGGCTTGGTGCACTGTGGCTGACAGCGCACATTCCGTACCACTTTTGGCGCAGAAATGCTTTTTTTATATTTATCGGCACCTTATTATTAACAGTGGCAGTATTTGTCCCAGGCCTTGGCTTTTCGCACGGCGGAGCACGCCGCTGGATTTCGCTTGGCCCCGTATCATTTCAGCCGGCCGAGCTTTTGAAAATCGGCTTTGTTATTTACTTTGCCGCATGGCTTGCGTGGACTCGCAAGAAGCAGGAAGAATTTAAATACAAGGTTGCACCCTTGATGATTATGCTTGGCATTGTTGCGGTCACCCTTTTGCGCCAGCCGGACACCAAAAGCCTTATTCTTATCACTGCCGCTGCGTGCGGAATGCTCTTTGTTTCCGGGGTGTCGTGGAAAAAAGTGGTGGGGATTATCCTCGCCGGAGTCCTCTGCATTACGGTCTTGGCATTTGTCCGCCCGTATGTGATGGACCGCATCAAAACATACCTCAACCCGAGCACCGACCCGCGGGGTTCATCGTATCAGCTCCAGCAAGGACTTATCGCTATTGGAAGCGGGGGAGCATTTGGTCGTGGGCTAGGGCAGAGCGTGCAGAAGTTCAATTATTTGCCGGAGCCGCAAGGCGACTCGATCTTTGCTGTCATTGGCGAAGAATTCGGATTCTTGGGAAGCACTATTCTCGTGATTCTCTATGTTTTCCTCGCAATCAGGGGATTTAAGATTGCACAGAATGCATCAGACAGTTTTGGGCAATATATTGTCGTAGGGCTTGTGACACTGCTTACTGCCCAGTCATTCTTGAACATCCTCTCCCTTGTGGGACTCTTCCCATTGACCGGCGTACCGCTTGTTTTTGTCTCCCATGGAGGAACATCCTTGTTTATTGCATTGGCGGCTGCCGGCATTATTCTCAACGTTTCAAGATATCCCAAAAAGGTGTAAAATAGGGCATTATGAAAATTCTATTAGTAGGAGGGGGAACTGGAGGGCACTTTTACCCACTCATCGCCATTGCCGAAGAACTCAACCGTCTTTCAGACCAGGAACGCCTCGTTAACATGAAGCTCTACTATATGGCCGACACGCCGTATAATGCGCGGGAGCTCGAACAGCAGTTCATCAAGTACATTCCTATCACTGCGGGCAAATTGCGCGTGTATTTTTCATTCCAGAACTTTATCGATATCTTTAAAACAGGATTTGGCGTTATTGACGCACTGATGAAAGTATTCAACCTGTATCCCGATGTTGTCATTTCCAAAGGCGGATATGCTGCATTTCCTGTTTTGGTTGCAGCAAAGCTTTTGCGCATCCCCGTTATCATCCACGAAAGCGATACAGTGCCAGGGCGCGTAAACAAGTGGTCAGGGAAATTCGCGCACAAGATTGCTCTGTCATACCCAGAAGCGGCAAGCTACTTTAATGAAGCAAAGGTCTCCGTCACCGGGCAGCCGATTCGAAAGACGGTTTCGTACGCGGCAACCGAAGGCTCGAAAGAGTTCTTTGATCTGGACTCTACTGTACCGACTATCGGCATTATCGGAGGCTCAAGCGGAGCAAAAGTAATCAATGACACTATTACTGCAGTATTGCCACAGCTCTTGGAGCACTATCAGGTCATTCACCAGACAGGAACAAAGACATTTGAAGAAACGAAAACCGATGCAAGCGTCATCATGGGCGACAGCGTCAAGCGCACGCGCTACAAAGTATTTCCATACCTCAACGACTTACAGAGCAAAATGTTCGGTGGAGCGTCCGACATTATTATTTCCCGCGCAGGCTCAAGCCTCTTTGAGATTGCAGCATGGGGCAAACCTTCTATTATCATCCCTATTCCTGCAAGCAATTCGCACGGCGACCACCAGCGCAAAAATGCATACCATATGGCGCGCACCGGAGCATGCGTAGTGATTGAGCAGGCAAACCTCACCGGAAGCGTTCTTGTCAACGAAATACGCCTTATACTCGAGCATAAAGACCGCTATGAAGTCATGGCAAAGCATGCAAAGAGCCTCCACAAGCCAGACGCTGCTCGAATGATTGCAGCAGAAGCGATTGAAATCGCACTAGAACACGTTCGATAGTAATTATGAATCCGCAAAAAAGTATTTTTAGCCTCTTGGGGCAGTATAAAAAAGTCGTCTTCCTGTTGGTACTCTTCGCGCTTATTAGTAATGCGCTTACGCTTGTCATTCCGCAGCTGATATCCAAAATCATCGACCGGTTTGGAGCCGGGACGCTGGTATTGACCCCAATACTCGTGCAGTTTACGCTTATAGCGATTGCTGTAGCAGTCTTTACCTATTTCCAAGGAGTAGTGCAGGTGCGCGCCAGCGAGCTTGTAGCAAAAGACATGCGCGAGAATATTGTTTCAACGCTTTCGAAGCAAACATTCTCTATTATTCAAGCGCTTACTCCAAGCCGCCTTCTCACCACTATTACAAGCGACACGGATGCCGTAAAAGTATTCATCTCTCAGGCCATCCCCACACTTCTCTCGTCGGTAGTGCTTATTCTCGGGGCAAGTATTTTGCTTTTTACAATCAATTGGAAGCTTGCTCTTGTTGTATTAGCTATTATTCCGATCATTGGAATAGCGTTTGCCGCAGTCTTTAATAAAATAAAGCCCCTTTTCACAAAAAGCCAAGCCGTCATCGACAAGCTTAACAAGGTTATCAATGAAAACATCATAGGTGCGGCGCTTATTCGTGTATTGAATGCAGGCACCGTTGAAGAGAAAAAGTTTTTCTCCGCCAATAGCGATGCGCGCGACACGGGGCTTAAAATCCTTGCGCACTTTTCCGTATTAATTCCACTCATTACGCTTGTTGCAAGTCTGGCGACACTTGCGGTGATATTGCTCGGCGGGCACTACGTCATACTCGACAGTATGACAATCGGAGAATTTACTGCATTCAACACCTATATCGGCATTCTTATTTTTCCTATCATCATGATTGGTTTTGTGGGCACCATGATTGCGCAATCAAGCGCATCCTTTGCCCGCATTGTTGAAGTGACGGACACGCCCCTTGTTCCTCACACTGGAACCGATACAACACCCCTTACCGGCGCGCTTGAGGTCGCGGGTGTTTCAATGGTCTATGGCGAGCAAGAGGTGTTGAAAAACATTTCCTTCAACATTCGCCCTGGGGAGAAGGTGGCGATCATCGGGCCCACGGCGGCAGGGAAGACACAGCTATTGTATTTGTTGACCGCGCTCACAACCCAAACGGGCGGAACTATTCGTTATGACGGAAAAGACATTTCACAAATAGATCTGCCAACGCTTCATAATCATATTGGCTTTGTGTTTCAAGACAGCGTTCTTTTTAATACAACATTAAAAGAAAACATTGCATTTAATGCCGAGCGTACTGAAAAAGGAGATGTTGCATTTGAGCGCGCAGTACAGACTGCCGAACTCGCGGACTTTATCGAAAGCCTTGCAAAAGGGCTCGACACAATTGTTTCAGAGCGCGGGACCACGCTCTCCGGCGGGCAGAAGCAGCGCATCATGCTTGCACGCGCGCTTGCAATCAACCCAAGCGTGCTTCTTCTGGACGACTTTACTGCTCGAGTGGACACACAAACAGAAGCACGCATACTTCTCAACGTTGCGAAGAACTATCCTGACCTTACCCTTATTTCTGTGACGCAAAAAATCGGCTCGATTGAGCACTACGACAAAATTATCCTTTTGATGGAAGGTGAGCTTCTGGCTACAGGCACCCATTCGCAATTGATGGCGACCTCTCCTGAATACGTGCAAATATACAACTCACAGCGCAGCACAAACGAATATGAATTACACACTTAATACCGATACGCAAAAAACTACCACCGCTAAAGCGCTCAAAACGCTCTACCGTCTTGTTGCGCATGAAAAAAAGCAGCTCGTGCTTTCGACTACTGCAATCATCCTTAATTCGGCGCTTATCCTTCTTGTGCCGTTTGTAATGGGTATTGCGATCGACCGCTATATTGTTCCCAAAGAATATTCGGGGCTTATCGGCATCGCCGGCATACTCTTGGTATTATTCGTGGGAACATTCATTACTGGCTATTTTCAAACATCCATCATGGGCGGTGTTGCGCAGCGCATGCTCTATACGCTTCGAAATGCGATTTTTACAAAGCTTCAAGAACTGCCGGTTGCATTCTTTAATCAAAACAAGTCAGGCGACCTGATTTCCCGAATCAACAACGATACGACAAAGCTCAACAACTTTTTCTCTCAATCCCTGATACAGCTTGTCAGCAGCGTAGTATTGATGCTTGGTACGATTGTTTTTATTTTCATTATGAATTGGCGCTTGGCTCTCGCGGCAATTCTTCCGGCGGTGATTCTTTTTATCATTACGCGCGCCGTATCGCCATGGATCAAGCGAAAAAATGTTGCAACGCTGAAGCAGTCCGGAAGCCTCAGCGCCGAAGTGCAGCAAGGGCTCGATAACTTTAAGGTAACGGTTGCATTCAATCGGCGCGATTATTTGCGCAGCAACTTTGCCGCGGCAAACGAAACAAATTTCGCTACGGCGGTGGATTCCGGGATCGCCAACAACCTCTTTACCCCGCTCTACGGGCTGTTTGCCCACATAGCGCAGCTTGCCGTGTTGGGCTATGGGATCTATCTCATCACCACCGGCGCGATCACTATCGGTGTACTGGTGAGCTTTCTTGCGTACGTCATACAGTTTTACAATCCACTGAGACAGCTTGCGGCAATTTGGGCGTCATTTCAAATTGCGCTCGCAGGATGGGATCGCGTCAATGCAATTCTTATGCTTGAAAGCGACTTGGTAATGGTGCCGGACGAGTCTGCAAATGCTGCGGGTTCACTCCTGGAATTTAACAATGTTTCTTTTAGTTATCCTGAAGGCAAGCAAGTACTCCACGATATTTCATTTGCCCTTCAACCTGGAAAAATTTATGCGCTGGTTGGTCCGACAGGCGGCGGAAAAACCACTACGGCGTCTTTGATGTCGCGCCTTTTTGATCCAACAACCGGGACAATACTGCTTGAAGGAAAAGATATTAGAAGCTACACACCGCACGAGCGCACGCAGCATATTGGCATGTTGCTGCAAGAACCGTTTTTGTTTGCGGGCACTGTGGGTGAAAATATTCTCTACGGACAAAGCGATACGTATGAAAAGGAGAAAGCTGAAGCACTGGTAAAAGAATTCGGACTTACCGAACTTGTCAGCAAATTTGAAAACGGCCTTGATACGGTTGTCGGCGGAGGAGGGGAGACAATTAGCTTAGGGCAGCGTCAAGTAATCGCCTTTATGCGCGCAGTGGTGCGCCACCCTAAACTTCTCATTCTCGACGAAGCCACCGCAAACATCGACACGGTCACCGAGCAGCTCCTCGAAGATATCCTCAAGAAACTGCCAAAAGAAACGACGCTTGTCATCATCGCGCACCGACTCAACACCATTGAGCGCGCCGACGAGATATTCTTCGTCAATGGCGGCACTATTACTCCAGCCGGGTCTCTTGACCATGCAGTAACGATGATTATGGGCAACAAGCGCACGAGTTAGTGATATACTGAAACTTATGAATAAAAACACGATTATCCTTACCGTTGCCAGCATTGTTATTTTATTCGGGCTTATTGCGTATGGCTCTATGCAAATGAAAAAGCCTGTTGTGGAAGACAATACACCAAGCCAAATGGACCGAGATTTTAACGATGACAGTAATGATTGGAGCAACGACATGAATCCAACTCCCGAACCCCGCCCACAGCCAGCGCCTGACGTATCAGTGGACGGAAAAGGCGGATTCACTGCCTGCACGATGGAAGCAAAACAGTGTCCTGACGGAACCTATGTCGGACGCCAAGGACCTCGCTGCGAATTCGCTGCCTGCCCTGGTAACTAATACTTCAATATAAAAACTCCCGCGCTCTGCGGGAGTTTTTATATTTTCTTATTTCTGGAGATTCTTCGCATAAACGTATGTCAGAGACGCGCCGTAAAAAAATACTTGGGCTGAGTAGTATATCCAAATCAACAGCGCTACAAGCGATGCTGCGGCTCCGTAGAGGGTAGTGTTAGCAAAATGCGCAATATAAAGACCGATGATTATACGACCAAGCAAAAAGAGTGCTGAAGTAACAATGGCGCCCAGAAGAATAGCTCGTGTAGGAAGCGTACTGTCGGGCAAGATGCGGTAGATGAAGGCAAAAAATGCAGTACCAAATAAAAAGAGTGCAACTGGTTCAATCAAATTTGCCATGATGGCAAAGCCCGGAACACCACCAAAATTTTCTTGGTACAAAGAGAGGAAAACGCTGATTGCAATAAAGAACAAAAAGAGGAGAGCCATAATGGGAATCAGGGAAAATGCGGGAAACTTTCGCTGGACAGCGCTCCATATTTTGGCAAAGAAGGGACGGGGTTCGACTTCTTTTTCAGTTTTTGTCTCCCAGAGTTCATCAAGCGATGTATCGAGAACAGAGAGCACGCTGATTGAGCCGAATAAAATGGTGGCAATGCTTACGATTGTGCCGATAGTCCCTAAAGAGTGCCGTGTTGTGCTTTTAATGATTGCGCCGATAAAATCTCCGGCCCCGCTTCCAATCACTCGGTCAAGTTGCGTTACAACACTGCTCTCGGCAAGCGTAGTTCCGAAAATAGAGCCTACCAATGCAATGATAAGGATAGTTAACGGTGCAATTGAAAAAATAGCGTAATACGACAGTGCCGCCCCCATGCGTGACGCATTGTGTTTGCCGTAGTGGCGGGAGGCACGCTTGATGAGACGAAGGAACGATTTCATAGGAATAGCTCTATCATAGCGCATTCCTAATATGCTGACAAAAATTGATACATGTGCGCACGCTCTTTCAATGCTTTTTCCTGTAAAACCCTCTTTTTGTTTTTAAAAGAGATAGATATTTCATCTATTTTAATATCAAGTTTGTGTTATAATATGAATCATGTCTACACTAGATAAAACAAATAGGATTAACCAATTCAGAGATGCATATCAGAATAGTAAAGAAGGTTATACCTTATTTAAAAATCCATCGGGAAGTCTTATAAAACTTTTCAAAACACACAAAATAGAGACTACTCCTGGAAATGAACTCGAGATGATTCTTGGGCTTCGTGGTGAGCAAAGTAAGGATTTATGGGCACACGCAGCTCAATTAGTGTTTAATTTATATGAATATTATGGGTATGAAGCAGATAAAAAGTTTATCCAAGAAAAGATTGTTGAGAAAATCATCGAGGTGAATATCTATAATCCTCTATGGTATCTCACAGATGAAACCGAAAAAGAAATATCAAACTCCATGAGGACATTGAATTGTTCAAATATTAAAGAAGCTTGTATATTGTGGGTTCAAAAAGAAATAGAAAATATCGCAAATATTCTAAATGAGTGGGTTTACCAACAAGATCAATAGAGGTGTAATTTATCACTTTTGCTAAAATATCTGTATGGATGATAAATTTCCAAAACTCAATTTAGAGCAATTTGCACACGGCTATCAAAATTTTTTTGAGGTTACGTGTGAACTGCTTGATAGTGCCGAAAGAACTGAAGTATTACCATATCTTCTTACAGATGATATTAATTCACAGTATAGATATAGCCCCGAAAGAAGAAGTGGTCATACCATAATGGATTATTTAAAGAAAGGGTATCTAAGTGGAGAACAAGATATTTTTTTATCATTTTTTAATGAACTACTACCTAATATAATACTTTATCTTAAAAAAGAAGTTTGGAATTTCGATCAAGTACCTTTTGATTTACGAAGCAACTTGAAGACTATGGTTATTAAATTAACTGATTTAGTAATAGAATCTGAAAATTCAAGTGTCTTCAATATTGATTTTTATTATGACAAAAAAGCTCACGTGTTTAAAAGAAAACTTGATAAAGCAAGTATTGAGCTTGTTAATTCTAATAGAGATGATCTAGGAGGAGATAACAAAATACGATATGAAAAATGTGTATCAGATTTTCTATTATATAAGAAAGAGAAAACTAAAAATAATAAACTATTTTACAATGAATCTCTAGGTAACCTCAAAAAAGTAGTTGAAAATACTTTACAAAATAATTATAAAAAAGGAGATGGTACTTTTCCGAGACTGCACAATAAAAGAGAATTATCGAATATATTATTTGATGGAAACAATACAGAATTTGAAAATCTTGTTGATTATGTAATTAAAAATATTCATCACGAACAAGAGGGGCAACCTAAAATTTTCACCGAAAAGGAATATGTATATCTTTGGCTTGAATTAAATAAAATTTTATACTTGTTAAATCGATATAGAAAATAATTATCCATCTTTTAAAACTATTCTTAAATAAAAAATGTGAAACAATTTATTGCTCAGTAATTGAATTAATTAAAGCTAGAGTTTTTCCAACTATGTAATTCTTTAAATGGACGGTTCCAAAACTAACTATAAAGAGTCATATTCAAAATAGGTGAGCTGACGAGAATAAAACGCCTTCATAATTAATTTAACTCGCTATTAATTGCTTTTTATATGAAAATATGGCATAATATGAACCAGTGTAACCCTTATGCATTCTGACTCGTCAGGTTATTAAAGGGCTCCATATTATAAGAACTTAATTCACATATATTCTTATGACTGAATCTACCGACCGAACACTACTCGCACTCTTTCTTATCATCGCAATCCTTGCAGTTATTGTGTATTTTTCACCGCGCGTTGCGACCCGCGGCGTTGTTACTAACCGCTGGTACACCACTACAGCTCCTGCAAGCGCAGGCACTGTAGTGCGCGGTATCTCTCCTGTATCAAGCTCTCGAAGCCAGAGCTACTATTCTTCTGACAGCTCTTCTAGCTACACGACTACAAGCACTCCGCAAAATACAACAACGACAACGTATTACAACTACTAATCTCGACACGAACTTTTAAACATGTTCTGTTATAAAATAGTAGAGTAATCCACTTGCATGTGAACGTTCGTTCACCTATACTTATTTTGAGGTCGCCATTAGTAATAACGACTGATAAAAGAAGTATATGACTCGCACACAATACACCAAAGCAATCGAACTTGAACTTGCTCGTCTCAACGAGCGAATCGACGCAAAGATTCTTCGCGGACAAAAATACGCCGAAGAATCCCGAAAGCACAAACAGCTCCTTTCACAAATCCGCCGCCAGAGCAGTGCTTCAATTTTTAGTCGACTATTACTCGCATTCAACTAATTAATTATTGCCATGAGAACAATCACTCCATTCAAACAGCTCGTGAGTTCAGAGATAGAGCGCCTGCGAAGCGTAGTCAGCGCACCGCGTGTTGCACCCCACACAGTACTTGCTGGCTTTCCTACGCTATCCAATAGTTATACAATGAGACGTATAGCGATGAGAGCACGAGCACGCAAAGGAATCCTTGCTCGCGTTTTCGGAAACTACTAGTATGGAAGGAGACTACCAAGCCAAAGTAATACAGTTCTATCAAAATAAACGCCGCATGCCGTCTTATACGGAAATGATGGCGCTCTTTGGCTTTAAATCCAAAAATGCAGTATCGCGCGTTGTAACAAAAATGATCGCAGCGGGGATAGTAATGAAAGACAAGCTCGGGCACCTTATTCCAAGTGCAAGCTTTGACGAACTTCCGATGGCGGGCTTAGTGAAAGCGGGCTTGCCGGCACCCGGCGAGATGCTCACCGACACGCTCAATATCGAAGACTACATGGTGCGCAAGCGCGAGAGCACCTATTTGTTGGAAGTGGACGGAGACTCTATGATTGAGGCGCACATTGCAGACGGAGACATGGTAATAGCCGAGCGTACGAACCGCGCAAAAGACGGCGACATTGTGATTGCAAATGTCGATGGCGAGTTCACTATGAAATATTTTAAACAGAAAGGCGAGAAAGTATGGCTCGAACCAGCCAACAAGGCATTTAAAAACATCTATCCGACAGAGAGCCTTGAGATTGTGGCAATCGTCCGCGGAGTGATGCGAAAATACTAATAGACCTGATGAAACAAAAAACTGCCCATGGGCAGTTTTTTGTTTTTCAGATAGAGAGAACTTATTTGTTCGCAGAGAATGTGTCGTCGATGGTGTTCTTCACCTTCTTGACGAAGAGACCTCCAGCAACAAGCGTGATAACGAACAATACCAAGAACACAAAGAAAATGATTTTAGCGATTTCAATCGCAACACCTGCCACGTTACCGAATCCGAAGAGAGCGGCAATGAGGGCAATGATAAGGAAAATAACACTCCATCGTAGCATATGCGTTTTGGGGAAATAATCTAGTAAGGAGGCCCGAGAGCCTATAATAAGTATAGACTACTCTTCTCCGGCTGGCACTACTTTTGCATCGTCGGACTTTTTGACACTCAATTCAGGAGAGTGCGCATAGGTCACACGGCTGGCACCGTACGCGTCCACCACCAAAATAGTGTCTGCGCTAATCATCACACGTGCAGCGTCGCGGGAAATAATGCGGGCGCTTTTGACAGGGAAGGTTGCTCCGTCAAATCGCGAAGCATCGCTTGCGGTAACTTCTACTGTTGTTGCGCTCCCTGAAAGAGTCAAACGGCTTGCGTCCGTCATGACAACAATAAGATTGCTTGCATTGAGCGATCCCTCTACACGCGCTGCATCATGAAGAGTAATCGCAGCGAGAGTCGGCACTGTAACAGTGATAGAAAGCGGTGCGTGAGGACAGAACATGCACACAGGGGCTACATCATTGCCGGATATTGTCAGTACACCGTCTATTACAGCAGCTGAAGTCCGATCAATACCCGCATGAGAGCCATTCATTTCAACTTTGTATTCGTCGCCAATGACAATGTTCACACGTTTTGCATCAGACACACTCAATGATCCAAAAGCTTCAACAGGAAGCACTACCGTCTGTGCAATAACGCTCGGGTCGTTTTGCATGGCCTCATTTATACGATATGCAAGGCGCGATACAGTAACTCCGGCAAGAACAATTGCAAAGAACCAAACTACAGCAGCAATTACCATGGTGTTGATACTAGTGAAGAGGCTTTTCTTGCGAAGAATGCCAATGCCCCACAGAAGGACAATTACTATAGGAAGGACGAGTGCGACATAGGTTGCAAGCACTGCAAGATAGTAGTACGGACCAGTAAGGAGAGCCGCCGCACTTGGTCCAAAGAATTTCTCCGGCATGTCAAAGAGGGCAAGAGCGGCAAAAATAGTCATTGCGGCAGCGCCGATAAGCCCGGTTACAGTGAGCACCGTTCCGGCAATTACTCGGAAAATTGGGCCTAATAGGGCAACTACTTCATTTGCTCCGCGCTCAATTGCAGTGCCAAGATTTTTTGCACCGTCGGTAATACGCTTCTCGTCAATTTCTTCAAAGCGCTCGCGCACTACTTCGCTCATTGCCTTAAGGGTGACTGGAAGCCCGTGCATTTCAAGTTTCTGCGCAGCGCTTTTGGCAAGCGGAGTTGCGATCCAGAGCACCAAGTACGCAATTACTCCAAACCCTCCGAAAAAGATAGAAACAACAAAGAGTACGCGGATAATCGTGCGGTCTACACCGAGATAGTACCCAAGTCCTGAGGCAACACCTGCAAGCACTCGAGTATCAGGGTCTCGGTACAGGCGCTTGGTCGCTTTCTGCATACCCGCACCTTCAACACCCTCTTCAGTATCAAACTGTGAAATCGAGCCCATTGCATCAATAACAAACTCTACTTGTGTAGTGGTGATAATATCAGTGCCATTTTCAGAAAAGCGCTCTGCAATGCGGCTTTCAATGTCGGCGAGAATTTCTTCGCGGTCAGGGTGTGGGGCAAAGTGCGTGCGAACAGAGTTCAAGTATGCGTCCAAAATAGCATAAGCATCTTCTTCAATATGGAAGAGTGTTTTTGCGAGCGAAATTGTTGTTGTCTTTTTCATAGTATTAGTCTATATCGGTAATAAGGGAATTAATAGAGGTGGTGAGTGTTTTCCAAACGGTTTTTAATTGAGCGAGGGTCTTCTTCCCAGCATCAGTGAGCGAGTAGTATTTGCGAGGAGGGCCTGACTTTGACTCTTGCCAGGAGTATTCCAGTAGTCCTTCGCTCTTGAGCCTACTGAGGAGGGGATAGAGCGTGCCTTCAACCACTATCAAGTCCGCTATTTTTAATTCTTTGAGAATGTCCGAGACGTACGCTGTATCTTTTTCAATAATTAAAAGCGTGCAGAACTCGAGCATTCCTTTGCGCATTTGCGCGCGTGCCGTATCAATATCTTCTTTCATTCTGATAACCATAGTTACAGTATTTCACACAGTACTATGCAATGCAAGGTACTATGTGGATAACTTGTGTTATAGTGTACCGATGTCAAAAGCCGACACTATCATCCGTTTCGACAATGTGTCGTTCGAATACAGCGCAACAAAGCCTATTTTGCAGGAGGTCAGCCTTTCTGTGCGCCGAGGGAGCAAGATCACGCTCATGGGGCAAAACGGAGCCGGCAAGAGTACTATCTTCAATCTCATCACGGGTGCATACAAGCCTGAAGACGGAAAGGTGGTTATCGAAAAGGGAACTACTATTGCAACAGGACTCCAGGTAATGCCGCGCGAGCAAATGAAATTCACGGTGCGCGAATATTTTGAAAACTGCTTCAAAGAGAAAGTGTACGATATCGACCCGCGCATTGATGCGGTGCTCGACGTGGTGAACCTCACCGGGCACAAGGATATTTATACTCGCACCATCGATTCATTCTCAGGCGGCCAACAAGCACGTCTCCTTCTTGCAGCAGCACTCATTCAAGACCCAGACATTCTCTTGCTCGACGAGCCAACCAACAACCTCGACCATGCAGGGATCGACCACCTCACCAAGTTTTTGGTGGAGTACAAGAAAACAGTTATCGTTATTTCCCATGACGCGGAGTTTTTGAATGCGTTTACAGAAGGTGTGCTATACCTCGACATCTATTCCAAAAAAATCGAGCAGTATGTCGGCAACTACAATGACGTAGTCAAAGAAATTTCTATTCGTATTGAAAAGGAAAATATGAAAAACGCCCAGCTCGCAAAAGAGATTCAGGCAAAGAAAGCAAAAGCTAACCAGTTTGCGTATAAAGGAGGGCAGATGCGTTTGGTTGCAAAAAAAATGCGCGAAAAGGCAGAAGAGCTTGAAGAAGATATTGTGGATGTACGAAAAGAGGACAAAACCATCCGTCAGTTCGCTATTCCGGTGCAAAGCGACACTGTGGGCGTGATAATGTCGATTGATTCGTTCACCGTGATGAAGAACCACAAGGTGACTGAGCGCACCGCAAACCTTACATTGCGCAAAAATCAGCACCTTCAACTTCGCGGGCCAAACGGTATTGGCAAAAGCACACTGCTTGAGTCGCTCGCAACCGGAACGGCAAAGGGTGCAAAGATAGGAGCAGGCGTGCGCGTTGGCTACTACCGCCAGGACTTCTCAACGCTCGACTTCAATGACACGGCGTATGAGGCATTTAAAAAAGCCATGGCAGCATCCGGCAATCGCCCCAACGAAGAGCGCATCCGAAGTGTTGCGGCAAACTTCCTTATCACCAGTGACATCATCAATACAAAAATCGGAAGCCTTTCAGAAGGGCAGAAGGGGATGGTGGCATTTGGAACCCTTGTGTTGCTTGAACCAGGCCTCCTTATTCTCGACGAGCCGACGAACCACATCAACTTCCGCCACCTGCCAATTATTGCAAAAGCTTTGAGCATGTATGCAGGCGCGATGATCCTTGTCTCTCACGTGCCAGAGTTTGTCTCACAAATTCGCATCGACGAAGTATTGGACTTGGATAAATAAAAAGCAGTCAAACTTTGACTGCTTTTCGCTTCATCTCTTTCCATGTTTCGTAGGGTATGGATGTCAGATGCCACTGACTGCATTTTTCACACTCATATGACCTGACAGGCTTTTTATGATCTTGCTCCATTTCCCGTATTGTTTTCAACGCTTCGTTCGCAACTTTTTTACAATAATAAGCAATTTTATCGCATACGTATTCCTTAGAGGGAGGAATACTTATTTCAGTTTCTTCCATACTAAGTGTTTTATTTGCAACAGTGTATTTCCATCAAATTACCACTCTAACTTGATTTTGTCAATAAAATCCGTATACTGATAAACAATGAATCACTACGACGTTATAGTTGTCGGCGGGGGAGCAAGCGGAATGATGGCGGCAGGGCGGGCTGCAAGCCTTGGTAAGAAAGTGCTCATCATCGAAAAAAATCGTGCGCTTGGCGAAAAGCTCAAAATCACCGGCGGCGGACGCTGCAATATCACGAATGCCGAAGAGGACATTCGCGCATTTATGGCAAACTATGGAAAAGCCGAGCAGTTTTTATATTCACCATTTGCCACCTTTGGCGTACCGGAAACAGTGGCGTTTTTTGAAGAATTGGGACTGCCAATTGTGGTCCAAGCCCGTAAGCGTGCATTCCCGGCAACAGAGAAGGCGCTCGATGTATTTAAAGCGCTTGAGCGCTACATAAAAGCCGGAAATGTAACAATCCTCACCAATTCTCCAGTCACTCGTATAGACGCCCGAAAAGAGGGTATGGAGGGGCATATACAGGGCATTGTGACTACCACCGGAACGTACACGGCTAGCGCATACATCATTGCAACCGGCGGAATGTCACACCCAGAAACCGGTTCTACTGGAGACGGTTTTGCATGGCTGAAAAACTTGGGGCACACTGTTGCAGAACCAACACCAACAATCGTTCCACTTGCTATAAAAGAGCGTTGGGTCCATGCGCTCGCTGGAGTATCGCTTTCATTTATGAAGATTACATTTTTTACGGATGGCAAGAAATCATTTTCAAAAACAGGAAAGCTCTTGTTCACACACTTCGGGCTTTCGGGGCCACTTATCTTAAACTCAGCCGGCAAAGTGGGGGATTTGCTCCACGACGGCTTGGTGACAGCCACTATTGACTGCTACCCGGACACCGACCATGCAGCACTCGAGCAAAAAATTATTGCAACGTTTGATGCGAACAAAAACAAGAACGTGAAGAATATTTTTGATGATATTGTGCCTCATGGAATGATTCCTACCTTCTTCTCGCTTCTGCCAACGCTTGCTCCAGACACAAAAGTGCACAGCGTGACAAAAGAGGACCGCAAACAACTTCTGAACCTTCTCAAAGCGCTTCCGATAACAATCACCGGACTAATGGGTTATGACCGCGCAGTGGTTGCAGACGGCGGAGTACCTCTGACCGAAATCGACATGAAAACATTCAAGTCGAAAGTGGTAGATAATATGTTTGTTACTGGCGACCTGCTTCATATCACGCGCCCCTCCGGCGGGTTCTCTCTTCAGCTGTGTTGGACCAGCGGATATATCGCGGGAAGCAATGCATAAAAAAATCCATCCACTTTTTAAGTGAATGGATGCCTTTTTAACCAAAGATTAGTCACGATCTCGAAATCCGTTTTTTGCAGAACTTGAAATTGACCCTAATGCAAGCTGAGATACAATAGGGCGCTCTACAATAACTCCATATCTATTAAGATATACTGCAATAATCCCTACTATGTACAAAAACCTTTGAGGTATAGTATGCATTTCTTTCGGTATTATCTTGTAATACTGATCTGTGTCCATGCGCCCTTTTTCTATGATTTTGCGCAATGCTATTCTTCCAGAATTTTCAAGGATATAGAGCTCCTCTGGAAAATCCAAGGGTATTGGCTCTTTTTTTTCTTCTCCCATTACATTTCTTTTTTCTGTACAATAAAACTGTTTTTAATTTTTGTCAACGCTTACTTCTCTCACGGAAACGTTGCATACAATGAAACAAGAGGAGCTCAAGAAGTTGTAAGCGGCAAGGGTTAGGAAGTTGTAATCTCAAAAATAAAAAAGCCCTTCCATTTTTGGAGGGGCTTTTGCCTATGCGCTCAGCAGCGAGGATTCTGCGTGTAGTTCATTCATTGCATTCTCTAGCCGTTGACGGAATAAAAAAATTCTTGTTTTAACAGTACCTAATGGAATTTTTAACTCTGTTGCGATTTCGTTATACTGTAATCCTTCATAGTATCGCATCATCACTATGGTCCGAAAATGCTCTGGCAGTTTTTCAATAAAGATTTGCACAATCCGGTATGTCTCTTTGATTATGAGCATAGCTTCTGGTCCCACCATTGAGTGCGGAAGCGAGCATTCAAAAAAATTACCCATCTCCTGCATTTCATCAAGAGAATCAGCCGTATGGCGCCCGCTTCTTCTCCAATAGGTGTTGAAGTGATTAAGAGTAATGCGGTACGCATATCCTCCAAAATTTCCGCGCTCCGTATACCTTCCTTCTATCGATAGCTCTTGCAAGAGTTTAACGTACACATCCTGCAGCAAGTCTTTTGCGCTATCGATATCACTACCAACTCTCATTATAAGAGCGTTCATCAAACCGTTTTTATAGCGATCCATCAATTCAAGGAAGGCTGCGCCGTCATTGTAGTATCGGTATTTCTCAATAAGTTCTGCATCAGTACAAGTATTCATGAGGATCAGGGTTAGGTGGTAAACAACAGTATCTATTATCCGCCGCGGCAATAGATTTCTTTCCTCGACTATAGCATTCCACAAAAGGGGAGTAAATATTGATAAAAGAGTATACTGAAATCATGAATACTAACTGGAATGAAGAAAACAACACCTTGGTAAAAACATTCACTTTTGCCGACTTTGCCGAAGCCCTGGCATTTGTGAACCACGTAGGTGCAATTGCACAAGAGCTGCAGCACCACCCCGACATCTCAATCCAAAACTACAATACTGTTACTACCTCTACTACAACCCATGACAAGGGCAATACGATTACAGAAAAAGATCACCAACTAATAGCACGGATTGATGCGATAATCGTATAGGGTATACTCTGTATATGAAAGCAACAGTATATACATCAAAAGGAACCATTGTAATTGAATTGTTCGACACCCAAACACCAAACACAGTCGCAAACTTTACTAAGCTCGCGGGAGAAGGATTTTACAACAGCACCAAGTTCCATCGCGTCATCAGCGGATTTATGATTCAGGGAGGCGACCCGTTGACCAAAGACGATACCAAGATGCCACTATGGGGGACCGGGGACCCGGGCTACAAGTTTGCCGACGAAATTACTGGTGCGAACAACAACCTCGAAGGAACAATCTCTATGGCAAACTCAGGACCCAACACCAATGGCAGCCAGTTTTTCATCAACTGCAACGACAATATTTTCCTCAATGAAAAGCACACGGTATTTGGAAAAGTAACCGAAGGGATGGATGTCGTCACCGCAATTGAGATGGCGCCCACCAATGCAGCCGACCGGCCCGTTGAAGCGATTACAATAGAGCGAATAGAAATAGCATAATGAAGCAAAAACTATACAAGTGGCTCACCATTGATATGGCGGTGTTTATTCTTATCAACGCAGTCTTATTGTATTTCTTCAATGATGCATTAGAAAGTTTAAAAGATATCACTGCTTTTCATCTTATTATCCTTGGGTTTGCAGCATATAGAGCAGCAAATATTCTTTCCAATGAAGCTATCACCAAGCCCATTCGCGCGCCGTTTGTGAAGGAGGTCGTCAAAGACGGCGTACCAACAGAGGAACCGAAGAAGAGTGGTTTTAAGGGTGCAATGGGGCTTCTTATCTATTGCCCAAGCTGTACAGGGGTATGGCTTTCCGCTGTCCTTATATATTCGTATGCACTGTGGCCAACGCCAACATTTGTGATCGCGCTATTCCTCACGCTCAGCGCAATCGAACGCATTATTGCGCGAATACTCGGATCGATTAAAAAACCTCGGTAATCTATTTCGCTAAGAAGCGGTATTTTTTCTCGGCCCAAATGGGTCCAGCATAATTCACTCCAATGCGAGGAGTTTTTATTATTTTAGGAAGGGGAGCAGACTCGTCCTTTTCAATCCATATGCCGCTTTTTGCGCCAAGCATTATTCCATTAAGCCGCTTATCAATCCCTAATTGTTTTGTCAGTTTTCCAGGTCCATTTATTTCTTCGATTCCTCGGATAAGCACGGCAGCGGGATAGTCCTTTTCGTCAGTGACGATATTGAGCATGTAGTACATGCCGTAGATAAGATAGATGTATATAGTGCTGGGAGCCGCATACATGACCTCTGTGCGCTTGGTGCGCCCCTTAGAAGAGTGTGAGGCAAGATCGTGCGGTCCAACATACGCTTCGGTTTCTGTGATTTTATAGCGCTCAATTTTTCCACCTGAACGAAGGGTGATATACGTGCCAATCAGCTCTTTTGCGACAATAAGGGCGGGGCGGGCAAAAAATGAGAGGGGTAGCTTCTTCATACGCCCAGTATATAAAAAACCTGGACGTATGCCAGGTTTTTAGTTATTTTTTACTGTTGTTTTTTATTTTCTCCCGAAGAATAGTGGCCTTTTCGAAATCTTGCTTTTCTACCGCTTCCCTTAATTGTTCTTCAAGGTTTTCTTCGGCAGGTTCCGTTTCTTTACTGCGAAAGTTAGTCAATTTCTCAAGCTCAAAGTCATAGAAGATAATATGATTGTCTTTGTGCCTCATAAGGTCAACATATGTAGCGCTGTCATCGAGAGTAAAGTCATACTCCGGAATAACGGTCATGTCGAGCTCGAAGTCGTGCTCGGTCAGCCCTTTTCCGATTCGTTTTACTAAAATGTGGTCATCAAAAAGATTTTCTTCATTCTCATCAAGATGCTTCTTCAGTATTACAAATGCGGCTCTATCGATAAATATCGCTCTTTCTGTAACAGTAAGGCTGAATGCATCGAGATAGGCTTCTTCCCCTAAGGACAGATTCTCAATTCGTTGTTCCGGAGCAATGGCGCTCACTATTCCTTTTATTGGCATGGTGCTAAGAGTTTAAGTTTTCTCTACTTTATCTGAAAGCCCTGCAATGTCAATGCGTTAGGGATTCAAAAAAGCCTCCACTAATGGAGGCTTTTAAATGTTGAGAGGGTAATGACCGCAATGGCGTATTTCGCAGATGCAGGAGCGGTATACAGCGAACACTATAGGATAGGCACCTTTACTCATTGCGTGGGCATGGCCATTATAATTGTACATACTATCTATGGAACATCTTTTGGTTTCCCCTTGGCCTATTCCAAGGAACTAACAAGTGCTTTGGCGCCTATGTCGATAGGGGTGCCTTGCTTGATTGAACTATCCATCCTTTCGTATGTTATTGCTTCATCTATTATAGTAGCTCGCTAGAGGAAAGTGTCAATTATTTAAAGCGGTTGCGCACGGCTTGCTTGTCTTTCATCAGGGCGTGGCGGGCGGAGAGCTTTTCCTTTTTCTCTTTGCGCTCAAGAAACGTATGCATTGTTTTTTGTACCAATGCCTTAAACTCCGGGTCTTTTTTATAGTATTGATACAAGCTCGAGCGGCTGATATGCGAACGGTCGCACGCATGGCGGATATTCCACCCGGCTTTGAGGTTTTTGATCAGTAATACTCTGTTTTCAGGAGGGATCATACGTATAGTATACCAAATAAAAACCCCCAGTTTCCTGAAGGCTGTTGCATTACCACAAGGGGTATCCTAAGCTGTTTTCAACACACACAAGGGGAGTTTCTTTTTTGTAGGTGTGAACATTTCTATTGTGAAAAATGGATATGTCGTTTCTCTCATACACCCCATACGCTCCATGCACATGAATGAATACGACATGGCTCACTGCAACCCACATATATACCGAATACTCCTTCACAAAAAGAAAGTTCTCAAAGTCACCAAAGTGCATGCGGCCCTCCATTGCAGGGCAATACTTCTGTTCAATCTCCTGAAACCTTTCAACCAGGTGCTCATATGCTTGATACATATTGCTGCAGGAATGCTTTTCTTCATTGAGAACAGCAATAAAGTGTTCAATCCGATCAGTCTTGCACATAGACCCTTTTCTATACTCCATAGCGCTTATTTTTTATTTTACATTACCATTATCCTTGACTTTGTCAAGAAATAGGGTAGAGTAAAGGAAAATAAATATAAAAAATGAACCTTATAACAAAGATAACCCCGGCAAGCTTTCGAAAAAGAGACTTTGTTGGAAGCGCTTTACGCAGCAGTGAAGCAGAGACTATTTCTGAAAATATTATTTTTATTCAACAGAAGCTCAATGAAGATGCTTGGACTCCGTTTACATGGGAAGATTATAAATCTCTCTGCCGGCACTTAGTCACCGAGAGCGAACTCGGAGTATTAGAAGCGCTTGTAAACGGAGGCAAACCAGTCCCGCGTACTACTGTAGTACTAAAGTCTGGATACCTTACTAAGAATGATTCTGGACAGTATCAAATTACTGAACAATTTCTTCAAACACTTGAAAAATTCACAAACTGATTATCATGAGAGTCTCTTTTTTAAAGAGACTCTTTTTATTTTATTAAGTTAATAAAATAGCCGAAGACTTTACTCATGTTCAAAATCCAAGGCACCTTAAAATCGATTCTAGGGCCTCGAAATTTTGATAAAAACAGGGAAGTGAGTCTTACACTTTTAATGACTGATATATCCAACATCTTCACCTCAGCACCTTCCTTAGGAAGGTGTAATCCATTTCTTAATTGAGATAATTATTTTTATTGTAAAAAAATCAAAAACGTGAACTAAATTATGAATCTGACCCAAGTCTCATTTGTTGATGTAATTAAGAGGAGATACATAAGAGCCAGACCTAAGCTCAAGAAGCACAGGCTTTATGGATAAAGACTATTTGCCCTCTGTATATGTCGTAAAAGATATATTGTACGACGTTACATATTTTTAACCTTTATAATAAAGCCCTATTCCCCCGGGATAGAATATCTCGAACAACAAAGGGTTTGAATTACCCAAATAATTAGCACAACAATTAGATAATTAATTCGAGTCCCGTAGAACAAATCGAGAGAGTGGTTTAGTTGAAAGTTGAATTGGATAAAAGAAAAGAGGTATCTGCCCAATACCCCTTTCCTACTTCCCTACTATTTTTAAATTATTCCCCCTGATACTGTGCGAGACATTTATTGAATGCGACAACTTGCTTGTTGTACCGTGCAATGGCGGCTTGGGACATGGCGAGCTGTGAATTGTACTCGGCAACAAGGGCGTTGAATATAGCAACCTTCTCTTGATACTCATTGTCGTTTTGCTCCATACCTTCGAGCTCTGCACGAAGGACCGTGATTTTCTTTTCCTTTGCACGAAGTGCCGTATTGAAGTCATCGATATCGTCTTTAAGCTGTTGGTCCACTACCGGGCATGCGCCGCGGGCTGTGCCAAAGTGCTGCACTGCAAACCATACCTTTCGGCCCTGATACTGCCCTTGTGCCGCATAGATGCCGATTTCCATATAGCTCTCGCTGACAATATTCGCTCGATGTCCGGGAGAGTTCATCCATGCCTGCAAAAGGTCGTCGGCTCCGGAGAAGTTCCCTAAAGCAAGGTTCTCGCCCATGATGACGTAGTCATACCCTACCTGCGTGCCGAGGTCGGAAACTGCCACGCCGTCCGGAGAAACGTGCTCGAAGTATCCGTTCTTTATCATGTCCTCGGTTTTTATTTTTGCCGAAGCGGTAAGCTTTGCATTTGTTGAAAGCGGGGTGAGGCCAAGCTTAATGCGCTCGGCATTTGTTGCGTCGACAATATTTGCGTTTGTCAGAGTGTTGTCGCTTTTTGGAGCGCTCTCTTTTGATGGAGAGACAGCATCAATAACGGTCTTTACTGCGCTCTCTATCGTGTCGAGCGGCTTTTTCTCTGTAATGGGGTCATTTATCTCCTCCTCTTTTTTAGTGTCGGAATCAAGAACAGGAAGATACGATGAGAAGGTGTTGGCGCCTGAGAGAATATTCTCCGCCATTTCTCTGGTTTGTGTCGGCAAAAGAATGGCAAGCATGAGCAAGCCCGTGAGTCCCATAATGCATACTGAAAGGATGGATCTTAACATGATGATATTCGCGTATACCCTTGCAGTTCTGCGTCTGCCGCGTCCTTAAACCAAATATAGTTTTCGGGCTTGATGCGGCTGACCCCGGAGCAATTCGGAGGATAGTACTTAGTGCCGTTTTTCGATCCGACAAATGCGCCGCTTGTCGGCTTGTTTACAATTTCGTTACTATCCCCTGTTATAGCATTCTGAGAGAGTCGCGCAACCGGTATGGTGAGCTCGGAGAGCACGTCTGGACTGCACGAAAGCACTACCGCCGGAGATTGTTGCTGTTTCCCCGTCAAAAAGCCCATTAAAAAGGCCAAAAGAAGCATGGCAATGAGAAGTATGGTAAAAAGGGTGCGATAGTGCCGAATCAGGAAATTGCTCACTATTTCATAGTATATCCTATAGAAGAAGGATTGACATTTCTTCCCCCTCAGGCTATCATGTACCCACTATGGCACATAAGAAAGCCCAAGGAGCGGCAAAAAACCTAAATGATTCCAACCCACAATACCTGGGTACTAAATTGTATGACGGCCAGGTAGCAAAGGCTGGTTCTGTTATTGTACGCCAGCGCGGCACCAAAATCATGGCCGGAAAGGATGTTGGCCTTGGAAAAGACCACACTCTCTACGCCCTGAAGCCTGGATTTGTAAAATTCACTAACAAGCGCAAGGACAACTTCGACGGTACGACTACCGTTCGCAAGATGGCAAACATTCTCGCAGAACGCGCATAATAAAAAACCTCTCTACATGAGAGGTTTTTTATTTAATCCACTGCATCATCAAAGTTTACGCGAATACAGCTCCATCCGCCGTCCGTATAGCACTTAAGGTCATTATTGGGCTTTGTCTCATAAAGAAAGATCAAACGGTACCCTTGCCCAGCCTTTTCTTCTCGATACTGCATAAAACAGTTTCCTCTCGTGTCATTAGGGTATACAGAAAGGAATCCTTCATCAACAAGCGGCTTCATGAAAGTGTTGCTCGCAGCTGAAGACCCTCGAAAACCGGCGCAGTCTATTCCCCATGCAGTTTGCTGCCACAAGGGGTATGTGCCGTATTTGTCGTAATACAATTCAAGCGCGGTAGAAACTGACTTCATGTCTGCCATTTTCTTTGCATCGCGAGCTTTTGCACGCGCACTGTTTAATGAAGCAAGAACAACAGAAGCAAGGATTCCGATAACGGCAATCACCACCAGGAGCTCTATGAGAGTGAATCCTTTCTGCTGCTTATTCATACTAGTTGGTAGCGGTAGTATTTTTCTTGATACAGCTCCATCCGCCCAATGCATAACAGGTCAGGTCATTGTTGGTCCTTGTTTCGTAGCGGAAAATAAGGCGGTACCCTTGCCCTGCTGTCTCGTCGCGATACTGCATGACGCAATCTACCGGCTTTGGGTCCATCAAAGGTTTACCAAGAAATCCTTCATCAACAAGAGGCTTCATGAAAGTGTCACTGCTTGGAAGAATTCCGTTCCAGCCCGAACAATCGCGCCCCCCTACTGTTGCGTATGCGGGATAGTATCCGTACTTGTCGTAATAAAATTCAAGAGCTGTCGCTACTTGGTTGATGTCCGCCAATCGGCGCGCATCGCGCGCTTTTGCTCGTGCGCTGTTGAGGGACGCAAGAACGACAGAAGCAAGAATGCCAATGACAGCAATGACGACAAGGAGTTCTATTAAAGTAAAGCCTCTCTTATAATTCATTTAATTAATATATAAAACACACTCTACGTAATTAGATTCCACAGCCCACACTTTTCCCCCACTGCATGAAGTTGCTGATAATGGCGGCTCTGTTGCCCAGTTTATTATGTGCCCGGCCGGTGCGGGAGAGCCGTCATACGGCGTAGTGCCTCCGGGGAAATTAAGAAAATACAGATAGCCTCCTCGAGCCCGCCCTCCAACAGGGTCGCTTGGCCATGTTGGCAAATACGGGGCGAGCCATGCATCAACAGTGCTGTTTCGGACATAGTTCGCCCACGATTCATAGCACGTTGCGCTGATGCAGTGCTCGGCGGCCACAGAAGGAACCGTCCCTGTATCATTGATTGCCATTTGAAATGCAAGCATTATTTGTTTTACATCGCTTGCCCGGCGAGCGTTGCGTCCTTTTGCGCGAGCGCTATTCAAACTTGCCAATACCACAGAAGCAAGAATGCCAATGACTGCAATGACAACCAGAAGTTCAATCAATGTAAATCCGCGGTTTTTCATACTACTCCCCTATTATATCAACTGAAAATGAAGACTTGTATTTTCCGTCTACTACTTCGACCACGTACGTTCCCGCTTGCTTGATAGGGGCGCCCTCGAGCTTCATAAGCTTTGCATCCACCGCAATGCGGTACTGCTTCAACAATTCGGCACTGATATCGGCGACATCGACTTTTGAGAAGAGACTCCCCTTTTCATTCGCCTTTGCCTTGTATACCAGCGCTTTGCCCTCCAGTTCGCCAATGGCACGGTCGAGCAGGTTGTGCTGGATTTCCTTCTCTGCAACCTTGTGCTGAGTGCGCGCCTTGCTGTTGGCAATGGCGACATCAGTTGCCGGCATTGCGAGTTTGCTTGGAAACAATGCATTTGCCGCATAGCCCTGGTTTACTTCGACAACATCATCTTTCTTTCCGAGCTTTGGTACGTTTTTAAGAAGGATTACTTTCATAATAAAATTATTTAAACAAATCAATTGCTGCCTGAAGCTGCGTATCGACAGTGCTTTCAGGATTGTATGGGATAACCACGCTTGGAGTAAGCCCGTGATCTGAAATCGACACGCCCTTTGGGGTATACCACTTGGCAACGGTCACCTTCATTGAAGTGTCGCTCGTAATAGGGATCACTTCCTGTACTGAGCCTTTTCCGTATGTCTGCGTACCGACAAGCTGCCCGATACCGTGTTCTGAAAGCGCACCTGCCAATATTTCAGAGGCGGAAGCAGAGCCTTTGTCGACAAGAACAACAAGCTTGTTGTTTGCAGGAAAGAGTACGGGCCCCGCACTCGTGTGCAAAATAGTGTCGCTTTCGGTTTTGCCGATTTCTTTTACGATAACCTGCCCGCTTGGAATAAACCAGCTTCCAATAGAGACAGCAGCATCGAGGTATCCGCCCGGGTTTCCGCGGAGGTCAAGAAGAAGCTTTGTGTTTCCTGATGCGGCGTATTCCTGGAGAGCAGTCTTGAACTGCCCAACAGATTGCGCGGAGAAATTGTAGAGATGGATAACAAACACACCGTCAATTGTTTCTGTTTCAACGGTCGGAAGCACGATTGTGCTTCGAATCAACTCGTACACCTTTGGCTCGGTGAATCCTTCACGGAAAATGGTGAGCGCAATTGCTGTACCGTTTTCGCCGCGAATCAAATCGATTGCGTCATCAATCGACATATTTGTAGTGATAGTGTCTGCAATCTTCACAATCTTATCTCCCGGCAATATTCCTGCCTTGTCGGCTGGTGTATTCTTCAGAGGCGCGATAACGGTTAAGATGCCGTCTTTCTCGCCAAGCTCAATACCCACACCTGAAAATTCTCCGTTGATTTCAGTTTCAAAAATAGTGTTTTCGCTTGGAGTGAAAAAAGTGGTGTACGGGTCGTCAAATGATGCGAGCATGCCCTTGATGGCGCCATACATGCGGTCGGCATTTGAAGTGTCGCTTGCTCCCGGGAATTTTTCATCCACCGCCTGCCACGCTTTCCAAAACGGATTGAAGTCGGTCTCGGCTGCAATGGCAGTTTCTTTATTAAAAAGCCCTGTTACTTTTTGGACCGATGGGCGGTTTTCAAACCCCACATAGACGCCTGCTAAAAATACAACGATACCGAAAATAATGGTGCCGAACACGCGCATTCCTGTTTGCACATGCGCTCCCTGCTCTATTTCAATTGTTTCTTCTTCCCTTTTATTGTGCATATTCTTTTAGCTTCAATCGAAGCTTTAGGTAGTCGCGGCGAAGGCCAAGAGCGAGTGCGATGAGTACGGCCCCGACACCAAATGCAATCACCATTTTCCATGCATCAGGAATGCCTACAAAAGAAATACAAAGCATGGCAATGCCCAACCAAAAGAGTGTTCGTAACTTGCTCAACATTACTCTATTGTATCAGATGCGTCGCGCTCCTGCACAGTGCTCATATACTGAGGCGCAACAACAACGACAAACTCTCCGCGGACCTTGTCTGTATTGTCAGTGTAGTACTCCAAGAGCTCTTTTGCCGTACCCACTGGATATTCTTCAAAGCTTTTTGTCATCTCGCGCCCTACGAGTATTGGCCGGTCGCCCAGAACTTCTGCAAGCGCCTCAAGAGTTTTGAGAATGCGGTGGGGAGACTCGTACATGCACACCGTGTGCTCGGTTTGAGCAATAGTATTGAAAAGTGTTTGCCGCCCTTTTTTATGCGGAACAAAGCCGATAAATTCAAAGTGGTTGCCGGGAAAGCCGGATACTGAAAGCGCTGCAACTACTGCAGAGACCCCAGGAATCGGCACCACGGTTGCCTGTGGATATGCCGTGCGGAATTCATGAATAAACAATGATCCCGGGTCGGATATTGCGGGTGTGCCGGCATCGGTCACCAGAGCAATTGTTTCGTGCTCAACACATGCCTCTATTGCCTTCTGTAGGGCTGTCTGCGTGCTTTGTGCATGCGAAGAGACATATACCTTCCCTCCTAGTGGGATATCCAAAAGCGTGAGCAATTTCTTAATGCTTCGCGTGTCTTCTGCAAGAATCAGTGTTGCACTTTCAAGTACCTCTTTTGCGCGAAGGGTGATGTCTTTGAGATTCCCAATAGGGGTTGCAACAACGTTGAGCACCATAATTCCTCTATCCTACCCTACTCTTGACGGATTGTAAATTGATTTTGTTATTTTGCAATAAATGCGCGAGTTTTTGGACCAAGGGTGCCTGTTGCAGGAAGAATGTTATGAGCAACTTGGAACTTTATGAGGGCTGCTTTTGTTGCGGGACCGAAGAGAATGGTCTCCTTTCCTGAAGAACCGGGTCCTGATGCAGCAATAGTAAAGCCGTTTGCATTGAGATAACGCTGAAGCGTGCGGACATCTTCACTGACGTCACCAAGAGACAAGTCAACCGCAAACTTCGGAGTGCTCAAAGAAGGGGTTGCAGCGGGTACAGCCGCTGCCGTTTGAGCAATTGCTGCACGAGTAAGGGGTCCAACATTGCCCGTAGCAGGAAGAAGACCTTTCGCTATTTGAAAGCGTATTACAGCAGCCTTGGTTGCAGGGCCAAAAAACATCGTTTCATTATTCAAAGACCCTGGTCCGCTTGGAGCAATGGGAAAGCCGTGCATGTTGAGATAACGCTGAAGCGTGCGGACATCTTCACTGGTAGTACCCGGAGCGATGTCAGCTAAAAATAGCGGGGCGGCCGACTGAGCAGGCGGAATGCCAGGGGGTGTTGCAGGAGGTACGTACGAACAGCGCTCTCCTGTGGTAACACTAAATGACGCACCGCTTGTACAACCACTTGGCGGCGCGTAGACACCCGGCCCCGATGAAGTAGTGCCGCCTCCCACAACTTCTCCCTCTCCAAAATCTCCTTCATTGTACGAACCTTCTCCGTACGGTGCCGCAATTACAGTATTTGAAAACAAAAAAAAGCCGGTCAACAGAAAGCAAACAGTAAAAATGAAGTTACGCGCGCTTGCCCCCATAGTGATGGTTTCCATACCCGTTCGCGACAGGCTTTTTATCAGTAGTCATTTTTTTTGCAAGGTCTTCACTAATCGCCTGAGGCAAGCCGCTGACAGCCAAAAGACCAATGAATGATCCGATGGAAAAAATAAATTCTTTTCTAGTGAGTTTTTTGTCTAACATAATTTCTTGTTTATTATTTTACCATACCTACAGAGCATATCGACTGTTATCCACAACTCTATAGAGCATCAGCGTCGTAGGCGCCCGCATCTGCCGGATAGGTCAACGTGCCACCTCCGGCATCTGTGGTAATCGACCCAACCTGAGACGCAACAAAGTTTCTTCCGATAGATGCGTCTGCAAGATACCGCTCGTCTTCGGAATCAAGTACCAGCTGGTTATAGTACCCCACCGTAGAAGTAAGTCCTCGATTATAATTAGTGCGGAAGTCAGAGTAGGGGTGGTGATAATCGGTGTACACAAACATGTCACCATCAGCAACTTCTCCGATACCCGCAACATTGAGTGTTCTGAAATCCTGAGTAATCCATACGTTCGCCTCTTCTTCAAGAAAATCTTCTGCAAGCGTTGGAATATAACCATTGGATCGATCGAAAGAAATTGCACACGCCCATTCATTTGGCCCCGCCACTGCGAGATTTCCCTTGAGGGAAATAAACCTTCGACAGTTACTCATTCCGATTCCTGCAGTTGCCCCCGCATCAACCGGCGCGGTGAAGACGCGCTGCAATATAATGTCTCGACAGTAGTCGCCATGAAGGAGAGGTCTGTTGGCCAAGGAGTAAATATTGTACATAGTAATGCCCTCGCACGATGTTGGACGAATCGCGCCATTGTATCCGAACTGTCGAAGTGAAAAGCGCTTAAAGGTGCAGTTTCTCACCAGTACCGTCTTACAGTCTCCTATGGAAAGCACTTGTGTTCCTAGGTTTTCAGCAGTAATGTTTTCAAACGTCACGCCGTTTACACCATTTGAGGCAATGGTTCCGCCGAAGTAATAGTCTGTTCCTTCCACTGAAGCAAGAATAGCGGACTCTGTATCGTCGTATATCGTGATGTTTCTTACAATAACATCACTCATGGTGTATTCCTCTTCTCCTCGCTCATCAACAGCAGTAAGGTTTTGCGTGCCGACAATAAGAGCGTTTCCTGTTAAGTGGGTGAATTCTATCGTATCTACGAGAATGTTTGAAATATTTTGATCCGCAGTGCTGTTTGGTCCTGATATTTTAAGCCCTGTCATTCCTTCATGGAATTTCAAATTTACATATTCTGTATCAGCAGTGTTTGATACTTGGGCAATAATGCTTCCTGAATAGTTGTCCCCCAAGTAGCCCGTATCATTGGTGTATTTTCCGCTTCTGAAGCTCAGCCCTTCGATGCGTACATTGCTTCGACTGATGCGCAACAAATCTGCAATTGCATCATCTCCGTCAATCAACGGATGAACCACGCCTGCTTTGTTTCGGATTGTTATTTTATATTCAGGATTGCTGTAGGAAATATTCCAGCGACTTTCGATAATATGTGGCGCAGCGTTGTCGTTGAAATAAATAAAGAGGTCGGAGTTTATATTGAGCGTACCCATGTACGTCACAAGCTCAGTGATTGTGTCGCACGTGTAGAGCTGTTGGTTACTGCCGTTTTTAAGCGAGATGCGGAGCTCTGGATCTTCAGGAGCAACTTCCTCAGAATTGTTCACTACAGCATAGGCAATGTAAGAACACAAAAGATTTTCTGCATCGCTGGCTGCGGCAGCATCCCCTTCTTGCATCCGGTACGTAAGCGTTACCATGTCGGTTGAAAGAACAGTTTCTTCAAGCTGCAGAATCCAGGTTGACGCATTTCCACCCACAGTAATTGCCGTAATAGTATATCCTTCTACCTCATACCCTGCGACCGTTTGCGCAATAGGCATATCGTATGTGATATGAACTTGGTCGGGATGGTCAACCGGAACTTCTACCCCAACAATTCTTGGGTGGCGCGGGTCAAGAGAGGGGTCAGAAAAACGAGTGCGTTCCTTGAAGATATTGATAAGTCCGGTTGCAGTATTATGGCTTTCGCTGTCTGCCCCCACCACTGTCACGCCAGCAATTGTTCCATTTGTAGTCACCAAGAGCGACATGTCGCGCTTGCGGTTTGTTCTTGGAATGGCGGAGAGGTCCAGAGTTATTTCAAGTATCCCTGTTTCAGAATCGAAATTCTCATTTTTTACCGCAAGACCTTTTGTTTCAAAATACTCGTACGAGTCCTGCGTATTAAGAGCGCACATATCGTCTCCGAACTCTTCAACCATATAGTCCATCATTTGTGTGTAGAGCGTAAACTGCGCTGAATTTGATTCTCCCGGACCATGTGAAAAGCCGCGCAACCAAAATGGCGCTGTCAGCGTTGCAGTCTTTGCGTCATCGATGTAGCTGGTATATTCTTCGTAGTCTCCACTATTGAGCGCTTCTCTGAAATGAAAGCGGCTTCGGCAGATAAAGTCGGAAGGAATACTGGCCACAGATCCTGTGAAAGAATAGTCGAATCCGTCTCTGAGCTCCAAAACTCCCGCCTGAGAAGACATGCCGAGATATCCCACCGCATGCGCAGTTGCGGTATACCCTTCGTCCGCGGCAGGCACTACCATAGTGCGCATAACCATTTCGATATTTTCCTCTTCTTTGAAGCGCGTATACAGCTCCTCTGTCTGCTGCTGAACCTGGTAATAGCGGTCTGCGGCCAAATTGCCGGATCCGCCAAATTGGTGGTTCATGATGCCAAACCCTGCTCGATAGATAGTCGCAAGCTCGGAGAGTGTAATCATTTCCGCATATCCGTCAAAAAAGTTTGGTGTATTGTCCCCGTTTCCAAATACCGCAATGCTCATGTCGAATTTTTTTATGTTTCCGCATCCGTCAGTGTACGTTAGCCCTGGAAAAACATGCCCCTGCCCTGTTGTACCTCCATGAAGATATGGAAGCTGGGTGGTGTATACGTGCTCCGGATTGTCATCAACTTCCCAGTTCCACAAAAGCTTTTTGTTGTACTTGATAGGCGCAAATGCAGAAGATGCACTGCTTGCCCCGGTTATTTGTACTCGAACTGTTACTGTATGAGCATTACGCCACTCGAGACTGTTGTACAGCAACTGTTCTTGCCCTGCATCATAGCCCGGAAGCTCCTGCAAATACGTACCGAGGTTGCGGGTGCCAAAACGATACGGATTCCCTGAAGTGCCGTCGCCAAGAAAATCAGTAAAAGTAATTGCTGGCATGCTGTCTTGCGGAATTTTTCCATTTACCAAGTCAGCTTTTCCTGCAAGTGCAGTTTCGAGCCCTTCCACTCCGACACTCTCTACTTCACCGTCGGTCGTATGCGCAACTTCAAGAAACTCATTGAGGAGCTCTCCCCAATTGTTTTCATCTCCTCCTACTTGTGGCAATCGTGGCATCGTGTGTATAAATTAAAAAAAATAACAGTACAGTCCAAACAGCGCTTATTCTGGTGCGGGTCCCCAGGTAAGGTTGTTGTAGAGCACCTGCTCCTCCTCTTCATCATATCCCGGAAGGCTGGTGAGGTACGTTTCAGTATCAAAGACATACGGGTCGCCCACGGTTCCGCTGCCGGTAAAATGAGTGAAAGAAAGCGTTGGAATTTCTCCGATTGGTACTTTACCTGATACAAGATTTGCCTTTGCGGCAAGCGCTGCAGAGAGCCCTTCTACAGCCGCAATATTGATAGTGCCGTCTTCATTATGCGCAACTTCAAGAAACTCATTGAGGAGCTCTCCCCAATTGTTTTCATCTCCTCCTACTTGTGGCAATCGTGGCATATGAAAATACAATACTCGTGTAAATAAGTACAGGCAGTATACCAAGAATAAAGAAAAGGTCGCAAGAAAAAACTGTGTGTAAGTCCTTGCGCAGTCATGGGGAGAGTATATAATTGAGCAATACAAAGTAACTATATATTTTTATGACCATTTTCGGCCTCGGAACACCTGAACTCATTTTAATACTCGTTGTTTTCCTTCTCTTTTTCGGCAAGGACAAGCTTCCTGAACTCGCGCGCAGCCTCGGTCGCTCTTTTACGGAACTAAAGGCGGGATTCAAGTCAGATAGCACCGAAGACGAAGAAAAGAAGTCAAAGAAATAATCTTGGACAATGTCTGAACATATTCGCTCGGACGAAACAAAAAGCGTTCTCGAACATATCGGAGAATTGCGCCGAAAGCTTTTTATTGCGCTTGCTGCCCTTATAATAGGCGGGTCTGTTGCTCATCACTTCCACCAGGAAATCATTGCGCTTATTTTAAAGCCCGCAGGGTCCCAACAGCTGCTTTTTCTCTCCCCGCTTGAGCCATTCTTTTTTATTCTCAAGGTTGACCTTATTGCGGGTCTCATTCTCGCCTTCCCCATTGTCTTTTGGTGTATCTTCTCCTATATCAAACCCGCACTCCCTGTTCGGGCCCGTGCAGTGCTTTTTGGAGCATCCCTGGTGTCCCTTATACTCCTCATAGCGGGGCTTTTGTACGCTTACCTTGTCACCATACCTCTGAGCCTTACATTCCTCTCCTCAATCATTATTCCTGGTGTTGAAAATGCCATCACCATGCAGCACTACTTAGGGTTTTTCTTTTCTCAGGCATTGATTATTATGCTCGTGTTCCAGATTCCTATCATTATCATCACTGGGTTGTCATTAGGAATATTTACCGTCAAGATGCTTTCGAGCAAGCGCCGATATGTCTACCTCCTCGGAACGGTCGGGCTCGCCATCATTACGCCGACGACAGACATCTTCAATCTCGGCATCATCCTTGCTCCAACTATTGTCATTTTTGAATTCAGTTTGATTGCAGGGCTTATCATGCAGTTTTTGAAGAGGAAAAAAACGAACTCTTCTCACTCTGCATAGATGTACAATGGTTTTGATTCCATAGCCGCCGCAGGCGAATACAAAAAAAGACCCACTTTAAAGTGGGTCTTTTTTTGTATTGGTGCGTGCACATGGAATCGGACCATGGACCTCTGTCTTATCAGGACAGCGTTCTACCACTGAACTATGCACGCTTAAGGTTGTAAAATACTGAGAACCAGGACCCCTCGTCTTACATCGAGGACACGTTACACTGAAACTATGCACGCGTGGGCTTTACTATACCAAATTCTGGAGTTTTTTCAACTTATTCTGAATCATCATCTTCGCCTTCTCCTACTTCCCCACTTTGCACCGCTTCAATGATCTTATCCATCTTACCCATGAGCACGCCTTCAATGTTTGACCAGTTTTGGCGAATACGGTGGTCGGTGATGCGGTCCTGCGGGAAGTTATAGGTGCGGATTTTTTCGCTTCGGTCTGCAGTACCGATCTGGCTCTTTCGGTCGCCTGCGTATTGCTTTGCTTCCTCCTCCTCTTTCATTTGCTGGAGCTTTGCCGTCAAAATAGCAAACGCTTTTTCGCGGTTGCCGAGCTGTGTTCGCTCCGAAGTGGAGCGAACATCTATCCCTGTTGGCTTGTGGATTAATCGCACAGCGGTTTCCACCTTGTTGACGTTCTGTCCTCCGGCTCCGCCTGAGCGCGAGTATTCCATTTCCAAGTCTGCCGGATTGATTTCAAAGTTTATCTTCTTTCGAATAGGAAGAATTGCAATTGATGCAGTAGAGGTGTGGATGCGCCCGTTTTTCTCTGTTGCGGGCACGCGCTGTACGCGGTGCACTCCTGTTTCAAAGCGCAGCTGTTTGTACACATCCTTCCCCTTTATTTCTATAGAAGCTGTCTTGTATCCGCCCAAATCGTTCATGGACTCATCGATAACGCGCACTTGCCAGCCCGCAAGCTCTGCATAGCGCGTATACATCTGCACCAGCTGGTACGCAAAGAGCGCCGCTTCGTCCCCGCCTGCTCCCGCACGAGCTTCCAGAATAATTTCGTTCGGGAATTCTTCCTCTTCTTTTTCCGATGCTTCAATAGCTTTTACTTGGTCTTCAAACGCTTTCTTTTGCACTTCAATACTAGCGATTTCTTCGGCAGCCATTTCAGCCATTGAAGGGTCGGTGTCGGCAAGTGCTTTGACTTCTTCTTCCGCCTTCAAAAGGCGCTCGTATTCTTCCGCGATGTATTGGGTCTTATTATTCTTTTTTAACGCTTCGATATCCATGGATTGTATGTAGTGTATCAGCTAATGAGCCGGGCAGAGAAAAAACGCCTTCAAAGGGCGTTTTTTCAAATAGTTATTTCTTTGCAACAGTAGCAGCGCGGCGCTTGTTGAAGCGGTCTACGCGGCCGGCAGTGTCGATCACCTTTTCTGTTCCAGTATAGAACGGATGTGACGCGCTTGAGATTTCAACGCGGAAGAGCGGATACTCAGCACCTTTGTAGGTAGTGGTTTCTGTCGTCTTTACAGTTGAGCTCACGAGGAAGTCGGTCCCTGACGAGTTGTCATGGAATACTACATCACGAAAGGTTGTTGGGTGAATGTCTTTCTTCATAGGTCGAGATTATAGCATGAGTAATATTACTTTTCAAGAGGGGTTGAAATCAGGGTACTAGCGTCTTGAAACACCATAGGTTTCAAGGTAGTCAATGTCTGCCTGAACCTTGCGAGCAAGACTCATTACAGAGTTGCCGTAAAAGCTGTTTGGAGGGCTTCCGCCGTCACACGCACGACCTGAGTAGTAGCGGCAAGCAGCATTGCGCTCATTTGCTTCCCCACCAGTTCCTCCTCGAACCTGCAGGTAAATTGATGAAGCAAAGATTGCATCACGCGCGCGCCATGGGTTTGGGCTCATGCCGATTGCTGCCTGAATCTTTCCTGCAACACTCTCCCAGGTTGAGGGGATAAACTGAGCAGGCCCCATCGCTCCTCCCCATCCAAGCGTACCGATTCGGCATGACACTGGTGTTGTGTTTGGATTCATACCAAGCGCCTTGGTAATGCGCAAAAATGGCGGGATGTCACGGGTTGGGTGCATCATTGCAGTGTAGCTCTTTGAAGGAGGATCTCCTGCTCGGTTACAGGTCCCCACGTTTGAACCAAGGTTGGTTTCCTGGGTCAAAATAGCAAGCACGAATGCAGGGCGCACGCCGGTTACCTTTTGCGCTTCAAGTGCGTAGGCATATGCATCCTTAAACGGAATAGCTTTTGTCGCTCCACCAGCAAAGCTGAAGAGCTTGCTTTGGATTGCGGCAACCTTCTTTTGCTGTTCTGCAACAAGTGCTGCCTGTTTTTGCTCCACTGTTTTACTGGTAGTCAAAAGCGACTGCGCGGTCTTTTGGGATACTGCAAGCTTAGCTTTCTCGCTTTCATACGCACTCTTTGCGTCGATTGCGCGGAACTGCGCGTCTTTGAGGTCTTCGCGCTCTTCTTCGGTCATCGACTTAATGCGCTTTACATGGTTCAAGGAATCATACAAAGAAGACTTGATAGAGAGGAAGTCATCGAGGTCCTGGTAAAAGCCGGTGATTGATTCGGCAGAGAGAAGCACATACGCTGCACCCTTTTGATCAAGCTCGTTGGTGCGCTTCACCAGTTGCGTCATGCTTGCACGCTCGCGATCAAGCTCATTTTCCAATGAGTCGATTGCTTCTTCTTTTTTGCCGATTTCCTGAGAGAGGCGGCTGATTGTAGAGATTTGACTGCTGATTTTAGACTGCGCTTTGGTAATCTGAGAGACAAGCGCATTGACGTCCTTTTGAAGAACACCCGTTTTCCCTTTTTGAACATTGAGCTGGGCCTGCAATTTTGCAAGCGCTGCAGACTCTATTGCATAGTCCGCACAGGCCTGCTTGATTTCTTCTGTAGCAGGAGCCGCACACACTGCCGGTGTTTGAGCACTCGCGACAAACGGTACTCCGAAAAATACTGCTGATAAAATTAAAATGAATGTAAATGTATTCCGCATAACAATAAGACTCCTAGTATACCAGGAGTCTTACATCGAAAAGTATTGACAGAGAGTAAAATGAATGGGTTATTCCGCTTCTTCTTCCTTCTTGCCCTTTGCTTCCACTTCAATAGCGTCAACATCGAGTACTGGTTCTTCCTTTTCTTCAACGAATGCCGCAACAAGTGCAACCATTTCTTCTGGGTCAGTAACAAGTGTTACTCCCTTTGGAAGCTTCACGTCTGCAGCCTTCACATGATCTTCAAGCGTTGCAAGTCCTGAGACATCAACCTCAAGCGTGTGAGGAAGGTCGCCTGGAAGTGCAGAGACAGTGAGCTCGTGCAATGCCTTCACAAGGTTACCAAGACCAAGCTTTTCAGCTTCAGCTTCACCGATAAACTCAATCGGTACAGCCACTTCGAGAGCGACTTTCATGTCGATAATAAGGAAGTCTACGTGTGTAGGCTCGCCAGTGATTGCATTGCGCTGGATATCTTTGATGATGGTCGGGATTTTCTCACCGCCTACCATAAGAGCGATCGCTGTGCTTTCGCCAGCTTCTTTGTACACGCGGATAAATTCCTTTGCGTTGATTGCAACAGAAACGGCGTCAGAGCCTTTTCCGTAATACACCGCTGGGAGCTGGTCGTTTTCGCGAAGCTCTTTCGGGGTGCCAGTTCGTTGTTCTGCAGATAATGTAATCATAGTGGGAACACTATACACAATAAGGGGTTTTTTGTCTACCGCCCAATTCCCCTTTAGGAGCCGTGTTTTGTGTTGTGCGTGTCCACCAAGTGAGCACGGATATAGTCAAATGACCCCCCTACCTTTTTGCCGGGGTTGAAAATATTGAGCGGATCGAATATCGTTTTTACCGCCTTGAAGAGCTCGATGACTTCTGGGCTATACATGTATGGAAGAAATGGCGTGCGAATGATGCCGTCATTGTGCTCAGCTGTAATGGAACCCTTGTATTCAGCCACCAGCTCATACACTTTTTTCGAAACATCAAGAATAAGATCGCCTGAAAGCGGGTTAGCCAAGTCCATCAAGGGAATGATGTGGAAGTTTCCATTGCCCGCATGCCCGGCAATAGTGTAAATAAGCTTGTTGTCGTCGAGAATCTTTTGCAATCGTGGAAGAAACTCCGGCATTTTGTGCGGGTCAACAATAATGTCGTCGATAAATGGCGCCGTTCGCTTACCTTTCACATGCTTGCGAAGTAGGTTGAAGCTCTCTCTGCGAATCTTCCAGTACTTCTCTACCTCTGCTGCACTCTTTGCAACATGGGTCTTGTATTTAAATGGCTTCACGGCTGTCTTAATCGCATTTGCCCGGCGCAACACCTCTGCTTCGTTGTCACCTGTTACTTCGGCCATCAAAATAAGCTTTGGTACACCACCTGTTAATACTTGGAACAAGTCAGGGATAAACTGAATGCCTAATTTCATTGCTCCCACAAATCCGAGTTGCTTGAAAAAGTCCCAAGCGAACTTTATCGCAAGCTTCATGCTGTAGTCGTCATAGCTTTCAAAGCTCTCTGGCTCGTATTGCATGATGGTGTCTACCACATCGCCCAATCGCTCGATGCTTGGCATGTACATCACTACCATTCGAGAGTATTTCGGCACCGGCACCAGCCCGAGCTCCGCCTCAGTCATAATACCGAGCGTGCCTTGTGCTCCAACCAACAGCTGGTTGAGGTCAAAAATGCCGGTTTCCTTGTTCCAAACATTCCACAAGTAATATCCGGCAGAGTTTTTTGTAACGTTAGGCTTTGCCGCTTGGATAAGATCAAAGTTTTTATCAATGAGTTTGCAGAGCTGCTTGTACACCAAACCTTCGAATGTTTTTTCTTTTATCTTTGCCTTCAATTCGGTTGCATCCAGAGGTTTGATATCGTATTCATTGCCATCTGCAAGCACCACTTTTTGGCGGCGTATATAGCGCTCCACTTTTCCATATTTAATAGTCTTCTCCCCGCCTGAGTTGTTGGCGACCATCCCGCCGATCGCATTGAGCTCTTTTGATGCCGTATATGCAGGCATGATGCGGTTGCGCTTGAGCGTTTCTTTTTCAAAATCGCGATAGAACACGCCCGGCTGCGCAATTCCCTTTTCGTCATCCACTGAAACTAGGCTGTTCATGTGCTTTGTAAAGTCCATGATGATTGAGTCGTTCAGCGGCCCACCACTCATATCGGTCCCTGCGCTTCGCGCAGTGACAGACAGGGTTGGGTCAGTATCCTTGTGCTCGCTCACATAGCGCACAGTAGCCTGCACGTCCGCACTGTCTTTTGGAAACACAATTGCATCCGGGTATACAGTGAATAGACTCGCATCATGCGAATATTTCTCACGCGTCACGTCATCGGCGTATATTTCTCCTTGTATTTTTTTCTGTAGGTCTGAGACGTTTAACATTATGAAATCTTATTAAAAATTTTGAGCTTTTCCGTAACTGTCGCCTCCATTGCAAGTCCTGCATTTGCTCCATACTTGTACGGCGCAATGTCGTCAGGATGAGCTGCGAGCCAGGTACGGACAGTGTCAGTATATGCTCGGCGAAGCTCGGTGTTTACATGAATAATAGAAATGCCGGCATCAATTGCCAATACGAAGTCCGCTTCGTTGCCGCTGCCTCCATGAAGAACAAGCGGAGTATTCACGGCCTTAGTTAATGCCGAAATAGACTCGATGTTAAGACGCGGCTTTGCTGCAGTTTTGAGCATGCCGTGGAATGTCCCCACAGCGGGTGCGAGCATGTCCGCCCCCGTTTCTAAAATAAATCGCTTTGCTTCGTCAGGGTTCGTAATGGGCACCACGCCCTCAGGCGCTACATCGCGAAGCATTGAACCCTCACCAATATAGCCAAGCTCTACTTCCACCAGTATGTCGCGCCCGGTGGTGCGGGTCACTTCTCGTGCGTACTCTACGCACTGCTTCGCAATAGCAACATTTTCATCAAAAGAGAATTTTGCACCATCGTAGATGACCGCATCAAAGCCTGCATCAATGCATGCTTTTACGGTTGCAAAACTGTAGTGATGGTCGGCGTTTAAAAATATCGGTATGTTCCAGTCTTCGCGAATGATTTTTACAAGAGCAACGGCAGCCTTGGTGCCAATCGCTTCCTCTTCTCCTTCAGAGAGGCCCACAATGACCGGTACGCCCAGCGTGCGGGCCGCGCGTGCAATAGCATACAGGCCCTCAATGTTTGAAAAATTAAAGTGCCCGATAGCGACTTTCTTCGCTCGAGCTTCTGCAACATACTGACGAAGGGTATTCATAGGTACAGTGTATCACACAGGTGTGGACCCCGTGGTCGCCGCCGACTTTACGAGGTATACTTGGCTCTATGAATGAACAAATTGATTTTCTCGCCATTGGCGACATTGTGACTGACGCATTTATTCGCATTAAGGACGCTGAAGTCCGCACCGATTCTGATGGTAGCGCAAAGCTCTGCCTTCGCTTTGGCGACAAGGTGCCGTTTGAGTCCGCTCAAGAAGTCCGTGCAGTGGGAAATAGCGCAAACGCCGCTGTTTCTGCGGCACGCCTGGGTCTGAAAACTGCGCTCGTCGCACACGTAGGAAATGACACGCACGGTGCTGCATGTATTGAAGAGTTGAAATTAAACAATGTTGCCACCGACTATGTAGGAGTTCATGACGGCATTCCTACCAACTACCACTATGTGCTCTGGTATGACGTTGAGCGCACTATTTTGGTAAAGCACGCGCAATTCCCCACTTCCATGCCTTCCCTTGCTGTAGCGCCTAAAATGCTCTACCTATCATCCCTTGGCGACCACACCGAGCAGTACCACACGGAAATCGCACAGTATGTTGCACAGCATCCTGAAATGAAATTGGTATTCCAGCCGGGAACATTCCAGATGAAATTGGGAGCGGACATTTTGAAGGCAATTTATCAAAACACCTATGCATTCTTTTGTAATGTGCAGGAAGCGCAGCGAATTTTGGGAACAACTGAAAGTGATGTGAAGACGCTCATGCAGTCACTTCATGCGCTTGGGCCAAAGCTTGTCTTTGTTACCGACGGCATCAACGGCGCCTACGCGTCTGACGGGGTTGAAAGCTACTTTATGCCAATATTCCCGCATGCACCATTTGAGCGCACCGGCGCGGGTGACGCATTTGCGTCCACCGTCTCTGCCGCACTATTGCTTGGCAAAACTATTCCTGAGGCATTGAAATGGGGCCCTATCAACTCCATGTCAGTCGTGCAGTACGTTGGGGCACAGGAAGGCCTGCTGACTCGCGAGAAATTGGAGAAGCATCTCTCCGACGCCCCGGCCGACTACGAACCAAAAACCCTCTTCGTCAGCTAATCTCAACATTCAGAAGGACCGTCCTTCTGAAAACGAAAAACTAGCAAGGACCGTCCTTGCTAGTTTTTTATTTGCGTCCGATTACTTTTACGATTACGGCTTCGATGCCATCGCGGCCCATGCCGTAGTGCTCTATGAGCTGCAGCGGCGTACCGGACTGCCCAAAGAGGTCGCGGACTCCGACGAATTCTATCGGTGTCGGCGCATGTTGGGCCAAGCACTCTGCAATTGCGCCACCAAGCCCTCCTGCAATCTGATGCTCTTCAACCGTGACAACCGCTTTTGTTTCTTTTGCCAAATTGATTACCAATTCTTCATCAAGCGGCTTGATAGTGTGGATGTTTGCGACAATAATGCGGATGCCTTTTTTCTCGAGGTCTTTCGCAACGCGAAGCGCATTTGCCACCAGTCCGCCGGTTGCGAATACTGCCACATGCGCAATGCCGTCGGGGCGGTACAATACTTGCCCTTTACCAATCTCAAACGGTGTCTCATCGGTAGTGATGATGGGTGTTTTTTCTCGAGCGAGGCGAAGGTAGGCCAAGCGAGGATTTGCGCTCAGTGCCAAGGTTGCCTTGCGCGCCTGAATTGCATCGCACGGAGAGAGCACTGTCATCTTCGGCATCACGCGCATCAGCGCCATGTCCTCGATCGCTTGGTGCGTTCCTCCGTCGGGGCCGACCGAGATGCCAGCGTGGCTTCCTACAATCACAGCAGCGCGGTCATTGTACGCAAGCGTGGTGCGGATTTGTTCCCAGTTTCGCCCTGGACTAAACATTGCGTATGAAGAAAAAAACGGATACTTGCCCATAGCGGCTAATCCTGCGGAAACCGTTGCAAGGTTTTGCTCGGCTACCCCTATCTCAACGAAGCGCTCCGGGAATTTGTCGCGAAAAAAGTGCATCATCGTGCTTTCCGTAAGGTCGGCCGAAAGCGCAACAATATTCTTATTCGTATCGCCCGCTTCTGCAAGCCCTTCACCAAAGCCTTTACGGATCGGGACCTGCTCGACGTCGTCATTAAAAATTTTTGTATTGAGTTTTAAATCAGGATTCAACATATTACTTCTTTACTATAAACAATTTTCTTCCAAGAGTAACCATTCCCCACAGTGAAAACCAGAAAACACAACCTTCTAACGCAATTAATAAAATAAACCCTCCTAGATTTGCATTCATGAATGCTGCAGCTGCAGTGGAAAAAAGGATAAAAAAAGAAAAAATATTAAGAGCCATGTACACCGCGGAAGAAACAACGAAGATGGCAATCTTTACAAAAATATTCATACTATTTGTGCTCGCTCTTAATCTTTCCGCCCAATGTGCGCAGTTCATTCAGTGCCATGTTCGCCTCATCTTTATTTGGTGCTTTGCCGTGCCATTCGAACTTTCGCTCAAATTCTCGCACGCCTTTGCCGGGGATAGTGCGTGCAATAATCACCGACGGCTTTTCAAACACTGCTTTCGCTTTGTTCACTGCGTCAATGACTGCAGTGATATTATTCCCGTCGATTTCCTGCACATGCCAGTTGAATGCTTCCCATTTTTCAGTGAGAGAATCGAGTGGCATGATATCTTCGGTGTATCCGTCAATTTGAATGTTGTTGCGGTCAACAATTGCTATAAGGTTGCGGAGCTTTTCTTTGCCGGCAAGCATCATTGCCTCCCAATTGTTTCCTTCATTGAGTTCCCCGTCACCAAGCATGCAGTAGATATATCGCGGGGAGGAAACGCCAAAATCCATCCGGTCTGCAAGTGCCATGCCAACGCTTTGCGAAAGTCCACTCCCCAGCGGACCTGAAGACGTTTCAAGGTAGGGCAAGAACTCGCGATGCGGGTGGCCCTGCAATCGCGTGCCGAACTTGCGAAGCGTCTGCAATTCTTCAACAGAGAAATACCCTGCATGTGCCATCGTTGCATAAAGCACTGGGCAAATATGCCCGTTTGAAAGAACAAGACGGTCGCGTTCTTCCCAGCCAGGATTCTTTGGGTCATGGCGCAAGAGTTCGAAGTAGAGAGCTGTGAATACGTCGGCCATGCCAAGTGGGCCCGCAGTGTGCCCGCTTCCCGCTTCAAGCAACATCGAAATAATGCTCTCGCGAATATCATTCGCTTTTATTTCAAGTTCACGAAGGTTGTATGCGGAAGTGTTACTCATTGAAACATTTGTATGCGATATATTATAACCGCTGCAATGCTTCTATTGTACCGTAGATGTCGCCGCTCTGAAATAGCGCAGAGCCTACAACAAGTGTATCCGCTCCTGCAGCAATCAATAATGGTGCTGTTTCGAGTGTCACTCCCCCGTCCACACTGATGTGTTTGCCTGGGTACAGTGCTTTTACTTTTTTTATTTGCTCAAGCACTCCTTCATCGAATGGGCGCCCTTGAAAGCCTGGGTCTTTGATGCCCATGCATTGTATTGTGTCGATATGTTCGAGGTACGGCGCAATCAGGCTTGGGTCTGTACCGATACCGATTGCAATGCCGAAGGTCATAGTGTCGCGCATGATGTGCGGAATGTTTTCCAAGTATGGGATCATTTTTGTTTCGTCGAGGGACTCAATATGAAAAATAAGCTTCGAGGGCCCAAGTGCTATAAACTTGTCCATATCTTCGAGCGGGTCTTTCACCATGAGGTCAAACTCATAGTTCATCGAGTCCCAGTACGGCAACCCCTCTTCTTCGCGCTCAATTGCCGTGTAGCGTTCGGTTTCCTTGTTGTTGTAGAGCCAGGTGCGGTTGTGCGCAAAGTGCCCGTCGACAAAGTCGATTTGTATCGTGTCTACGGCTTCATGCACTTGGTCGGCGCCAAGCACAATTGCGCGGTATGAGGTAGGTAAGATTGCGGGGATGATTTTGGTCATATAAATATATTAAGAATAAACACAGTATACCGTACCCCCTGTTGTTTCAAGATACGTGCACAGTGCATAGAGCATGCCGCCCGTACTTGAGGTATCGGTTTTTCCGTTAAGGACTTCGCCTGGGTTCGATGGCTCATACCAATAAAAATTCGTTAAGCTGTTTTTGGGGTCCAAAGGAAGACTTGGCATAAATCCGGCAGTGACAATTTCTCCCAGGTCGCTGTTCGCTGCCCACCCAGTACCGAGCACCATGCCACCCGAACATGCTCCATTATTTGACCCAATACTGGTATCACTACAAAGATCTTCATACACGGTATACCTTCCAAATTGGTCGTAATACAATTCAAGGGCCGTCTGTATTTGCTTCATATCGGCCTTTCGCTTTGCATCCCGGGCTTTGACGCGAGCACTATTGAGGCTGGCCATCACGACTGATGCCAAAATGCCGATCACAGCGATGACAACCAGAAGTTCGATGAGGGTGAAGCCTTTGTTTTTTCTCATACTAAAATTTTCCGAGCCTGCGAAGGTGGCGTTCATCATTTGAAAACGGCGTTGATGACCAGGCATGAATCGCCTGCAGTGTTTCTTCAATCGAAACAAAATGTGCTCCGATAGAGAGGATGTTTGCATTGTTGTGCTCGCGCGTAAGCGTGAGGATTTCCGCAGGTCCGCCATAATACACCACTGCACGGACTCCTGGTACGCGGTTTGCCGCCATCGCTTCCCCTTGCCCGGACCAGCCAAAAATAAAACCCATGCTTTCATTGTCTGCCGCTACCGCCACAGCTGCTGGAAGAATGAAGTCCGGATAGTCGTCGCTCTCTACGAGCTCAAGCGCGCCGTGGTCTATCACCTCCATACCAACGCTGAGCAAATATTCTTTTACCGCTTCTTTATGAAGAAAGCCTGCATGGTCGGTGGCGAGATGGATTGTCATAAAACTAGTATAACAAAAATCCCACCAAGGTGGGATTTTTGGATATTATGCGACCAGTTCGTCTTGGAGCTTTGCTTCAAGCTCGTCTGACTCCTTCTGAAGCTCTGCCTTCTTCTCTTGTGAAGTTTCTGTAAGCAGCATCAGCTGAAGGTCATCGAAGCGCTCGCGCATCTGGTCTTTATCGGTTAGTTCTGTGTGTTTTATTGGCTGTTCCATATCTCTATAATACGCCCCTTAAACCCTTTGTCTAGTATTATTTCAATTATTATTTATTGATGAGCGTTCGAGTAAGAGGACCAAAGTACCCAGTACCGGCGCTGATGCCAAGCTCGGCTTTGTATGCTTCTTGGAAGCGAATAACGGCGCTTCGTGTTGCAGGGCCATAATAGGTTGTTTCGTTGCCCACAGAGCCTGCACCTGTTGCAGAAACAATAAAGCCTTTTTGGTTGAGATACTGCTGAAGCGCGCGAACATCTTCTCCGCGAGCGCCGTAGCCAAGATTTCGATTAAATGATCCGGTTGCACTGCCCCCAGGAGTCATGGCTGTTCCAAGCGCTGCAATTTTTGCATCGTCTGCGGGTGTGGTAAATCCGCAGAGTCCAGTTGTGAGACGCCCATCGGATTCATTTGCATACACAATATATTTCATTCCTACAGTAAATGCGTATCCACATGCTGCACTGTCTGAAGCGGTCGTAACAGTTTGCTTCTTTGAAATAGTTCCTTTCCAGTACGCGGACACGTCAAACGTCACAGTGCGGCGCAGTTCGCCCTGGCTGATGTCAGTAACCGTTCCGACAAATACCGCGTCTGATTCATTCATCTTTTCTGCTTGAGAGTATTCTCGGGCAATACAAGAACATGCGTGCACGGTCGCCGGAGCGTACAAGGTTGCGCAAAGTCCTACTAATGCGATAAAGGCTACAAGTTTTTTCATAAAAAATTAAATATTATTTGCTAATTGTCTTTTCAATATAAGTAAGACGACAAAAAACACCGCCTATTACAGCGGTATTTTTATTTTCTACAATCTATTTAGCTATCGTCTTACCGGTCTTGATGACGTGGTCAACGAGGGTGTAAGTGTAGCCGTATTCGTTGTCATACCAGCCCATCACCTTTACGAGGTTGCCGCCTACTACACGGGTCATTGCAAGGTCTGCGATTGATGCATGACTGTTCGCAAGAATGTCGCTTGAAACAAGTGGTTCAGTAGTCACAGCAAACACGCCTTTCCATCGAGGATCTGCAGCTGCCTTTGTAAGGATGTCGTTCACTTCCTCCGCTGTTGTGTCGCGCTTTGCAATGAATGTTACGTCTACAATAGAGCCGGCCGGTACCGGTACGCGGATAGAGATGCCATCAAAGAGTCCTGAGAGCTCCGGATACGCTTTTGTCACAGCAATAGCAGCCCCTGTTGAACTTGGCACAATGTTTTGTGCTGCGGCGCGCCCTTCGCGAAGGTCTTTCTTGCTTGGGCCGTCGACAAGCGCTTGAGACGCAGTGTATCCGTGAACTGTGTTGAGCAATGCTTTCTCGATACCAATCGCATCATTGAGAATGCCGATAAGCGGACTTGCGGCGTTCGTGGTACACGAAGCGTTTGAAGTGATGTCGCAGGTGCCGAACTTTTCTTCGTTTACACCCAAGAGAATAGTCTCCCCTTTCACACCCGCATCATCGCCTTCTTTTGCAGGAGCTGAGATAACCACTTTCTTTGCACCGTCTGCAATATGAAATGCCGCTTTGTCGTAGGAGGTGAAAAGTCCTGTGGACTCAACAACAACATCTACACCCAAGTCGCCCCACGGAAGCTTGGTCGTGTCTTTTTCTGAAATGAATTTTACGCGCTTGCCTGCAATGATGAGGTCAGTGCCGTCCACCTTCACGTCGTGTGCCCAGGTGCGATACACCGTGTCGTATTTCAAAAGGTATGCCAAAGAGTCGATCGAGCCGAGGTCGTTGACGGCCACGATTTCAATTTCCGGGCGTTCCCATGCGATCTTTAAAAATGCTCGACCAATGCGTCCAAATCCGTTGATTGCTACTTTTATTGTTTGTTCCATAGCCCCCAGTATAGCACTAGTGCTTACGAGCGGATAGAAATACCGATAACGAGGCCAATAATGAGGCCCACAATCAACCCAATGAGTGTATAGAGTGCTTTCATGTCTTTATTGTAGCAAGTCTTTCAGAAGTTGCGTAGCAAGGCCCGGGTTCGCGCTCCCTTTTGTTGCTTTCATTGTCATGCCCAACAGCGCCTGAAGTGCGGCTTCTTTGCCGGCCTTGTAGTCTTCTGCGATTTTTTGGTTTTCTGCGATTACTGTTTCGATAATAGGCTTCAAAGAGTCCGCATTGTTTTGCTGCAATAATCCGTGCTCTGTTGCATAGTCCTTAACGGAAGCAATGGCAGTGCCCGCTGCAATAGCCGCAAAGATATCTTTTGCTCCGCGGGATGTCAGTTCGTTGCCTGCGACCATGTTCACAATCTCAACCGAGAGCGCTACGGGGACAACATCAAATGTTGAGCGAAGGTCGTTTGCAATATAATTTGCGGCAAGCTTTATTTTTGCCTTATCCCCTGCAAAGTGCTCAATATGCTCTTCAAAATATTTCGCCAAGGTTTCGTTGATGACAAAAAGCTCTGTTTCGTCAGTGTTGAGCCCAAAGTCATTCATAAAGCGTGTGCGCTTGTTCCATGGAAGTTCCGGAAGTTCGCCTTTCATTTTTTCAATATTAAACAAGCGATGCAACTGCATCTTTGGAAGGTCGGGGTCTGGGAAATACCGATAGTCATTCGCATTTTCTTTAGAGCGCTGAGAGAAGGTGGATTGCTTGTTTTCGTCCCACCCGCGCGTTTCCTGCACTATTTCACTTTCTCTCCCCGCTTCGTAGAGGGCCTCCATGCGGGCAAGCTCAAACTCGATTGCACCAACCACGCTTTTAAATGAGTTGAGGTTTTTCACTTCCACTTTTGTTCCAAACTTTCCCTCAACATCGCTCAGGGAAATATTCGGCTCAACGCGCATCTCTCCTTTTTCCAAATTCGCTTCCGAAACGCCAAGAGTGCGAAGCAAGAGCTGAAGCTCGCGTGCAAAATCCCCGGCTTGCTTAGCGCTCTTTATCACAGGCTCTGTCACCAGCTCCATCAATGGCACTCCTGCGCGGTTATAGTCGACAAGCGTGTAGTCCCCGCGGTCGTGCTTTGAGAGACCTGTGTCTTCTTCTATATGGATGCGGGTAATGGCAGTGTTTGCAAGCACTCCACCTGAGACAACTGGGTATTTGTATTGCGAAATCTGGTAGCCCTTCGGAATATCAGGATAGAAATAGTTCTTGCGATCAAATTCGGTGAAGTCCGCAATGTCGCTTCTGAGTGCGAGGCCCACCTTAATCACGTTTTCAATAGCAGCTTTATTTGCAACAGGAAGCGTGCCTGGGTGCGCCATGCACACGGGGCAAATATTGGTGTTGGGTGCTGTTTCGTCGGGGTCGTTCTTGCAGCCGCAGAACATCTTGCTCTTGGTTGAAAGTTCGGCGTGGATTTCAAGGCCGATAACTGGGTAATACTGTTTGGACATGGTAGTGGTTTGATTATACAAGAAAACGGTTTTTCCGCCATTGTATGTTGACACCGTGAGAGAAAATAGTACTATTAAGAAAAATCATTCATATATGAAGACCTTAGAAACACCTGATCAGCTAGAAACTGATCGTCTCTTGGTAGGAATGCTACAAGGAGACCTCCAGTCCATAAAGGGCTGCGGCATTGCCAACAAAGATGTGTACGGCAAAAAAAGAGTTGTACGGGATGAGTATGTCACCACACTCACTGAACCGGACTCGGAAAATTCCCGCCAATGGAAGGGATTGATGGAAAAAGGTGAAGAAAGACAGAGGGGTTTTAAGAATTAAACAAAAAGGGTTTGCGCCATGGCGCAAACCTCTTTTTTTATTTCTCCTGTTTCAAGATCTTTATGAGCTCGTCGTTGAATGTTTTGACGCTTCCTTCATCAAAGAGTGTTGTCGTAAACACAGGCTTTTTCATTTTCTTAAATTCCTTCATCTTCTCATCAATTATTTCTTTCGAAACAGTATCAGTTTTTGTAAGCAAAATGATTTCTTCTTTTTCGGAAAGCCCTTGTCCAAACTTTTCAAGCTCAGTGCGGATTGCTTTGTATGCTTCCATCATGTTCTCTTGCTCAAATGAGACAAGGTGCACCAATACTTTTGTACGAGACACATGGCGCAAGAAGGTGTGCCCGAGGCCGCGGCCTTCGCTTGCTCCTTCAATCAGACCTGGAATGTCCGCAATGATGTATCCGTACAAATCCCCGAGGTTTGGGTCAAGTGTGGTAAATGGGTAGTCGCCCACTTTCGCGCTCGCATTTGTCAGTGCATTCAACAGGCTGCTTTTGCCCGCATTCGGAAATCCGATAAGCCCAACATCTGCAATAAGAGAGACCTCTATATGAAGCTCTGCTGTTTCTCCGGGTTTGCCTGGCGTAAAGTTCTTTGGCGCTTGATTAGTCGAGCTTTTAAAGTGCTCGTTTCCAAATCCGCCAGAACCGCCTTTCAAAAGCTTAATCTCGGCGCCTTCTTTCAAAAGCTCATGCGTAATGCCGGTGCCCACAACAGTAACCACAGAACCGATTGGGAGATCGATGTACAAGCGGTCCCCGTCGGCACCCTTAAGAGAGCGCCCATTTCCCGGAATGCCGTCTGGGGCTGCAAATTCCTTTTTGCTGCGGTAAATGTCGAGCACTCGAAGAGACCTGACAGCGCGAATATATACGTCTCCTCCGCGTCCGCCATCGCCTCCATTGGGGCCGCCCTTGGCGATGAATTTCTCCCGGCGCCAGCGAACAACGCCGTCTCCGCCGTTCCCTGCCCGTACATTCAGTGTTATTTCATCGAGAAAAGTCATATCTTTACAAAATAGTTAATCAAGGGGCTGATTATGCTTCATCCATTCGAGTATGGCAAGTACTGCAGGCTTTCCGTCCATTCCCTGCATGGCAGCACCGCTTGCTCGATCGTGCCCGCCCCCTATGCCCATTCGCTCAAAAAGAGAGCGTACATTTACGCTTCCCTTGAGCGAGCGACCGGAAATACGAGCACTGCCGTCTTCGCGCGGCGTTGCCACAAGCCCCCATCCCTGCCCCTGGATGCGTGGCAAATACTGCCCCATGTAAATATGGCTTGCCGCACTCATGTCTTCATCCGTATACCCGCCCGCGAGCATTGTTGCGCGGTCGATAAATGAATACTGTGCATCAGGCCAACCAGTAATACTCGAATATGCCATGTTCTGGACCAATAGCTGCAAAAGCGGAACGATATGCTTTGGAATTCCCCCATAGCGCGCGCGAAATGCATCAATCGGCATTCCCACCATTTCAATCAATCCCTTCGCTATTGCGAATACGCCGCTTTGACTTGGATTCACATAGGCAAAGTTTCCGGTGTCTCCAAGAATGCCGAGCAAAAACAATTCGGCCAATTCTTTTGTGAGCATGTCTTCTGCCCCCAACGCCCGATATACCAATTCTGCATTCGATGAAAGTGTGGGCTCAATAAGTGCGAGCGTGAACTCGTCCGGCGCGCTTGAATGGTGATCAATAGCAATCATGGCCGGGATGCCAAGCGCTGTAATGTTCTCCGGCCTATTTGAAATGCGCGCGAGGCGGTTTACATCCAGCACAATAAGCAACTCTGTTCCTTCCAAATGGTTCGCCACATCGTCGACAAATTCTATATTGTCGAAGTTATGGAAAATGTTGTAGCGTTCAACCGCTCTGCCGGTATACACGACGCGCACCGACTTGTTCGGGTACTTTGTTGTAAGAATTGTGTAGACCGAAAGTACTGATGCAATCGAGTCGTCGTCCGGCGAATAGTGCGCCGTAATGGCAATAGTGTTCGCGCGTTCGCAATGCTCAAAAAATGCGCTTCGAAATGCTGAGTACTCTTCGTTCATACTAGTCATTGATAAACCGGCCCACGATCCAGTTGATAATAGAAATAATGAGCGCTCCAATCACCGCTGCCATGAAAGTGGTAACGCTAAAGCCCATGATAATCTGCGCCACAAACCAAAAGAAGACGCCGTTGATAATAATGGAGAAAAGCCCAAGGGTGATGATGTTAAGCGGAAGCGTAAGAAGCGTCACCACTGGCTTCACCACAAGGTTGAGAAATACCAAGCATGCCGCTACAACCAACGCTGTAAGCATGGCCTGCCCGCGGTCGCCCGCAATAGCTATCCCGGCCACGAAATACGGAAGGGCGAAGATTGCGAGTGTTGTAATGAACCAGCGAAGAATAATCATGTGAAAAATAAATTATGCAAATAATGAGTCCACTACTTTTTTTACCAGCATGCCATCAGCCTGGCCGCCTGTTGCTTTTATAACAGCCCCCATGAGAATTCCCGCTTTGGCCTTGTCAGTAATAGAGAGCTCTTCTTTTTTCTGCAATGCTATGGTGCGGATAGCCTCTTCACTCATTTGCTCGGGCAGGTATTCTTCCAAGACTTTGAGCTGTGCCTTTTCATCATCCGCCAAGTCCTGGCGCCCTCCTGCTTCAAACTGAGAAATAGCATCTTTGCGCTGCTTTACCAATTTTGTAATCACCTTCAGTGCGATGTCATCTGTCACCTCATCCTGTGGAGTCTTGCCTCCTGCAACCAATTCGCTCGTAAAGCCGGTAAGGACGCTTCGCAGCGTATCAAGCGCTGTTTGGTCCTTTGCGCGCATGGCGTCTTTGAGCTTCTCTCGTATCGTTTCGGCAAGTGTCATATGGGCAAAGTATAGCATGGTACAATCAAGGGATGAACACAGCTATGAAAATATACTTCTTCGATACAGAGACGACCGGCAACGCCGTGGGCGACTTACTTTGCCAGCTTGCCGTAAAAGAGCGCGGTATAAAAGAGCCGCTGATAAATGCCCTTTACAAGCCCTCTATCCCTATCCCTTTTGAGTCCTCTTCCATCCATCACATTTCAAACAAAATGGTTGCAGACCGACCAGCCTTCAAGGATGCTCCCGAATACCAGACAATTAAGGAGCTCTTTGAGAGCCCCAACACTATTGTCGTTGCCCACAATGCTGCCTTTGACGAGCAGATTTTAAAAAACGATGACATCAACCCGACCAATATCGTCTGCACCTTTAAAATGATCCGCGTGCTTGATGCGGAAGGCAAATATGCCAACCACAAGCTCCAATACCTGCGCTATGCGCTTGATATGGAGCTCGATGTGCCGGCACATGATGCATTTGCCGATGTGCTTGTGCTTGAGCAATTGTTTGAACACGAACTTAATGAAGCAATGAAGCTGTGGAATACAAATGAGGAAGAAACATTACAAAAAATGATTGAGCTTTCAGGTGAGGCACTCACTATCCGCAACATTGATTTCGGAAAGCATAAAGGCAAAACCGTGGCAGACGTTGCTGCAACTGACCCAGGGTACCTCTCATGGCTTCTCGACCAAAAGCGCGCAAGCGACAAGGACGAAAAGGACTGGATCGCAACATTAGAAAAAGCCTTAGGATTAACGAAGTAATTTATGCAAACCATTTATCTTATCATTGGACTACTTATTGGCGGCGGTATCGTCTATGCGCTCGCGCGCAACAAAAAGCCGGACAGCGAGCCGGTGCGTGACGACAGCAACACGGGCTTTCAATTATTGATGCAGCAAGTTTCTGAACTGCAGCGCACCGTTGACCAAAAGCTCGGCGAAAGCGAAAAAACAATCCGTGAGAGTATGATGCATCAGTCCTCACAGTCGAACAAAATCATCAGCGACATCACCGAGCGCCTCACCCGGCTCGACGAAGGCAACAAGCAGGTCATCGGCTTTGCAGACCAGTTGCGCAACCTCCAGGACATTTTGAAAAACCCGAAACAGCGCGGAACCATTTTGGGCGAATACTATCTTGAAACGATCCTCTCCCGTGTGCTTCCTCCAAAGACCTTCCAAACTCAGTACCAGTTCAAAAACGGCGAAGCGGTAGACGCTGTGGTGTTTGTGGACAAAAAAATCATCCCGATCGACTCGAAGTTCTCGCTTGAAAACTACAACCGCATCATTGATGCGCATAAAGACGGCACCGACCCAGAACCCTTTGTTGCAGAGTTCAAGAAAGACATCAAGAAGCGCATCGATGAAACCTCAAAGTACATCCGCCCGGCTGAAGACACGCTCGACTTTGCATTCATGTTCATCCCGCACGAATCCATCTATTACGACATACTCGTCGCTGAAGTGGGCGCGATTAAGGTCAACACCCAAGACCTCATCCAGTACGCATTTGAAAAGAAAGTAATCATCGTCTCCCCAACCTCATTTTTGGCATACCTGCAAACAGTCCTCCAGGGTCTTCGTGCCATGAAGATAGAAGAGGGAGCAAAGGATATCGTCAAGCGCGTTGAAGAGCTCGGCAAGCACCTCAAAGCGTATGAGGACTACCACAACAAGCTCGGCGGTTCCCTTTCTACCGTGGTAAACCACTATGTAAACTCAGGAAAAGAATTGAAGAAAGTGGACAAAGACGTCATGCGCATTTCAGGCGAAAGCGCGGGCATTGAACCGCTTCTGATAGACAGCACTGTTGAAAGAAACGACGACTAACAAAAATCCCCCGCACGTGCGGGGGATTTTTGTTTTCTTATTTAATTTCCAAACACTTCCGTGTTAGCAATCTTTTTAAATGCACTAAGCGGTATTGTCACCTTTTGCATGCCGGCTGCATAAGAGGCAACGTGGTACGGATCAAAGATGAATGTGAGCCCTGCATCAGTAACAGTAAAGTTCTTGTAATTCTGCTCAGTCGGCGCGGTGCCGTCTGTCACCCATCCTTCTTCGGCAAATTCGCGCTTCATCAGCTCTTTTTGTACCAAGGGTGCAATGGTCTTCAGACCGTCAGTCTCATTCGTAAACAGCATCTCTACTGTCACAGGTGTTCCATCAGGTGCAAACGTAAATGTTTTTGTTGCCTGAAGGCCATGCGCGCCTCCGGTATACATGGCGAGCAAGAATACATAGTTGTCCGCTGTCATTCCTTTTTCTCGCGTGTAGGTAATATCAAGCGCTACAGCATTCTCTTCGGGGTTTTCAATGTCTGCTACCCACGCTGTATCAGTTTTAAACTGTGCAATGGTTTCGTCTACAAACGTGCGGAAATAGGTGGTGACAGTGTCAGACGAAGTAACCGGGTATACGGCCGTAATCTTATACCCGCGTCCCGAATCGTTTACACTTTCAGTCCGGACTTCTTCACTTGGCCACACCCCACTCTCTGATGGAGAGACTTCAGGCGTTTGATTTATCACCATATTCCCCTCTCCTCGCATGAGCATATACGCGATGATGCCGATGACAACAACAAGGATAGCTATAGCGGGAATGATTGATGATCGTGTAGCCATACGTTTAAAATTGAACAGGTAATGATACTGCGTCGTCGAACTGCGGCTCTCCGCTTGGGTTGTCCTTTCTAAAGACAATATAGCCATTTGTTACTCCTGCAGGAACACTGAAGGAGATAGTTCCTTCAAATGGTACATACTCAGTAGTCATCCACTCGCCATTTGCTGTCGCATATTTCTGTGCAATCAAATTCCCCGCGCTGTCGGTAATGCTCACCGGAAATGACCCTTCGAAGAACCAGTTTCCGCGTGCGCGACCTGTAACAGTAACAGAAGACTTGATAGTGTCATTTGCCCGAGGGCTTTCAACCACAATCATATCCTTGTATATCAGCGGAGTAGATACTGGCTTGCTTGGGCCGGGCCCGAGATCAATAGTGTTCGCTGCATCAGGTGATGCTGGCGTATTTGCTGGCATGCTTGTTGTTGCTAAAAGCCATATCAGCGCCCCAAACAACATCACAAAAAAGAGTACTACATATCGTTTCTTCATATACTTGAATTATACACCATAGTTGGGGTATAGTATGCAAGCAAACATTTGGCCCCATCGTCTAACGGTTAGGACGAATCCTTCTCAAGGATTAAATCGGAGTTCGATTCTCCGTGGGGTCACACAAAAAAATCACCGCAGTAATGCGGTTTTTTTTCGTGTGACCCCACGGAGTGGAGAGGGGTCGGGAGAACACTTGGTCTCCCGTGGAGGAAGGCAGCGAGTGATTAGCGAGCGTTGGAAAACCTTGGGTTTCCAAGAGTTCCTGGGGTCACAAATAAAAAAACAAAGAGTAATAACTCTTTGTTTTTGTTTCTTCTACCTAGGAGCTTTTGCTGCGTGGTCAACAAATTCCTGACGGATAATTCCGGGACGACCTTTTATCAGTCTTCTCATTTTGAGCAACGCCTGAGCAACATAGTCTGTCATCGGATGATCTGCAGGGAGAGTTTTTCCATTTATCGGATAGGTTCTATACGAAAGCGTTTCAATAAAACGACTACCTTCACTATACTTCCAACCCTTTGATTCCGGACGAGCAAAGATTTCAAATTCGTACACATTGGCATGGTTCACTTCGCATGGATATGCTCTAGTGAATGCGCATCTTGTTTCCGTAGAATCGCCATCAATAGATTCGGTAAAAACAACAATGACCTTATCTTTTTTATTTTTAGAATGAGCAGGCAATTCGCACCATACTCTCATTTCGGGTCCTTCTTCTGTTTTTACTGATTCCCCTATTCTTTGCTTGTAAAAGAACTCGTACAGTTTTCGCGGTATTTCTGTAATGCTATCCTGATCTATTACAAGAGGCGGGCTGGCTAACTTTTTTTCCATTGTCTTTGGTTTTTAAACTGTTTTTCTTGATATTGCCTTATTTCTTGGGAAAGTCAATATTCCTTGTCATTCACCCTAAATAAAAAAAGACAGTTCCCTTAGGAAGCTGTCTTTTATGTACTTTACAACAATGCCAGTACTGCATCGAGTTGGGTGAGCAACTCTTTTCGCTTGACGACCTTGTGTTCGCGTTTGTGCTGGTCTTCAAGCAAAAACCATGCCCGCCACCGTCTTTCAATAATAGATGAAACGCTTTGTGGAATAAGCGGGTTGAAGAGGACAAGCTTTCGCAAAAAGTATTCATCAGCCGCTCTGCCAGCATCCCATATTTTGTTCACGGAATTGGACAATGATCCTATGTACATAGCATCGAGAACCTCGATAAATACTTCAGGAACATGCTTTGCAAGGAAAACATCCTTGTCGACAAGTTCATAATTGGATGCAAACAGGAACACCTGGTTTACTATTCCTGCCCTGTCGTACACTTCGTCCTTGTCGATGCGTCCCGCGAACATGCTTTCCGAAATCCTCTTTAGCAAGCCACTGAGCACTGTTGCCCAAAATTCCTGCTTGCTGGTATTCTCGGAGGGTATCACTGCAAGAGAATACTCATCAAAGGAGTTTTTTCTGAGTATTGCATCCCATAACTCAAGTAAGGCAGAAAGTTTTTTATACCCACTCCTGTCATACTCATAAAGGTCAAAAATTTTATTTACCCCTTTTTTGTTTTGAGCCACAAGAAGCAATATTCCGCTCAAGGCGCAGAAAGTCAGGGCGTCGTCCTTTTCGTTATTATCTTTGATAATTTCTAAAAGAGTTTTTGAATCTTCATTCAATGTTGCCCCAACAATTCTTATTGCCAGAGTGGTTTGCGGATTGCTTTTCCCTAAGGAAAAGTCTTCCTTTTTTATAAGGCTGGTATCTGTCATCGGATATGGTTTTAAAGGTGATTTTTCTTACTCTACCCTTATTTCAACAAATTGCAATGGCGCTAATCTTCAGGTGTATGAATAGTTGCATTCTTTACTTCCCCATCTTCTCGTGTTATAAAACAGGCAAATAAATCTTAGCTCTTATGCACGTGAACAAAAAAATAGTACTTTTCCTCGTAGCCGAAAACAACAGCGGAAAAACCTTTCTTGCCGACCACCTTATTAAGGTAATTGCAAACGCAAGCCACTACTCAGTCCGCAAGAAAATACAGGACATGTTTGAAGGTGATACGAAACAAAAAATCACCAATGATCGCACTCACTTGCAGCGATACTCTGAATCAATGAAGGCGGAGTATGGGCCTCGGATTTTCATCCATCACACTGTTGCAGCGTTTAACCGTTCAGCATTTGATGTTGCAGTTATTGAGTCTGTCCGCGCGCCAGGCGAAGCGGAGTGGATTCAAAGCCGGGAATTCGAAAAAGAATTCCCCAATATTATCCCGCTACTCATCGGCGTTACAGCACCCTTGAGACAGCGTCTGCGAAGATTCCTTTCGCCTCGGCCTGACAATATCGCTTCAAGCCTTACGCCGGAAGAATTCCGTCGACATGAAGAAATTGCCAATCATGGCAAAGAGCTTCATGAGGAGAATATCGGAGTAACAATGCTTTACACAAATTTTATTGTAACCAATGTCGACGGCAAGGTACATGAAAGCGTGGAAAAAATTCGTGAAGCTCTGTCCGAACTTTGCAGTCCGGCCTAGCAAAAAGCCCCTTTTGAGGGGCTTTTTTTATTTATGCGACAACAGGTTCTGTTTGTTCTTCCGGTGCTTCCAATTCTTCAGGCTGAACAATCACCGCTTGCTCTTCGTGATTGAATGTGAGGGCACGATAGAGCTTTGCAATAAGAAGCATCGCTACCGGATATGCAATGAGCATGCCTACACCGAGAAGGACAATACCAAGAATCATAATACCAAAAGAGATAAACATGGTAAGAAGCACCGTCCAAAAGACTTCGCCCTTTACCAAGTGCCATGAATAGCGCAATGACTGCATCACGCGCCCTTTGCGGTCAACGTACGCAAGGTTTGCAAACATCAATCGCACCATGATGTATATCCCGGGAATAATGAGTGCAATCAATCCCAACAAGACAAATATCCCTGTCATGATGCCTACGCCGAGAATCATGAAGAAATTGCGAACGCTTGGGAGGTGGTGTCGAAGTGTTTTAAAGGTGAGAAGTTCGTGCTTGGCATCCGCTGCAGCAAGCGAAACAGAGAGCCACACATAGCTCCAAATAATCGACGCAATTACTGAAAGCGCCATTAGCACCAGCACAGCCGGGCGATTGTCCTTGCTGTTTCCTACAATATTAAGCAGCACCATTACAGCGGAGAGTACGACAAAATACCATGGGTGCGCACGAAAGATTGCCCATGATTCTTTTAATGCAGTACGTATTGAAAAATTGAATGTCATAATAGTAATTTTTTTGAGGTTATCGGTCAGGGCTGATTGCGTAATAATTTCCCAGGAATTGTACCATATCAAAAAACGGGTCACCAAGAGTCTGAATCGCGTACAATGCGCCCTTTGGATAAACATTGAACAAATACAATACATAACGAGGTTTTGATGCGGGGAAATACCCGATCAATGAGTGGAGGTTTCGGTCGGTATAGTACCCCTGCCCGCCCGGACGCGCGATTTGCGCTGTTCCTGTTTTTGCAGCAACGCTGTAGTGCGGAAGTCCCCGATGGTAGCCATCGTCAACCACCTGCACCAGCATGTTGTTGATGGTGGTAATTGTTTCGGGTTTGAGCACAGGGGTTTCGGATTCAGGATAGGAAATAGTTTTCGTAAATCCGCTTTGCTCATTGATTGCAGTTGCAACATGGGGCGTTACCAGTGTGCCACCGTTTGCAAGTGCAGCAAATCCGCGCACGATATTAATCGGCGAGGTTGCAATACCCTGCCCGAATGCAGCATTGGCATAGTTCACATCGTTTACTCCTTTCAAACCGCTCATCAATCCATTCACCTCTCCCGGCAAATCCACACCAGTTTTGTCTCCCAACTTGAAACGGTCGACAATATATTCTTTAAATGTCTCTTTGCCCATTTTCTGTTGCGCGAACACCATTCCCGTGTTGAGTGATTGATTGAGCACGTCTTGCATGGTGATGTTTCCGCGCCCTTTTTTATCGAAGTTGTTTATTGTTTTGTCCTGCACCACCACAAACCCGGCATCAAAGTAACTGGTTGTTGATTTCACTGCACCACTATCGATTGCCGCTGCCATGACAAGCGGCTTTACAATGGAACCCATTTCGTATCGGCCCTGCACAAGAGCGTTGGTGTACACGCTGTTGTCTTTTTCGTCTCCGTAATTGTTGAGGTCAAATGTTGGAGCATTAGCAAGCGCAATAATTTCTCCCGTATATGGGTCCATCACTATTCCTCCCACTGAATCGCTTCCCCACTTACTTTGAATGTCTCCGACAAGGGTTTCAAGCGTAGATTGCACCGTTGGCTCGATAGAAGTGACAATGTCGCCTGTTGCAGTCGTGTTTTTAAATACGGTTGATTGAACATTGGCAAAAATTTCAGCAAAAAAGTTTACGTAAAAATTGCTGCCGCTGCGCGAGAGCACGTCGTTGTACTTTTCTTCAAGACCATAGTTTCCCACCAAGTCATCGCCCTTGTATGAGACGAAGCCGATAGCGTGGGACGCAAGCGTGCTACCGGGATAAAAGCGCCACTTCTCCCGGTACATGGTTACGCCGGTGATATCGAGCGCATTAATCGCATCTGCCGTCTCTTGGCTTAGCTGTACGGCAATTTCTTCATATGGGTCGGATTTCTTTGCAGCCTTTTGAAGGAATTCTTCTTCATCAAGTGGCACTACAGCGTTCAGTGCCTTGTATGTCATTTGTGGGTCGGTAATCTGGCTTGGATTGATTGCGGCCTTAAAGCCATTTTCAATTGTTGCAGCGGCAATATTGATGCCGTCTTTGTCCGTGAAATAAATATTGCCTCGATCAAACACGGCTCCGCTTGGGGTCACATACTGGCGTTCAGCACGAGCGCGGTATTCTTCGGAGTTTACGACTTGCAGCATGAAGAGTCGAATGACAATAACCCCACCGATTATAGCGATGAGGATAGTCAATAACTGTATGCGAGAGTTGTGTATATTAGCGTCCGACATTCCACGCAAAAGCACGCTTTGGCGTAGCAAATGATACCACATTTGCAGGTACCATGCCGATAGCTGAAGCATAGTCAGCAGTCAGCGTTTTTTGTGTATGAAGGTATGCAAGCTCTTGCTTGCTCATGCTTGAGATGCGAGCCTTGATGTCGCTCTGAATCCCCTGCTGTTTAACTATTGAAAAAGTGATTGAGCCGACAAAGTAGCCATAACAAACAAACAACAGTCCGGTGCCGATCCATGCATACGTACTAATCATGCCAAGGGCCTTGTTCATATCTTGCATCGGTACCGCTTCTATTGTGTGTTGTATGGTTTTTATCATTTGAGTAATAAATTATTGTTCTTTTTCGACGACACGGAGCTTTGCGCTTCGTGCGCGTTTGTTTTCTTGTAATGCCTCATCAGAGGGGGTAATAACTTTCTTGGTGATAACGCGTTTATGAGGTGTTTTGTCTGCCATCCATCTCTTTACTACTCGGTCTTCCAGTGAATGGAAGGTGATCACTGCAATGCGCCCGCCAGGAGAGAGGTGTTTCCACCAGTTCTCCAATGCTTCGGTAATGACCGCCAACTCATCGTTGACTGCAATGCGAAGCGCCTGAAACGTCTTCGTTGCCGGGTGAATCCTTTTCCCTTGTCCAAACGGGCGGTTGCGCTGAGGAACGACACTCTCGATTACTTCAGCGAGCTGCCTTGAGGTAAGTATTGGAGCAATCTTGCGGGCTTCGACAATTGCTTTTGCAATGATGCGCGACTTCGGCTCTTCGCCGTAGTTGTACACAATGTCTGCAATCGATTCTTCTCGCCACTCGTTGACGATATCAAATGCAGTGAAGCCAGTATGCGACCCGGCTTTGGAAAATGTCATTGCAAGCGGTGTGTCGCTTTGGAATGAAAATCCCCGTTCGTCAGCAAGAAGCTGGAAGGTGCTGGTGCCAAGGTCCAAGAGGACTTTGTTCACTGTACTTACTCCGGCACTCGCCATTATCTGTTCTGCATCTTTGAAGTTTGCATGAACAAAGTGAACGTTAGCAGTGAGGTCAGATCGCTTTCCAAAGCGTGCATCAAAGCGAGTCTGCGCCGCTTCATCAAGATCCGTACAGATGAGGGTAATGGACTCTTTGTACGCGTCAATCATCGCGCCAGAGTGCCCACCCCCACCGTAGGTCCCGTCGACAACAATGTCGCCGGGCTTGATTTCGAGTAGTTCTATGGATGGTTCTAAAAGAACGGGTATGTGTGTAATCTCTGTCATATGTTTACAGGACGCCAATCGTTCCAAGGCGTTCAGCAAGCGAGTCGGCATTTGCCTCTACCTCTTTCTGATACGCCTTCCAGGTTGCTTCCTCCCAGAGTTCTACTCGGGAGTGCACCCCTACGACGGTGACCTTTCCTGTAAGACCAGCACGGTCTTTAAGGAAGTCAGGAACCAAGATGCGGCCTTGTGCGTCGACACTCACTTCTACCGCACCACCCAAAAGGTAACGGTTAAAGCTTCGAGTATCAGCTTGGAGCATTGATGAATTTGCGAGTTTCTCCGCAATCTTGTCCCATTCTTTGACTGTAAAAACGAACAGACAGTTGTCGAGTCCAGGCGTTACAACCACAGTCTTTCCCATAGTCTTTCGAAATTTGACCGGAAATGACAGTCTGTTTTTCTCATCTATGCTGTGTGTGTATTCGCCGATTAACATGTTTTGATTCTACCACTTCTTCCCACTTGTTACCATTATATCCCACTACTCTCCCCTACTGCAAATAAAATAGTGGGGATAACCCCATCTTTTTTATTACCAAGGACCGTCCTTCTGAAAATATGAAAAACCGCACCATATGATGCGGTTTTTACCTGAGCGGGGACGGTCCTCGTTAGATACCCTAGGAAACAGAAACGATTTCGTATTCCATGTCGCCTCGCGGAGTTTCTACAGTGACAGTGTCCCCTTTCTTCTTTCCAAAGAGTGCTGCACCAATCGGGCTTTTGTATGAAATTTTTCCGGAGAGCATATCCGTCTCTTCGCTTCCCACCATTGTGAAGGTGCGCGTATTCGGCTCGCCGTCTTTTTTTACAACAACGGTTGAACCGATGTCGACAAGGCCGCCAGTCTTTGGTTCTACAACAATAGAGTTGTTCAACACATACTCAATCGTCGCGATACGCTCAAGCAACTGCGCCTGCGCTTCGCGTGCACTGTGGTACTCTGCATTTTCAGACAAATCGCCAAGCGACTTTGCGTATTCGATAGACGAAATAATCTCCGTTCGACGAGGGCCTGAGAGCTCTTTGAGTTCCGCTTCAAGCGCGGCTTTGTTTTCTTTTGTAATAAATTCTTTTGGCATGAAAAGACACTATACTGCGTTTCTTATATTCGGTCAAAGACAGTATACCGCTATTGTAGCAGTTCCGGATGCTCCGCAAACCAGCGTATTACCGGCTTCATCGCATGCGCAGCTCCGCTTGAAACTTTTGGACCGTTTTCCATCAATACCGTAAACGCGTAGCGCGGCTTCTCTACTGGGAAAAATCCAATCGCCCATGAGTTCACACGGGTATTTTGCTTAATCTGGGCGGTACCGGTCTTTGCTGCAACACTTACGGTAGGGTTCAACAGCGCGCCTCCTGTTCCTTCTGTCACCACGAGCCGCATCCCTTCATGCACCACGGTGTATTGCGCATCATTAAACGGAAGCTCAACGCGTGCCACCGCCTTGCCGTCGATGCTTTTCTTTATCGTGGGCGTTACCAAGCTGCCGCGCGATGCAATACTTCCGACAGCGCGAAGCATTTGAATCGGTGTTACCTGAAAACCATACTGCCCAATGGAAGTGTTGTACGTATCCCCAATGCGCCACGGGTCGCCGGGAAAACGCTTTGCTTTCCACTCCACGCTTGGAATCGAGCCTATCTGTTCGCCAGAGATATCAATTCCTGTTTTTTCCCCGATACCGAACAGGCGGATATATTTTTCGATGTTCGCAATGCCCAAGCCCGGCTGACTACCAAATCCGCCTCCTATTTGGTAAAAATACACGTTTGATGACACTGCAAGCGCGCGACGCATATCCACCGATCCATGAGCATCGTTGTCTTTAAATATTGTGTACTTGCCGGGAGAGTACGGATTGGGCACGCGAAGTTCTCCTGAGCTGAAAATAGTTTTGTACGGATCAATCACTCCTTCTTGAAGCGCTGCAAGCGAGAGAAACGGCTTTACGATAGACCCGGGCGTATACACCCCTTCCGTCATGCGGTTAAGAAATGGTTTTCCTTCCCCCTGCATATACTCATTGATAAGTGTCGCGTCTTTCCCTAAAGACATCACACCTTGGTTGTATTCAGGAAAGCTGGTTATCGCAATCAACTCTCCTGTTTGTATATCCATCACGGCGCCTGCACCGCCAACATAGCCCGAACTCTCCGCAAGCGCTTTCATGCCGGCAAACAATGTTTCCTGCACCCGCGCATCAATGGAAAGCGACACGTTGGCGCCCTGTATCGGCTCTTCAATCAAACTGCCTGGTAAAATATCGCCCTCTACATTTGTCTCGATCAGCTGCGTACCGTTCTCCCCGGCAAGCGCTATGTCAAATTCTTTTTCAACGCCGTCTTTTCCAATACTTCGGTCTTGCCACAGGATTCCCTTTTTGTCTTTTGCGGGGTACGACACGTAGCCGATAATGCTTGCAAAACCTTCGGTTGGCGTGTACTCGCGGAAGGTCGGCACCGTTTCGTTGCCAACGCTGTTCCAAGCAAGCTCAACGCCGTTTCTGTCATAAATCACTCCGCGATCAGCAAACACCGGAATGTGGTCGAGACTGTTTTGTTCGCTTTTTGTTTGATAGTAGTTTGCGCGCGCAAGCTGCAGATACCCCAGACGGGTTGCAAAGCACAGCGCAAAAAATACCATCACTCCGAAAAGCGTGGTAAGAGCGCGCTTTGGAATAGCGCGCTCCATGCGCCCCTCAAACTGCTGCGTATTGAATGCAGGCAAATTGTGCACGTCCAAAAGTATTTCATCCGGATTAAGCTCAAAGTTTTTGTATGATTTTTTATTTCGCCTCCACTGCATAAAAGTCTTTTACTCGTGTTTTATGAACAATCACCCAATGCACAATAATAAGTGCTGCGACTACGAGAGTATACTTTAACCCTGCAATGCTTATTCCGGCTGGCGCATACAGCGCATCTGCAAATGCCGCCGGAATAAAGAGCGCCAATCTGTGCGGAAGCACTATGACGCCAACAGCAAAAAGGGCCAGCTGTGCCCACAAAGGCAGCCACAGTATAGCGGCAAAAATACCTGCAATTGCAAGGATTGTTCTAATCATGAAGACCAGTATACCATTTTTCGCTTACACCAAACGACTTACGATAAAGCGCAGTATGATGATAGCAAGAAGAGCGCTTGAGAGATAAAATATCACCTGATTATTGAAAAGGCTCGCCAGGGAGATGGAGAGAATGTATGACCCATATTCCAGTGGATTCTGCAGTCCTGTTGCTGTCTGAGAACGCGGAGCTGGGTTGATACCAGCAGTACCAGTGGTGATATTCTCATCGATCTCAGGAACCTCATCAATTTTGAGCTGCGCATTTTTTGCATCCCGCATTTCCGTAAAGTGCTTTGCCTGCTTGAGGCGGAATACTTCAGTGGTTGCAAATGCTTCAGCGAACCAGAGCTTTATCTTCTCCGTAGTGCCAGTTTTCGCGGGCGCTTCAACGGGTGCAGCAGGTGCCTGTGCAGGAGCGGTAGTTTGCGCGGAGAGCGTTGCGGTAGAAAGTCCGATAACAAGAACAATAAGAGAGAGGTATTTCATATATTAGCGAAGAGAGAATGACGCCTTAACGGTTACAGTGATTTGTTTTTCGATTTGTGAAGTATCGTAGCTGCCGTAGTCGGAAACATCGGTTGAATTAAGCGACTGCACCTGCACCACACCACTGGTTGCGCTCTTGAGTGTCCCCACGCCTTTGCCGGAATTCTTTGCAATTTCTCCTGCGCGAAGCTTTGCGTCGTCGATTGCGGCAGAGAGCAGGTCAATGCGCGCTTGCGGAAGGCCAGAGTAATAGTATTCAAGAGAGCGGGCTGAGAATATCACCCCTTTGTTGATGATAAGAGCGATGTTGTTTGACGCATTTGTCATCTTTGCCACATCGTTTGACTGTGCTGTGAGCACTTGAGTGAGATTGTAGAGCTTTTCAGCAGACTGGTTTTGCTGATACACCTCGTTCATTGAAACAGGAGTAATAGTGAGTTCAGCTTCTGTAATTCCTTGTGACGCATAAAATGCTTTTGCTTCGACAATGTCGCGAGCCATTTGTTCGTATCCGCTCTTAAGCGAGCTTTCGCGAACCGTGCGGGAAATGTCGGCAGTCCACTTTGCTTGGTCACTTGTCACTGCGATCTTTGCAGAGCCGGTCACAGAGACAACATCGCTTTGTGCGCGAATCTGGAATACTGTCACCGCACCGAGCACAACAGCAATAAGAAAGCTTCCGCCAAGAATGAGTCCGAGAGTAACGAGAGGGTTTTGTTCTGTTTTCATGCAATTAGTATATCACCTATGCAGTAAGCGCACCTTCACTTATCAACAATGCGCGTTTTGCATCAGGCCCTCCCCGATTGTATTGTCCAATCTTGCCGTTGGCAGCGAGCACTCTGTGGCACGGTACGGTGGGGTCATAGTTGTCTTTCATAATAGTGCCGACTGCCCGCGCCGCACCCGGGTGTCCGGCTTTGATGGCGATTTCGCCGTAGGACATTGTTTCGCCTTTCGGAATTTCCCGCACTATTTGAAGCACTGTTTCTTTGAAGGGGGTGTTCATAGCTACTATTATACCCTATTGCAAACAGTGCGGAATATAGTAGAATGACATCTGTCCTTATATACGGGCCCTTAGCTGTTTTGGCAGATACAGGGCGACGCAATATTTAGTGCAATGTTCTGGCAATAATTAATACGGGCCCTTAGCTCAGCTGGTAGAGCAGTGCTTTTGCAAAGCAAAGGTCAGGAGTTCGAATCTCCTAGGGTCCACAAAGAAAATACTCCGCAACTCCTGTTGTCGGAGTATTTTCTTTTAGGAAAATCTCATAGCGAGAATAATAAAAACCCTCAGTGAAATCATGAGGGTTTTTAAGACTTGAAACGTCTTTAATGAAGTGGTTGATGGTAATAAGGCCGGTACGCAACTAAAAATATGAAGAAGGTAACTCCGCCAATTACCCACAGCAAACCAGTACTAATGGCGTTTTGAGATATTGTATAGGGTATATCAAACGCTCTCTCTAATACCCAAGGGGTAAGGAGTAGCCAAAAAACAATGCCACTGATGGCAAGCGTAGCCAAGAGCAGAAAAGAATGGAAATCACTAACCGGTATATTCCTTCCGGGTTGTGGCAAGTTATTTTCAAGTTCCATATCAAAAGGTTTTAAGGTGTTTTTTTGACTCTACACCGCTATTGCGCCTTTGGCAATACCCTACTTCAATTCAAATAGCTTCTGGTAAAAATCCCTGATTCTCCCCTTTTCGTCGATTTCAATTTTTTCTTTTTTATACAGCGCGAGCCGTTTCGCTCTGTGGCTCTCATCCATCCATACTCGCCCATCAGCGTACACAATGCGATGAAAAGGAATGTCCTTTATTCCTGCATCATATGCCTTGCCAAGAATTCCAGTAATGCTCTGGCTCGACATCGCGCCGCCGCCCGCTGCAATAGCAATGCGACCATAGGTGGTCATTTGGCCTTTTGGAATGGATCGCGTTATCGCAACTACCCGCTCGCTAAATGTTTTCATAGCGCAAGTATACCAAAATGGACGAAACAAGGGTTTTAGCGTATACTGCCGGCACTACAAATAACGACATTTATATGGGCAAACGAGATACATCACTAGGAGCAAAGAAAAAATCAACGCATTCACACAAGACCCAAAAGCGTCTTGCGATCAAAAAAGAGATGCTTGCAGAACGCGCTTCAAAAAAGAAGTCAAAATAACACAAAAAAAAGACAGCCGATCGGCTGTCTTTTTTTATTTCTTGATAAAAATGATTACACGTTTGAGAGGTGTTTTGAAACGAGCTTTGTCATTTCAAACATTGTTACTACATCCTTGCCGTCGAAAATCTTTTTAAGCTTTTCGTCTGCAATGATATTGCGCTTGTTTGCAGGGTCCTGGAGGTCATGCTTTTTAATGTATACCCAGAGTCCTTTTACCACTTCGGTGCGAGGCATTGGACCCTTTCCGATAATGTCTGCCAGTTCGTCGCTCAGTGCCATTGGTTTCATCAGTCCTGAATTTGTAGTCATAGGTTATAGTATAGCCTATTTCAGGAAATATGGTATAGCGATGAATCAGTGCTTCATTGACACAGTCAATAACTGTAGTAATCTGAGGGAAAGTTACAGTATTCACCTAAAACAAAATACTATGTCAGATGCATCAAGCCACGCCTATAAAGAGGCAGAAATTGACAACACGGTTAAGCGCCCTTTTATCAGAAAGGTAATTGAGTACTTACTGGAACCAAGCTCCGAGAAAAAACTCGAGCTCGAGGAAAAAGCTGAGGCTTTTGCAAAAGCCATCGGGGCTTCCAATGTGGAGCGCATAACGCAGCTATTTGAGAGGCTTGAGAACAATGACTCTGAGGAATGGAAAAAGTTTTCAGATTACTGCGAAAGAGCAGTGTTCGGATTTAAGGATCCTGATCTCAAAGCACTTTTTATGAAAGCAGCGGAGCAAAGAAATATAGGATCAATGGTGAGGGTGATATAAACAAAACCGGAACGCAGTATTGCGTTCCGGTTTTTTACTTATTCAGAAAATGGAAATTCTGCTATCGCTTCATATTCCTGTTCTGGTGGTTCGTATTCAGGGGAACCTTCTTCAAACATCTTTCGCATCACCACATAAGAGCTCTCGCCCTTCACTATCTTAAAGTAGTAGCCTAGTCCTGCTGCATAGCAGACGATTCTTGCAGTACCTGGCGCGCTGTCTTTTTCCTTTTCAGGTGTTGCATTACAACTCCCTGGTGTCGTATCCACCAGCTTTTGTACAATTGCTCCGTCAGCATAAGTGGCTTCGACAAAAACGTTTGTATTAGGGAGACCGTCAAGATTGTCGGTGTCCGCTTTTTCGAATTTCCATGCAAATGTAGCAGGGCCTTTGCGGGCTTCTTCTTGTGTCTGCACAGGCTCTTCCTCTACAGAAGGAGCGGCAGGAGTAAATGTGCTGTACGCCAAGATACCTGCTCCAATAATAAGGAGTGCGCTCAATACGATTGCTCGTCCGGTAAAAAATTCTTTGGTAGTCATACCCACAGTATAGCAGTAATCTCTTCAATGGTTTTATCGAGGAAAGAAACTAGTGTCCATGCCCGCTCTGAATTTCTCCAGAAAATACTGAGGGGTCTGCATCACCCTCAACAGTAAGGACCCCCCATGCACCCCTATCAAGACGCGAGAGTGCGTGGTCAACTAGTATATAGTTTCCCGGATAATCAACCTTAAATTCAACCGCAGCTGCTCCCCCTGCCGGAATAAGAGTGGTTTGAACACTTTGTGCGGGTGTACTGAGAAGATCCCCCTCTCGATATACGCGATCAAAAATCTCCCCAATAACATGAAAGTTAGAAATGAGATTAACACCACCATTACCCACATATAATCGAACGCTCTCGCCGACCCGAGCAGTCATAGTGTTTTGCAACCCACCAGTTCTTCCATTAAATACAATGTATTGAGGTTTTCCTGCAAGCATGGATTCTGAATCAAAAAGTTGCAACCCTTTTCGTCCCAATACTCCTGAGCTATAAAACTCTCCTTGTACAAGATAGAATTCTTTATCCACCACGGGTAAGCCCTTTTTAGGTTCAACAAGAATGAGTCCGTACATACCGTGCGCCATATGGACTGCAACATTCGGGTGTGCGCAGTGATAGATAAAGATACCGGGATTAAGCGCCTTAAATGTTATTGTTTTACTTTCACCAGGAGCAACACTGGTGGCTGCAGCGCCTCCGCCTGGACCCGTTACTGCATGAAGATCAATGGAGTGGTGATGTATACTTGTCGGATCGTTATTAAGCGTCAATCGCACAGTATCACCCTCACGAACGCGCAAAAAGGGTCCGGGTACAGTGCCGTCAAATGTCCAGTAATTAAAACTTACCCCGTTAGCCATCTCCCCGATAACTTCCTTTGCTGTAAGAGTAATTTCTACAATACCTTCGTTGTTATAGGTGACTGTTTGAGGAATATCATTCGGATTCCTTGCTATATCAGATACTCGATCAAAGCTACTGAAATGCTTGAAGAAATCTACCATATTTGAAAATGGGAGCGCAGGACCACTCGCAGGCCCAAAGGTCTTCAAATTGAAGGGGTATTCAAATGCTTTTGGAATTCCATTTGGAACATAGAGTGCAAGAGAGACCCCGATAACAATTGCAACCACTGCAATAGTTATCTTCCGTGAATGGAAACGGCGAAGAATAAAAACTATTAAAACTACTACTGCGCTATACGCAATCAAAAAACCAACTGTTTCAGCGATAGAATTCCAAAGATAAAAAAATGCTTCCATAAATCTTAATAAGGGATTTTACATTCTTCAAAACAATGCGCATTGCGGTTCAGCCTATAAATGCGCTTTCTTCCCTGAGACTCGCTTTCCACAGCATCAACCGACTGTAAGACTTGTAGGTGATGCGTGACCGTTGGCTGCTGAAGGTTCATCCTATCGGTCAGTTCCCCTACAGTCATTCCCTCTTTTGCCTTACCAAGCATGCAGACAAGGTTATATCGACTTCGCTCGCCCACCACCTTGAAACAATCAGGGCACAGCTCCTCTTCACCGGACACTGTCTGAGGGACCCAGTCTGGGCGAGGGTATGTTTTCTCTTGTGTTTTTGCTTTTTTCATTTTGTGATTATTTTTCCCCTTATTATTACTATCCATAGATGTTCATCTATATTATGATATATAGATGATTATAAATATAACACAAATACGCCATGCAAAAAACATTTTCTGTTAATAACCCGTCCATAGAACTTTCCTCAAAAATCACTGATGCGCTATTACAGGCCGAGAGTAAGGCACTCGCAACTATTGGAAACGATGGTATCAATGTAGTCCCCGTCTCAACAGTTCGCGTTAAGGACGGCAAGATATTGTTGATGAATTACTTTTTTAAAAAAACTCTTGAAAATATCTTGAATCACCCCTCTATCGCTTTAACATTCTGGAGCGGTCTCGAGGGCTATCAAATAAAGGGTTCTGTAGAATACAAAGAAAATGGTCCCGATTTTGAAGAAGCGAATCAATGGATTAACGACAATGTCGCTGACCGTGTATTACTTGGCCTGTTGATAATAACGCCCGAGAAACTATTTAACATATCGCCTGGCGCAAATTAGCGGTACAGGTATGCCAGGACACAATGTCCAGAAATATATTGTACTGAGAAAAAAACAGGAGGCACAAGCCGTGACCACGCTAACGATAGCCTTTCCAAACGGAAACATTCCTGTATACAAAGCGGGCCAATATATCACTGTCTACTTTTTTGACTCCAGTACGCCACAAGGAAAAGCGTATAGTATTTCCAGTGCCCCCACCGAAGAGTTATTTACCATCACCGTAAAAGCTGTGGGAGAATATTCACATCGATTATGTGCCATGAGCTGTGGCGACACTTTTTTTGGATCACTACCAAAAGGAGGATTTTATAGCGAACAAATTGATACGGATATTATCATGCTCGCCTCGGGTACCGGTATTACTCCGTTTAGAAGCATGATCATTGATACTGTACAGAATGCACAAAAAAGAGCCTTGTTTCTGTTTTATAGCCATAGAACTACTCATGATGCGTTATTTACAGAAGAGTTTGAAAGTATACAAAAGAACTATACAACCATACATATAGAAAATTATATAACTCGTGAATCAGCGAAACCCCAGAGAATAATGATTCCCGATATTCTGAGTATTGTACAGAACAACAGACAGGGAGAATTTTTTATTTGTGGACCAACTTCATTCGTCCGCGAACAAAGAGTTGCTTTGCAAAATGCGGGGGTGTTATCGGAATATATACATACAGAAGCGTGCTCTTAGTTCACGCGTGTTAATAGGAGTATCATATTGACAAAACAGAGTTTTAGGGTAATGTGAAGAAAAGTATTCACCGCTCTTTGAGCATAAAACAAGAAAGGAATCATTATGATTACAATAGCTATTATAGTGCTATGTCTTATAGGGGTAATCGTCTATACCTGTATCTATTTTCTTATTCCCCTACCTTTTCTCAGCTACCAGCAAGGTAGCCCTGAGACCGACTATGGCAAGGTGACAGAAATAAAAAAAATTCGTCCAGGAGTTTTTGAAATTGGGTTGGCACTAGAGGCAGAAATTGATTCGGATGGTTCTCAGGATCAAATTCAACAAATAGTAAGCGCCTCATTTACGCGCTTCTTCCATTTTAGAAAAGGACAACCCTTACCAAAAATGGGTGATTCTATTTCTGTGCTGTCCATTAACCGATTTCACCATTTTACCGGAAGATCATTCAACTGGGTTGATCACTGGCGACCGCATAGTGGACACCTTCCTACAGGAGGGACAGCTAAACTAGTAACAAGTTAAAGATCAAATTTATACTCGCACAATCAAGCAGGAGAATATTTATTCCTCCTGCTTTTTTAATTTCCGACAGGGAGTCTCACTGCTCACTGCGTTGCGCTTTGGAACCTTGCGGTTCCAACGCTCGCTAATCACTCACTGCCTCCACCACGGGAAAACTCCCGTTTTCCCGACCCCTTTCCCGTTCTCGTCCCTGTCGGGTATATACAGAAGCAAAAATCACACACAACATGAAGCTGTGTGTGATTTTTTCTTTGCTACCCGACAGGGACTCGAACCCCAATTATCTGGACCAAAACCAGGTGTCCTACCATTAGACGATCGGGTACTATATTTGGTGTGTGTTTTATACCACTTTTTACGCAGTTTTGGAAGTTTCTACTCCAAGCATGTCGATAAAGGCAAGTTCAAGTGGAAGCGTCGGCACAGAGGCATATGCCAGCCGCTCGATTGCGGTAATCATCGAAACAATCCCGCGGGAAGAAATGGTATCAGTCCCCTCTACCGCTCCGCGCTTTATTACCTCTACATACTGCTCGGAATAGTTTGCTTCAATACTATCGCGCTGTGTGGGCGCATAGCGGTACATCAATGACAATCGCATGGTCGAGAGAAAGAGCTCTGCCAACAGCATCATGTCAGTGTGTACTTCTGCTGCATTGCCCAAGATTGCATAGCACGCATCGATATCGCGATTAATGAGTGCTGTGTAGAGGTCGTGAATAACGCGAAGCGATGGCGCGCCGGTCACACGCTCGGTGAGCTCGCGATCTATCACGCGCCCTTTTGCAGCGGAGAATACTTTTTGCAAAATGGAAAGCGTATCGCGAAATGACCCGCCTCCTAAAAAAGCAATCAACGTTGCGCTGTCCGCATCGATTTCAATATGCTCACTCTTTGCAATTGCTTCAATGCGAGCAACGAGCATTTTTTCGGTTGGCTTTCGGAAGGTAAATACCTGGCAGCGCGAAAAAATCGTTTCAGGCACTTTATCAAGCTCAGTCGTTGCGAGAATAAATATGACATGCGCCGGCGGCTCCTCCAGTGTTTTCAAAAGCGCATTGAATGCTTCTTTGGTAAGCATGTGCACTTCGTCGATAATATAAATTTTAAATGCAGAAGAAAACGGCAATACGCGCACTGCTTCGCGAAGCGCGCGGATGTCGTCAATGCCGCGATTGCTTGCCGCATCAATTTCCATGATGTCTTCGGGGTTCGTACCAAGTGCACGCGCAAAGATGCGGGCAACTGAGGTCTTCCCTGTTCCGCGAGAGCCCGTAAAGAGGTATGCATGCGAGAAGGTGCGGTCCTCGATTGATTGCGAAAGGACAGAGACAATATGGTCCTGTCCTTCTACCTGCTCCCAGTCATTTGGTCGATATTTGCGATACAGTACTTGGGTTTCCATAGCGCTATTGTACCAGATTATTGGCCGCTAAGAATTCTTCAACAATACGCCCCACGTCATCAGAATTTTTTGCTTCCTCCATCAGTCGGATGCGGAGTTCTTTTGCCCCGACAAAGCCGGTACAGTATGCCTTGTAGTGCTTTTTCATAATCGAGAAGCTCTTGATGTCTCCAAGAAGCTCTTCAAAAAGCTTCGTGTGTTCAACTAATACGGTGAGGCGTTCATGGATGGTGATAGGCTTGGTCGCAGACACTGGAGCGGTGCGCTTTGATTCAAGTTGTATAAAAGGGAGGAATCGTTTTAGAAATACTAAAAATGCTGCAGGCTTCTTTGGAATGGTAGCAGTCATTGCGCGCGACTCGTCAAAAAACCATGGATTGCCAAAGAGTGCGCGCCCCACCATTATGCCGTCTACTCCGCTTACACGCGCCTTTTCGCGCCCGTCCGCAAGGCTTGTCACGTCCCCATTCCCAAGAATGACCGTTTCGGGGGCAAGCTCGTCGCGAAGCTTCACAACTTTTTTCAGGTAGTCCCACTGGGCTGGAACTTTTGACATGTCTTTGCGTGTGCGCGCGTGCACGGTCAGTGCGGCGATTCCACTTTTGAGCAAGAGCGGTATCCACTCCTCTATCTGGACAGCATTGTAGCCAACTCGCGTTTTTACTGAAAGCGGAATGTCCTTGCCGGATTCTTTAATAGCGCGCTTGGCTGCTTCAATCACTGCGAGCGCCCCTTCCGGATTTTTTATCATCGCGGCTCCCGCCCCTTGCTTTTCGATTGTCTTATCCGGGCACCCCATATTAATGTCGATGCCGTCAAAGCCCATCTCGCACGCAAGCGCTGCCGCGCCGTACATTTTCGCAGGGTCTGCACTAAAAAACTGCGCAACGATTGGGCGCTCTGCTTCATCAAATACCAAATCTCGTGCAAGCGCCTCGCGTCCAGCGCTCATGAGCCCATTTGCAGAAACAAACTCGGTCCACATGACGTCAGGCTTGCCGTATTTTGCAATGAGACGACGGAATGCCGGGTCGGTAACATCCGCCATGGGGGCAACAACAAAGAAGGGTTGTTTATTCTTTTTTAACTGTTGCCAGAAATTCATACTATTGAAATTTATAGACTATCTTATTCGGAAGGCGTACATCAATGTATTCCAGAACTGAAACACTGTCTCTGTAGCGTGTTGAAAACGGTGCGGTGCGGATGGCGGTAAACAACGATTGTAGACTTGTGTCGGCTGGGATGTTTGGGTCAATAATTAGGCGCGCTGGGTAGCCGTTGTGATAAAACACGATTTCAGTCCGCCCTGGCCCGCTAAAGAAATGAAATTCCGAAGGTTCGATATCAATGCCTTTCAACCTTTCCAAAATAAAACGCATGGTCGTGAGCTGCTCATGTGTAATAGGAACAAAGGGGTACTCGCGCGCATCTTCAACAAATATCTTTATGTACGCACTGCCCGAGAAAAATGGTGCTGGCGCAAACACAACACCGTCGTAGTTCATAAACGAGCAGTTTTCTGTTCCCTCTTGGCACCACACATATACTCCTTCATATTCGCTCACTGTCACTTTCACTGTCTGGCTTCCTCTTCGAGCAACAGAGACTTCACTGAATTTGGGAAATGCGCGCTTAATCGATTTTTCCAGATACGTATCCGGCAACAGCACCATGCTTGTCTTTGGGAAAACATAGAGCCACTTCCCTGACAGAGAATCGGTGACAAATGCGGAGACATCCTTCGGGTCTGCGCTGTCGACCCCCTCCACCTCTACATACTGCACCTGCAATCTATTCAACTGCGTAGCGGTAATAAACCCGCCCACTGCAACAACGCACAGTGCTACCAAAAGCGCATTCTTCCACGAAAATGAACGCTTCTTTTTCTTTTTTACCGATTGCGTTTTTTCTTCTGAAAGTACGCTGTCGTGATAGTTGCGCTCGTACATAGGCTATGCACCCAAATAGTCTTTTCCAATGTAGGGCTTGAGTACTTCCGGCACGCGGATGCGGCCGTCTGCTTCTTGGAAATTTTCCACAATACAGGCCAAAATGCGAGGGGTTGCAACAAGCGTGTTGTTTAGAGAGTGCGCATAGCGCATTTTCCCTTCCCCATCTTTGTAGCGGATATTCAAACGGCGAGTTTGGAAATCATGAAAGTACGAAGAAGAGTGTGTCTCGCGGAATTTCTCTTGGCTTGGCATCCATACTTCAATGTCGTATTTTTTTACCTGGCCGAGACCAAGGTCCCCTCCGCAATTCACTACAACATGGTAGTGAAGCCCGAGAGACTCCAAGAGCTCTTCAGCATTGCGGGTAAGCTCTTCGTGAAATGCCACACTGGTCTCATGACTTGCTTCGCACAGTATCACCTGCTCGAGCTTGAAAAATTCGTGTACTCGGATAAGCCCTTTTACATCTTTGCCATGGCTTCCCGCTTCGCGGCGAAAGCACGGTGAAAGCGCAATGTATTTTTTTGGAAGCGTTTGTGCATCAAGCACTTCGTCTGCATGGTAGGACATCATTGCAACTTCACCGGTTCCTGCGAGATAGGTGTCGTCCTGGGTCTTGTACAAATCCTCCTCTCCTTGCGGAAGATAGCCAGTACCGTAGAGCGTTGCTTTGCTTACCAAAGAAGGCACGTGCATTGGAGAATATCCTTTCTTCAAAAGCGCATGCATAAAATACTGCCACAGCGCCATCTCCAAAAGCACGCCGTCATTTTTTAAATAGTATCCGCGAAATCCTGCAACGCGAGTGCCGCGTTCAAAATCCACCATATCGTTTTTTTCCATCAGTTCAATATGGTCTTTCGGTGTGAAATCAAATACCGGTCGGTCGCCCCATAGTTTGTGCTCCACGTTTTCGCTATCATCCGCACCCTCCGGCACTGACATGTCGGGCACGTTGGGCACCTGGAGCATGAGCCCCTGCCACTCTTTCATCACCGTGCGCACTTCTTCTTCCAGTGCCTGCACTTTTTCTTTCAACGGCTTTATTTCAATCAACAACATTCCTCGTGCCGCCGGATCGGTCGCTTGAGCTACCAAATCTGAGAGGCGGAGCTGTTCGGTGCGAGCCGCTTCAAAAGCCGCAAGTGTTGTTTTGCGCTTTTCTTCCACGGCCAAGAGAGTGTCCAAATCAAAAGAGAGGTGTTTTTTGCGAAGCGCTTCTTTTATGATGTCCGGGTTTTCCTTGATAAATTTAATATCGAGCATGGCTACACTATAGCGTATTTTAACCGTTTTATAAAATCTTTAACTCCCAAACGCTACTATATATAGTATGCACCCAGACCCGTACCCCATTTTTTCCATTGACCCGGTTGCACACTTTCCGGAGTGTGCCGAGCTGCCTCAGCCACCCAAAACACTCAACATGCGCGGCTCGCTTGAGCGCATGAAGGGAACAACCCTTCTGGCAATTGTTGGATCGCGCAATTACAGCGTCTACGGAAGAGAGACGTGTGAATCATTGGTCAGAGGCCTTGCTGGCTACCCTATCACAATAGTTTCGGGGCTTGCGCTCGGCATTGACTCAATCGCGCACCGCGCAGCACTTGATGCAGGACTAAACACCATCGCTTTTCCGGGAAGCGGCTTGAACTGGGGTGCACTCTATCCACCCACTCATAGAAATCTTGCCCAAGATATTCTTGATGCAGGAGGTGCATTGTTATCAGAATTCTCAAACGACCTGCGCGGAGTGTATTGGGCATTCCCCGAGCGTAACCGTCTCATTGCCGGCATTTCCACGATGACCCTTGTCATTGAAGCGGAAGAAAAATCCGGCACGCTCATTACCGCGCGGCTTGCCACTGAATACAATAAAACTGTCGGTGCTGTGCCAGGCGCCATACACATGCACACAGCGCGCGGGTCAAACTGGCTGCTGAAATTGGGCGCGGTCCCTATCACCGAAAGCGCAGATATTCTCCGCGAGCTCAATCTCGCGAAACAAAGTGCGCAAGACGCAAAAGAGTATCCCCTCTTAAACAACGAAGAAGAACTTGTAATGAAAAGCCTTTCGCGTCCTAAAACAAAAGATCAACTGATAGAAGAATTGGGGCTTGACCCGGCTCTTGCAAACATTACTTTTTCAACCTTGGAAATAAAGGGTGTCATTCGCGAAACACTCGGCTTAATTGAGCGCGCCCCATAACACAAGTTTGCTAAAAAAATCCCCCCATGGTACTACTGCAATACGTTTATGAAACTTCTTATTGTCGAATCCCCTTCAAAAGCAAAAACGATCGAGAAATATCTCGACGGCGCATATACCGTGCGCGCATCTGTTGGACATATCCGCGACTTGCCTAAGTCACAGAAGAAAGCCATCGATATTGAAGGCGGCTTTATTGCGCATTACGAAATTTCAAAAGGAAAAGAAAAGGTGGTTGACGAATTGCGCGGCCTTGCACAAAAAGCGCAAGAAATTATTCTTGCTCCCGACCCGGACCGAGAAGGTGAAGCAATTGCATGGCACATCGAAGAGCTTTTAAAAGCCGACAAGAAAGTAAAGTCTCCTATCCATCGCGTCACCTTCAACGAAATCACCAAAGAAGCGGTTCTCAAGGCGCTCGACCATCCGCGTGCGATTGATACCAATCTTCGCCGTGCACAAGAAGCGCGCCGAGTGCTTGACCGTCTGGTGGGCTACGACCTCTCCGGCATTATCTGGCAAAAGGTCCGCTACGGCCTTTCAGCCGGACGCGTACAGTCTCCTGCACTTCGCATCCTTGTCGAGCGAGAGCGCGAGATCAAAGCATTTATCCCAGAAGACTACTGGGTGCTTACGGCCCGCGTGCAAACCAAAAGCAAGGCAGAGCTAACACTCACCTGTGTTGAAGAACCACGGGATAAAAAAGAAGTTGACCGCATACTCGATATTGCAAACAAAGAAAACTGGATTGTCCGCGACGTCAAAGAGACAGAACAGAAGCGCTCTCCGAAACCGCCCTTTACCACCTCTACGCTCCAACAGGCGGCAAGTTCTCGCCTCTCCTTCTCTCCGTCTCGCACTATGCAGGTTGCGCAAAAGCTCTATGAAGCGGGGCATATCACGTATATGCGCACTGACTCAACCATACTCTCAACTCAGGCATTGCCATTGATTACTTCAGTGATTGAGAAAAAGTACGGAAAAGAATACCTCGAAGTGCGCAGCTACAAAACAAAGGCAAAAAACGCGCAGGAAGCGCACGAAGCAATTCGCCCAACCCATTTTGAAAAAGAGTCTCTCGGAAATACTGAAGAGCAAAAGAAACTCTATCGCCTTATTTGGGAGCGCACGGTAGCGTCGCAGATGTCTGACGCAAAAGTACTTAAGACGCGCGTTGTGGGAAATGTCGAATCGCTTTCCATCCCTGACTTTACCATTACCGGCTCTCAGGTCCTTTTCCCTGGCTGGCTTGCAGTCGACACAGCTGCGCGCGGAGACGATGTAGAGCTCCCGGCAATCACTCAGGGCGAACCGTTGAAGCTCCTAGAAGCAACCGACACGGCAAAGCAAACCGAGCCCCCGCATCGCTATTCTGAAGCGGGACTCGTCAAAGAGCTTGAAGCGCGCGGCATTGGCCGACCTTCCACCTATGCGTCCATCATCTCAACGCTTGAAATACGCGGCTACATTGAAAAAATCAATCGATCACTGAAGCCAACAGACACCGGTGAAGTAGTGTCCGGATTTTTGGAAGCAAACTTTATGGAGTACATCAACGACACCTTCACCGCCTCCATGGAAGATAAGCTCGACGATATTGCAGCAGGTACGCGCGAATACAAAAAAGTGCTTACCGAATTCTACAAGCCCTTTCAAAAAGATGTAAAGGAAAAGCAAAAGCTCGACAAGGCAACAACGCTTGAAGCAGCAGACCCAAAATACAAATGTCCAAAGTGCGAAAGCGCTATGGTGGTCAAGCTTGGACGCGGGGGCAAGTTCCTTTCGTGCGACCGCTATCCTGACTGCGACGGCGCGCTCACTATCGAAGGCTTAGAAATCAAAAAGGATGAACCGATCGGCATCGACCCAGAGACTGAACTTCCTATTTTCACCATGGTTGGTCGCTTTGGTCCCTATGTTCAGCTCGGCGTCATGCCTCCGAAGGTAAAAGGGAAGAAAACCCTGAAGCCAAAGATGGCAAGCATCCCGCGCGACGTAGACCCAACTGCCGTAACGGTGCCTATGGCCTTGAAATACCTTTCTATTCCCCGCACATTGGGAGCTCATCCTGCGGACGGTCTGGATGTCACTGCAAACAACGGGCGCTTCGGCCCCTACATCGCTCACGATGGAAACTTCCGCTCCATCAAAAAGCCGCTTGATGTATACACAGTCACCTTTGAAGAAGCATTGGAATTATTGGCTCAACCAAAAAAACCCCGAGGATTCCAGAAGAAAAAGAAAGAAGAATAAAAACCCGCAGAGTGCGGGTTTTTATTTTTGTATGAGCCGTGTATAGTTATACCTATGGAACCCGCTGATACGAGCCTTGAATCCCTTCTGTGCCTCATACAGTACCCGCTTAATACGCTCGACCGTACCCTCATATCCCAGGCATATGACTTTGCGCTTGCAAAGCATGACGGCCAAAAGCGAAATTCTGGCGAACCGTACTTTAGCCACGCACTTGCAGTGGCACAAAACTGCGCTCGCCTTGGCATGGATATTGAAACCATTATTGCAGCACTTCTCCACGACACCCTCGAAGACACTGATACAACCGAAAGTGAAATCAGCGAAGCCTTCGGCGAACAGATTCTCTTTCTTGTCAAAGGAGTGACCAAGCTCGGAAAATTAAAGTACCGCGGGCAAGAACGCCATGTCGAGAGCATGCGCAAATTCTTTGTTGCCATGGCAGAAGACCTGCGCGTACTTATCATCAAGCTCGCCGACCGATTGCACAATGTGCAGACGCTCGAACACGTCCGTCCTGACAAGCGCAACCGCATTGCGCTCGAAACAATCGCAGTGCACGCTGCCCTTGCAGGCCGCCTTGGTATGGGAAAACTCAAAGGCGCCCTTGAAGACTATTCATTTCCGTATGCCTATCCAAAGGAATATTTGAAAACAAAAATGATTATGGATACGGAGGTACAAGAAGGCCATGCAGTAATAGAGAAGGTGCACACCGCCGTGCAAAAAACCATGGACGACTTTCATATACCCAACACCGTCATCGAAAGCCGCGTAAAGCACCTCTACAGCCTGTACCGTAAACTGCTCAAAAATAATATGGATGTCGAACAGATCTACGACATCGTTGCGCTTCGCATCAATGTTGACACTGTCCCCGACTGCTACCAGGTGCTCGGCCTCATTCATATGCTCTGGAAGCCAATACCGGGGCGCATCAAAGACTATATCGCGCTTCCCAAGCCAAGCGGCTACCAATCAATCCACACCACAGTCATCACCGAATACGGCATTGTTGAAATACAAATCCGCACACATGAAATGAACAAAGAGGCAGAAATGGGGGTGGCCTCCCACTTCCTTTACAAAGAAGGAAAGTTTTCAAAAAGCTCCCGCCCTACAAGCAAGAAACTTGGATGGCTTGAAGAATTAAAAGAGCTTCAAAGCGTCATCAGCAAGCCAAGCCGCTTTCTCGAACAGCTCCAGATGGATATGTTCAAAAACCGCATCTTCGTCTTTACGCCAAAGGGCGATGTAATTGATTTGCCTGAAGATGCGTCTCCTCTCGACTTCAGTTTTGCCGTGCATTCAAAAATGGGAGAACAGACAAGCTCGGTGCGCATCAATGGAAAAATGGCGTCTCTGGGAGCCAAGCTTCAAAACGGCGACATCGTTGAGATCACCACGCAAAAAAACGCAAAGCCTTCGAGCAAATGGCTCGACTATGCAAAGACCACCATGGCGCGCCGAAGAATCCGTGCATACATTGCCGAACACGGCGGTTTGTTGGAGAAATTCTTGGTGAAGGAATAAACTGTAATCAGTAAAAAAACACCTAGCAAGGACGGTCCTTGCTAGGTGTTTTTTTGATATCTTAAAGGGAGAAATTCTTGAGGTTGTAGAGGTCTTCGGTTTCTTCTTCCGCTTCACGCACTTCCTGCACTGAACGGTCATCAAGCCCATTTACTTCTTCGCGCTCCTGATACGCAGCTTCCTGTGCATCTACCGGAACGCCAGTGTCTGATGAAGGCTTAGTGGTAAAGGCAGCCATAATCGTTTCGAGGTCGTCATTTGAAAAGTAATCAATAGTGATTTTTCCACCTGCCTCTTTTGGTTCAATGTGTACGCGCGTACCAAGCGACTCTTGGAGTTTCTGTTCGATTACCATAAGCCCAGCGTCGGGGATAAGCGCGTGCTTGCGGACTTTGTCCACCGCTATGCGCCGTGCAATGCGCTCTGCTTCGCGCACAGTGATCTTTCTGAACATAATCTCCTTAAAAAGCGTAGTCTGCTCTTCAGGGCGTGTTGCAAGCATCAACAGTGGGCGCGTGTGTCCTTCGTTAATTTTCCCAGCCGACAAGGCATCAAGAATTTCTTGAGAGAGCGAGAGCAAGCGAATGGAGTTTGAAACGTACTCGCGGCTTTTGCCCATCTTCGCCCCAATCTGCGTATGGGTGAACTTGAATTCGTCGACAAGACGCTGAAAGGCCCGTGCACGCTCTACACCGTTGAGGTCCTCGCGCTGAAGGTTCTCAATAATCGCAAGCTCAAGCTTCATCATATTGTCGTCGCCGACACGGATGATAGCCGGCACCTGGGAGAGTCCTGCAAGCTTTGATGCGCGAAGTCTTCGCTCTCCCGCAATAAGCTCGTACTCAACAACCAATCCTCCATTTGCTGTTTCCTTCTCTACGCGAGAAACAGTGAGCGGCTGCAACACGCCGTACTGGCGGATAGATTCTGAGAGGTCTTTCAGCGGCCCTTCTTCAAATTCGCGGCGCGGCTGAAACGGGTTTGGCTGGACCTTTTCAATATCAATAAAGAAGATGGAGTTGCTGTATAGTTCGGACATGGCAATAGTGTACCACAGCGCACATGAAGAAAAGATTTGAAAAAATGAGGAAAAACTGTACTATAGGTGAACACAGGCCAGTGTGGCGGAATGGTAGACGCGATCGACTCAAAATCGATTACTCGCAAGGGTGTGGAGGTTCGAGTCCTCTCTCTGGCACAATGCAAAAACTGATAGTAGTCTGCGGTCCTACTGCAACCGGCAAAAGCGACTATGCTGTAGCGATCGCAAAGAAAATTAACGGTGAAATCATCTCAGCCGACTCCCGCCAAGTATATAAAGGTCTCGATATTGGAAGCGGGAAAATAACCGAAAGCGAAATGGGTGGCATTCCCCACCATCTCCTTGATGTCGCCAACCCAGACCACCCTTTCTCAGTAGTTCACTACAAAGAGCTTGCAGACAAAGCAGTAAAGGATATTGTCGCGCGCGGCAAAACGCCCATCATTGTCGGCGGTACTGGATTTTATATTGATGCAATCATTTGCGACACTGTCTTCCCTGCCGTTCCGCCGAATCATAGCCTTCGCAAAGAACTCCATGAAAAACCCATTGAAGAGCTTCAGGAACAGCTCCACACACTTGACCCTCGCCGGTACGACCTTGTAGACAAGAACAACCGTATGCGACTAGTCCGAGCAATTGAAATTGCAACTGTGCTTGGCTCTGTTCCAGAACTCCAAAAGACCACTCGGTATGATGTCGAATGGATTTACCTCGATTTCCCGGATGAAGTGCTCAAAGAAAGAATCCATACCCGGCTTATGAAGCGCATTGACGCAGGAATGATAGAAGAGGTTGCGAAACTTCATACAGAGGGCCTTTCGTGGGAGAGGCTCGAGTCGTTCGGGCTTGAGTATCGCTACGTGGCCGAAATGCTTCAAGACAAACACGACATGCAGGAAATGCTTAGCATGCTCGAAGGCGCGATTTGGCAGTACGTAAAACGGCAACGGACCTGGTTTAGAAAATACGGGAAATAATTGACATACTTTGCTTTTTCACTATAGTAGAGAAAAAAAATCGAATGGAAATAAGAAGATTAGAATTCTCGGACAAAGTATCATTTCTTTCCGTACTCTCCCACCTTACAGAAGTTGGGACCTACAACACTTCGACATGGGAAACTGTATTCTATAGTGTCTCCAATAATCCGCTTCAGCGCTGCTTGGTAGCGATAGTGAACAAGGAAGTTGTAGGGACTGTTTCTGGAATCGTGCAGCAGCGTTTTATCGGCGGCGGCAAAAGAACAGGCTGGGTAGAAGACATGGTAGTGCATCCCAACCATCGCGGGAAAGGAATCTCCAAGTCCCTAATGGAAGCCATCAATGAGTTTTTCAAAAAGCATGCATGCACCAAGGTGCTGGGCGCTTGCGAATTCGGCATGCAGGACATTTACAAAAGCAGCGGCTATAAGAGACCTAAAGAAGAAATATTGATTCGAAAGGATTTTGCATAATGCATACTACGAAAGCACCAACAATGTTGGTGCTTTTTTGCGGGCGATAAGGGAATCAAATTTGCACTAAAGGTTTTAGCGTGCGTTGCAAGCAACTGCACGGAGACCAACGTTACATTACACTACTCTGCGGGCGATAAGGGAATCGAACCCCTGCCAAAGGTTTTGGAGACCTTCGTTCTGCCATTAAACTAATCGCCCTAGCGTGCAAACTATAACAAAAAAAGTGGCTTGGAGCCACTTTTTCAGTATTACTTCTTTGATTCCTTGAAGGTGATCACCTTGCGGAGTTTCTTGGAGTATTTTTTGAATTCGAGTTTGATACCCGCAAGCTTCTTTTTGTTCTTGCTGGTCCAGTAGGTTTCCCCTGTCTCTTTGTTTGTGAGTTTTACGATGTTTACCTGTGACATAGTGGCAAAACTATAGCATACAGGGTCGCTCAGAGCAAATAGCCCCTTACTTGACTTTTTGGCAATTGTATGCTATTATATATACAAATAACAAAATTCGTAACACTTAAAGATCTTTAAAAAATGGAAAAAATTCACACTATCGTGACACACTTCAGGCCACACTTGGATGAGGTCGTAGGAATTGTTTTATTGCTCTGGTATGGAGCAGAAAAATACCCAGGCATTGAAAATGCAAAAATTACATTTTGTGATGCCGGTACCACCCCCGAAGGCAAAAGTTGGCAACAACTGGAAAAAGAGGGTGTGGTATTAATCGGCACAGGAGGGAGTCGTTTTGACGAACACCCTACCCTTCACAAGGATCGCAAAGAGGGTGAGTGTGCAGCATCATTGGTCGCAAAATATCTCGGTATAGATGAAGAGCCGTGGCTTGCCAAGCTCATGCGTTATACCTGCGTCAACGACACAAAAGGAGGTAACAATCCGTTTGAGCTTGCTGCAATGATTAACCTCATGAACAAGCGCTGGTTTGACCAAAATCCAACCGGTACGCTCGAGTGGGCAATGAATGCGGTACAGGTATACCTTGAAGAGCAAATAAAATTTTTCACCGAAACAAGCGAAGAATTTGACAAGCACTCTGAGATTATCAACAGTACGTACAAAGGAAAAGATATTGTCATCGTAAAAGTAACCGGTGACAACGATCAGCTTGGTGCGTATGCGCGATCAGCTGCTGGTGCAAATGCCGATGTTGTTATTCAAAAAAACAACAAAGGAAATGTAATCATCAGCACAAAGAAAACTTCATTCATCAACCTTGATGATGTTGCGCGGGCCATCCGCTTGAAAGAAATGCGTATTAAGAATATCACCTGCAAAAACCCGGGCGACCCTGCACTAAAAGGAGAAGCCAAAGTGCTAGGAGCCGAAGAGTGGCATTACCACAAGTCGGCTAATATGATTCTCAATGGCAGCAAAAGCGCCCCTGGCGTTCCTCCTACAAAAATTACAATTGGAACAATTGTTGCAATCGTAAAAGAGGAGTTGGCAAAGATACGGCATCAAAACAATCCCACCAGAAAGCCGGAGCACAGAAGAGTTTCGTAAGAGTGAATGTTTCCATTTTGCCTCACCTATCTATTAGGTGAGGCTTTTTGTTTGCGTAAGTTTACCAATCCGTGTTACAAATAATGGGCTATGACCAAATCTCCTGACCGCAAAAAAGCAAAGCTCGCAAAAGTTGCAGACCGCGCAACCAAGTCCATTGGCTCAATGCCGAGCCTTTTTGTGCACTCTGTCATTTTCGGAGGCTCCTTTCTTCTTCCCGTATTCGGCGTAGTGCCGTTTGAGCAGATGCTCCTTATCCTCACCACGGCCCTTTCTCTCGAAGCAATCTACCTTGCTATCTTCATCCAAATGTCCGTAAACAAAAACACCGAGGACATTGAAGACATTCAGGAAGACGTGGAAGAAATCCAGGAAGACATTGAAGAAATCGAGGAGGATGTCGGAGAAATTCAAAAAGACGTTGATGAGATCCAGGAAGACATTGAAGAAATCGAAAAGGATGTCGACGAGATCCAGGAAGACATTGAAGAGATTGAGGAGGATGAAAAAGCCGAGGATACGCAACAGCAAAAAGAATTTGAAGCGCTCGCATCCATTCAAGAAATCCTTACCAAACTCCAAGGAGAAATCGAACAGCTTAAGCAGAAATAGAAATATCCCAATCACTCTCGAGTGATTGGGATATTTAATTAGAACTGTTGAATTCTGAACAGATTCATAAGTACTAAGAATGAGAGAAAAACAGTAGTACCTGAAAAAAGAAAAAGTGAAAATGAATAGAATGTTGATAGTTTACTCCAATGGAACACTACGGCTCCTAACAGTATACTTAACGCAATAGTTAGAGCAATAAGCGGAATATTTTCTATATCGTTGTAAATGATGAAAGACGTTAAGACAGAAAGCAGCAGCAAGACGATAGACAATATCCATTGGGTTTTTGAAGCGTTTATAACGCTCATAGACGGGTGAGTTATCATAGCTTTTCGGTTTTTAAATTCCCCTATATTATATCACCAAAATATAGAAAAGTCAATATTACACAATACGAGCGGCTCCTTGTCGAATGACCGCCACTTCCCCCTTTTCAAGGCATATAATCGTTGACGGTTCACTCTCTACATCCCCCGCATCTTCATAGTGGTCCACCATGTCTCCAAAATAGCTTCGCGCTTCTTCTATTGTTATTGCAGGACTCTTCCCTTGCGGGTTCGCACTTGGTGCAACAAGGGGCCCTGTCTCTTTCAGAAGGTCTATAAGCTCCCTCTTGTTGGGCATGCGAAATGCGAGCGTATTCGTTCTGCGGTGCAAGTAAGAAAATTGCTTTTGTGTTTCCTGGGGTAATGGAAGAATAATAGTCACTGCTCCCGGCCACAATGCTTCCGCTTTTTCTTTCTCTGATTCAGAAAGCACTATGCCGAACTCTTTTAGTGTTTCAATAGAGGGTATGAGGATAATAAACGGCTTGTTCTCATCGCGCCCCTTCACTTCGTAAATGCGCTCAACAACACTCTTTGAAAGAGCCCGGCCTACAATGCCGTAGAGCGTATCGGTTGCAATGACCGCTATTTTTTCTTGAAGGAGGATTTCTGCAACAGAGGCAGTCATAAAAAATTAAATCTTAAATTCAATTACATCACCATCTTTAACGATATATTCCTTTCCTTCCGTTCGCACCAAGCCCTTGCTTCGCGCAGTTGCATAACTTCCGCTCTCCAAAAGGTCGCTCCAAAATACCACCTCAGCGCGGATAAACTTGTCTTTAAAGTCTGTGTGGATGGCAGTACCTGCCATTGGGGCTGTACTTGCCTTTGGAATGGTCCACGCACGAGTTTCATCTGCTCCTGTAGTGAAGTAGGTTTCAAGGTTCAAAAGCTTGTACGCCTCGGCAATAAGATTGGTCACCCCATCGTCATGCGCTTCCATTTCCTTTCGCATCATTGTTTTTTCTTCTCCTTCAAAGTCTTTCAATTCGTCTTCGATCTTTGCGTCGATCACAACAAATGCGGACCCGCTTGCAACAATGGTGTCAGTGAGTTCCTTGAATTTCTCCGGATCTGTTTCGTCGAGGTTTGCGGCACCACTTCGTTTATTAAGCCCATATAAAAACTTTTTCATTGTAAGAAGGTTCAATTGCTTTGCAATTTTGCTTTCTTCTTCGGTCAACTCAACAGTGTTGGCAAGCTTGCCCGCTTCGAGCGCAGCTTCGATTTTTTCAGCCACAGCATCTTCTGCAATTGAGGGCTTGTCGCCGCGCTTTACTTCGCGCACCAAGTTTGCCCGGCGCTTTGTCACCGTTTCAAAGTCCGCCAGTATAAGCTCAAGGTTGATGACAGTAATATCGCGAAGCGGGTCTACAGAGCCGTATACATGCGCAATTTCTTTCCCTCCTCCCACTATTGGAAAAAGGCGCACCATTTCAAGCACGGCATCGCACTCGCGGATGTTTGCAAGAAATTTATTTCCTAGTCCTTCCCCTTTTGATGCACCTTCCACAAGCCCTGCAATATCGACAAATTCGATAGCGGCAGGGATTGTTTTTGCGCTCTCTGAAAACACAGAGAGCTTTTCGAGGCGTTCGTCAGGTACAGGAACGATGCCCACAGACGGGTCGATAGTGCAAAACGGATAGTTCTCCGCAGGAACACCCTTTTTGGTGAGCGCATTAAAGAGTGTTGATTTGCCGACGTTAGGCAGTCCGACAATGCCGATTGATAGTCCCATAGGTCGTTACTATACCAAAAAATCATTAAAAAGACACGGCTTCATTGACAGGAGTAAGTTTGAATTGTAAGGTGGAGAAAATAACTATTTCATTTAAAACAAAATACTATGAAAGAAATAATTTCAATTCTGGGCTACAGAACGGAGAGTGTGTCCATAAAAGATACCATTGACTCTATTACCCTCCTCAACCTTTCGACAAAAGAACAGTGTAAGATCATGCTGAGAAAAACCTGGTGGGTGTTTCTGGTATTACCAATAGGTATATTCATACTACTGACGCTGACCATGCGGTATTTGTTAGAAACGAATAACTTACCCATCAATGGACAGCTGGCAATAACAGGGATGCTAACGCTTATTTCGTACATACTTCTTGGTACAGCTATGTCAAAGCAGTACATTCCTGACAGGAATGAGGAGCTCGGTGAATTAAAAAGAATATATAAAGCATTTGTACACGACTTGCTTTCTCTGGGCATTCACCCTTTTGCAGAAAAAGATGAACCCCTGATGACAAGACTCCAACGTTTAGTAATCAGCAACAACGAAATAATACAATTCATCAAAAAAACTGCTCACTTTCGGACACTACCTAAAGTAAAACCGCGATACTGTAAAAACACAGAGCTCTACGACGAGTACGCTGAGCTATACAAAACCTTTCAGGAATTCTCTTCTTTCAGTTCCAAATTAACGTTTTAAAAACAAAAAAACCGACCACTTTCGTGATCGGTTTTTCTTTATTTACACGGCAAGCTTTCGGCCGGAGTGAGCGCGCAATATCCAGCAGTTACCGTGCCTCCTTGGGGGTATTCTATCAGTCCGCTTTTGTCGCTCACGCACAGACAGTTGGTTTTCCCTCTAATGGCAAAATAGTACCCGTCAGCAGTGTAGCCGTTTCCTCTATTTGTTTCATTATCGAGCGTGGCTATTACTTTATTATACATTCCCAACATAGTTACATCAGAAAGAAGATTACTAAAGCTTCCGCCGCCAGTGGTGTCGTAATATATGGCAGCATGCGTATACATTTCTTTCAGTTGCGCTTTTGCTGCGGCCTGCTTTGACTTTGCTCGAGCACTATTGAGGCTTGCCAATACAACGCTTGCAAGAATGCCTATCACGGCAATAACAACAAGGAGCTCAATCAATGTGAATCCCTTGCTGTTATTCATAGATTATTTCCCGAGAAGCTGCATCAGAGGTGCAAGTTCTTCGCGGTGCTTTGCGATCTCGCTTTTATACTTACCCATGACCTGCACTGCTGCATATGCTTCCGGCATGCCGGCATCGGTCTTTTCTTTTATTTCTTTCTGCACCTTTTCAAAGAGGCTTTTAATCTCAGGATTTTTCTCCAGCGATTTCAATGACTCTGCGAGCTGCGGATTTTCAGCCATCGCAGTTGCGATTTTTTCTGCCTGTTCTTTCGGTACACCCTTCATCTGAAGGGTCTTTTTTACTAAAAATGATTTGATTCCCATAGGGGCACTATAGCAAATATCTGTGTATACTAAAAGTCATGGCTACCGCCCAAAAACTCCTAGTGCTCCACAAAAAATACGCAGAAAGCAATACTTGTGGCCTGAAAACAACTGCAACCCAAGCCGTATTTGGCGACGGAAATGCTGCGTCAGAAATAGTTTTCATCGGCGAGGCCCCGGGCAAAAAGGAAGATATAGGTGGCAAACCCTTTATCGGTGCTGCCGGAAAATTCCTCTCCGAAATGCTCCAAAGCATCAACATAGCGCGCGAAGACATTTACATCACCAATATCGTCAAATACCGCCCACCGAATAACCGAGACCCGCTGCCTTCTGAAAAAGAAGCGTGCAAGAGTTGGCTCCACGCAGAGCTCTCAGCAATCAAACCAAAGCTTATTGTTTTCTTGGGTCGCCACTCGATGAACCACTTTTTTCCCGAAGAAAAAATTTCTACGGCGCACGGAAAGCTTATTGCTAAAAAAATACCCGGTCTTCCGACCGAGTATTTTCTCCCCCTTTATCACCCCGCTGCTGCGCTCTACAACGGAGGATTGCGGGCAGCACTATTGAAAGATTTCAAAAAGATTCCCCTTATTCTAAAAAAGATTTCAAAATCCTCTTAGTGTTCAAAGTCGAACTTTGAACACTTTATAAATATTCTTTTGCTGTGCATGAATCAACAAATTTTTTATATGTATCACGTGTATCGCTATATCGACCAAGAATAATCTCTGGCATCATCAAAATCTTCCACCTACTATCCCCTACATAATCTTGATAACTCGACCAATAATAATTCTCTATAGTTACTCCTTTCACTTCAACAGGATTTTTATGTATATACGCTGATACATACATCAACTGTTCATCATTTTCAATATGTACTGCTTTATATGGGCCTTGGAATAAATGACCACTATTACCATGTCGCGTATTAAAATATTTTGTATACGCAGTAAGAACGCGCTGCATATATTTTGCAACACCCTTATCGACAATCTCTTTGACAATAAGATGAAAATGGTTGGGCATAAAACAAAAAGTGACTACTTCAACCATCCTTTCTTTTACTACGCTTTGTATTAAATCTTGTGATATGTTCAAAGTTCGACTTTGAACACTTTGTTTAAACTTCCTATTAATTGTCTTTATTTTTGTTTTGCTCTGAAAAGTAAAAAGGTTAAATAAAAGACGGAAACGATCAAGGTCATCGTTAAATATGAGTTGCTTTTGCATTCCTCGATTGTAGATATGGTAGTACTCACCTGGGGATGTTTTTTTCATTTACTAAGTATAAAAAGACGAGATGAAATTAATATTAAGAGAGCAAAAAATCCTGTTCAAAGTTCGACTTTGAACAGGATTATTAATTAAATTTTGCACTATTTTGCCTTTGCCAAAGAATGCCTTGTGCTAAACCATCAAATTCTATATCGTTCCATTCTTTGGGCCATACAGAAAAGAATTCTCTATTCTGTATCATTTTGACTACAGCCCTTTCGGTATCATCTCGCCGAAGTAAATTATCTTCTTCTCCTGCAATAAGAGAAAGTTCTCCAGCATCTCCGCCTCCGTACAACATTCCCTGTATATGAACTATTCCTTCAGGAGTTTTGTAACAAATCTTGTAAAGAGTATTGTCTCTTGTGGGGTCTGTTTTTTCTTTCTGTTCTTCATTCAGAAATGATCTTTGTATAAAGGTAATAAGATCATTGAGGTTTGTAATTTCTACCATTATTGTTCAATTTATTTAAATGATATAATAAAACAATAATAAAGTTTTGTCAATTACTATAGTTTTCTTATTTCAATTGCCATGAACATTGGTATTTCTTTTCGGGCAGCATCCTCAGCTCCTTGGCGAGGGCCGGCTTCGGACTTTTTGTGGGAAATCCATTCTTCTAAATTCGTAATGGCAAAACCGGCATTGCGGAATGCTTTTGCATACCACTGCAGTGATCGGTGAAAGGTCGTAGTCGTGATTTTCTTTGCGCCACGGAAAGGACTAAGCTCAATTGGTATAGAAACTTCTGAAAGGTATTTCTCCGTCTTTCGGTACTGAACAGAACGCTTCATGTCATAACCCCAATCAGAATGCTGCGGAATCCGGAAGGCTGGGTGCAAAAGCACAACAACAACTTTTCCTTCTTTTTTCAAGCAGTCACTCATTCCATCCAACACTTTAGAAATATTTTTTATGTTTTCAAATGCCAAGACTGAAAATGCAGCATCAAATGCGCCGAGTTTCATACTTGGAAGCGTTTCTGCATTTCCTACTCTATAGCTTTCATTCGTACTTGCTTGCCGCGCTGCCACCTCCACAAGCTCTTTTGATGCATCCACTCCCACTACCATTGCACCCGTGCGGGCAACCAAACGCGCAAAGTACCCTTGCCCACAGGCAACATCGAGCACGCGCTCCCCTTCTTTTGCATCGAGCATGCGAAGAAGATTTGGTGCGATAACTTTTGCTTGATAGGTGTCGTCGCCTTGTAGGTAATGGTCATACCAGCTCGAGACATTGTTCCAATTTGTTTGTTCGCTTTTCATATTATTTTTTATAGACGCTAAAGCGATACTGCCAGTCGATAAACCGGCGAAGAATACTTGGGAGGATTCCCTTGAACACGAGCCCGCGATGTACAAATATTGCCCAGCGCTTGCCAATAGGGACAACATAGCTCGGCTTTTGTGGAACATACGCATCCACCTCTTTTCCTTTGATCATCCGTACAATTGCCCGGCCAACATACTTGCCGTCATGGATTGCAGTTTGTGCAAGCCCACTGAACTCTGTCGCTGCTCCATCTCCGGCGATAAAAATGTGGTTGTCGTTTGGGAGGGTAAGATTCTCTGTCACCACAATCCGTCGTCGGTCGCTTTGCGTGAGCCCTGGGATTTTCAAATACGTTTCGCTAATGCTCGTGCCTGCGGTCCACACCACACTCCCGCTTTGAATATCCATATCATTTAAAATGACTTCTTGCCTGTCTTCAGACTGAAGCACTCGGTTGGTGAAAATGTTTACACCAAGGGTGCGCAATCGGTCTTCTGCAAGTTTTGAAACTTTCTCGCTCATTGTTGGAAGCAATCGCGGAGAGCCTTCGATAATATCAATAGTGATTAAAGACGGGTCAATGCTGTGAACCCGGGCGCGCTTGGTCAAATAGTCTTTCAGTGTTCCTGCAAGCTCAACTCCTGATGGTCCGCCTCCGACAACAACAGTATGCAACAGTGCAACCTGTTCGTTTTTTGGAAGGGTTTTTGCTTTTGCTAATGTTGTTTCAAAATGCCCCTTGAGTCGTAATGCTTCATCGACTGATTTAAACGACAACGAACACTCCTTCAAGCCGGGAATATTAAAATAGCTTGCCTGGCTTCCCAGCGCCAAGACGAGGTAGTCATACGGAAGCTCGCTCTCCCCTTTTTCTGTTTGCAGGGCTATTACCTGGCGAGCTTGGTCTACGCTCGTGAATATTGCGTTCATCAGATGCACGCTGCCCTCTGGAAAGAGGTCTGCGAGCGGAAATGCCACTTCGGACTGCACGCCATCTGTCACCAGACTGTACAGGGCCGGATAATACGTCAGGTATTCTCGGTTTGAAATAAGGGTAACGGTTGCCGGAACCCGGCTTTTAAGGATGGCGTGGACCGCCTCAACCCCCGCAAATCCCCCTCCGACGACGACGATTTTAGGCCTACTTGTCTGTGTTTTCATGTTCTATAGTATAGCCCATAAGGATAAAGAGTGCTAAAAACCCTTTTACTAAAGGATTTTGCGTGTATACTTGTAATGTGCAAGACGCTGACTCGTCACAAAGGAAGACCGAAGAGGATTTTTTTGACATGGTAAAAGCTTTTGAGGATGCCATTTTCCGCTTCCTGTACTTTCGAGTACAAGACCGCGCAGTGGCCCTCGACATTACTCAAGACACCTTCACCAAGACGTGGATCTATCTTTCCAAGGGAAAGACTGTCGACCACCCCGAAGCCTTCTTGTATCGAACGGCAAAAAACGCGCTGATCGACTACTACAAGAAGTCCAAATCAAGTTCGCTTGATTATTTGATGGATGCAGGATTTGACCCGGGGACGCACGCGGTTACCGACGAAGTCTTGCGCCAAGACGACATTCAAACCGTCCGAACGCTTCTGGACGACCTCGATGAAGAGAGCAAACAGATCATGTTTCTGCGCTATGCGGAGGAAAAGCCCATTGAAGACATCGCCGTACTCTACGGCAAAAGTATCAACGCCATGACGGTGCAAATTCACCGTATTGTAAAAAAATTACGAGGTCGCTATGACGCGCAACTATAACGCTATGGAAAACAAACTCCACAAACTCAATGCTCTGAAATCCATCCACCTTTCCGAAGAAGAACGTGGCTTGATTCGCGCGCATGTTGCCCGCCTCGTTACCACCCCTCTTCCTGCGACTCCTATTCCCTCTCTCTTTTATAACGGCGTCCAGCACGGACTTCGCATGGCGCTCTCTGCAATGTTTTTTGTGGTGTTCGTAGGCGGAAGCGTCAGTGCAATTGCTGACAGCGCGCTCCCGGGCGACCCCTTGTACGCATTCAAGCTCAACGTAAACGAAGAAGTAAAAGGTGCATTTTTAAATACTCCTGAAGAGAAAGTGGTCTTTCAGAAAAACCGAATCGAAACCCGCGTAAACGAAATCCAGACACTTGCCGCTTCCAAAACCCTCACCAAGGCAAAACAAGAGCGCGCGCAAGCCGCAATCAATGTTCACGTACAAGAGCTTTCAAAAGAACTCACTACGTTGAGCGACGAAGAGCCTAATACCGCTCTTACCGTGACTGCTTCATTAGAAGAGTCTCTTAAGGCAACCCGCGGCTCGCTCGAAGCAGCCGGTGGTACGTCTCCTTCTGCAAATACAATGATGATGGCAAAATTCTCAGATGAGAACACTCCTGCTGCAACCCCTGCTTCCGAAAGCCTCAATGCTGCACTTAAAACAGTCAATGACGCACTCGACCAGGTTTCGAAAGAAGAAGTAAAGATCCTCACAAAAGAGATCAACAATATTTCAGAAGAAATCAAAGACGTTGAAGTTCCCAACGATGCCTCAAATGAGACTCTTGGCACAACCCCTCCTCCTACAGAACCCCTTACTCCGACCGGGCAATAACACGCTCGAGGAGTAACAACGACAAGACACCGATAATGACCACCGCACCAATTACTACAGTGCGGTGTTGTCGCGTTTGAGGCGCTGTTTCTTCTACTACCAAATCTGTTTCCTCTTCAAGAGAGCTGTCGGCTTGAGCATAAGAAATAGACGGAAGTGGCAGTGTCCGGGCTGAACGTGAGCGAACAATCTGTGTCTTTTGTGCACTTCCTAAAACAGCCATTTCGCTGCCCCCAGAAGTTTTTAATATTGCACTACTGAGCGTGGTAAACCCAAGCCGCTCTATGGGAATTGCCATATTTCCTCGTGGTGCAAGTATAGTAAACATCGGAAACTCCCCGTACCCTTCGGGAGTATGCAATTGCCATCCTGATATATCAATTGATGTCTCATCAGTATTTTTTAGTACAAGCGTTGTACTGTTGAGCATTGAAAGCTCAATTCTTGGCGGTGCCACGGTGACAACCGCACTCGTCTGTACAAGCGGCTTGAAATATTCGGGCGCAAAATGATATGCGAGCGTCATGGTGTACACGCCGGGGTATCGATAGCTGTGCCGCAGCGAAGAGAGTGTTTCTGTTTTTACTATTGTGCCGTCCCCCATATTCCATACAAAATTTCCTTTTGTCGGATTGCTGTGCTCAAGCGCAACCAGGCCTGTATATTCATACTCCACTCCGCTATACACCACTCCAGGAAGGGTAAGCGCAATATGCGGATTATTTTTTGGATAAAGCTTCGAGAGGCTTCGAACTCTGTCTTCTTTTTTCTTAGTAACAACAGTGTCTGAATTATTGTTCCCTCTCTCTGGTTCATCGTGTTCCATTCCAGAACTTTCCTGTGTTGCATTTGTGGCCCTTGGCGTAGGCGCTGCAGTAATCCACGAGCCTCCACTCCATTGCATTGTTTCTTTTGTTGCACTGTTGCCGGCCGGCCATGAGGGTGTTGCATTGATTTTTTGCACCACGGCACCTGAGAGGTCTTTCAATACCAAATATTCCCCGTTCTCGTTATTAAATCCGCTATGTGAAAAAGCACCCGACTGATCCCCGATTCCGGGAAGTGGGTCGGGCATGCTGCCAGTCGTGCGCTCCACTACAAAGTACCCGCCGGCCGGAATGCTTCCGGAAAGCGCAATTACTTTTTTTGTTGAAGCTTCATCTTTATATAAGACCCAGCCGTTTACATTCACCGCTTCATCGCTCGAGTTATACAGCTCAAACCACTCGCCAAAAGAGCCGTTTGTTCCAGTAACGCCCATCCAAGCGATTTCATTTATTCGTACTTCGGCCTGCGCAACAAGGGGCAAAGTGATCAGAATGATCAGTGCGGCCAGGAAGTACTTCATACTATTCTAAAACTTTTTGCAGTACTGCCGTCGAGACCTCATTTCCTTCGGGGTCCGAAACCAACGGTGGAGCCGATGGTGGAGTTGGCGTACTCGGCGGCTGCTGTAGTGGTCGCGGAGTAAATGTTCTCTCTTGTGGTGGAGGTGTATGCTTTGGGGGCTGTGGCGCAGGAGCTGAGCTCGCAAGCACGCTTTGAAGCGCCGCCTTGAGAAGGTCGCGGTTTTTTTCTGTTGGACCGCGTTCGGCCATTTTCACCGGTGGAATGCTGTCGCGAAGCGTCTTTTCTCCATTAAAAGGAGTGTGCACTTCGTGGTGCACAACACTCTCTGAAAGTGCCGCACCTTCGGACTGCTTATCAAGAGAAGAGAGCAAAGAAGACAGTGCTGATGCTTCGGACACAGATTCAGAAGTTTCAACGCTCGGAGCGTGACCGACTGTTTTTGTGGTTGTAGTAAATGCAGTCGTTGTTGTTGTTGTCGTAGCCTCTGCAGGAACACGCACAGCTTCTGCTTGTGGCGGAGTAAAAGCGCGAGCCATGGGTTTTTTTGCAATAGTGGTCGTGCGCTCAATCCGGCGCATAAACTGAGCTGGTGCAGTAGCAGAAGCAGGTGGGATTGCACGAGGGGCTGGTGCCGCCGGCGCAGATTGTGCGGCCACTATTTTTGCAAAAGCCTCTGGATTGTAGGGCGCGCTGGCAAACGTTTGCTTAGGAGAGCTCTGCGGATTCCCACCTCCTTGTTGTCCGTCCTCGGCAAAGCGGATATTTTTCTTTGGCCTGTCTTCACCAGTGTCGGCATCCTCGGCATACCATTCGCGGATATTGGTATCAACATTTTCTTTTGGATGCGCGTAGGTCTGGCGCGTCCACTCAATCACGTCGTTTCTGTAGGTAATCGTCGGGCGCGGCAATGGCGGAAGCGTGCGTGCAGAAAATGGAGCAGAGCCCATGTCGTTGATCATGAGCGACAGGTATATCTGTGCCATACCAAGATTAATCAGGTCATTTGCCATAAATTGCGGAGAGTACACTTTTTCCAAAAGCTCTGCGTCAAGCGGACCCACGCGAAACGATATGCTCGTTCCCACGTTTCCAAACACGGCATCGCGCACGCTTTCCTCCATTTGCGCCACGTACTGGTGCGCAATAATCAGTGCGAGTTTGTACTTGCGGGCTTCAGAGAGAATGTTTGCAAAAGACTCGTTGGCAAATGACTGAAATTCGTCGACATAGAAATAAAAGTTTGGAAGGGCCATCATGCGATCTGCTGTTGCATCCGCTCGACTCATCGCTGCCAAATAAATTTTGGTGATGATCATACTCCCGAGCAAGCTCGTGTTCTGCTCGCCAATGCGCCCCTTCGAAAGGTTGATGATAAGAATCTTCTGCTCATCCATTGCAGTACGGATATCAAAGCTCGACTTTGACTGTCCGATAATATTTCGCACGAGCGGGTTTGCAGTGAATTGACCGATCTTGTTTTGAATCGCCGCACCTGCTTCCTGCATGTATCGCTCGCCGTATTTGGCAAACTCTTCCACCCAAAATGCTTTTACGCCCGGGTCAGTACAATTGGCAACCACCTTATTGCGGAATGTCTTGTCGGAAAGCATGCGGTTTACGCCCAAAAGCGTTGCTCCCGGATATTCCAAGAGCGCGAGGAGAATGTTGTTGAGGATGTACTCCATACGAGCGCTCCATGCGTCCACCCAAATCTTCTTGAATGTACTCATCAACCCCGATGCGACAAAGTGGCGCTTGTCTGCTCCCACGTCTTCAAGCACGTTGAACGATACCGGGTAGTTCGTATCAAACGGCGCAAAGTAAATAACGTCCTTGATGCGCTCGGCTGGAATATAGTCGAGCATTTTTTCCGCAAAGCTTCCGTGCGGGTCAAGCACCGCCACCCCTTCACCGTGCGCAATATCCTGGATTGCCATATTCTCAAGAAGGGTAGATTTACCCACACCGCTTTTACCGATCACGTACATGTGTCGGGTTCGATCACGGCTTTTTATTCCAAAGCGTGTGCGCTGATTGCGAAAATCCGTCTCGCCAAAATACGTGATATGTTCCGGATCATACGGCACTGTCATATGACTATAGTATAGCATCCCCGCGTACGGAGAGAGCACTTTTTCCATACTATCAGTATAGAAAAGTGGTATAAAAACTATTTAAAGAAAAGGTATAGAAAAAATGAAACTACAGCAGCTTGTCCGAAAACTTTTTCTGCAGTTTTTCGAGCTTTGGTGAGATAACGATTTGGCAGTACGGCACATCGCTGTGCTGTGCATAATAGTTATGATGATACTCTTCCGCTGGATAAAACTCTGTTGCAGTCACCACTTCAGTGACAATCTGAGCATCTCCTGAAAGGCCTGCTTGTGCGCGGCCAATTGAACGCTGAATCGAGCCCTGTATATCTCCGCCTACTTCCCCTTCGCGTGAATGCGGTTCTTGGTCCTGTGTATAAAAAATAACGGATCGGTACTGGCTGCCAACATCGTTTCCTTGTCGGTTCGGTGTTGTGGGGTCATGGGTAGCAAAGAAAATATCTAAAATGTCGTCAGTAGATATCACTGTTTCGTCATAGTACACCTTGATTACTTCAATGTGCCCCGTAGTGCCGCTGCACACTGCTTCATAGCTTGGGTTGGGCACTGTGCCACCCATATAGCCAGGAATCACTTCCTGCACACCGCGCAAGCTTTTAAATACGGCTTCAGTACACCAAAAGCATCCTCCGCCTAGGTATATTGTTTTCATACTTTTATTATACTCTCCTTAGCGCGCGATACTAGTCGCGCTCACCCGGTACACAATTCCCGCTTGGTCGTCGGAGATATAGATAGTGCCTCCAGGCATTGCCATCACATCCGCGGGGCGACCGATTTTCTTTCCGTCCGGGCGGAGCCACCCGGTAATAAAGTCTTCCGTACCTTTATAGTTTCCTTTCGCATCAAGAACAATGCGCACTATTTTGTATCCGGTCGGCACGCTTCTGTTCCATGAACCATGATATGCGACAAGGAGGTTGTACCAATACTCTTGTGGCCATCCTTCTTCAGGAATAAAGGTAAGCCCAAGCGGAGCAGAGTGCGCCTGCAATGCTACTTTCGGTGCGATTTTTCCATTGCACGGATTTTGTATGTAGACGTTTTTATCAAAGTTTGTATCGTGGATATTATTGCCATAGCACACCGGCCAGCCATAGTTGCCGCCTTTCGTAATAACATTTATCTCGTCAGGCGGCGTGTTGTCACCCAATCCGTCGCGCCCCATTTCAGTTGCCCATACTCGACCATCAACTGGGCTTCGGGTCATGAACACTGAATTGCGAAGCCCTGTTGCATAATCCGACAAGACCTTAGTTTCAATATTGTACGCCAATATTTTTCCTGCCTGCTCCCCTTTTTCAGTGCAAACATTGCAGGTAGAACCTACAGAGATAAGGAGCGTGCTATCGTCATGCATCAAAAGCGTGCGTGTCTTATGATTGTCGGTTGCACTGTATTCAAAATCCAACAGTGTTGCAGCATCGCTTAGTGTCGCAGTTGCTTCGTCATAGGTGTAGCGAGTGAGCTCGTCGGCTTGCGCAACATAGAGGTGGCACGGCAGATTCCCGACAGGGTTGCACTGTAGTGCCATGCCGTGCGGATGGGTGAGATTTTCAACAAGCACTTTTTGCTCTTCAGCCACGCCGTCGCTGTTTGCATCAGTCAGCACCATAATGCTTCCCTCGCCACCCTGCGACACGAGCATTCGCGCACGCGAATCAAAAAGCATGACGCGTGCGCCCTCAACACCGCGTGCAAAGACATTCATCTCATACCCTTCGGGCAGAGTAAAATCAGTTACGACAGATTCAGTGGGTGCAGGTGCATTGCCGGGCACGCTCACCGAGCCAATTTCTTTTTTAAATACGGCGTACCCGATACCGCCGAGAACAATAAGAAGTCCGATGATGAAAATCCATTTTTTATTCATGATTCTATTATACCAAATAAAAAAGACCATTCATTATTCTGAATGGTCTTCATTGTACTGACTGTAGTCGATTTCGGGATCAATCGGAACAATGTTCTTTCGATTTGCTTCTGCAGTTTTTTTCTTTTTCTGCTGGCTGCGAATCACGCGTCGGTGCTCCGGCATTTCATCCACTCCTTCCTGATAATTCTTTTCGGCGAGCTTGATGCGATATCGGTAGTAATTCTTAAAGCTTTTTATAAGAGTTGCAGTACTCTTATCTGAAAGCTTCATTTCCACTATCCAAAACCAAGGGCGCTTGCCTGGATGAATTACTGCTGTGTTTCGACAAGTAAATGCACGCATGTGCATTACTCGCGGAACCTCAACCAAAATAAGTGGTTTGCCACAGCGCATGCAGGTCGGCCAAGAGGATACTATCTCTTTAAACAACAATGCATTTTCCAATACTTTTGCGGTAAACCCTTTTGTTCTCCTCATTTCAAACGAGAAAAAAGGTTCATGCTTTTCAGGATCAAGAATCAACACCCATCCATAGCCCGCTTTTTTAGGGCGTTCTTCAGATGCCAAGTACGTTGTGAGTACCAATACCAGCTTTCCATTTGCAGTAAACTGGTATATTGTCTGCATTCCTCTTGTTGCCTTGCGTATTGATGGAGCAATTTTGTTCTTGCGCAAGTCATCAATAACTTCTTGTCGAGAACGGAGGATAAATCCTTCTTTCTCTAATGTTCTAAAGAGTATTTCAAAATACTCTTTAGAGAGGTATTCCTTTACTTCCACAGTTCCTCCTTTTTAAATGTTCAAATTATTATTTATATTATGCCACAGATATAGAAATAAATAAAGCCCCCTACTGGGGGCTTTATTTATTCTTACTGTAAGACTAGAAGAAGATAAATGCCATTGCGATCATCATCAACAGTGCTCCGATGAGAGCAACATTCTTTGAGAACATAATAGTCTCAACCATGCGAGTCTGCGGATCCTTTTCTTTCCAGAAAGTGTGCATCATAAATGTTGTCGGGATCAAAAAGATGACCAAAAGCCACATGCCGATCACCATTTCAAATCCGAGTACGAGCGAAAGCCCTCCCAAAAGAAGCAGTACTCCACTTGCAAATACGGCAGCAGAAGGCACTGGAAGTCCTTTTGCGCGCGCATAGTGAGTCATGTTTGCCTGGTTTTTAAAGTGGTTGTAGGCCTGTAGGACAAAAAATCCTCCGAATAAAATGCGCCCTAACATAAACAGTGTTTCCATATAAAAGTCGTTGAATAGTAATGCCCTTAGTATACCCTATTGCGCATCATCCACAATCCGCTGAGCTGCCAATGCTAATCGTGCCAAACGGAGCTCGTCGTAGCTGTATTGCCCATGTGCATGCTCAAATACAGGGGTCAGGTTCATGGTGTCGAGCTCTTCAAATAATCGCATTATCTCCGGCAGGTCTTGAATGAGGGCTGGTTCCAATAACACTATTACTTGCTCGTAATTCAGTCTCCCTGCCTCTACCAGTTTTTCCAAATGGGTCATTATAGTACCCACTGTCATTTTGCGCTCATGCGCCATCAAGGCAATCGGTTTTTCTTCCAGCACTAGCTCAAGTGTTTTTTCATAGGTATCTCTTTTTTTTCGTGTGCCGGTAGAGTCTTTTGTATTCACCGTTTTGAGCGTTCCGCCGCAAGCCACAATAAAGTCTTCGTGCATTTTTGCAGTGACAGCTTCGGGCAAGTCCGCAAAGGCGGCCTCGGACTCATACGACTGCGCGCGGAATTCGTGGTCTTTTTCCATGATGACAGGGTGCACCATAAAGGCACGAGGGTTCACCCCCAGAAGATGAAGCCCCGAAAGCGAACGCACGCGAGAGAGCGCGACATAGCCTTGCCCGTATTCAAATACAGCCGACAAATCCATCACTGCGGCATCGAGCGACATTCCCTGGCTTTTATGTATCGTAATCGCCCACGCTAATCGAAGCGGCACTTGTGTAATGCTTGCTTTTATTTTTCCATTTTCTTCGATTACCCAGTCCATCGGCTCGATGGTGATAGTGCGCCCATCGCGTGTTTTGATAATCGGATATCCATTGGATTGTTCAAATGCAGTTACCGTGCCGAGCGTTCCGTTCGCAAACTCTTTTTCTCTGTTGTTCTTGGTGCACATCACCGCAGCCCCAATACGAAGCGTGAGCGCCTCGGGAGACAAGCAGCCTTTTATCAGAGTTTCCACCAACTTCTCCGACCCTTGAGTTCTCATCTGGTACGTCTTCCCATTTCCCACCAAGCTCGAAAGCTCAGTGTCATTGATAGCATCGACATTTGCATTGTGCGCAAACAGGCGCGTCACCGAGCGGTCAATCGGTGTGTCTCCTGCAGTGTGGTTGCGCGTGCTCAAATATTCATAGTGCATCTCGTCAAACACTCCAGTGCGAATAGCAGAGAGTACCGCCAATAATTCTTCGTCTTCCTGACGGTGCTGCTCGGAGAGGTAGCAGGTCACCAGCCGCATCTGATTCCATACGCGCGCCATGAAGGCAAACTGCGCCTGCTCTCCCCTATTCGTTACGGGTGGAAGCTGAAAAAAGTCTCCGACCAGTACAACCTGTATTCCCCCAAATGGTTCGGTTGTTTGGCGCACCTCCCTACACACTGCATCCACCATGTCGAGCATGGTTGCATCGATCATGGATATCTCGTCAATGATAAGCACTTTGGTTTTTTTGATTCGTCGCACCAAGTATTCAGTGGTAGCAATCTTATCAAGGTCATAGGGCGTGAGCATTCTTCGAATGCCGATACCTGCCCAAGAGTGAATCGTTGCGCCGTGAATGTGCGTCGCGGCAATACCGGTTGAGGCCGTGATTGAGGGATCAATCTCATGGTCATGCAAATAAGACACATACTCGTTAATAGTATGTGTCTTTCCTGCCCCCGGTTCGCCGGTGAGAAATACATTTGCCCCAGTCTTTAGTATGGTGAGCGCCGTTTCCTGGGTCATCAGTACGAATAAATTAAGAGCGAAGCGTTACAGTCTGGTCGTATACAGCACAGTCCACGCGCGGAATTGCGAGGGAGTAGTTTACTGTTGCCTCGTCTTTGTATGAGTAGGTGCCGTCAGCATTCAACACTGTTTCGCCGTAGCCAATGCGCGCTTCACTTTCGGTGAGCTTGATAAGACGCTGATCGGTATTGTTCATACCCTCTGCACTATTAGCGTACCAGCCGTCAAAGAGAAGTTCGTCACCATTCTCGACTACAGAGCCAGTAAGTGTTCCTTGCATTGAATCCTTTTCTGCAGGAGCGGTCGCAAGCTCGCCTGTTGCAGTGCTATCGCTTGCAAGCACGAGCTTGAGCGCATATGTATCGTTGAAACCCGAAGCGGTTTGAGTAGATGAGTAATAGCACAATGCCTGCGTATCAGTTTCTCCCGGTACAGTACTCAAGGTGTCAGAGTTCATTGGCGCCTTTGAAGTAAGCACAAGAAGCGCTACAACAATACACACAATAACCAAAAGCCACACAGCGCCAGTTGAAGGCTTGTGTACGGGTGTGAGCGCTGGAGCAACCGGTTCTACAACCGGGTCAGCGGCACGCTGGATGTTTTGTTCATTTTGTTCTTCCATAGCAGTGGTTGTTTAACTAATAAATAAGTACCGAACTATTTCGTCTCGCTATTTAACCTCTTTAGCTTTCTTTGGCTTCTTCTTGTCCTTTTTATGGGTTTCTCCTTTTGGCATACGTTCAAGATTATTTTGTAATGCTCTTAGTATACCATTTCCCCCATACCTTTCGCATCCATTGTGCGCATACCCGAGCGGATGCGTTTGTAGTCCGGGCACTGTTCGGCAACAAGCGCCCAAAAGCGTGGCGAGTGATTAAACTCCTTCAGGTGGCACAGTTCATGGATTATCAAATAGTCCTGCGCCTCGGGAGACAAGGTCAAAATACGGACGCTGAAGTTGAGGTTACCCTTGCTCGAACAGCTCCCCCAGCGGGTCTTTTGATTGCGTATCGCAACTTTATTGTATGAAAAATGGTAGTACTGGTTGAAGTGCTCGAGGCGCTTGTGCACCAATGCTCGAGCTGCGGCTCGCTGTGCCGGAGTTACTGCAGGGCGCTTTTTTACTGTACTGACTTTTCGCTTTTTTCTTTTTACGGGACTGCTGCCGAAAATAAGCGAGAACAATCCAAGCGAATTAGCCATCAAGCGCAGTCTCTTCTTCTGGAGCATTGAGCTCTGCTATTTTCATCAGTACTGCTTGGAGGTTGTCGGACGGATCATCGAATTCAGTGTTAGCCGGGGTGAGGCGCACGGCTTCTTCAAACTTCTGCACTGCCGCATCGTACTGCCCAAGCTCGCCGAACAAGAGCCCCATGTTATTGAGTATCATTGCCGCCGTAAGGTTTTGGCGAAGAAACACAGTCGAGTGCTCGATCAATACCGGCGCCATGGCGCGAAGCTCGTCTGGGTCAGTAACAGTGCTTTCTTGTGCCTTTGCATATGCTCCCGCTTCATCGATCAATATATCAAAAGCATGGCTTAGTGTTTCAAGCGCTTCATCCTTTTCACCCTGTTGTTCAAGCTTCAATGCTTTTTCGAGGAGTTGTTCCATTTCGTTCATAGTTGCCAGTATACTCTATTTTATTAATTGGTCAGCTGGTCGGAAAGCGCGCCTACACCCTGGCGCTTTTCAGCAGAATATGGCATCACCACATGAGGCGCCACCATTGCGCGGATAGTATCGAGCTGGCGCTTGAGGTGCGACTTTTTTACCTTGTCTACCTTATTTGCCGCAACAATAATTGTTTTTCCGTACGCTTCAAGCGCGTGAAGCATTTCAAGGTCAGCGTCCGTCGGGCCAATCTCTGCATCAATAATAAGTATCACTTTTTTAAGCTGCTCTCCTGCAGAGAAAAGATAGTCACTGATGAGCTCGCCCATAATCTTCTTTTGCGCACCGGACGCTTTTGCATAGCCGTAGCCAGGCAAGTCCACAAGGTAGAACTTGTTGTTGATGAGAAAGAGGTTGATTTGCTGCGTGCGCCCCGGAAACGAACTCGTCTTTGCGAGCCCCTTTTGCTTGGTGAGGATATTGATAGTGCTGGACTTGCCCACGTTTGAGCGCCCAATACACGCAACCTGTGGAAGGTCATCGGTAAAGGCGTCAGCGGCATTCGTGATGCCTTTTACAAATTTTGCAGACGTAATGTTCATACGGCTATACTAGCACAGAGCTACTTATTGAGCACGGTAATCGTGACCTGGAGCACGGTTGCAAACAGCACCCACAACAAGTACGGCGTTTGTATATAGGCAATCCATTTTGCATAAGGGTATATTGCTATCATTGCCCACACCAATGTTCCCAAGACCAAAAAGATATCAATCATTGCAAGCTTGTTGCTCATCAGGCCAAACTGAATCGGCGTAAAGAGTATGTTGAATACAAGATTAAGGATAAAAGGCAACGCCACAATAAATGGAATTTCCTTATTGATAAGCTTGGAAGCAACAACGCCAAACGATATCGCAATTAATACATACAGTACGCTCCATACGGGGCCGAATACGTTTGCCGGCGGAGCCCAGGTCGGTTTTTCAAGTTGTGCGTACCATTCTTTGCTTCTCATAGATTGAGTATATATCACAAGGGCCAAAAAACAGATGTTGTATAGTTTGTTTTCAACTTGCAGCACTCTCTCAGTAGCGTATTATTAAAGAGTACCTTGTATCAGTGATACCTCGTCAGTACCTACTCGTACAAGGCATATCAGTAATGTAATAATTCTTATGAAGAACCACGACAAGAAAGATATGAACCACAACATGTACGGCGAACACTCAAACGGGCGCCGTAATCTCAACCACACCTCAAACGATATGGCCGCGCTTCACGCAAAAGAAGCCCGGATGCATACCACTCCTAACAACAGGAACAAGTAGTTCCTCATGCAAAAAGCCCCTCATCTGAGGGGCTTTTTGATTTCGCATTATTTCTTTTTCTTCGCAACCACTTTCTTGGCAGGAGCTTTTTTCACTTCTGCTTTTTTTGCAGCTGGCTTTGCAGCCTTTGCTGGAGCTTTCTTTGCTTCAGCTTTTTTAGCCTCTGCTTTCTTCTCTACCTTTGGAGCTTCAACCGCTTTTTCAACAGCCTTCTCTTTTGGTGCAGCAGTACTTCCAGCCATCTTCTCCATCACAGAGATAAGACGGTCAAGCTTAGTACTGATTTCTGCAAGCTCGCGCTTGTTGTCAGCTGGTGCTGCCTTGAATGAAGGACGGTCCTCCTGAGGACGGAAGCTTGGTCGGTCGCCGCCAAAGTCGCGCTTTGGTCCGCGGTCGTTAAAGCTTGGGCGTCCACCGCGAGAGTCGTTGCTGTCGCGCTGTCCGTTGAAACAGTCGTTACAAAATACCGGCTTTCCGCTTGTTGGGCGAAATGGTACTTCACATGTCTTAGAACATTCAGCACACGTTGCCTTATACATCATTGGCGCACGATCATTATCATTGTTACCCCATGACTTCTTCTGAAATGATGGCTTTCCGCCAAAACCTCCCTTATTAAATCCGCCTCCTTTATTTCCGCCCCGGTCAAAATTACCCATATTTTTATACTTCCTTGGTCTCGCTTCCTGCGAGCCTATTACGATTATCTTCACATCCTATCATTTTATGGTGTAATTTGCAATAGGTCTCCTCTTTAGAAAATCTTAGCAAGGACGGTCCCCGCTCAGGATTGACAAAAAGCTAGTAAACCGTAGTATCAGGAAAAATCATTAAATCTATTACTATGAACGCGTACGAAATACTGCACAAGTACTTTATCCCGGCCGGCTTTGCATTGGTAAAACATGATTGGTATCCCAAAAAAGATGGAAGTACCTCCTATCATGCCGCCATCCGGTCGGTACAAGAAGGATGTATTACCCGCATTAAAGATGCCTCTCATACTGATTTCTGTGCCTGTGGTAGTTCCCCCGACGAAGCAATAAAAGAGCTTTTTGCCATAGCAAAAACAGAAAAACTCTGGCTCGGTCCCCATGGCAATTATCATTCTGTTATTGAGTGGTATGCACCGGACCAGCGATTCCTTGTCCGCATACTTACAAAAGAAGAGGAGCTGCGGCAAAACTGCATACTATAACGCTTAAAGACCGACAATACTGTCGGTCTTTTTTCTTTCTAGCAAGGACGCTCCCCGCTCAGGATTACATCACCTCTTCCGGGTCTTGGATAAGGGTCGCCTCTTTCTTTGGCGTATGCCGCACAATCCATCGCTTGCGGTCTTGCGCTGCAAGCACTGGAATGGAGTAGACCAAGAAGAAGAATATATAGTCTGCCACAAATCCCGCTATGCGAAATGCGCCGTTGTCATAGTACCCAAACGGAAAGCCGTTGCCCGCAAACATGCAGTAGTCGGTCGAGCACTCTGGATTGTACGCAAATCCCACGAGTGTGAGAATCAGCGGCACCAGAAAGAATTTAAGTTTTTTATTCATGCTTATTAAGTTTACTTCTAAAGTACCGCCGTGCCAAGACAGTACATGTAATAACAATTGCAATAAGAAGAACTAGAAACGGAAAAGTAATATTAATCCCAGGTAACACAGTCGCAAGAAGAGTGTTTGAATTACTATTTTTCTTTACATACTTTCCAAAAAATCCTGTGAAGCTTTTTCTAATGCCCATACGGTCATAACCCTCGTATATATCCTCAAATCCTTCATCTATTAAATCCCAATTTTGCATTGGGGGTACCTTAGAGAAAGGGGTGGGGTTAGAAAGATTATAGGTATTCTCAGAAGGACCGTCCTTCTGAGTAAATGCGGAGAGTTCTTCATTCTCCATATCTTCAGCATCTTCTTCAAGAACCCCCTCTTCACCGTCTTCGTCTTCGTCTTCGTCTTCGTCTTCGTCTTCGTCTTCGTCTTCGTCTTCGTCTTCGTCTTCGTCTTCGAGGTCATTATCAGTAGTTTCAGGATTCTCTGGGTCGACATCTTCATCATCAGGCTCATTGATATTCTCTTCAGCACTTTCTTCTTCCCCTTCTGGGTCCAACTCTTCAACATCTACAAGACCTACAGTAATTTGCTGCACCGCCTCCGTATTTCCCAAGTTATCAATAGAGAAAAATTCCACTTTTGTTTCTTCAGAAACAGCCACAACGCTTTGCCCCCAATAATGCTCCCATGACACTCCTTCATCCAATGAATACAGTGTTTGCAGTATTCCTGTATCCGCATCAGTCGCGCTGAGAGTAAACAATCCCAATTCATCATCAACCAAAATTTCAGTAACAGGAGGAGTGGTGTCGATTGCTGCCGGCCCAGTTACAGTGCCCGCTGGAGTACGAAATGATTCGTATATCCCATCTCCATCTTGATCAATATGAAGCTTGTAGTCGCTCGTGCCATCAGCATTGATCTGGAGATATGCTTTTGTCTGTAACCCTGCAATAGGGATATTGTAATAATAGCGCTTTGTTGTGACAGCATCGTGTTCATTGCTTTCGCTGATAGAAACATCAAACACTCCTGCTTCTTCGCCGGTAAACATCAATGTATAGGCAACCCCTTTGGGCAAGAAAGTAAATTTTTCACCTTCAATAATGTCATACTGAACTCCCGGGATGCCGTACTCTATTTCCCGAGCATCTCCTGCTACTGGACCGGTATGTTCGGAAACTCCCGCATATATATCTAACCGTACAGGGCTGTGCACACCAATACTCTTTCCGGCAACTCCGCAGATATCCCTTGAAGTTGAGATATCCTCCAATAGTTCAGGCTCCTCGCCTCGCAGTAGAGAAATAATACTTGTTCGCACACCGACAAATGAAGGCAATGTGGCGTGCCCATTATGGCGCACATAATAGCTATGGTCGGAATCAACTCCTGTTGCACTTTCAAGTGGCACTGTTCCATCCCCTGCTCCATACGAAAGTTCATATTCCTTATCAAGTGTTATACCGAAAAGTTTGGTGGGGCGTTTTTTCTTTATCAAAACGGTATCAAGCGTTTTTGTTGCGCCGCATCCGGCAAAATTATATGTTTCAATATCTGAAAAAATACTATTTTGTGCTCGGGCATGGAGTGCTGCTGCATTTTCATCGAAGCGCTCATTTCTTCCCTGTTGCTTCATCAAACTCTGAGTTTGTTCGTAATTTAAAAATGTCAGCACTTCTTCGTTTTCAGCCGGAACATACGCATCTGCAACGTCTGCAACATATGGCCCTACAGTACTGAAATATTCTTCTGTAGGAAGAAGTTCATAAAGAGAAGGCATATTTTGCGTTATCTGAAAAACACGACTACTACTGAGAAAGGGAATTTCTGCTCCCAGAATATTTCTTGAAAATCCCATATCATCCCCATACATCACCGTCTTAAATGCCTTCGGTGAACCAAGGTGTGGTGTGCCAATAAAAAACAGCTGGTCCACCTTTGTTCCCCCGTATTGCGCGATATATTCTTTGGCTACAATCCCGCCCATACTGTGCCCAATAATATCCACCTTTGGTTCCCCCGATACTGTAAGCATTTCGTTTATTTTTTTATGAAGCGCCTGCGCGCTGTTTGTATTGCTTAGTCGCCAATCATACGGCAATACAAATAAGTCGGTTCCCTCAACGTATCCCGACGCTATAAGTTCAGCAATTAACCCATTTAAAATATCGCGATCTTGAATTGAACGTACAACATCTCCTGGTACTATAGGGCGAACAGGGCTCTCCTCTCCTCCCACCAGAAGTGCTAAATCATCAAGCTGGCTGTCTGCGGGATTTTGTATGATTTTTGAAAGGTTTGGCCACACTTCTGCATAATCATCATAATTTTTAATCAATTCCGTACCAATAATTCCTGGAATAATAATTATCGGATCGCGATCGGTTGGTATTGGGTCTGGAATCGATTCTTCTTCTCCTGGAATACTCGACCAACTGCCTGGTGGGCACTGCATGGAGATTGGTTTTCCTATCCATGAACAATACAAAACAGGAATACTTTCGGGGACAACAAGACGGTCTCCATTTCCTTCGGGATTACTTGCAATTGTAGGGCCATTAACACTTCCCCAATTATTATTCCGTATATCGAATATCTGAAGTGTTGTATCTATTTTTATTCCTATCTCATTATTACTGAAAAGAGTATTATTAATTATAGGCGGAATACTAGAACTAACCCATGCTCCGATAATAGAATTTTCTATAGTGCTATTTTTCAGAAGCAAAATTGCTGTTCCTTGGGTATGGATAGCTGGATACTCAACAGTAGAAATAGAGGTGTGGTTCAACGAAAGAGTACCCTGCGTGGCAACAATGCCTCCGCAAAGATTTTCCATATTCACATGTTCAAGCGTAACTATTGGGTCCGGCGGGACCGGGTTTGTATACCCCCACCAACGATAGGATGAAATAAGAGGCGTATGCATCGAACATTCTCCTTCTCCATAAATGATAATGGGTTCTTCAGCGGTGCCCTGCATAGTAAGTGTTCCTTCAACCTTTATAGGGTCAACCTGCTCATCGTCTGTAAAGATGGTTACTCCGGGACCAACTACTAATGCCGCATTTTTATGAACATGCAAAGTGGGAAAATAATACACTCCGTCACTTGAATCAAGTTCAGCACTCGTTCCCTCATATATATTCATGTGATATTCCCATCCTGGAATATCTGTATAGAAAGTATTGTTGCGGTGTTCAAATACGCCTCCGGTCTGTATATATCCTGCCACTCTTCCGTCAAAAAAAGTTGAGTTATTAACAGTTACTATTCCTTCAATGTTGTAAATGGGGAAGAAGTCGTGATTACTGAACGTACTATTATCAATACCGACCACAGCATTTTTATCGATTGTTAGCGCATACTCTGTATCACTAAAATCAACATAGGAAAATTCAGCATTTCCATATCCATCTATTGAATTTCCTGTAACATAAATACCCGTATCACCTGGTTCTTCTGAAACTGAAAATAGTTCCAGTGGTTCGATTAAGGTAGTTTTCGATAAAACCTCAGGGTGCGGCTCTAGTGCTTCAGGAAGCTCTGGCACCGGTTCCAGCTCAGGTACTATATCGAGCGGTGTTTCTTCTGGAAACAAGGGGGGTTCAGGAACTTCATCAATAGTTTCCTCATCAACAATATTCTCACTATCTCCTTCCTCAGGAGGAGTAAAAAATGCGTTGAAATCATTCGATTCGCGACTAATAACAATACGACTATCTTCAGTACCCTGCGCAATAAGAGTACCCTTCACTGTGATTTTACTGTTTCCTGCGAACAGGACCTGTGTACCGGGCAAAATGGTAAGCGTTGCATGCCTCATCACTTCAATGCGATCATATATTACATATGGCCCATTATCAGGGCTCCATGTTTCGTCGTGTCGAATATTGCTGCGTATTTCTACCCTTGCATGTGTTTGATTTGGGATAATAAATAAAATAAAAATAATAACGATTAAAAAACCTCTCCCAAATCTTATATTCATGGAGGGAGTATAAAAATACTATTTTAAGGAATAATTAAAAAATTTTGAGGATTTTTTCAAAAAACTCTAAAGAAGAATTAAAGATACCAAATAAAACAACCTAACGAGGACGGTCCTCGTTAGGTTGTTTTATTTGATGGTATTCAGAAGGACGGTCCTTCTGAAATTAGATAGCTGCAGTAATGCGGGAGAGGGTTTTTTGTTTGCCGAGGATGGTGGTGAGTTCGAAGGGGTCGGGGGATTTTTCGCGGCCGGAGAGTGCTACGCGAAGCGGCCAAAGGACATTACCCTTCCCTGCTTCTTCCGCATACGGCATGAGCGCGGCTTTGATGCCGTCGTAATTCCAAGTATCTTCTGCAAGGGCCTCAAGAATCTCTTTGGCCTTTGTAAGGTGAAGCTTTGCGTTTTCAAGCGTGTCTGTTTTCCAAATCATCATGTCTGGATTAATAACAGGCTCTTTGAAGAAATAGTCCCACTCCCCTTCGTCAAAGAATGTCTTGATGTCGGAGAACTTCGCAATGCGGTCGCGGATAAGGTGCTCGATAGCGGCGAGCATTTTGTATTCAGGGTCGGCAACATACACCCATGCAGGAACAAAGCCTTCGCCTGCGGTCCAAAAGGCGCTTTGATCCATCTTTTTTATATATTCGCGATTAAACCAATCCAATTTTTCAGGATTGAATACGGCCGGAGAGCGCTGCACTTTTGAAAGGTCGAACGCTTCTACAAGCTCTTCTTTGCTGAAGAGTTCTTGCTCGGTCCCCGGGTTCCATCCCACCATTGAAACCATGTTTAAAATTGCGGCAGGTAAATAGCCCAAGTCGCGGTACTCGGTCATAGCGAGTGCTCCTTTGCGCTTTGAAAGCTTTTGCTTGTCGGCGCCCAAGACAAGCGGCAAGTGCCCGTATACAGGAGTGGGTGCGCCGATTGCACGCTGAATGAGAATCTGGCGCGGGGTGTTTGATACGTGGTCTTCTCCGCGGATGACATGGGTCACGCCCACATCAAAGTCATCTACCACAACAGCAAGGTGAAAGAGTGGTTCGCGGATATTCTTTGCAATCACAAAGTCGCCAAGGTCTTCAGTGTTCATTGTCACGTCGCCCTTGATTTCATCATGGAACGTAACATCAATGTTGGGATTTTTGAATCGGACAATTTCTTTTATAACGCCTGAACCGTCTTTTGCTTCTTCTTTTGAAACATAGGCGTGGCCGTCAGCGATCAATTGCTCCAATACTTTCGTATGGCGCTCAATATTTTCAGACTGGCGCACAAATACATCATGCTCAAGCCCAAGCCATTGCAGGCTCTCTAAAATATTGTCTTCATACTCTTTTGTAGAGCGCGCCTTGTCAGTGTCTTCAATGCGAAGCACAAAGGTGCCCTTGTGCTTGCGGGCATAGAGGTAGGCAAAAATTGCAGTGCGGTATGCGCCAGAGTGCAGATTGCCAGTGGGACTTGGGGCAAAGCGGGTAACAATCTTTTGAGAATCATTCATGCATTCATACTAGCAAACAAAGTGGTTGTTGACAAAAAGTGTAATAGTTATAGACTGAAGAAAATGTAAACCTTAAATAAAAAGCCTTATGGTAACTTTATTGTTTGTTGCGCTCATAGTCTTGTTTATTGCTTCAGCAGCAATTACACACGGCTCAGATTCTTTAGTGATTACACTCTCAGTGTTTTTCATTACCCTTATCGTCTGTTGTATGGTGATTTCCTATCTCACTCCGGCAGACCAAACATTCTTTAAAGGATTCCCTGTGTGCGTCGCATTCCTGGGACTTATCGCCGGTGCATTTGCTCCCAAAACAGAGAGGCGCATGCATTAAAAAAATCCTACCTCTTACAATTGTAAGAGGTAGTTTTTATTTTCCGCGGCTGTATTCGTACAAGACAACCGATGCAGCAACTGAAGCGTTGAGCGACTCGCACCCGGGCTCCATGGGAATGGTGAGCTTCACATCGCAGAGCTCTAATGTTTTTTCGCGAATGCCGGTGGATTCGTTCCCCACTACAATCAGTGTTCCTCCATCAAACTCAGCGTCTTTGAGCGTAGTGTCGCCATCCATGACAAGGCCGTAGCTCCACATGCGCTTTTGGGCAAGTGTGCGCATTGTCTGATTCACATTTCCAATGCGGACAATCGGGATACGAAATACCATGCCGGCTGAAGTCTTGATGACTACCCCTGTAATAGGTGCTTGGTTGTGCTCTGGCATCAACACTGCGTGCGCGCCAAATGCTGCAGCAGAGCGGATAATGGCGCCGACATTGTGCGGGTCCTGTAATTCGTCCAAAAGGACAAAGCATGGGTTGGGTACCGTATCAAAAATCTTCATCATGTCTTCGAGCGAAGTATAGAGCTTTTCAGAATTGATCACTGCAATCACTCCCTGATGCACTGCGTCATTCCCAACTTGTTTTTTTGCATCATCGCCCTTCATGCTGCTTACGGCAATTGAGTGCTGTTTCAGTAGCCCCATCAGCTCCTTGTCGCTCTCGGCATTTTGGTCGAGAAATACCTTTTGCACTGAAAGCGGGCGCGTCAAAAGCGCCTCGCGAAGCGCGTGCTTACCGTACAAATAGATTTTTTCGTCTCTGGGCTTCATTACCGCAATAGTACAGTACAAGGCTTATTGAGTAAACCGGTGCACTTATGGCTGAACAATATCCCCTTTTCCTTCAACCGTAATATTGACCTTCTGCACGCTTGGGAATTGCATCAGTGTTTGCGTTATTTGCGCTTCAATAAACTGTCCTGCACACAGTCCTACATTTTTATTATTGAGCTCTTTACTAAAGTCCACGGTGGCAACACCGTTTACGATTGCGAGCGACTTAATCTTTGTATTAGGGTCAATCGATGTCTGAAAACCGTTCGCAATATCTTCTCCTGTGAGCCCCTTGATGAGTTCATTGAGTGACGCTTCAGCAACAGCAAGCGTATACGGAACGGTACGAGTAATTGGATGCACAACGCGGCAATCCATAAACCCTGGGTTCTTTATGCTGTTTGCAAAATATACTTTGACTGCAAGGTCTTCCTTTTGAACATTTTCAATAGGAGTTTCAGACGTTTCAACAACAGCAGTAGTTGCGGGAGCCGGTTCTTTTTTCATGGTAGTGGCTACAATAAACCCGATCAGTCCGAGAGCAAGAAGGGTAAGTACTATGGTTTTGGTATTCATATAATAAGTATACCCTGTATGGTAGTAATTGTAGCCTAGTGGTGAATTGACAAAACCTATACCTATGTTATTATTGTACAAATTTGTGGGGTAAAAAGGCGCCACATAAAAGCTCAAGCGAGCACGGTGCGATTAAAAGCACAGTAATACGCCTTCTTCATTCATTTACAAAAAAATAACTAATGAAAATTCTTAAAAAGAAAATTGAAAAGTATGCATTCACACTATTTGCAACTGCTAGCTTAGCATTGATGGGCTGCGCCGTATGGCTTGCGGGAACTCAATTGATTTGGATTCCCCTCCTTGTGTTCTCGTCACTGTTTCTTTTTTTCATCACCAATGTCAGAGGGTCATTTTATTCTTTTGACAAGGGTACTTTTATTATTGCCATTGCAGCACCTGCGGCAATAGGGCTTGTAAGCACTGCATATCAGTTCTGGAGCGCAACTGTTTTCCAGAATATAACGGTGGGAACACTGTTATTGTGGAGCATAGGTGCAATCGTTTCCTTCTTTGTATCACTCATACTGATAAAAACAGTAATGCGCGACATAAAACGGCACTACATCAAAAAAAGAAACGTAAAAGAGGAAGTACGAAGAAAAAAAGAAAAAGAACAGCGCACGCACGAAGAGTGGGCCAAGAGAGAAGAAATTCTTTCTGCAATCCAGCAAAAAGGCGGGATGCCGGAATGGCGCGACGTGCTTGAGTTGGTTGCCTGCAAAGGGCTTACCAATGAAGATTGGCAGTGTATTATCTATGCGTGCCAGTATTTATCTCCTCGTGAGTTACTAGTAATTTCTTCAATTAAAGAAACAATTGAATGGAAAAACAGAGAGCTTACTTCTGCATTAGAAACGTATGAAATTGTATTTACTCAATGTTCTGATGATGCAATTTTGAAAAAAATACAGACTCAAATGCGGTATCTTCTTTCAGAAGTTACAGATTATTACAGTACGTTTAGGGGCTATAAAAGGTTCCTGACTGAAATGGAAGACCGTTGTCCGCAATTATTTGCACACATACGCGAAATGCATATGGAACTTGCGTAAAGTACTGAAGCCTCGGGATATATCCCGAGGCTTTTTTTATTTGTGGTTTTTAAAGCAGGATTTGGTCACGAGTTATAAGTCGAGCAGGATTTTCGTCAGTAAGTACTAAGTCTTTTCTTCGTATGGGTCTCAGAAAAGCCCAAGTACTTCTGACACGCACAAAAGAGATAGGTCGCTACGCTCGAACTCTTTTGGCGCCTACGATTCAAATCCTCAGGCGACGGTACACAATACGAAAAATCACCCGTACATTTGTATGGGTGATTTTTCGATTGTGCGCCGAGCAGGATTTGAACCTGCGTAGCCCGAAGGCGTCAGATTTACAGTCTGATGTAATTGACCACTCTACCATCGACGCATAGGTCGGAGCATTGCTGCTGCCGACAGTACTCTTAAGAAACGGTTGTTTCTGTTTGAGCTTTGAAAGAACTGGTTCGCTTCTTTTTTCGTGCCTGGACGGTAACAAGAATGTTTTCGTCGTCAGCCATAGAAACGGATACGGTATCTCCCGAATCAATAGTCCGGTTGATGATACGCTCAGCGATTGGGTTCAGAATTTTGGTCTGAATCAATCGGTTAAGTGGGCGAGCCCCGTAGTGAGGATTATACCCGACTCTTGCCAGGTATGAAAGCGCGTCATCGTTTACGCTTACTGTAATACCCTTTTCGCTCAGGCGAGCAAGGACAGCTTCAGTGCGCAAGGCAACGATCGATTTGATAGCCTCGGGACTGAGAATATCAAATACTACGATTTCGTCAATACGATTGAGGAATTCAGGACGGAAATGGTCTTTCAATGCATCCTGCACCTTATCCTTCATGTGAGTGTATTCGCTCTCAGCAGTGTGGTTGTGGAAGCCGATTGATTCCATCTTTTGGATGTACTGACTGCCAATGTTTGAGGTCATGATGATGATTGAATTTTTAAAGTTCACCACGCGTCCCTTGGTGTCGGTAAGGCGACCGTCGTCGAGCACTTGCAGGAGAATGTTGAATACATCAGGGTGCGCCTTTTCAATTTCGTCGAAAAGAATCACAGAGTATGGGCGGTGCCGCACGCTCTCAGTGAGCTGCCCACTCTCATCGTGCCCGATGTAGCCCGGCGGCGAACCAATAAGCTTCGAAACACTGTGGCGCTCCATGTATTCACTCATATCTACGCGAATCAGCGCCTTCTCATCATTGAACATAAATGCGGCAAGTGCTTTTGTAAGTTCGGTCTTCCCCACTCCTGTAGGGCCAAGGAAAAGGAAGGATCCGATTGGGCGATTCGGGTCGCTGATGCCGGCGCGGTTGCGGCGGACAACGTGAGCGATTTTATCAATCGCTTCGTTTTGGCCGACAACGCGCTTGTGAAGTTCTGCGCTCATGTTCATCAGCTTCTCGCGCTCTTCTTCAAGCATCTTCATCAGCGGCACTCCTGTCCATCGCGCTACCACTTCTGCAATATCTTCCTGAGTGATCTCTTCTTTGAGCACGCGGCGGACTTTTTGCAGCTTCTTCAGGCGAGTCATTTTAGCTTCGAGGTCTTTCTGGAGCATCGGAATATGCCCGTAGCGGATTTCTGCAGCACGGCCGAGGTCAGCGCGCTGTTCAGCACCTTCAGCTTCGAGACGAAGCGTTTCAAGGTCTTTCTTGATCTTGCCGATATCCTGCAATAATCCTTTTTCATTCTTCCATTTTGTTTCAAGCTCTTTAGTCTTCTCCTGAGAGTCCGCGATTTCTGCATCAATTGCCTTAATGCGGGAGTTTGCTGTCTTTACGTCAATGTCCTTCTCTACATCTTTCTTCAGAGCCTCCTTTTCTATTTCAAGGCGCATGATTTTTCGATGCGCTTCTTCGAGCACTGCTGGCTTGTTTTCAAGCGCCATACGCAAAGCACTGCATGCTTCGTCCAACAAGTCGATTGCCTTATCCGGAAGAAAACGGTTGGTGATATAGCGAGTTGAGAAGTTTACCGCCGCAACAATAGCGTCGTCGGTAATATGCACGCCGTGGTAGAGCTCGTACTTTTCCTTCAGTCCGCGCAGTATTGCAATTGCATCAACCTGAGAAGGTTCTTCTATGTATACCGGCTGGAAACGGCGAGCAAGTGCTGGGTCTTTCTCGATATGCTTTTGGTACTCCTTCAGCGTAGTCGCACCAATAGCGCGAAGCTCGCCTCGTGCAAGCGCGGGCTTGAGCATGTTAGACATATCCATCGCGCCATCGCCTCCGCCGCCGGCACCTACCATTGTGTGAATCTCATCAATAAAGAGAATCACTTTTCCGTCGAGGCGCTCTACTTCCTTCAAAATATTTTTTACGCGCTCTTCAAATTCACCGCGGTATTTTGTCCCAGCAATAAGAAGTCCGATATCAAGAGAGATAATTTCCTTGTCCTTCAATGATTCAGACACGTCCCCTTTTGCAATGCGGTTTGCAAGTCCTTCGACAACTGCGGTCTTCCCTGTTCCCGCTTCACCCAAAAGGAGGGGGTTGTTCTTGGTGCGGCGAGAAAGAATTTGCATGATGCGCATGATTTCGGTGTCGCGCCCAATCACCGGATCGAGCTTATCTTCGCGGGCAAGCTTGGTGAGATTGCGCGTAAACTTTGTGAGCATGCGCATTTTCTTGTCGCCTCCGGTTGCCTTTGTCTTGTCGTTTCGAAATTCCATAATCGCTTCTACAAGCGCATTTCGGTCAATGCGAAAACCGGCAAGTAATTCCGTTGTTTGGTTTTTGATATCAAGAAGTGCAAGGAAAAGGTGCTCAGTTGAAACAAAGGTGTCCTTCAAATCGGTTGCTGTTTTCAGCGAGTGCTCGATTACTTGTGCAAGGTCGGCAGTGAGGAACATCTGATACGATGGCGCAACAGTTGTAGAACCCTCGACTGTTTCGATGGTTTCAAGTACGGAGTCGGTCATGAGCATGGTGTCTACTTCGAGGCTGTCGAGAAGGGCAATGACATTTGATTCGTCTTGCACCAGCAAAGATGCCAAGAGATGCATCGTACTGACATTGTTTTGCCCCCGCTCAATAGCAAGCTCGTGAGCCCGTTTGATCGCCTCCTTTGCTTTGGTGGTGAATTGTTTTAGTGGTGGCATGGATGGTTCAATATTACTCATAAGGCAGTGTTCGGCTCGTCAGACAAATAACGGAAAGACAGTAGTCGGTATAAGGCTACTTTAGCACAACAGGGGTATTTTTTCCAGCTAGCAAGGACGGTCCTTGCTAAGATTTATATTTCTCCAGGACTTGCTTGAGCGCTGCAATTGCACGATCAAGATGGGCTTGTGTGGTAGTGCGGCCAAACGAGAATCGAATTGCGCCGACGTTTGTTCCGTAAAGCGTAGTGACGATCTCGCTCTCAGCATCTTCCTCGTTTTTACACGCGCTTTTTGCAGAAACTGCAATTCCTCGAGCATCAAGTTCTAGTACCATCAATTCACTATCAAAGTTTTTGATAGCAACATGGGTGATGTGCGGTGTGCGCTCTGCATCTTTGAGAGTAATCACTACTTCGGGGATTTCTTCCGCGAGAGTATTTTCAAAATATACCTGCAGGAGGGTGACCTTGTCGGTGTATTCTTCACGATTTTTTTGCGCAAACGACAATGCATGGGCAAAATCATGAATCAGCGCGAGCGGCTGAGTTCCGGGGCGCAGTCCCCGCTCTTGCCCGCCACCATGCATGATAGGAGAAAGCGTTACGCCTCGGCGCACGTAGAGCATGCCAACCCCTTTCGGGCAATAGAGCTTTGTGGCGCCAAGCGTCATCATATCAATGCCAAGCTGTGGCACCGTAAGCGAATAGTGCAGTGGGGCTTGGGTTGCATCAACATGGAAAAGTATCTCCACCCCTTCATTGTGCTTGCGCAAAAAGCGCACGCGCTTTGCGATTTCCTTAATCGGGTGCACAGAACCAATTTCATTGTTTACATACATCGCCGAAACAATGATTGCTTTTGCATTCTCGGGAACAACAATATCTTTCGGGTCCACAACACCTTCCGGGGTTGCAAGCGTCACAACGTTCACCCCTCTCTTTTTAAGTGCATCCGCAGTTTCGCTCACTGCCGCGTGCTCAATCGCGCTTTTACATACCACTATCTCGCCCGGTGCGATTCCTTTCTCAATCCATGCATTCACCACTCCTCCTATTGCAAGGTTGTCGCTCTCTGTAGCATTGCTGGTAAAAATAATCTCGTCGTCGTGCGCAAGAAGTGTTTGAGCAACGAGTGCGCGTGCCGCAAAAAGCGCGTGCTTTGCAGCCACACCCTCTTTGTGAAGCGCGCTTGGGTTCGCCCCCGCAGCTTCCGGCGAAAGTACCGGAAAACTCTTAATCATTGAGAGGTCTACAGGCGTACTCGATGCGACATCGAGATAGATTCGCTCATTTGTTTTCTCTTGTGTTTGCTTCTGGAAATACTTGAAAAATGCCATAAAATAAGTATAATACGCATCTATGGGAGAAAGTACAGGGCTTATCGTTGTAATCGTCTGCAGTACACTTGCCATTGTTACGGCAGTTGTTCTCGTACTCCTATACCGACTCAATAAAAAACTAAAAATCTTCATGTCCGGGCGCGATGGTGCCGACCTCGAAGAGACGCTCACTCTTCTGACCGAACGTACTGCTGCAAACGAGCGAACGCTCAGCGCACACAAAGAAGGGCTCGAATTCATCGACGCGCGCGTCAAAAAAAGTCTCCGCGGATACTCACTCGTTCGCTACAATGCATACGCTGACGGCGGCGGCGAACAAAGCTTCGCTTCCGGCTTGCTGGACGAACGCGGAGACGGATACATCCTCTCTGTTATCACCAACCGCAACCATGTAGGACTCTATGCAAAGAAAGTTGTTGGCGGCACGGCACAACAGTCTCTCACGCGAGAAGAAACAGAAGCGCTCGCAACTGCAATTGCCCAAACAAAAAATTAGTCTAAACTCTTAATTCAGAAAAACCCATGAGCACACCAACCACCACAATTCGTCCACCTGTCGTCGCAGTCATGGGTCACATTGACCACGGCAAAAGCACGCTCCTGGACTACATTCGCAAAACCAATGTTACCGCTACTGAAGCAGGTGGCATTACGCAGCACCTCAGTGCCTACGAAATCAGCATCCCCCACCAAGGGTCTAATCGCCGCATTACGTTTTTGGATACTCCGGGACACGCGGCATTCACCGGCATGCGCGAGCGCGGTGCGAGCGCGGCCGACATTGCTATCTTGGTGGTTTCCGCTGAAGACGGCGTGAAGGCGCAGACAATCGAAGCGCTGAATACTATTCGCGCAGCAAAGATTCCCTTCCTTGTCGCGATCAACAAGATTGATCGCCCTGGTGCAAATATCGAACGCGCAAAGCAAATGCTTGCGGAAAACGAAGTATTGGTTGAAGGATATGGAGGAACTATTTCATGGGTGGGAATCTCAGCGCTTGAAGGCACTGGTATTGAGGACTTGCTTGAAAGCATTCTCCTTGTAGCGGACATGGAAGAATTTACTGCTGATACTGCTGCACTTGCAGAAGGGCTTGTTATTGAAAGCCGCCTGGACGCAAAGCGCGGCATCACGGCAACGCTTATCATCAAAAACGGTACCCTTAAAAAGGGGCAGTTTGTTGTAGCGGGAAAAGCTATCACTACCACTCGCATGATGGAGAGCTTTTTGGGCAAATCAATCGATGCAGCAGACCCAGGGTCTCCGGTACAACTCACCGGCTTTGACGTGCTTCCTGAAGTGGGCGTGCCCGTAAAAGTGTTTGATAAAAAGCGTGATGCTGAAGACTACATCGAAGACGCATCGACCGGCAACGACTACTCTGTTGCCACAGGAGGCGCCGCAGGCGACAAGGTAACTCCTATCATCATCAAAACCGACGTATTCGGCACAGCCGAAGCCGTGGAGCGCGAAATCAGCAAAATGAATGTTGAAGGCTTGCATGTGAAAATCATCGGGCGCGGCATTGGTGCGATTTCTGAAAATGACATCCGCCTTGCGCAGTCCGACAAGGAAACAATCATTCTCGGATTCAACGTGGGCATGGACGCGCGTGCTCGCATTGCAAACGAGAATGTTGGTGCAACTGTGGAAACGTTCACTATCATCTACAAACTCACTGAATGGCTCGAAGTCGAACTTGAAAAGCGCCGCCCTCGCGTGGAGACCCGCGAAGTAATCGGCACCGCAAAAGTGCTTAAAACATTTTCTCAAACAAAAGACCGACAGGTATTGGGGTGCCGAATCGAGTCGGGCTCTCTCTCTGACGGCGCACAGGTGACTATCATGCGCCGCGACTTCCCTATTACTACCGGCAAGATCGTAGAGCTCCAGCAGGCAAAGCAGAAAGTAAAAGAAGTGCACGAAGGCGAATGTGGCATGATGGTTGAATGCAAAAACGACATCGCGCCAGGAGACATTCTTGAGGCATTTGTATTCGTAACAAAATAGGTATGGAACACGACGGCCGAAAAACAAAAATCGAAGAGCAACTCCGCGAAATCGCGGCACGCCTTATTGAACGCGAAAGCAACAAAACCGCGCTTATCACCGTAACCCGCGCCGAAGTATTTGAGCGCGGGCGAAAAGCGACAATCTACATCACTGTGATGCCGACTGACGGCGAAGAGAGCGCGCTCAACTTCATCAAGCGAAAGCGCCCGGAGATCAAGGATGCCATCAAGCACGGCATGCGCATCAGCACTATCCCCTTTATCGATGTTGCAATTGACACCGGAGAGAAGGCGCGCCAGAATATAGACAAAATTCTGTACGACGACGAGCAGGCATTTGGCGCATAATACTGTACACTGCTGAAGTAAAAAAATAAATATTGACCCGATGGCCAAGTGGTAAGGCGGTTCTCTGCAAAAGAACTATTCGCGAGTTCGATTCTCGCTCGGGTCTCCAAACAAAAACACCCCTACGGGGTGTTTTTGTTTGTGTCCGAGGTGGGACTCGAATCACACGATCATTCCGATACAATACTGTGCCCGAGGTGGGACTCGAACCCACACGGCATTTCTGCCTGAGGATTTTAAGTCCTCTATGTCTACCATTCCATCACTCGGGCAATGGTTAAGTATAGTGCCCCCAGAGGGATTCGAACCCGCGACCGTCTCCTTAAGAGGGAGCTGCTCTACCAACTGAGCTATAAGGGCATATTATGAAGTACTGTACTTATGATAGCCGAGTGTCGCGCATGGAGCCGCTACAACTGAAGCTTCAGGGCATATTTATAAAGTACGGGTGCTGGGAGGGAGACTTGAACTCCCAAGCCTTGCGGCATTAGTTCCTAAGACTAACGTGTATACCAATTCCACCATCCCAGCGCAGGATTTATAATACTGTATTTATGCTTCCCTATCAAGTTATTTGACATATTACCATACTTGACTTTTCCAATACAAATGCTATAATATATAAGTAAATAGATCATTCACAATTAAATTATAGAACTATGAAAAAGTTACTCGTACTGGCATTCGTTGCCCTATTGTTTTCAACCCCTACTGTCTTCGGACAAGGTATCATTCGCTCAAGCGTTGCGGAATATGAGGCAGAAAATAACGCGCTCATTAATTCCGCTCTGTGGGAAAGCTTGGACGCATTTCCCACTAGTGCAACCTTTGAACGGGTAAATATCGAAACAAACCGCAGATCAGTAATACGCAATAAGTATGGACTTCTTGTGGAAGCTCAAAAGCTTACCGCAAAAAATACAATGCTTTTCCGTATAAAGGAAAAAGATGGCAAGGGCGGTGAATATCCTAAGGATGTCTATGCTGAAGTAAAGGGGCTAACTCCTGAATTAGCGTATGAAATACAGCATCTGAAAAAGATAAAGAAAGTCGATGTACACATGGAAATGCTCACCAGCGGACCTAAGTACTGGGCATATTTTTAACAGCAGAACCATTTCTGCCGAAGCACTCTTACAAACGTAAGGGTGCTTTTTTACTTGACTTTTTGCCAAAATAGTTATATAATATATATAAATAATCTAGTAAATTAACAATATTAAATAAAGAAAAATGGAAACAGATATCACATTAACGCAAGCGTTTGCAAGCATCGCTCTCGCCCTTCTGTGTCTTTGGATATACAAATGTATAGTCAGAGTACGGGAAGATCAGTACAAAGTAGTTGAAGGTTGGAGTAAGCGGTACATCCGCACTATCTCCGGCGTCAAAGGAAAACAAGCTGCGACTGAAGAAGATGTTGTTGCAGGCCGAGCTCCTCAGCTCGGAGAAATCATTGATGGTGAAGATAATGGTGCATGGGATTGGATATGGTATGGACTTGAGTTTATTGCAACGTACAAAATGCGTAAAATAATTCATAAACAACGTACCGATCTTACTGCTAGAGATCTCACTAATGTCGCTTGGGGTAATCCTGATACCGACTCTGAAGTATCGGTGTCCGTTGAAAGTATTTCTGATCACTATCGTGAACAATATACCTACGAACTACGATTCGACAGACTTGAAACCGGTAACGAGGATACGGAAGATGGCAAGGGGCAAAAAATAACACAGAATGTAAAAATGAGCGTGTTGTTGAATGTTACTGTAGTCACTACTAACCCTTACAGAACAATGTACAAAGAAAGCGATGGCGGCAGATGGTTGATTATTCTCCATAATGTCATCATGTCTTGTCTAAGTGAATTGTTTTCAAAGAGATCATTTAATGGCATCTCTTCTCTGAGAGGAGAAAAGCTTGATGTTGTTGTGCTTCCTGATGGTAAAACTGCCTGCGGACGTATCAACGAACAAATGCTTGATGTCAAAAATCTTGGGCAAAAAACCGAAGATCTCGATTTCCTTGATTTTGAAGTCATGGATGAATCAAAAGATTTTGTAAAAGCACTCGCCGAACAGGCCCGCGCAGCAGTTGAAAAAGGTACTGCAGCGGACAGAGCGGAAGCGGAACGACTATTATTGCGCCCTCAAGTGGAAGCAAAAAAAGAACTCGTTGTTGCAGAAAGAGATGCATTTATCAAAATCCGTCAAACAGAAGATGTAACTGCCATTAAGCAAGTTGAAGGGCTCCCTCGGGATCTTCGAACATTTGCCGGCAACTTACATTCTCCAAGTGAAGTCAAATTCAATTTGGAATTACCATCAACCGGAAAAATTATCACCGAAGCATTTGCAAGAGAAATTGCAAATGAAATTGGAGATGATAATGATTCTGACAAAAAGAAAAGGAGGTCATAATGAACTTTGTAGCAATTGTATTTTTCGCAGTATTGATTAGTTTAGCTTTGCTCTACTGGTTTACTCGTGAAAAACAAACAACCAAGCGACGGGTACGGGTGCTCAAAAGCAGTACCCCTAACCCCACTAAACAATCCCGCAGTGACCGCACCAACACTTCTCAAAAGTCTTGGGCATCAAACTGGAGAAAGTTAACCCGGTTTATTCCGGTACTCATCATCGGTGCTGTTATCTACTTTCTATTGCATCTGATATTTGGAAAGGATTCTTCTGAGCCTGGTATGTCCTTGGGATGGAATGCAATCATTCTGATTGCATTGTTCCTTAGCGTCATCGGCATATTCATTTTCTTCAAAATGAAGAAAATGGGTAAGACTCTGTCTAAGCCTTCTTGGTTATCGTTTTCATTCAAACGGTCTGCTGGAAAAAAACACATTACCGACTGGGTAGTGAAGCCCTTCTTATGGATATCACTCATTGTCCTGACACTGTGCAACCTCGATATCATCAGGCATCAGTTTGTCGCATTCTTCACTCATGACGATCATCCGACAACCACGGTAGTGCAAGCGCCGGTAACAACCCCTGCCTGCACTACGTGTTCTGTTGAAGATCCACTCGGCAAGTACGACAATGTCGACTATGGAGGATACAGCTTCACTGCCGGCACTACTGCCAAAGTGGAACTTGTCTACGGGCAAAACTACTACTTCGTCCCACGAAGCCCAGGAGTCTATCTCTTGGAGTTTGCTCACGCATTCGATAAAGACATCTTTTTCACACAACAAATCACGTGTGCACCAGATGGCTCGATATCGTACTCCTATCCTGTAAAGAGCGACAAGGCCCGCTGTGACGGGTGGTACACTATCACTCCTCGCCAAACGGCAACTCTTGATCTTAAGGAGTATGAAGTTGAAAAAGTAACCTTATAGTACTGTTCTTTGCGCACAGCGCAAAAGCCCTGCATTACATGCAGGGCTTTTTTTATTGCGTTATTTTGGTAGTACCAGGTCTTGCATTGCGGGAGGTTCGAACTTTTGTTCATTGTTGTTAATGGTCACACCATCGATGCCGAAGGTTGTCATCAAAAGAGAGATAACCCCAAACACCGTCAACATAATCAATAGTCCGATTACACCCCAGAGCATGTGCTGTTTGCCGTCGCGTCGCTTTTCTTCGCTGTTTGCTCCGCGGAGAAACTCCATCAGACCAAAGAGGAATACAACGAGTGCGATGACAAATGCGATTTCGATAAGCGGGTTTAAGATATTTTTGTTTATCTTAAACAGCAGATTATCGAGTGTATCGGCATGTGCCGTGCCGGCAGCCAGCAAGTCGTACATATTAACCAACGATACAAGTACCAGTGTCGCGACTGTATTCCATTCCTGGAGGACAGGTAACGCCTGGAGTCTGGTCTCTATTTTCTACATCAACATCGAGCACTTCTCCTGCGATGCGGATGATTCCCCACACAGCAACAGAGATGAAGAGTCCGAGCAAACCATTCCACATGATTTTCTTTTTCTCAGCAGCCTTGCCTGGATCTTTCTCCATGATGAACTGCAGTACTCCCCAAAGGAAAAATACTGTCATTGCGATCATAAGAACAGTGATCGCGAGGCGAAGCCAGTAGAGTGCCTGGTTGAGCCAGTTGTTAACGTATGTAAAGTTTTGCGCAAGCGCTACTGCTGGGATAACCATCAGTGCAGTAAGAGCGATAGTGAAAAGTACTGATTTTTTCATGATTGTTAATACATCGAATAAGTAATCACCTGGTACGAATACAGGTATATACAGTATAACACTTCTGAAAGGGGGCGCTAGCTACTTGCCCTTATTTGCACTTGAAGGGTCAAGATACATCTGTGTCTGCAAGAGCGGCACTGAAGGAGTAATACCAAGCGTGTTGCTGAGAATCGAGATAATCCCCCATACACTGAGCATGACAAACAGTGCGATAATTCCCCACCACATGCGCTCTTTTGCTTCTTCTTTATTGGTCTTATCTGAACTTTGAATAAAGCGAAATACGTTCCAAAGGAAGAAGAAGAATGCGAGCGTGAATATAAGCGGGATAATGATTGCCGTAATAACGCATTTTACCCATACCAAGATTTTCAGGAGAGAATTGAATTTAATAGCAGAACACGCTGCAAGCTCGGGTGAATCTGATTGCGGGCTGACATTAGGGTTTCCTGAAATAAGGGGTTGATTAGTAAAAGGAGAGGTGGTTTTCTGTGTACCGGAAGTTACTGTACCAGGCACTCCAGCAGTACCTCTCTCATTCCAAGCGTCACAGGCTGCGTACGCAGTCTCTCCGCGCTTTGCACAGCATTCATTGTAATCAGCCTGTGAATTTACCCCTTGCGTACTAAGATTGGAACAGTACGATGACCACTGACTATCTGTGATAGGCCTATTGGTTTGAATTTGGCCCTGAGTAGGGGTTACTCCGCCCTGTTGCCCGCTGAGCGTGCCGATATAGGCATTACATGCACTCTGGTTTGCAGCGGGTGTAGGGTTCGGGCAGCACTGAAAATAATTACTACTTGTAACTGTTGTACAAGAGGTTTGTGCTTGTACTGTTTGTATTCCAACAAAGAGAATGAAAAGTGTAGTAAAAAGTGAGAAAAGTGTTTTTTTCATAGTTATGTATTAACTGGTAATAGAGTTCACAGTGCCGATAATTGCGTTCGTGATAGTCCACGCTCCAAGAATAAGCAGGGTTCCAATAATCGTATAGAAAAACATGTTTTTTGCTTGTTTGATTTTCTCCGGATTGCCGCGGGCAAAAATAAACATCAATCCCGACCACAGGAAGAAGATGACAATAACAGGAATAGCGAGGCGCACAATGGCATTTACAAACAGCTTGATTGCATCTTGAATCGTATTGACCTTCAGCGGGTTGTTAAGCTTGATATTGAGATTGAACCCGGTTCCTTGGGCGTTTGAATTTGTCGTAGGGCATGCGGTGCCGGTGCATTTTTTCTCAGGAGTAAGATTGCCCGACTGTTTTTCAGGAGTGAGGTTTCCACTAGACTGCGCTGAAACAGGAGTAATGGCGTGAAGGCCGACAATGAGAAATACTGCTGCACTCAGAACCAGAATCTTTTTTATCATTGCCTTAGTATACATTAATCAAAGAATAATAAGCCATCGCTGTAGCCCAAAGTGGTCATAAGAACCCGGACAATAAGCCATGCGCACAGTATTAGGACAACTCCCCCGATAATATGCTTGATAAGGCTCAGGAGTTTTGCGTGCTGGCCTGGATTACCGCGCGCCATAAGGTATTGGAAGCCAGTGTACATAATCATGAGCACAATAACAGGGAGCAGAAGCGTAGTGATAACAAAGCTAATGATATTGTTGATAAGCTTGAACACGTCACCGAGCCCGCACTTGTCGGTGCAGGGTATGATAGTAGACTTCACATCATCTTTTGTTTCAGTACTCTCGGCGGTTAAGCATGACGGATCAGGCTCGGCGGAAGCAGTCCCATAGAGATCGATGCGCCCGTCGCCATCATTATCAATACCGTCAGCGCAATTGCCAACTGCAAAGACAGGGGTCGCAATCACATTCAAAAAAGGAGTTGCTCCCACAATAACAAATGCGAGCAGAATGCTAGCGAGCAGTGGTTTGTAGATCTCTCGTTGCTTCATAGATGGCAGTTTCAGCGTCGCTTCGACCGCTGTTTACGTTTTGAATCATAGCACGAAATACGCTGTCCGTCGCAGCGACATTCTGGTCCGGCCAAGAAAATGCTGAAAGCGCGGCCTTAAAAAATACGCTGACATAGGGGTCTTGCTGGGCCACGAGCAAGAGGTCGCGGCGTGCCGGCGGCAAAGAGGCGCGCTTGGAAATCGCATCCACCCCTTCGGCGCTCGAGATAGCAGAGACGGCTGCATAAGCGGCCGTAAAGTTTGGCGCGCTGTTCATCACGCCTGCTGCAATGTAAGAGCCGTACGTAATGGAGCGCTGGGCATTGTCGGGCTGGAAGAGCTCCATCACATCGAAGTTGAGGTTAGGGTTTTGCGCCTGAATAGTAAACAGTTCGCTCGCGCGCCCGATATAAAAGGCGCTCTTTCCTGCAAGGAATTGAGCCAGGCTTTCCGGCAATGACCTGTTCCAGCTATAGCTCCCGCTCGTTGGGTTTGCAAAGCCAGTATAAAACGTAAGGGCGTCTGCTGTAGGAAGGCCGCCGCCGACGCTTCCGCCTGTCGTAAGAGATACGGTTGGAGCTCCGGTTGTAGGGTCGCTTGTAATGATGCTGTTTCCTGTCTGCAAAAAGAGCGCGGAGAGAATATCTCTATAGTGCGAAATATTGTCAGCCTCGCCAAGCGCGATAGTGGATTGGGAAAGAGTGTTTTGGGTGGTGCGCTTGGTAAGTATCGGCACGCTTTGCGTAAGATTTGTCCACGTTCGCGGCGGAATGACAAAATTCTGAGACGCAAGAATGTCTTTGTTGTAGTAGACAACGATTGGGTCAACAGCAATCGGTAGCCCTACCACTCCATCCTTCGTTAAAAATATTTGTGCACCGTCAATGTTGGTGTCGCGAAACGTTCGCTCGGTATACGCCTGGTACGGTATAGTGTAGAGCTTGTCTTTAAATTGTGAAAATATTTCTGAAGAGAAAATGACAACATCAGGAGATTGATTGTTTGCCAATGCAAAAATAACATCTTGATAAAATGTTTCAGGTGCGTGCTCTTCGTATTCAAGCGTGTACTCGTTGCCCTCTGCATTAAAGTCCGAGATATAGCGTTGCATGATTGTGTATGGCAAAACCCCCCACACAACAACCTTCCCTGTCGGCTCGGAAGAAGTACTGTTCGACGACCCTCCTGTACCAAGAATACCCGAGAATGCAATAACAGCGACAACAAATGCTCCGATAAATACGATAAGGATGATGGTTTGAAATGATGACTTCATAGAGAGGGATTGCTAGGCAAGCTTTTTAAATAATACACCATAATGATGCGCGCCCGAAGGAATGTTGTCAGAAAGCTTCGTAAAACCGGCCCGAGCAAGCAGGTCTTCTGCCATTGCTTGAGTAAACACCTGATGCGGTGCCGGCCCCATGCCGGCAAAGCTCTCCGTCCAGTCCACCACCAAGAGTCGCCCGCCCGGCTTTAATACCCGTATCGCTTCAGCAATACAGCCGTTCTTATCGTCAAGATGAAAAAGGACATTGGAAAGAATAACAAAGTCAGATGAAGCGTCAGCAAGCTGCGAGCCTCCCCTCACTTCAATGTCGCCCCACAGTGTTTGGATGTTTTTAATATTGTTCTCGGCAGTCTCTCGCGTAAGGCGCGCAACGATATCGCGGTTGATCTCTATCGCAAACACCTGGCCGCTTGGCACCAATGCTGCAGCAGCGCGCGCAACAAAACCGGACCCTGCACCAAAATCAGCAACCGTATCGGTTGTTTGCAGGTTGCATGCGGCAAGCGTCTGTGCCGGATCCATAAACATGTAAATAGTATAGCACCCGCTTTTAAAAAATTGTTGTTAGTAAGCAGCTCCTTGCTCGCAAACAAGAAAAATATGTTCCGGCCGGACTCGGACCGGAGCCCTCGGACAGCTTCGAAACATATTTTTCTTTTTGCTCACCGGAACAACACTGAGCGAATGAGAAACAGCGGCAGTACATGGAAAGCATACGGAGACGCACTAAGACGCGTGTACGGCTAGGTGCGCGTCGTGCGTCGGAGCCTTGAAATGTACTGTAGCTGATTTTGAAGAAGCGAAATTAGAGACAAGTAACAGAAGCAAGGCTGTCGCCTGCGCGAAGTTTCATGATAGTGACGCCTTGTGTTTGGCGGCCGCTCATAGGCACAGTATTGAGGTCTACGCGAATCACTTGCCCTTTCTTGGACATTGCCACAAGTTCAGTGTCGTTTTGCACTACCTTCCCTACCATCAATGCTCCTGTCTTAGCAGTTACCTTTGTGGTCTTGATACCGCTTCCTCCGCGCTTTTGGATTTTGTATTCTTCCATCGCAGTCTTTTTACCAATACCGTTCGCGCTCATTGCGAGCATAAAGTAGTTTGCATCCGCAGTCACCACATCAGCTCCAATAATTTCATCTTTTGTGTCAATCTTCATAGCGCGCACACCTCCTGCAGTGCGGCCCATCTCACGGATGTCGGCTTCGTCAAAGCGAATTGACTGCCCAAGTGCGGTAGCGAGGATAACGCTGTTACCTTTTTGCACGCGAAGCACTGCCTGGAGTTCGTCTCCTGCATCAAGGCGAATTGCAATAATTCCGCTTCGGCGAACATCTTTGAATGAGTCGTACGAAATTTTCTTTGCAGTTCCTTTTTTGGTCACGAGCATGAGTGATGCCTTTTCAGCTTTTGCAGATTTTGGCACCGCGAGAATAGAAGTAACTTTTTCATCGCCGCCAAGGGAGAGGAAGTTCATAATGCTCTTTCCTTTTGTTGCGCGCTTTCCTTCCGGAAGCTCGTACATCTTGATCTGGTACGCCTTTCCTTTATTGGTGAAGAAAAGAAGATCGCTGTGCGTATCTGTTGTCAAAAGAATCGTGACAAAATCTTCTTCCTTTGTTTCAAGGTCGACAACGCCAACCCCTCCGCGCTTTTGAATTTTGTATTCATCAGGATCCGTTCGCTTCACATAGCCCCCCGCAGTAAACACAAGTACTGAATCCTTCTCTGGCACCAAGTCTTCGTCAGAAATGGTTTTATTACCTCCGGAAACGATTGTTGTTTTGCGGGCATCGCCGTATTTGCTCTTGATATCCTCAAGCTCGGTCGCAATGACTTTGTAGATTTTCTTTACACTTGCAAGAAGCGCTTCAAGCTCTGCTATTAAAAGTTGTTTCTCTTTGAGCTCAAGCTCTACAGCTTTGCGTTCAAGGCCTGCAAGCTTCTGGAGTCGCATTTCCAAAATAGCCGTTGCCTGAAGGTCGGAGAATTTGAATTCTTTGATGAGGTTTACCTTCGCAATACTTGCGTCTTTGGATTCGCGGATGATAGTGATTACGCGGTCGATATGGTCGAGCGCTTTTTTCAGACCCAATAAAATGTGCTCGCGCGCTTTTGCGGCGTTGAGGTCAAACTGTGTGCGGCGTCGCACCACCACTTCGCGGTGGCCGATGAAGGCTGCAAGAATGGACTTTAGCGACAGCGTCTCTGGTACACCGTCAACGAGCGCCACCATGTTGTAATGGAACGTGCTCTCGAGCTGTGTGTGCTTATATAAATAGTTGAGTACCTTTTGCGGGTTGATACCGGCTTTCAATGTAATAACAATGCGCACATCTTTTGTTGAAAGTTCGTCGAGGGCCTTGATACCTTCAAGCTTTTTCTCTTGTACAAGAGAAGCGATTGACTCAACAAACGTAGACTTGTTGACCTGGTAGGGCAAGCTGGTGATAACAATCTGGTATGCGCCACTTTTTGCTTCGGCTACTTCAGCTTCTCCGCGGCATACAACGCCCCCGCGGCCGGTAGCGAATGCGTGCAAAATATCCGCCTTGTTAAATGCGAGCCCGCCTGTCGGGAAGTCGGGTCCTTTTACGATTTCAGCGAGGTCTTCAGTGGTAGCATCGCCGTTTTCGATAAGGTGCAAACATGCGTCCACAATTTCTGTGAGATTGTGGGGTGCAATGCTTGTCGCCATACCCACTGCAATACCGAGCGTACCGTTAAGCAGCAGGCTTGGAAGCGCTGTCGGCATTACTGTCGGCTCTTTGCGGGTCGCATCGTAGTTTGGGCGGAAGTCCACTGTGTCTTTTTCCAAATCGCGCACAAGTTCTGCGGCAATTTTTGACATGCGCGCTTCCGTATAACGCATCGCGGCTGGCGGATCGCCGTCCATAGAACCAAAGTTACCCTGACCCTGTACGAGCATGTAGCGAGTAGAGAAATCCTGTGCAAGCTTTACCATTGCGTCATAAACGGATGTATCCCCGTGAGGGTGGTATTTACCCAACACATCACCGACAATACGCGCGCTTTTTACAAACTTCGCGCTTGCAGTGTGCCCGCTGTCGTACATAGAGTAGAGGATGCGTCGGTGCACAGGTTTGAGCCCATCGCGCACGTCAGGCAATGCACGATCAGTAATAACGCTCATCGCGTAGTCGATGAAGCTCTCTCGCATCTCTGTGACAATGTTGAACGGGAGTACGTTTTGGCGCTCTCCTCCTGCTTCAATCTCTGGTTCCGTTACTGCCTTTTTTGCCATAAGTTCCTTATTATACCACTATTTGTCCGTAAAATACGATTGTGTCCCCTCTAAAATCGTGGTGTAACCCGCCCGAATCCGCGCGCTCAAGGCCTCATCTTTTGTAAGAGTTGCAGGATTGCTATAGATAACAACCAGTACGGCAACCAAAATAATGCCAATACCTACCGCACACCACAATGCGATTTTTTTGCGCTTTTGGGGTGAATACTGCTGGAAGTATGGCATTTAAAATAGGATTATCCTTGAGGAGCAAGAACCATAATAAAGCCCTGCTTGCCGTCGAGGTCTCGGCGCTTGAGCGTTGCCTTGTCGGCTGCCTCATTTTTGTCCTGTCCGCCTTCTTTGAGAAACTGGTGAAGGTCGGAGTCTGAGTATTCATACGGAATGATGACGTTTGGACTAAATGATACGGCTGTCTTGTACGCAGTTGTAGGATCAAGATCAAGCGTTCCTGAAACAGGAACGAACAGCATGTCTGCATTTGCAGCAATTTCGCGCGCGTCTGGAGAGAGCTGCTTTTCGTCTCCCTGCAAGCCCAAGAAAGCAATCTTGATGCCGTCGAGCTCAAAGCCGTACACTGTATTAATGTATGTTTTTTTGTCGATAACAACCGTACTCTGCGCTCCGGTGAAAAACAGTTCACGCGCTTCATAGCTTCCGGGTCCATCGATGACAAATGGTTCCTTGTCGCCAAGCGTTACTGTCTCTGGGCCGTCAGTGTCTGGTGTGTGTGTACTGATTAGTGCAATGTCCGCACCAAAACGAGGCGCTTTGGTAAATGCTTTTGAGTCTTTTGCGGGCGGGTTGAGCGCAATAGTAAGGTCTCCGAGCGTAAGCTTAAAATAGGACCGGCCGAAATATGTGATAACCATGGCCCTACTATAGCAAAATAGCGGACCGAACAAAAGGAACATTGGCTTGAAATCTGTACATATATATGGTATTGTCTGTGGACTCGATAGAGTATTAAGAACCGTTCCCCTTCCAGGAATAACCTCATTCCCCTGCATACGGATCAGCCGTATGAAAGCAATGAAATCTTGGTAGGCATTCCTCCGTGCGGAGGAATGGCTGCCTCACGGCGGCCAATTTTTTATTTATGACTACAGAAGAAACTAAAAACACTGAAGAAGAAGTAATCGCGACTGGCGCGGCAGCTTCTTCTGAAGAAAAAACCGAGGAGCGCGAAACTCCTCACCCTCGCCTTGAAGACCTTGTAGAAGGTCCGGTGATTGCAGTAGGCAAAGCTGCTGTATACATTGACCTTGCACCATACGGTACGGGTATCATTTACGGCCGCGAATTCATCGCAGTGCGCGACCTTATCAAGAAGACAAACGTTGGCGACATCATCAAGGCCAAGGTTGTTGAAATTGAAAACGCGGACGGATACGTTGAGCTTTCATTGAAAGAAGCAAAGCAGGCACTCCTTTGGAGCGAAGCGGAGCGCGCAATCAAGGACAAGACCATCTTCGACCTTACTATTAAGGAAGCGAACAAGGGCGGACTTATCATTGACTGGCAGGGCGTGTCAGGATTCCTTCCTGCAAGCCAGCTCAAAGCCGAGCACTACCCTCGCGTAGAAGACTCTGACAAGGACAAGATTCTTCGCGAACTCAAAAAGCTTATCGGTACAAAGCTTGCAGTATCTATGATTTCTGCAAACCCGAAAGACGGCAAACTTATCTTCTCTGAAAAGGAATCAAATCCTGAAGAACGTCAGGAAGTGGTAAGCAAGTACGCAGTGGGCGACGAGATGGAGTGCGAAGTAACAGGAATCGTTGACTTCGGAGTATTCCTCAAGATCGAAGACGGTCTCGAAGGATTGGTACACATCTCTGAACTCGACTGGGGGCTTGTGGAAGATCCACGAAGCATGTTCAAGCTCAAGGATAAGGTGAAGGCAAAGATCATCGATATCAAGGACGGAAAGATTTCACTCTCTATCAAAGCACTCAAAGACAACCCATGGAATGCATTTGCCGGAACTCTCAAGAAGGGCGACGTGGTGAAAGGTGTTGTCATCAAGTACAACAAGCACGGCGCACTCGTTTCTATCAAAGAAGGAGTAGCGGGGCTTGTACACCACTCAACATTCGGCTCAGACGAGAAATTGCGCGAAGCGCTTCAGCTCGGACGAATGTATCCGTTCACTGTCACTCTCTTTGAACCAAAAGAGCAGCGCATGACGCTCGTTGCAGGAGAACAAAAGATCGAGGAGGCACCAGCTGCCGAAGAAGCGAAAGCGGAATAATCTTCAACACAAAAAAAGCCCAAGCGTTATACGCTTGGGCTTTTGTGTTTTTACGAAAGAACTAATTAATCAGATAATCCGGACTTTTCTGAAAGAAATTTGCCATAAGAGCAAGCACATCTTCTCCAAAAGAAACTTCTCCTCTTTCAATTTGTTGAACATAACTCACCTCCTTACCTAACTTTATGGCGAGATCATCTTTTGGACATTCCAATAGTGAATCGAATATCAATCCGGTCACTTTCTTTCCGCAGCGCTTTGCCTGAGGAGTATTTGCGTTTATTGCTACCATAGTGCTGTTTTTTGGAACTATACCGCAAAGAAGAAAAAAGTCTAGTCTAATTGAACGCTGTCATTATCTCCTCTTTGCTTTTGTGCGGAAGGGCCTCGATGACTGCAATTGCCTTTACTATTCCCTCTTCTAGCTTTTCTTTTTCAAAAGGAGCAAAGTTTGAGAGCAGAAATTTCTGAAATCCGTCCGGAGGCAAAATACGGTCTGCAAGTTCTTCGTGTATAGGGCGGACACCCACGCGGATGCGGAAAAAATCCTTGTGCCCAAGGTGGTCGATGATGCTCTGCACGCCATTGTGCCCGCCGGCACCCCGGCCAAACGAACACTTGATGCTCCCGAGCGAAATATCAATATCGTCATAGACAACCACGACCTGTGCCTCCGTGTACTGCTTGAGTAATGCCCGCGCAGTAACGCCTGAGTGGTTCATGAACGTTGTCGGCTTTGCAAGCAGTAATTCTCCTGACTGCGCCACTGTTGCACTAAAAAGCCCCTTCTCACTAAATGAAAAAGATTCTTTTTCTGCAACTGCATCAAGCACCTGAAAGCCGACGTTGTGGCGGTGTCGCGCGTACGCAGTGCCCGGGTTGCCCAGTCCAATAACGATGATCATGCTTCTATTAAACAACAAAAAACGTTTCTTGTCGTGCATCTCTAAATCGTCTATACTACGCGTATTCATGGAACCTCTTACTAAGACTACTGCCACGAAACTACCGCGCAGTATGCGCCTATGGGCCTTTGTTGAAAATGTCCTCTACATTGCTGCTGCTGTCATCCTTGCAGTACTCATTCAGAGCTTTGTTATCCGCCCGTTTATCGTCAGCGGCGCATCAATGGATCCTCGCATTGAAAACGGCCAATACCTTTTAATCGACGAAATCAGCTACCGCATGCATGAACCAGAGCGCGGAGATGTTGTCGTGTTTCGCGCACCTCCTGAGCCTTCAAAGTACTATATTAAGCGCATTATCGGTCTCCCAGGAGAAACAGTATCAATCAAAGACGGCATTATTACCATCATCAATGCCGAACATCCGAAAGGTCTCGTGCTCGATGAGCCGTACATTGTTCACCATCAGAAAGATACGCTCACCAAAAAAGTTCCGGCTGGTGAATATTTTGTGATGGGCGACAACCGTGCAGCAAGCTACGACTCGCGCGGCTGGGGCACCCTCCCAAAAAAGGAAATTCGCGGACGGGCACTGTTGCGACTCCTTCCTATTACCACTATTGACTACCTTCCCGGCAAAGAATCCTATGAGTAAAGATAAAAAAACAATTGAACCAATAAGCCCGAAAGGCATGCGCGATATTATCGGAGAGGACTACTACAAGTTCCAGGGCTTTTTCGAGAAAGCGCAGGAAGTGGCGGTGTACTACGGCTTCAAGCCGATTGAAACTCCTATTTTGGAACACGAGACAACCTTTACAACAGCTGTTGGCGAAGGCACCGACATTGTGGACAAGGAAATGTACACCCTTAAAACAAAAGGGGGTGATCACCTCGCGCTTCGCCCTGAACACACCGCAGGCCTCATGCGCGCATACATCGAAAACGGCATGCAAAACCAACCGCAGCCGGTACTTCTGTACCACTCAGGTCCGGTATTTCGCCACGACAAGCCGCAGCGCGGGCGCTATCGCCAGTTCTACCAGTTTGACGTTGATGCTCTTGGGAATGAAAAGAGTATTACTGACGCATTGGTGATTAAGACAATTTATACAATTCTTGAAGAAGCGGGAGCAAAAAACCTCGTTGTTACTATCAACTCAATCGGCGACAAAGACTCGCGCCCCGCCTACATCAAAGAGCTCACCAACTACTATAAAAAACATCTCAAGGATTTGCCGGCAATCGATCAAGAACGCCTCAAGACCAATCCCCTTCGCATTCTCGACTCAAAAGACGAGAAGACAAAAGAAATAAACCAAAACGCTCCGGACTCATTGAGTTACCTTTCAACCTCCGGCAAGCGTCATTTCAAAGAAGTGCTCGAATTTCTCGACCAGATGGATATTGCGTACCAAATCGACAAAACGCTCGTGCGCGGGCTTTCGTACTACACGCACACCGTGTTTGAAATCATTGAAGTATTGGAAGACGGCACCAGCATGACAATCGCTGGCGGCGGACGGTACGACTATCTTGGCCGGGAACTTGGCAGCAAAAAGGACGTACCTGCAATGGGAGGATCGATCGGTATGGACCGCATTATTGAGCGACCATGGTTCAAAGACCTCGCTCCTCGCATTCTAAAGAAACCAAAGGTCTATTTCATTCAGGTGGGATATGAAGCAAAGCTCAAGAGCTTAAACGTCATCGAAATTCTCCGCAAGGCGCATGTGCCAATGATGCAGTCTCTTTCTAAGGATTCCCTCTCAGCCCAGCTCGCTGTGGCCGAAAAATCCGGTGCGCCATACACGCTTATCTTCGGACAAAAAGAAGCAATGGAGCAGTCAGTGATAGTGCGCAATATGGAAACACGCGAGCAGGATACCGTTCCTCTTACAGAGCTCAATACCTACATTAAGCATTTGAAATAATATGAAAGAGATTGTTCAGGAACCACATGCAGTGCTCCGACAAGTTGCGACTCCTGTCGCGCCAGAGGCAATCGTGAGCGCTGAAATACAAGACATTATAGCCGACATGAATTCAGCACTCGATGCTGAGGGCGATGGCGTTGCTATTGCCGCTCCGCAAATCGGCGTTCCTCTTCGCATTTTTGTTGTTTCTAAAAAAGCATCGAAGCAACTTTCAAGCAATACTGCATTCATCAACCCTGAAATAATCCGCATTGGGAAACTCAAGGAAGACCTCTCTGAAGGCTGCCTTTCAGTGCGCTGGAAATACGGTACGGTAAAGCGCTCCACGAGCGCGACTGTGCGTGCACTCAACGCCGACGGGAATGAATTTGTAATGAGCGGGCGCGGACTCCTGGCACAAATATTCCAGCACGAAATCGACCACCTAAACGGGGTACTGTTTATCGACAAAGCAAAAGATGTCGAAGACCTTCCTCCCAATTCGTAATATGAAAAATATTGCATTCTTCGGCACGCCGGACTTTACGACTGATTTTTTGGATATACTTACCGCTCATGGATATACCCCCTCACTTATCGTCACCAATCCTGACAGCCGGGTTGGCCGCGGTATGGCGCTTACATCACCTGCACCCAAAGTGTGGGCGCAAGAACACAACATTGCTGTTATTCAGCCTGAACGAATTGACGATGCGGTGCTTACAGAACTTGCACAGACACCATGGGATCTGTTTGTCGTCATTGCATACGGGAAGATCCTTCCGGAAACGCTCATTACTCTGCCGAAACACGGCACGATCAATGTGCACTATTCCCTGCTTCCAAAATATCGCGGGGCGACACCGGTTGAGTCTGCTATTTTAAACGGCGAAGATACTACAGGGGTGTGTATTCAGCACATGCGCTACAAGCTTGATTCAGGGCCTATAATAGCAACAGAAGAGGTTGCTATTGAACCACACGATACTACTCTTACGCTGCGCGCACGCCTCAATGACAGTGCTCTGGAGCTACTTCCTAAAACAATTGAAGCTATTTTTTCAGGAACAGCGGCAATGACAGAGCAGGACGAGTCAAAAGCAACGCACTGCGGAAAGATTAGTAAGGCGGACGGCGAGATCAAACTTTCGGACGGTCCACTATTCAACGACCGAAAATTCCGCGCGCATGTCGGGAATGTCGGAACTTATTTTTATACGGAAAAGAATGGAAAACCTATTCGCGTCAAAGTGACAAAGGCGCACTTATACGAAAATAACTTCGTCATCGACGAAGTTATTCCAGAAAACGGCAAGCCGCAAGCGTACGATAGTTTTATAAAAAACTAATTTGCGACTGCATAGTTTTTTCCATAACGGCCATACGTACTGTCAGACCCTGCACCATAACAGGTTGTCTGGATATGCGCGATGTCTGCTGCAGAGGGATTATTAAGCGTTGCTGATATTGCATAATGCTGGTATCCATATGCATCAACACAGATATAAAGCATGTAATTTTGCTCATTCTTAAAGCCTGTTCCAAGAAATCCAAGCTCTGCCAATCTATTGACGATAGACTTAGGATAAGTAGCTCCGTCTTCGTACGCGGCCCAACCATTGCCGTTATTTTGCCATCCGCTTCCAGACACTACATAGGTCCCGTACGTGTCGTAATAAAATTCAAGCGCCGTGGCAAACTGCTTCAATTCGCTTTTTATTTTTGCATCCGCAGCTTTTTTTCGGGCACTGCCAAGGGATGCCAGAATGACAGAAGCCAAAATACCGATTACCGCAATAACAACGAGAAGTTCTATTAAAGTAAATCCCTTTTGTTTCATCCTAGGAGCGAAATCCTTTGAGCATGTTTTTTACGCGCTGTGCTCCGCGCTTAAAGAGCGAGTGCTCTTTTCCTTTTGCGCTTTTCAGTTCTCGCACCAATTCGTCGCGCACAATATCGATTGCTTCATAGAGGTCTGCCTTTTCAGTTTCTGCACGATAGAGCTTTCCCAGAGAGGTCGTCACATTTACGTTTGCAATAAAGATGTCTCCGTTTCGGTGATGGTTCGTGCTTTTTCCAAGCTCCGCTTCCACAGTTGCTATAGCGCCATACTTTGCAATGCTTGAGAGCCGTTTCTCAGCGTAATCTTTCAACGCCTCAGTCAGTTCCATATTTGTTGCTTTGATTGAAATGGTCATACTCTTATAGTATACCACCATTAAAGAGGTGGGGTTACGCCCGGCTTTTCCACTCTTTTTGAGCGCTTGCGTCAATACCCATGTCGCGCTCGGTCTCAACAATTGTTTCCACCATGATAGTTACCGCTTCAAGTGCATTTTCCCCCAATGCGCTCTCTTCAGAGAGCATCACTGCGTCCGCTCCGTCGTACACAGAGTGAGCGATATCGGATACTTCAGCCCGGGTAGGTACAGGAGCGTTGATCATGCTTTCAAGCATTTGGGTTGCAACGATGACAGGCTTGCCTGCCGCATTGCACTTGCGAATGAGCATTTTCTGCACTGCCGGCACTTTTGCGTGGCCGATTTCAATTGCAAGGTCGCCTCGGGCAACCATAATGCCGTCAACCGCTTCAATAATCTCATCGATTTTTTCCACCGCTTCCGGTGTTTCAATTTTTGCAATTATCATCTGGTTGCCTCCGTGGCTTTTGATTAGTTCGCGCAATTCTTCAATGTCTTTTGCAGTGCGCACAAATGAAAGTGCGACATAATCAACTCCGGCCTTGATGCCAAACTCAAGATCGCTCTTGTCTTTTTCGGTGATTGCAGAAATAGAAAGAAAGGCGTTCGGAATATTTACTCCTCGGCGGCTTTTAATAACACCTCCTACCAAAATAGTGGTGTAGATATCTCCGTTCTCTACCTTGTCTACGCGAAGCTTTCGACGTCCGTCGTCAATCATGAGCAACTGCCCCGGCTTGATGTCGCTGTCGATGTTTGGATAGTTGAAATACACTTTGTACGCATTCCCGCTTGCTTTTGTACCGCTGAGAATAAATTCGTGCCCCGGGATAAGCTCGATAGAGCCGTCTTCAAAGTCGCCGATGCGAATCTTTGGCCCTGAAAGGTCTTGGAGGATGGCGATAGACTTCCCTTCTTGAGCTGCAACTTCACGGATAGTATCGATGCGGGCCTGGTGCACAGCCTGGTCGTCATGGCTCATATTTGTGCGGGCTACATTGATACCTGCATGAAGGAGCTCGGCAAAGCGTTCAGGTTTTTCAGAGCGAGGGCCGATTGTAGCGACAATTTTTGTTTTTCGGGGATGTGTGTTCATATGGAGTGTATTGATTGATTTGTAAAAAATGCAGTGTAGTATAGCCTTATGGAGAAGGTTTTGGCAATTATATTCCTCGTGTTGTTTGTATGGGTGGCAGTGCCCCATATTGCGCGTGGCGAGTGGCTCGCACCTACAGCGGCACCGTATGGGCACTGGGCGTTTGAATACGCGCCTTCAGGCACGCGTGAGCTCCTCGCTACCCCGCCTGAAGGATATGGATGGTTTCGCTTTGATTTTTGGAACACTCCGCCTGCAACCGGCCGAAGCGTGCAAAAGGGCGATTTTGCTTTAAGACGCTAAACAACAAAAACACCCTTTCGGGTGTTTTTGTTTAGCCATCATCTAAAATAGTGTGCTCCCCCGGTATTCTTCGCCTCTCCCTTCGGTCGAAATGCGCTGTTTTTATAGTCGCACTGCTCCTTAAAAACAGGCACCACGGTTCGAATCCTATGGCAAAATAAAAAACCGCCATTACAGCGATTTCTTATTATCATTTCTAAAATAGTGTGCTCCCCCGGTAGGATTCGAACCTACGACCAATTGCTTAACAGGCAACTGCGCTACCGCTGCGCCACAGGGGAACACACTATTCTATTATCAAATGACCGGAAAACTATAGCATTTTAGCTGCTATTTTTCAATATTCCCAGGAATTCTGGCCAATACTATTTCTCCGCAAGCTCTTTCAAAAGCACTAGCGCTTCTTGCCACATTTTTTCAAACTCCGCTTTGTAGCCGGATTCTATATCCTGATCAATGACCACCTCTGTGCCACCCTCTACTTCATTAAAGGTATAATTCTCAAATGCAGGCGCCCACTTTTTTGCCTCTTCGCTCTCAGTATCTTCAACGCCGTTTTTTACAATGCCGAGATGTTCAAATGAGATGAACTCATGGGGGCGAATTTCTGCCACCCGGCTTACCATCCCCATTTCTCCTCCTTCTTCATCAGGACCAAGGAAAAGAAATTTTTCTCCTTGCGCCAAAGTACCTTTATAGTATGACCCCGGGTGAAATGCAGTGGTCCACTGAGGATAAGTATCGACACTGAGCATTGTATCCCATACTTTTTCGCGCGGTGCGTTTATTGTGACTGACATGTGTAGTTTTTCCATAAAAATATACTATGACTTATAACAATATAATTATACCTCCTGCAATTCAGTTCGAACACCTTTCCCTTTTATTTCTTAGTAGATTTTTTACCGAGAATAAACTTCTGTGTTGCGTTGATTGGCTTGTCTGTACGGTGCACGCATCCAATCCAGCAGCACGGACGGCGCTTCCCGTCTGCGAGCTCCTCAACTGCTCGTACAACGTGGTGCTTTCGTGTTTCAAGGGTTTTAACGGATATCGTCCAACAGATCCACTCATTGCGCGCCAAGGGCGTTATGTCTTCCCACACAGAAAGCGCCTTTACAGAAGACGAAAGCGCTTTTCGCAAATCGCCCGGGAGTGTATGTGCAGTACCACCGGAAATTCTTTTTATAGGCATAAAATTATTGTAGCAATTAATTGACAAAACCCTAATTCAGAGTAAGGTAAGGAAAAATCGTTAAACCCTTAAAAAGAAGAATATGAGAACAGTAGCATTATTGGTACATCCGAATCAGGAAATATTTGCTGTTTCCGGCTTGTACAAGCCAACCCCTCCTCCTCACTCAGGATTCATCGATGAGGAAAATTCTCTTCAGACCCACTATCGCCGGGAACTAAGAGAATACAATGAAAAAGTTGCAGCCGCAGTAAGGTGTGACCAGGAGACTGCACTGAAGGTGCTCTGGGAACAGTTTCCCCAAAGGGAAACTGGAGAGGATAGTATCACGCACTACAACGTTAAAAACATTCTCTTGCAAGAACTTATTACCGGTATTCGCAGAAAAAAGTTTACCATAGACCAAGAAGTTGTCTGCGTAAATGCTTCTCCTCTGCCGGGAAATGAAATCGGTCCTCCACTAAAAGAAGGGAAAAAGTACCCCGTGCACAACATCGTCCTCGACAGCGAAGGAAACCAACATCTTGATGTGGGACTGAAATCAACCTATAACTACATCAGCAGTTATGAAACTGAGGAAGAGCTTCCGAATGGTAACAAAATCCACTGGTGCCACCCTACAAGATTTAAATAATACTCGCACTCTATAAAGAGCCTCTACGGGCTCTTTATTAATTAAACGATACTTATTTATTGTAAAACGATAAATAAAGTGCTAGAATCGCTGTATGAATAAAGAAATAGTATTTAAAAAAGGTTCAACGTGGTTCCTGCGCGCCGCCCTCATTGTTATCATCGCTATAGTACTTGCTCTGTGCGTTTTTGGCGTTCCTTCCATAGCGTGGGATGTTTCGGAATTTATTGAACTTCCTTCTTTGCAGTACCCTATTATGCTCGGAGCGTACCTGACAGTGGCAGTCTTTTTTGTTGCGGTGGCCGAAGCCTTCAGGCTCCTCAATTACATCGATCAGAACAATGCCTTTTCAGCACAGTCGATCAAAGCGCTCAAATACATCACCTACTGTGCGGTTGCAATCAGTGCGGCATTTGCAGCGGGAATGCCGGTGATGTTTATGATTGCGCAAAAGGACGATGCTCCAGGGCTTATCATTATGGGCATGGTCATTGTGTGCGCTCCCCTTGTGGTTGCGGCATTTGCAGCAGTGCTTCGAAAACTCCTGCAAAATGCGATCGATATAAAAGCTGAGAACGATTTAGTTGTTTAATTGTATGGGAATCATCATAAACATAGACGTCATGCTCGCAAAGCGAAAAATGAGCGTGACCGAACTCTCCGAACGTGTCGGCATTACGATGTCCAACCTCTCTATTCTTAAAAACGGAAAGGCAAAAGCAATACGGCTTTCAACACTTGAGGCGATTTGCAAAGCACTCGACTGTCAGCCCGGAGATATCCTCGAATATAAGAGTATATAAAAATAAAAAAACACGGCCTCACGGTCGTGTTTTACAGTACGCTATTCCAAAATGAACAAGCGTCCGGGTTTGAGATCATCATGGATAAAATAGTCCCATGACCCTGCTGCGGAAGTGCTATGTGCACGCTCATACCTGCGCCACAGCAGGGTCATAAACAATAATGCGTGGTCTGTACACCTCATCAAAAAATGATTATACCCATCATGAGACAGTAATCCTTGTTTGCCTTTTTGGTTCTGTTTTTGAGCAAGCACGCGTATTTGCTGAACGCTCAGTCCGTTGTGTTCAAGTGATACCAACTGCTCCAACTGATTGATGGCTTCTTCTGAGGAAAGATAGCAATTGATCGGAGCGCACAGTGCGGTGCGCGCAGGCGTGCGCATAACCATGTCAGGCAATTTTGACTGAATATCCACAGACAAATTATTTGTCCTAAAGGGCTTTTTCAATAAAACATGCCGAAGTGTGTTTGCTTCTTGCGCCCCAATCGAAACGGTATCAAGAATGTCACCTATAACAGGAAGCGCTTTTGTTGAAAGAATTTTTTTAAGCTTTTGTTCGTTCTTCGCCCAATGCGCAATATGCCTGTCAGGCAATACCTGCACAACGCGAAAAAATGTTTCTGCAAATTTCCCCGCCACCGTACTTGTTCCGTCTTGGGAATGCAAATTCATGCAGGGTCCGAAAAATAGTGGCTTTGCTTCTTGTTCGGTTGCTCCACTGAGTGTTCTGTAGAGTGCTACATCATTGCGCCCCCAATACATAAGCTGGTCACTGGAGAGGTATTTCATACTCTGAAAAAGCGCCTTTCCCAGGGCCATTACAGTCTTTGTTTTATCTTCCATGATATTGTTATTTAAGGTAAGGTTTTTTTCACTCTACCCTACTCACCCCCTTTGTCAATCAACACCGCTATATCTTGGTGGTTCATTTGTGCAATAATACCTTTATGAAAATAATTAATATCATTTTAAAAGTTCTTTTGTGCTTTTTGTTGGTAAGCCCTATCGCTGGAGCGCTTGGATTTTTCCCAGCTCCTACTGCGGAAATGTACAACACCCCTGAGGCATTTGCATTTATTGAAGCGCTCTCTGCCACCGGATACCTCACGGCAATGATCGCACTTGTCTTTGCGATTGCACTTGTCCTTATCATCATGAAGCGGATGGCGCTTGCAGCCCTCCTTCTCTTGCCGGTCACGATCAACATCATAGCTTTCCACCTATTCCTCGATGGCGGACTTTTGACTGCGGGTGCGATAATGGGAAATGTGCTTTTTGCACTCAATCTGTACTTCCTCTGGCAAAACCGCTCTGCATACCAGCAACTGTTGAACAATCGAAGCTAAATGCAAAAGAAAAAAGCGCCCTTGGGCGCTTTTTTTGTATCAACAACTTTACGAACATGGTTCGGAAACAAAGATAAGTGTTCCCTCATAGGTGATGTCGGTGGGGTCAACAAACACTTCCTTCCCTTCTATGGTTTGGGCTGGGCCGAAGCCTTGAATAAAGCTGTTGTCCGTTTTCTTGAATATCACTTCACGCACTGAATCCGTCCCTTCAGAAGTAAAAGAATAGTATCCGCGCAGTGTCTCTCCCTCATAGGTTCCCTCAAAACTTCCGGACGAGCTGTCCTTTTGGAAGTTTTTATACGCAAGCGTTCCCGCAACCTTTCCTTCGTCGTGTGAATCGATTTTCAGGGTATACACATCCTTGTCTCTTCGCAGTACATAGCACCCCTCAATTGATTCTTCTGAGGTATTTTTCACTACTGCTTCGCGGGGAGGGTTTTGAGGTGTTGCAGTAAACGAATAAATAAGAATTGCCGTCACGAGAAGCGCTATTGCGGCAATGCTGAGCTTTATGGTGTGTGATGTATTCATGATTATTAAGACGAATAACAGAGGATAGTGTTACAACACACATTCCCGCCCGCGATACTATCTATTCCCCAGACTCAGTGCTATTGTATCTATAAGGTTTTACCTTTTTGTTACTCACATCTTTGGAGGCCTCAGGGGTTTGGATTGTATACACTTCATCGTATATGCAATCCATATACGAATGAGCGCTCAACCGCTATGAAAGTTTTCTCGGTGCCACCTTCTGTAAAAAGCCTCCTTTCGGAGGCTTTTTACTTGCACCTATCTATTACACAACACATATGCTATGATGAATAGATACCAGTTAAACAGATATATACTATGAATCCAGACGAAACAACAAACGTAGAACTCACTGAAGAAGAAAAGGCTGCCCTCGCTGCACAAGAAGCTACTGAAGGCACTTCAGAAGAAGCTCCTGCAGAGGAAACTCCTTCTGAAGAAGCAGCTGCATAATACAGCGCGTAATAAAAAAACTCCGGACATTCGATGTCCGGAGTTTTTTTATTTATTGCACAAGCAACAAGAGTGAAGCCTTCGTCTTCGGTCCAAAGATTCCGTCTGCAACAAGAGCGTTTGCTGCTTGGAACTTAATAAGCGCAGCCTTTGTTTTAGGCCCAAAGGTGGTGGTTTCTTTTCCTGGTGCACCCGCTCCCTCTGTTGAGACGGTGTAGCCAAGAGCATTAAGAATCTGTTGGAGGGATTTAACCGCAACATCGTCTTTGTTGAGTGAAAGCGTTGGAGCAAGCGTCACTGCTGATTTTGTTGCAGGAGGGACAGGGGTTGTGGTTCCCGGAGTAGCTGGGGTGCCCGGTGTTGTACCGGGAGGAGTGGTGGTGCCTGGTGGCGTTGCCGTTCCAGAACATCTCGCTCCCGTTGCGGCGCTAAAATTGTCTCCAGGGCGGCACGCTGTTGTGTCGGTTGAAGGGGTGGGAGTTTCAGCGGGAGCAGACGCATCATTGCGCGGCCCGCTTGAGGATGATCCTCCTCCGCTTCGTGTACAGTCTGAAGTCGTGAATACCTCATCGGATCCATAGCTGGTACCCTCAGTATTGGTTGCAAATGCACGATAGTGATACTCAGTCTCACACTCAAGACCCTCAATCTGTGCTGAAAATGCGCCGGTTGAGTACGTACCCGTTTCAGAAACGGTGCTGCCGTAACTTGTCGTAATTCCATAATTGAATCCGCGAGCAGTCACAGTTTCTCCTCCTGTTGCAGTAATGGTTCCGTTTACTGTAGCAGTGGTTCTGTTGAGAGAAGAAGTGTCCTCTGTTGTTACAGTGGGGGCATCCGACCCTCCGTCACAGGCACTTGTGGTGAATGTTTGGTTTGCTCCAGTGCCAGTATCTTCAGAATTGGTCGCAAATGCGCGGAAGTTATAAAGGGTGCCGCAGGTAAGGCCTGTAATACTTGCAGTATAGGCGCCGGCTGAGTATGAACCGCTCGTAGACGCTGTAGATCCATACCCTGTTGTAAGACCGTAATTGAATCCGCGAGCAGTTGCATTCTCACCTCCTGTATCGGCGATTGTGCCGTTGAGAGTCGCAGTGGTTTGGGTGATAGAAGAAGCGGCTTGGGTAGTAACGGTTGGGGTAAGAACAGCGAAAGGAAAGGCTGCAATATGACTATGATCCTCTCCTCCTACAGAACTAAAGGATCCGGCCGCATATAATGCATCGTCATCACTTTGGATTGCCAACACGTCAGCATTCATTACAGGATTGAAGCCAGACACAAGAGAGCCGTCTGTAGTATCAAGCGCTGCAAGATACGCGTAGTCGCTGTCGCCATTGACTGCTGTAAAATACCCTGCCGCATAGAGCGTGTCACCGTCGAGCACGAGAGAGTTTGGATTGCTTGTTTCAAGATTAGGAACAAAGGACCCAATTACTGATCCGTCAGCAGTGCTGAATGCCGCAAGACGATTGTGTGCCGCATTGCCTCCTACCGCAGTAAAGGTTCCTCCTACATAAAGCGTAGTGCCGTCAAGTGCAAATGAATAGACGTCACCATTAACAATCGGATTAAAGCTTGGAATAAGGGCTCCCGTAACTGTGTCAAACGCCACCAGATAATCCAAATCTGGATCTCCGTCGACATCAGTAAATACACCCCCAACATAGAGTCGGTCATTTTGACCATCAACAAACAGTGTCCACACCTCAAAATCCAAGTCCGGAGCAAGTGTCCCCACTAAGCTGCCATCTGCAGTATTGAATGCCGCAAGACGATTGTGTGCCGCATTGCCTCCTACTGCAGTAAACTCTCCTCCGGCATAGATTGTGGTGCCGTCGAGTGCAATACTCCAGACAGTATTTTCAATAATAGGCTTGAAGCTCTCTATCAGAGCACCTGTCGTACTGTCGAATGCTGCAAGAAAGTTGTGCTCAGCGTCCGGGCCCATACCCGAAAACCCTCCACCCGCATACAGCGTGGTGCCATCAAGCATTAATGCATAGACAGGTGCAGATGTTTCAATTCCAGGGTCAAAGAAGGTCAAGGCTCCTGATTCTTTTTCAAAAGCAGCAATCCCATTTCTAAAAAATGATGTAGAGGTGAACTCTCCCGCTATATACAACCTCTCTCCCAAAAGAAAAAGTGAATTTACATTTGCCCCTACAGAAGCTTTCAGTGCTTGCATTTCTCCTGTTGCAGCATCAAATGCTCCAAAATAATTATGGTTCATGTCCCCGTTGAGAGCCATAAATTCTCCCCCCATGTAAAGAGTGCTGTTATGCAACACTACAGAGCGAGCAGTCCCCGTAAGATCTGCATCAAATGCAGTAATAACGGAGCCATCTATGGTAGACACTGCTGCAACACCTAATCGAGCTTCGCTATTTATGCCGTTGAAATTTCCTGCAACATAGAGTGTTGTGCCTTCAAGAAGGAGGTCGAGCACTACCCCGCCTGTATCCACTGATGCGGCAAAACTTTCAACAATGCTTCCGTCGGTCGTACTCAGCGCAACTACTGCATTGTGCGCAGTGTCGCCATCCACTTCTGTAAACGATCCTCCTGCATACACCGTGCCTCCAGACACAACAAGAGCACGCACTGCTCCTCCGTCAATAATAGGATTGAAAGCTGTTACCAGTGCGCCGCCCGGAACACTCATATCAAATGCGGCGAGATATTTATAGACTTCCGGATTCCCCGAGTCAGCATCAGCATCGGAAAACTGCCCTCCGACATACAGAATATTTCCTGAAACTGCAAGAGAAAGGATTCCGAGCATATCCGTTCCTACAACATCCTGCTCAGCGGTGTCCAAATCAATGGCAATCAGCTCCCCATCACCTCCGGCATACAGAGTATCCCCTGAAAGTGCCAGTGCGCGAATTCCTTGGGTTGTTTCTATGGAAAAGGACTCATCAAGCGTTCCATTCGCAAGAATGCGAACAACCCTTCCTCTATCAACTCCGTCAACTTCAATTGGGTCCCCCGCAAGATATATATTGCCGTCTGCATCAACTGCAGTTGCCATAATTCCTTCTGATGCTGCGACGACAAGCGGAAGTTCTCTGTCAGCTATTGTTTGATTTGCAAGATTGAGCGAGAGCACGCTATTGGTAACAGCAATATCGGGAAACTCGCCCCCGACATAAATCGTATCCGCATTTTGCGCCATCGTATAATATGACCCCGCTGTAGTGCCTACATAACGAGCTTGAGGCGTATCACTAAATGCAGCATGCGCAGAAAACGGACTGATAAGAAATAAAAATGCTATCAAGAACAGTGGTGTGGTGTACTTCATCATCTTTCTATTATATAACATGCACCATGCTCAACGGAGTGGAAAAATAATTACACCACAGAGCCTGCGGTGTAATTATTTTTATACATTAATTTTTTATTGTTCCTCGCACGAGCAGGTCTTCTACCTCGTCTCCGATAGTACGAAGCTCTCCTCGATACAATGCGGGGCGAGCTCGCTCTTCTTGCTTGAGTTCAAAGAGGCGAAGCTTTGCATATGCTGATTGGAACTCATCTGGATTCATGCTGAGAATGTTGCGTCCTTGGGCATATTCTTTATTGATTTTCTCCATGTCCGCGCGAAGCATATTGTACTCTGCAAGCGCTATCCCTTCTCTGAGCATGCGCTCTTTTTCTCCGGGCTTGAGCGTGCTGTCGATATGGCTTTCTGAAAGAGTCTTCTCAAGAGAGTCTCCTATTGCGCGCAATTCTTCTTTATTAAATGATACCGGTTTTCCGTCAGGCACCCGATTAAGATCAAGGTAGCGGCGGCGCCCCAAGGTCGACGCAAAGTCGTTTTCGTTCACCGTGATTATGCCATCGTGCCCCTGTATTTTTGCATTTATAAGATCAAGGTCTTTTCGAAGGGCATCGTAGTCAGCTTGCGAAATTGCTTCAGTCTTTTTTTGTTCAGGAGTATCGACTTCCACCTCTCCATTCCATTGTCCATTCTTTGCAACAACAGGTTCGCTTTCTCCTGTTTGCACATTTTCTTTCATCAATGTTCCGTCTGGAGCTACATCCATTACCGTTACAGCGGGAGGAGCGATTGGTGGTTGTTCTGCTGTCGGAATCATTGAAGGTATATCGACAAGAGGTTTTTCTTCTTTCTTTTCTTCTGCGGGTCCTTTCATCGGCTCAAGCGGAATACGCCCTACCAAGGGAATTGTCGGCGGCAAATCAGTGTCTCGCGGCAGGTCAGCGGGCGCAGTATCGAAGGTAAAGTCATGGGTTGCTTCCTCAACAACACTTTCTTTCATTCCGGGCAGCGTATCAATTCCTTTTCCAACAACAGTGCTCAGCACGCGAACATGCTCCGCTTCCCCCTCGGCGCCCTTCATTATCTGGGCAACTTCAGCATACTTTCCGTTGAATACGGCCTTGCCGTCCACTGTCGTAAAGAATAGCTTGCCCACTTCGCTGTTTGGGTCGATAACAGCATTACCATTTGCATCGATAGGAACTTCAAACACTTGGTTTTGCGTGTCTTTGGAGAGCGACAGAAGCATCTTCAGTTCCCCTTTCTCCGCAAGTGCTTTTGCATCAGCAGAAAATGCGCCCTGGGTCGAGCCATCTTTGGACATCTCGGCCGTACTGAATACATAATTTCCTTTCTCATCAATACCCGTAGCATTTTCTCCGCCCCAGTCGGCCTGTAATTCGTTTTTCTCAAATACAGGCGCTGTTGTATTGTTGTCATACCACAGGTCTCGCTTGATAGCCTGCGTATCTTCAAGGTTTTGGTCAACATATTCTTTTGGAGAAAGCGGCGCTCCTTCTATCATTTCTGTAATGGAATCAACCGTCACATCTCCGGGAATAATCTTGTGCGCACTCAGCGATGCAAGCGTTTCTGCTGTCGGAATATGGTCGGCTCCAAACTCAAACGGTATGTGGTCTGCAAGCACTGTGCCTCCTTGGGTGATTGTTACGCTTCCGTCCCCATTTTCAGTAAGTTCTGTTCCTTCTGGAAAACGAAGGTGTTCTCTGAGATTGCTCCACTGCACTTCTTTAAGATGGAGGTTTGAAACTTCCACTGCATCTGCCGCCTTCTCGCCGAACTTACCCGAGATCCATACTCGAAGAGATTCAAGGGGGGTTGCATGTTCTGCTGTCGGATTTCCGACTGTTAAACCTTCAACAAATCCTTCCGTGTTGCTCTGTGCAAATGCCATGCCTTCTTGCACAACACCTCCCACAACAACACTTGAAAGTGCACCCTTGACCAATGCGCGGCCCACGGCTTTTTGCTTCATTGCACGAAATGCCTTGTCTTTTTCGCTGAGATCTCCATCAAAAAGAGACTTTTCGTATGCGCCGGCGTCCTTGGCAAGCAGTGAATCAAATTTTTCCCGAATTGACTCGTTGATTGCAGGAGTGCTGTCGTAATAGTTTCGAAGCAGCGTCTTTGCGCGGGCATGCTCTATTTCAAGCGCCGTTCGCTCAACTTCAACCGCCTTTGCATCAGAAAAAGAAATCAGGTCAATGCGCGCTTTATTGGAAACACTGATGCGCCCCTCCACTTCTGCAAGTGCGGCAAGGGCAGCCTTGAATTTCTCCGGCGACTTCATTTCTTCGCTAATACCTTTGCTTGGGTCATTGTCGGTATAGAGCGTTGAAAGGAGTCCGCTGCGAAGCTCTTGCGCTGTCTTGGTCTTGTATTGAAACGCTTCCATCTTTTCCCGGCGCGGAGAATCTTCATCAATCACACGCCCTTTTGCGCGGTCGCGGGCATGCTGCGCGCGCTCATTTTTAAGGCGGCTGTTTTCCTTAAATGCGCTCATGGTGCCGGCAAGCGCAGCTCCCCCCATAAATCCGCCGACTTGCGCAGTAGTACGTGCAGCGCCTTTCAGTGCAGCGGCGCCGAAAGCGGTCGCAATAGAAACACCGGCTGCGACAGTGGTTTCATTTATAAGAATACTGCTTCCCCCTTTTGTTTTTTTGTTAATCCACTCAATTGCCCTGTCTACCTTGTTTGTATTGGCTTCGGTTTTAACACCTGACACGGCGCGCCCCACCTTAAGATCAAATTTCATATCAAGATTCTCAAGTGATACGCCATGATTAAGTGCATGCTTTAATTGTTCGGCAACGCGCTTGAGGTTGTCCGCATACAATCGGCCTTCACCCACCGTTTCTTTGCCCACAGCACCCACACTCTCAAGGATTCTGTCGCGCTCAACATCAAATGTCGCATCATCAATGCTTCCATTGGCATATCCTTTAATCATTTCGGTGATTTCACCCTTCAGCGTTTTCACCTCCGGGTTTTCTTCTTCAAGCAAAGCCTTTTTTTCACCCGCATCTTCTCGAATCACGCCATCGTATTCGCTCAAAAAACGCTCGGTTACTGCATCCATTGCAGACTGGTGGCTCTTTTTTTCCAAGGCCTCCCCGGCAAAAATATTCTGCTGAGAATAAATCGCATCTTTCACGTCCGCGATTTCTCTTTGGCGGTAATACTCTCGCGCAATGTTGTGCTTCCATACGCGCTTAAAGAAATTTTTTACGCCAGTAGACTTTTCGCGCTCCTCGGTAAGGCGCTCTTCGGCAACATCGCGCGCTTCGTTTTCAGCAAGCTGGGCCACGTTTACAAAAGCGATTTGTTTGATTTGGGCTTCAAATTCTTTCTGCAATTCTTCGGGGCTCTTAGTCTCCTTTACTGCGGATTCCGGTACGGGTTCTGCCGCTTGCTCTGGCTGCACCTGTTCTGATTCTTGTTCTGTCGTTTGCGGTTCTTGTTCTTGTTCTTGTGGTGCTTCTACCAGCTCGTGCTCTACATCCACTGTCTCACCCTCTACAACAGGCACGACTTCCGGCGCTGTGTGTTCCAAAGATTTGTTAATATCGTGATTCTTTTCCATGAATACTATTCTTTACCGAGATAGGTCTGTTGGAATGCTATCAATGCTCCCGCTACTACTTGGTCCATATCTTTTACATGCTCTGAAAGAAATGCCTGGAGTGCTGCCGCATCCTTATCCTCTGCAAGCATTGTTTGGAAGGCTGCAAGATCGGTTTCAGAAAGCGCTGCAATCACAGACGCATTTACGTGGTCCTCTGCCCGGCTGACAAGGTCGCTTTTGAGCTGCTCGCGCACTTCGGGTTCAAGATTTTCAAATTGCTTTTCAGTAATAAGGCGTTCTACAAAAGCTTCAAGGGTGGTGTCTGATTCCATAAAATAAGAGTTATTATAATAAGACTAGTATACGCTATGTGTATTTTCATAGCAAAAGAACCCGATTCTAGAATCGGGTTCTTTTAGGGAATGGGAGAATATATTCCGAGAATTGTTGAATTATTCTTTCTTACCAAAGAATCCTTTGAAGAAAAGTCCAATTTTATGGAAGAATCCTGTTTTCCCCTCAGCCTTCAAGTCTGCCTTCAATTCGGCTTTGGTGTCTGCATCAACTGCAATGATTGCGGTTGCGTCAACAGAGGTGCTGTTTACTGCTCCCTGTACGATAACGGTGTCTCCTACAGCAATATCAGAAACTGTTGCCTCGTCATCGCCCTCGTGGCGGATGCGTGCCTGGTCGGCGTCTACTGTGTACGTTACATCATTCTTTCCTTTTACAGTGATAGTTGTTCCTGTTACAGCAGTTACAGTGCCGGCAATTCCTGACATGTCTTTTTTAATGACAGTGCCTTTTGGAAGGCGAGCATCGATAATCATGCTTGCGTCGATAGAAGTCCCATCAATATCGCCCTGCACGAGCACGGTGTCTCCTACCACGATATCAGCAAGAGTTGCTTCCCCTTTGCCGGGGGTGCGGATTTTTGCGTCCGCTGTAGCAACTGTGTAAAGAGTGCCGTCCTTGCCAGCTTTCACTGTAATAGTAGTAGAGCTTTTTGCGGTTACGGTGCCAAGCACGCCTGGGTCGTATGAACGCTTTTCATTCATAGTATCCTTGTCCTGCTTGCGGTCACCCCATCCATTCTTGTTGTCATCCTCACGATTATCAGCGTCAATGCGAGCATTCAATCCAAACGATGTTCGAAAACCGTTCCATTTTGTAGTGTCTTTATCAGTACCACTCTCCGCATGCACAGCAGTTGCTGAACATACCAAAGCGATAAGGGCCATTGCGGCGAGTTTCTTTGAAATCATATGTATTATTTTACTATTATTTCTTATAAGCGACATACATAGAGACGAGGAGAAAGAGCGGCACTTACGTTGACAGAACAATAAAGAACGGTGTTATGAATTTTGAAGTTTTTGTTTTTTTCGAGCGTTGTGGCGCTTGGCAACTACTGCTGCGATGCCACTGATAATAAGTATGCCGACAATAACAGGAATTGCCGCACTTGGTGCAACCCGTGCGAGCGCATTGCCTCCATAAATGCCGACGACTGCCCAGAGCATGCTGCCGACAAAACTTAAGCCTATATACGTGCGCACCTTTACATTGCGGGCGCCCGCAAAAAATGACGGAGTCGATCGCACGACCGGAATAAGTTTTCCAAAAATGACAATAAGCGCCAGGTGGCGGTCAAAGAGATCCCACGACTTTTGATGCTTGCTCTGTACGACAAGGCGCTGCACCCACTTCCAGTGCTTGAATTTCTTGCCGATAAAAAATCCGGTCATGTCCCCCAAAAAGCTTCCGATTGTAATGATAAGAACAGCGCTCCACGGTGCAATGAATCCGGCCACTGAAAGGCTTCCGACCAAAAGCGCAATGGTGCCTCCCGGCAAGATTGAGCCGATAACGGGCAACCCTTCGCCATAGGCAAAAAGGAAAATAAGCACACCTCGCAAAAGGGGCGTAAGCGCAAAAAAGAGCTCCGTTATGATGATAGAAAATTGTTCCACTGCACCCTATCGTACCATAGAGCACTCTCTAAAAATATGATATTGTACAGTGCATGAATAACCGCCCGGTATCTCTCTCGGTTTTTTTTCCAGCCTATAATGAAGCGCATACTATTGAAAAGGCAGTCACCAAAGCAATTACGGCCGTGAAAGAGCTTGTCGATACCTACGAAATCATCATCGTAAACGACGGGTCTACCGATAATACGGGCACAATTTCTGACCGTCTTGCAGAAATCCATGAGAGTGTTCGAGTGGTGCACCATGAAAAAAACCAAGGCTATGGCGCAGCAGTATGGACCGGCATCCAATCCGCGCAGCATGACTATGTGTTTTTTACAGACGCGGATTTGCAGTTTGATTTGTCCGAACTCGCCCTTCTTTTGCCGTTTGCCGAAGAATATAAAGCAGTGCTCGGATATCGCGCAAAACGAAACGACCCACTCATTCGCCTTATCAATGCGAAGATCTGGAATATTGCAAACCGCATTCTCTTTGGATTGCGGGTGTGCGATATTGACTGCGCCTTCAAGCTTCTTGATAGAAAGCTTGTCGCTGGGCTTCCCTTGCAAACGCGCGGAGCCATGATGAGCGCGGAGATGCTGATTCATCTGCAGCATCGAGGCGTTGCCTTCAAGGAAATTCCCGTCACTCATTTTCCGCGCACACAAGGCACCGCAACAGGTGCGCATCCCCGTGTCATTGCTCGAGCAGTACGGGATCTTGTTTCGCTCTACCGAGGGCAGCTTGGACGAGTTTCAAGAATTCAGCTCATTCGATTTGCCGCTGTCGGCGTGCTTAATACTGCAATTGATATCGGGCTGTACTTTATTCTTACGCGAAGCAGTGAGTTCTTTGCGGCGCACCTGCTGGTTGCCAAAGCATTCTCGTTTGGAGCAGGGACGCTTTCAAGCTTTTTTGGGAACCGTGCATGGACTTTCAACAATGTTTCCCGCATCCGCTATGGCGAATTGGTACGATTTTATCTGACAGTGGGCATTGGCATGGGTATCAATATCGCTACCCTCTCGGCCTGCATCAGTCTTTTCAATATCCCCGACAGTATCGGTGTCATTATTGCAACAGCAGTAACATTTGTCTGGAATTTCGTCGCTTCCAAGCTATGGGTGTATAGCGGAAGTAAACACGGTACACTGTAAAAAGCACTACTATGGAAACACAAGCAATTATCAATGAATTGGGCACCTTCTCCTACCTCGGCATATTCGGGGTATCGCTCTTGGCAAATATTGTTATCCCTGTCCCTGAGGAAATTGTCCTTCTCGCACTGGGATACTTGGCTGGAAGCGGACATGCCTCAGTATTTATCATCATTCCTGTCATCATTGCTGGCCTTTTGGTCAGCGACTTAATCATGTATTTCCTCGCACGCGCGGGAAACAAGTGGGTGCAAGGATTTTACGACAAATTCTTTGCACACCGCCTTGAAGCCAAACAAGAGTGGATAGAGCACCATATGGAAAAAGTAATCTTCTATTCCCGCTTTATGGTGCAACTGCGTTTTATCGGACCGTTTATGGCCGGCCATCTAAAAGTGCCGGTGCGAAAATTCATCACCTACGAGCTCGCTGCTCTCGTCGTTTATGTACCCTTGTTTGTATGGATCGGCTACTATTTCCAAAGCCGCATCGTTCGCATCATCGACAGCGTCGATATTATTCGAAATGTCATTCTTATCGGATTTGCCATTATCATTGTGATATCATTACTGCGATATTGGTATCGTCGCTTTATCCTCTCCTAAATGAATCCTCCCGAAGAAACGAAAGTACAGAAGCACTTGCATCGAGCATTTATCGCAACCGTTATTATGAACGGCGTTATTGCAGTACTCGATATCCTTGCGGGATTCTTTTTTGTCTTTAAGCCGAGCATTGACGTCTATCTTCTGGGACTCATGCAGTACGGCGGATTTATTGCAGCCCTCTCGCAGTTGGTTATCGACATGTCGGGGCGCGTACAGCTCATCGGCGCATTTTATTTCTTCAGCCATGGCGCAGTGAAACTTCTGTTAGTCTGGGGGCTATGGAAGACGAAACTCTGGGCATACCCTGTATCAATTGTATTCCTCAGCGGCTTCAGCCTGTATCAGCTCTACGAAATTAGCGTGCAGTTCTCTCCTGTCGTGACGGCATTTTTATTGTTCAACACTGTTGTCATTATTTTAGTGATTCAAGAATACCGCCGAGTGGTCGCAATGACGAAGCTCGCTATTAATAAACTTTCATGACGCCAAAAAAACTTCACCGATTTCTTATAGAGAAAATTCCCTCATCCGACAGTTGGGTGCTTGATGACGAGCATGTTGTACATCAAGGGCTTTCAATACTGAAGTTCAAAATCGGAGAATCATTCATTGTGTTTGCCGACAAAGGCCCGGACATAACAGTTGAACTGATTGACCGCGATAAGCGTAGTATGACCGTTAAAAAAATAAAAGAGGTTTCCACACCCGCACTTCCGCGAACTATTATTGCGGCTATCAGTATTGCAAAGGGTGCAAGCTTTGAACTTGCCGTACAAAAGCTCACCGAAATAGGAGTAAGTGCTATTGTCCCGATTCTTTCAGAGCGCACAGTGAAAACCGCAGTGCGTCTCGACCGTCTGCAAAAAATCAGCAATGAAGCACTTGAGCTCTCCGGCGGAAATACACGGGTCACGATTCACGAGCCGATGACGCTCGAAGAATGCTTTGCCACATTCCCTCACAGTGCATTTGTCTGCGACGGCTATGAGGGTGACTCTGTTGCAATAGTACCCGAAACAGCGGTCTTGTATGTGGGGCCTGAGGGCGGATGGAGCCTCTCTGACGAAGCGGTATTTGAACAATACAGCATCACCCGACTGAAGCTCGGCGAGAAGGTTCTTCGTACTGAAACTGCGGCTATTATCGGAGCATACACCCTGCTATGGCACTCCTAACCTTTCATACAATTATTCTAGGAATCATCGAAGGACTTACGGAATTTATCCCTGTGTCCTCCACGGCCCACCTTCTCTTGGCGGGGCGAATCATTACAGTGCCTCAAGCATTTCTTGAAGTTCTCTCTATCAGCATTCAAAGCGGGGCAATCCTCGCCGCGGCGTGGTATTTTTGGGGCACCGTCTGGAACAACCGCTCTCTTATTCCAAAAGTGATTGTCGGATTCATCCCCACTGCCATTGCCGGAGTGCTCTTTTATCCCCTCATCAAACCGCTTCTTTCAAGCTCTTTAGTGATTGCCTGGGCTCTTATCATTGGAGGAATCCTTCTCATTCTTATTCGCCCGCACGACACACAAGCGCCGGTAGAATCCATCTCCTACAAGCAAGCACTTGCTATCGGGCTGATGCAAATCTTCGCCTTCATTCCAGGGCTTTCGAGAGCGGGCTCAACCCTGATTGGCGGAACGCTCGTACAAATTCCTCGGCAAATCATTATTGGCTTTTCATTCCTTATTGCGATTCCCACTATTGTGGGCGCAAGCGCAGTAGAGCTTAAAAATGCGCCAATGCTGAGTGCGAACGAGTGGCAACTCGTTGCTCTTGGAAGTGTGGTGGCATTTGCTGTAGCACTTCTCTCTATCCGCTTTTTCATTACTCTCTTAACAAAAAAACCGCTCTCTTGGTTTGGGTGGTACCGCATCGCGCTCGGCATTCTTGTTCTGTTGTTTATATAAATAAAAAAGAACCCGAATAATCGGGTCCTTTGAGTACATGTGTTTTTTACAATTTACCTTTCCTCCTCAATTCTTCAAAGAAGGGAGACTCATTGGAAGGCGGAGTATTGTTTTGAGAATTGTTCCCAGGTTTAGTCCTCGCTTCGTTACCAGATGATGACAAAGGCGAATTGAAATCCGGAACAAATTTCCCAGCAGTTGTACGCCTCATCAATATCGGCTTAGGACTCTCTCCAATAAGAGTAAATTTTTCGTACGCATTGAGTGTGCGTGCGAGCTCTTTATCCTCATTGTTCATGTTTCTTATTTCTTTTTCTGAAACAAGAGAGAGTTTGCCGATATAGCTTACCGATACATCCATTCCAATAAAACGGTCTGAAAGCGCATTTTTCGAAATGGCATACTGTTCCTTGTATCCTTTGAACAAGGCTTGGATAGTATCGAATGCCGCGGCATTCACAAGAAGAAACTGCCCTTCACCATTAATATCTCCCACACCAATTATTTTATGAGTGCTGGGTAATACATTGTTGAAAATCATATCGTCTGTCCGTGGAATATCCACAATATACAAACGCATGAAATTTGGTTTTTCTTGCTGTGGGGGAGTTTTCTTTCCCAAAAATTGCGCTTGTGCACTGCTGCAGGCAACTATTGCCAGCAACACAACTATTGTTAGTCTTATTTTCATTGCTTATAGATTTGTGAATTTTCTATAGTATATATGTTTATTGACTATTTGTCAAGTATGCGGCGAAGAAAACTCTTGCGGTGAAGTGCTGTTACACCTTGTATTATAAGGGTATTTTGGTGGTCCTGCGTGCCGTACCCCTTGTTTTTGTCCCATCCGTATTCGGGATTTTTGCGGTGCGCCTTGGTCATATACATATCGCGATGAACTTTTGCGATGACCGAGGCGTACGAAATAACAGGTTCTTTGCTGTCGCCTTTAATAATCGTTTGCTGAAAAGCGTATTGGGCCGGAGCCTTTAGTCCCCCGTCGAGGAGCACCAGACACTCTTCGGGTGGCAATGCGATTTTTTTCAAAATACTCACAATGCACTCGCGGATGCACGGCGCTATTCCTTTGGTATCAATCGTTTGTGCGCTTCTGCTTGAAAGCGCGTAGCGCAATATTCCGGAGCGCTCAAGCCGGAGAGCCTCTTTATACCACTTCGCTCGAGCGGGTGCGGTCATTTTTTTAGAGTCGGTGAGTCCGGGCCACAAGCTCGCACTATACCCCCTATACGGCACTGCAACCGCGCACACCGTAACAGGGCCAGCAAGCGGCCCGCGTCCCACTTCATCTATCCCTATCACCCACAGGGGCTTTTTGGGCTTGTTTGTCATATGTATGTCAATATAACAAACGAATCTCTCCACTGCTATACTAGTGTCAGTATGAGCTTCGTCCACCTCCACACCCACTCCCACTACTCGCTGCTCGACGGGCTCTCGAAAATTCCTCAGCTCGTAAAAAAAGCGAAAGAGTTTGGCATGCCGGCGCTTGCGCTGACCGACCACGGCGCCATGTACGGCGCGATTGAGTTTTACAATGCCTGCAAAAAAGCCGACATCAAGCCGATTATCGGCGTTGAAGCGTACATTGCCGAGCGTACGCGTTTTGACAAAGAACCGGGAATAGACTCGAAGCGCTACCACCTCACGCTCTTGGTAAAAAACAATGCGGGGTACAAAAACATGATGAAGCTCGTCACCAAGAGCAACCTTGAGGGCTTCTACTACAAGCCGCGCATGGATATGGAGTTGTTGCGCGAACACGGTGACGGAATCATTTGCCTTTCAGGATGTCCCGGAAGCCGCTTCATCACTCACCTCAAAAACGGAAATAGAGAAGAAGCAGAAAAGCTTCTGCTGGAATATATCGATATCTTCGGCAAAGAAAACGTGTATGTCGAAGTGATGTATCACAAAGAAGTGGACTGGTATATTCCGCTTGTTCCCGCAATTATCGAAATTGCGCAGAAAATGGATCTCCCTGTAGTGGCTACCTGGGACTCGCACTACATCAACAAAGAGGATGCTGATGCGCAAGATACGCTTGTGGCGATTAATACCGGCACCGAAGTAGGCAACAGCAAAATCTCAATGAAAGCGGGAAACTATTCTTTTATTTCCCCTGACGAAGCAAAAGAAATTTTCAAGGACATTCCTGGTGCAATAGAAAACACCGTGAAGCTCGCTGAAACGATTGACCTTGAAATCGAGCTTGCTCCCTGGAAATTCCCTACCTACCCTATTCCCGAAGGCTCTAACTACGACGACGAATTGCGTGCCGGCGTTCTCGCAGGATTGCCCGATATTGGCTACACCTATGATGGCATTATTAAAGAGCGCGTAGACTTTGAGCTCGACATTATCAAGAACAAAGGATTCTCTTCCTACTTTTTAGTGGAAGCCGACTTGGTGCAGGCGGCTCGCCGTATGGGCATCCAGACAAACACCCGAGGAAGTGCCGCGGGCTCTTTAGTGTCGTATGCCATGCGCATCACGACCGTTGACCCAATCAAATACAAGCTCCCCTTTGAGCGCTTCTTAAACCCGCTTCGCCCTGGTATTCCTGATATTGATCTGGACATCGCAGACGACCGCCGCGACGACCTTATCAATTACATTCGAGAACAGTACGGCGCCATGGCGGTGGCCCAAATCTGTACTTTTGGAACAATGGCTGCACGAGGGTCCGTTCGCGACGTTGCGCGCGCGCTTGGCTACCCGTATGCAGTGGGCGACAAAATCTCAAAAATGATTCCTATGGGTTCGCAAGGATTTCCAATGACAATCGATCACGCGCTTGAAATTATTCCTGAGCTTAAGGAAGAGTACGACAATGACCGTGGGACAAAAGAAATCATCGACATGGCAAAAAAAATCGAAGGGAATGTCCGTCATATTTCAGTGCACGCTGCCGGCGTCATCATTGCGCCGACACCCGACGTTTCGGACTACACTCCCATCCAGTATGACCCGAAAGGAGAAACAAAAATCATTACCCAGTACGACATGTTCTCCGGCGGCCGCGATGGCGTGGTGAACCTGCCGAAGTTCGACATGCTTGGAATCCGCAACCTGCAGTTCATTTCCGGAACGCTTGATCGCATCAAAAAAATCTACGGCATTGAAATCGACATCGATACTATTCCGCTCGATGACAAAAAAGTGTTTGAAATGCTTGCGCGCGGCGAGACAATGGGGGTGTTCCAAATGGCGGGCGACGGCATGACGCGCTATCTCAAAGAGCTCAAGCCTTCAAAACTTGAAGACCTCATGGCAATGGTTGCACTCTACCGCCCAGGGCCCATGGAAGTAATCCCGGAATATATCCGCCGAAAAGAAAATCCTCGACTGATAAAGTATCCTGACCCTCGCCTCAAAGATGACTTGGAGGCCTCCTACGGCCTCTTGGTGTACCAAGATGACGTGTTGATTACTTCTATCCGTCTCGCAGGCTACACCTGGCTTGATGCTGACAAGTTCCGCAAAGCCATGGGTAAAAAAATTCCCGCTGAAATGGCAGAACAGAAAGAAAAGTTCTACAAAGGATGCATGGAGTACGGAGGGCTCGGCGTCGAAAAGATCGACGAGTTGTGGCACTTGATTGAGCCGTTTGCAGCGTACGGATTCAACAAGGCCCACGCTGCAAGCTACGGCATGGTGGCGTACAAGACGGCCTACCTCAAGGCAAACTATCCTGCCGAATACTTAAGCGCCTGTATGACAGCCGAGAGTGGCGACATTGAAACGTGCAGCGAATACATCAATGAAGCGAAGCGCATGGGCTTTACTATTTTGCCGCCTGACGTCAACGAATCCTTTTCAGACTTTACTGTAGTCGTTGAAGAAGGCGTCGTTACCAAGAAAATCCGATTCGGGCTGCGTAATGTAAAAAACTTCGGAGAAGAGATTGGAAAAGCAATCATTGCCGAGCGCAAAGCCAATGGGCGGTTTAAAACAATTGAGGACTTTTTGGAGCGCGTACAGCACAAAAACATGAACAAAAAATCCCTTGAAGCATTGATTATGTGCGGAGCGATGGATGCGTTTGGCGAGCGCGGCGTATTGTGTGCAAATATCGAAGTACTCTTGGCATTTCACAAGGGGCTCAAGACGCACAACGGTGCGGCGCAAGACTCCCTCTTTGCTGGTCTGGACTCGAACCCCACTGCAACACTGACGCTTCGCGACGCACCTGATGCCCCTATTGCACAGAAGCTTATCTGGGAAAAAGAACTCCTTGGGCTTTATATTTCAGGCCACCCACTCGATAGCTTTCTGGAGAAGATTCAAAAGGCCGGAACCACTATCAAAAAACTCCTTAACGAGCCTCCTGTTCCAGCCCGCGAGCGATTTACAAAAAAGAAGCAGTCCTACCTGCTTGTCGCCCATATTGATACAGCAAAGGTCATTATGACAAAAGCGACGAGCCTGAAGATGGCATTTTTGTCGCTTACCGACAAAACCGGAACAATAGAAGGCGTCGTATTCCCTGAGACATTTAAGACCATCGGTCCACTAATTAGAGAAGGTGCCATTGCTGCAATGAAATGCACCGTTGCCGACCGCGAAGAGCGCCGAAGCGTACTGATTGACGACATCAAAATCCTTTCGTAATATTCCTCTTCCCCACTCTTGACTTGACTTTTAAATATGTTTTGGTATTATAGAAACAACCAACCTATAGTTCTATGAATACGTTAAGAGATTTCACGATTAGTGTCCTTAATTATTATTTTGGACTACGAAATGAAGCAGGGAGAAAGAAGACTAATAATGACTGGGAGATTGCTTGTAACCATGTCTATCAATTAGCTCAGCAACACTATCCTGATTTTAAAGAATTTAAAAGCGCTATCGGAAAAGACCGTAAGGCGTATAAAAAAGAAAGAGAGCTGGAAACCCCCTCTCCCTCTATAGAAAAAGTAGCAGTTATAAAAAGCACTATTTCACGAGTAGTCCAAGGAGAACTCTTTCCCTCATCATGGTCTGAAAGAATTTCAATGACCTGACAACGATTAAGAACGGCAGTTGCGCCGTTCTTTTTTATTCCCCTTATCTTTCATAACAAAAATCCCTGACCTTTCGGTCAGGGATTTTTGGAATACTATTTAGGCTTCAGCGATTACCACTGTTGCTTCAATTTTATTCATCAGTGCAATCACTTCATTAGCGTATGTTGGTACGACTGATGGAGGGTTGTAGGCTTCGAGTTTACCGCGAAGCGTCTTTCCGCCATAAGCGCGGGCTGTGCGGGGATTGTTACCACCAAGGTTGGTTGCAACAATCTCAATCGCATGGTCCCAGCTCTTAAAGTTGATTTTACATGAACCGAATCCAAATGGACTATAGGTTACACTTTTGCAAGCATGCTTACCGCCAGTACTTTCGCGAACTGCGAGAGCTGGGATAAGACGCCAGTCAATGTTGTTTTTTTCAGCTTCAGTCACCATTTTCATACCTGTACCTGCAAGGGGCATATTACGCTCTGCAAAGTACGCATCGATTTTGGCAGCTTTTTCCTCTCTTTCCAATTGGAGCTTCGCTTCTTCTGGAGAAACTTCTGTTTGTGGTGCGATGATTGGTGCAATTGCATTGTTCACTGAGGCCGTAAAGGCGTTCATTGAGATTGCAGTTGCTACTAACGGTACGATAATAAAGGATTTTGTTATTGAATATAGTTTTATTGAACTCATAGTTCCCGGTTGAGCTCCGGGGGAACTTCGCAGCAGTATATTTCCACACTGAATGTCTGATAGATCAGCCTTCAAATGAAAATTCCTTATACAATTACGTGCTAAGGAAGTAGCTACATAGTATCACAAACGTTTATTTTTGTCAATAGTTATACAATGGAAAATACTAGTGTCAAACATAAAATACCCTTATTTTATAAGGGTATTTTAGAGGACATTATTTGCCAACTTGGCAAATAAATTGTCTTATTATTGAGCTATTACTGAGCTTTGTCGCTTACTCCCGCTGTGAGTTTGGTAATCCCGCTGGCAAGGCTAATTACTTGGTCTTTCAGGCGCTCTTCCATCTCCTTAAAGAGTCGAGTTGACTCTTTTTTGTATTCAACAAGCGGTTCGCGCTGCCCGTATGCCCGAAGCCCAACCGACTGGCGAAGGTATTCCATGGTGTCGATGTGTTCTACCCACAGTGTGTCGGTAGTAAAGAGGATGACGCGTCGGACATTCTCCCAAAATGCATCTTCCCCTACGAGCTCGGTCTTTTCTTTTACGATTGCCTCAAGATTTCCTTGCTCACCCAAGGTATAGAATGTGCTGATCACATGTCCGCGGTCCCCTTCCACCATCGCGCGGCGGCGGCCGTAGACCTGTTCTCGCTGGTACGAAAGAATGGTGTCGTATTCAAGCGTGTGCTTGCGGGCATCAAAGTGGAAGCCTTCGATTTTTTTCTGAGCGCTTTCAAGGGCGCGCGACACGATGCCGTTTTGAATCGCTTCATCTTCAGGCAAGCCAAGGCGCGTCATCATGGTCTTGATGCGTTCGCTTCCGAATACGCGCATCAATTCATCCTCAAGAGAAACGTAAAACTGCGTTTCGCCCGGGTCGCCCTGACGACCAGCGCGTCCGCGAAGCTGGTTGTCGATTCGGCGCGCTTCATGGCGTTCGGTACCGATAACGAACAATCCTCCGAGAGACTTCACTTCTTCCTGCTCTTCCGGGGTTGATGGGTTACCGCCGAGGATAATATCCACTCCGCGGCCAGCCATGTTCGTAGCAATCACTACAGAGCCTTTGCGGCCCGCTTGCGCAGTCACCGTTCCTTCTTGTTCATGGTTTTTCGCATTAAGGATTTGATGCGGAATGCCTTCGCGTTTCAAATACGCCCCCAAGAGTTCGTTTTTCTCAACAGAGACTGTACCGATCAGCACTGGCTGTCCTTTTTCGTGGAGCTCTTTTACTTTTCTCGCTATCGCTTTGAACTTTCCTTCTTCAGTCTGGAAGATGAGGTCGTTGTGGTCGATACGCTGCGTCTTTCGGTGGGTCGGTACGGAGACAACTGAAAGGCCGTACACCTTGGTGAATTCCTCTTCGCTGGTTTTTGCGGTACCGGTCATACCCGAGAGCTTTTCGTAGAATTTAAAATAGTTTTGGTACGTAATAGAAGCAATCGAACGGGTTTCCTGCTCAATCTTTACTCCTTCTTTTGCCTCAATTGCCTGGTGCAAGCCCTCAGACCATCGTCGGCCCGGCTGCATGCGCCCAGTAAAGGGGTCCACAATAATTACCTCTCCGTCTTTAATTACATAGTCTTTGTCTTTTACAAACAGTGCGCGGGCACGGATGGCAGTTTCGAGATAGTGCACGTACTTGATACCCTTTTCGGTATACATGTCCGTAATGCCGAGCATTTTTTCAGCCTTGGTGATTCCTTCATCGGTCAACTGAATGGCCTTGAGCTTTTCGTCCACAGTATAATCGGTCCCTACAACAAGCTTAGTCGCGACTCCGGCGACGGTTTTATAGAGGGCTGCAGAATCCGCAACCGCACTTGAAATAATAAGCGGTGTGCGGGATTCATCAATCAAGATAGAGTCCACTTCGTCGACAACGGCGAAGTAGTGTCCTCGCTGCACAATATCGCTCTTGTTGCTGACAAGGTTGTCGCGCAGGTAGTCAAAGCCGAACTGGCTGTTCGTCCCGTACGTGATGTCGGCGGCATAGGCATCGCGGCGGCTCACCGGGCGCAAAAATTGCTGCACCACTTTAAATGACCCTTCTTCATCGCGCTCTTCATCGAGTTCTTGATGTGTCGGGTCGTATACAAATGATTTTGACTGGTCGTTGATAACGCCAATAGAAAGGCCAAGAAAGTTATAGATTTGCCCCATCCATGTCGCGTCACGGCGAGCAAGGTAGTCGTTGACGGTTACTACGTGCACCCCGCGCCCTGTAAGCGCATTTAAATACACTGGGAGCGTTCCTACCAATGTCTTCCCTTCACCTGTTCGCATCTCGGCGATATTGCCTCCATTGAGGACCATTCCTCCAATCAGCTGCACGTCATAGTGGCGTTTGCCTGAAGTCCTCTTTGCGGCTTCTCGAACAAGCGCAAATGCGCGAGGCAAGATATCGTCGAGCGACTCTCCAGCCGTGAGGCGGGCTTTGAGAGCTGCAGTTTCATTGGGAAAGTCCTGGTCGCCCAAAGCGGCAACTGATTCCTCCAAATCATTGATGTTTTTTACCCTTTTTTCGTATTGCTTTATTGCCCCCTTATCGAAGAGCCCCTGAAGAAATGTGAATGCCATAAGAACATGATTTTACCACAAAAACACCCTCTTTAAAAGATGCCCCAATAGCACAAAACCGCGGCCTTGTTGTCGCGGTTTTGTGTAAGTGGAAAGAGAGTGAGTAAGAAAAAGATTATTTCTTTTTCTTTTTAGCAACCTTTTTCTTTGCTGCTTTCTTTACTGCTTTTTTAGCAACCTTCTTAACTGCTTTCTTAACTGTCTTTTTAACAGCCTTCTTCACAGCTTTCTTGGCTACCTTTCTTTTTGCTGCCATAAATTTATGCGTAAGTTTACTTGTAATACATCTGTGATGATCGACCACTGATTGTGATTGAACGCGTTATCACCACATGTACATACATTATCTCTCGCGCGTGATGCACAAGCAATATTTTTTTATAAAAAACTGTGGATAACTCGTGTTTTTTTGAAAAAATGTAAATGCAAATCGTTTGCGTTTATTTTCTGTTACAACACTTATTGCGGATCAAAGATAGTGTGTGCGAGCAATTCTCCGTTTAAGAGTCGGGCGATGCGCTCCGAACCGTACACGCTGGTAAGAATGCCGACGCCGTTACAACCGAGGTTATACAACAGTCGTTTGTTTTTTGGTTCAAATCCCACCATACGCACCCAGCTTTTTGTGTACCCCATAAGCCCGTGCCAGTAGTAGTCCATATGCGGGTGATGCTGGTAATGCAGTGACGAAAACGTTCCAATTGCATCACTAATCTCAAGCGGATATTCTTTGTGCGCATCGTACGTTGCGCGGTCCGGCAGATAGACTTCGGGTCCTCCCACACATACAAGATTATGCGTTGCATTGCTTTCGTCTTCAAACGGACGGCGTGTCGTGTAGAAATACGGATTGGCTTCGCTGACCAAAGCGTGAGAATAAATTCCAGCAAAGGGCGCCTTATTGAGTTCTTCTTTATAGGCTGCCATGTACCCTACCACCCCTTCAACTTCCATGTGAAATGCCGTATCAATATCAGCGCCCCCTGGATTATCAATCTGTATAGACTCAAAGCCGTTCGTGCACAGCACAACATGACTTGTCGTCACTATATTAATACCGGCGTGGAGCAGAACTTCTTCAGAACCCAACACAACACGTGACACAGGGGTATGCTCTTTCAAGGTAAACCGCTCAGGAAATGTTGCGAGCAAATACCCCGTAAGCTCTTCAGTAAAAAGCGCGCTGTTCATGCATCCGGAAAGAAATGGCAAAGCGGCAATATACTGCGTGTCGCTTGTTTCCAAAAGCGAGAGAATATTCTCTTGAGCAACCACCAGTGTGTACGGCGTGTACTCATGCGGAATCACCCCGTGCGCTACCCACTCTTTTGCTATCAACAAAGGGCGCACGCGAAGGCCCGCTTTTGCCTTGAGATAGAGATCATGCAGCGCCTGAAGAACCTGACTTTCAAGCGCGAGTCCGTCATACCCAATAAATTGCGAGAACGGGGTCGAAAGCTCGGCATGTGCAAAAATATGTTCAAGGAGCGCGCGTGCATCTTCTTCTATTGCTCGGTGAGCTGCGGTTGTCTGCACTATGCCGTAGCGTTCAGCGAGCTCGGTAAAGGACTTTTCAAAATAGCTCGTAATCTGTCCTGCATTGTGCCCAGTTGCACCATGTGCAACTTTCCCTGCTTCCAAAAGTATTACTGATTGCGTGGTTTTTGTAAGAAGGAAATATGCGGTTGTTATTCCGGCAATCCCGCCTCCTACAACAGCAACGTCAGCGGTAAGATTTGATGAAAGCGGTTCGACCGGGCGGGTTCGTTTGAGTTGGACTATCCATGGTGAGTGATTCATGCGTAGCAGTATACCAAATCCCCTAGCAAGGACCGTCCTTCTGAATTTCAGAAGGACGGTCCTTGCTAGGGTAAGAAAAAACATCCGTTTCAGGATGTTTTTTCATGTGTTGTACTCGTAAGCCGAATTCTGTTCTATCGATCATTTATCTGGGAGAGTTGTTGCCAACTCCCTCTAGCAGCACTCCCCGGCTTTGCGGGGCACGGCCTTGCACACAAGTAAGGATTTAGCCGTTTCAACTCCTTTGTTACCAAAGGAGCTATTCCTCATCTACAAGAGAGGAGGAATCCTTTGCATTTCTGCGCGGGCGTCTCTGTTCGCACCTCGTGGCTTGCGCCAGACGGGAATTACCCGCTACCTGTACGAATTGAATCGTTGTGTGTTCGGACTTTCCTCCCCTGACTCAATTACTGAATCAAGAGCGATCGAGCGGTACAACCCCTCCATTATGCATATAAAAAAACCTCATGCAATATGAGGTTTTTTTATATTGTTATGCTTCGCAGTTAACGCACATGTTGTCTTCGCCGACAAAAATCACTTTTGGCTTTTTTGCTTCTGCATTCTCCTGAAGCTTCTTTCGCCCAAACTGCTGAGCAGCATTCATGCTGTGCTGGTAATAGAGGGTTTTGATTCCTTTCTCCCATGCATACAGATACAGAGCATTGAGTTCTTTTGTAGAAATCGCCGGGTCAATCATGATGTTTAATGACTGAGCCTGATCAATGTACTTTTGGCGGTCTGCTGCCTGGTCCACAATTGCCTTCTGGTCGATTTCACTAAATGTTCTAAACACTTCTTTTTCATGAGCTGTCAGGAAGTCGAGGTGTTGAACCGATCCATCATTATCGCGAATATTACCCCATACTTCTGCAGTATTCTGCCCCTTCTCTTCAAGCAATGCTTCAAGGGTCTGGTTTTTGATAGTCACCTTCATCTTATCGACATCTTTTACAAAACAGTTGGACATCAACGGTTCGATACTTTGAGATACCTGCCCGAGAATAAATGCAGAAGAAGTGGTCGGCGCAACGGCCAAGAGCGTTGTATTGCGGCGGCCATAGCCTTTCAATACTTCAGGCTCGCCGTATTCTTTTGCCATATCTTCGGATGCCTTGTATGCCTTTTCTTTGATAAGCTTGAAAATCTCTTCGTTGAGCGCAGTTGCTTCAGGGCTTTCAAATGCAATATTGCTTTCCTGAAGGAAGGTGTGCCAACCGAGTACGCCAAGACCCAAAGCGCGATGCTCTACAGCAAACTTGTGCGCGCGTTGCATAAAGTAGAACGCTGACTGCTTTTGAGGGTCCTCACTGTCGCGGAAGCTTTCGAGGCGCGCAGCAAAGTCTGAGATAACTGTATCGAGGAACATGGTCAAGACTTCAACCGCATCAGTGTCCTTCCATTCGTGGTAATGGCGAACATTCATGGAAGAGAGGCAGCAAACGAATGAGATATCGTCTGCAGTCGGAAGGCAGATTTCGGAACAAAGGTTGCTGTTGTTGATTTTCATTCCCTTGTCCTTGTAGACGTCCACAGTGTTGTTATTCACGGTATCACTGAAAAGAATGTACGGGTAGCCAATTTCAGTACGGCGCTGGATAATCTTTGCCCAGATCTTTCGCTTGTCCTGGTCGCCATCCACCATAGCCTTAAGCCATGCATCGCCCACAGTAACAGCGTAGGTTGATTCCTGAATTGGGTGGCCTTCTGTTCCAATGTTCAAATATTCTTCGATATCGCCATGCTCAACGGGTAAATACGGTGCGCAGTGCCCGCGGCGAACGGTGCCTTGCGAAACAATATTAATGAGATTGTCGAAGAGTTCCAAAAAGTGCACTGAGCCTGATGAGTGCCCATTGTCTTTAATCACCGCTCCGCGAGGGCGAAGTGCTCCAAGATACACGGACGTGCCGCCGCCGTTTTTTGTCATCATGCCAACTTCGGCATGGGTGTAGAGAATTCGAGACATGTCATCTCCGACGTAGCTCCCAAAACAGCTGATGGGAAGCCCGCGGGTCTGGCCGTAGTTAGACCAAATAGGGCTTGCGAGCGAGTAGAACCCTCGAGACATGTAGTCGTAGAACTTATCGGCAAAACCGGGCTTCTGAAGATACTTCTCTGCAATCTCTGCGATTTCGCGAATACGCTCCTCTGCAGTAATGTTTCCTACAAGGTAGCCTTTTGATAAAAATTTTCTGCTGTTTTCATTTAACCAATACATGTCTGTTGTTTATTTAGTCTGCTAAAAGAGGTCATCGCTCGTTATACTCTTGCTTTTTTTGTTGTAGTTGATCGACTTTTTATTGAAGAAGTCTCCGTGCTTGGTGGCGATTACTTCGTCATAAAACCATTCTGATTCCTTCACCAGGGCTTCATTCGTGGTGAATATCTTGGCAATACCGATACTTTGCAGCGAGTTGTTGAAGCGGGTCTTAATAAATTCAAGAACAACTTCCTTTGAAATGAATTCGAGCTCTCCTTTTTCAAAAATCCATTCTACGACAGCCGTTTCCGACTCAAACGCTTCCTCGCATAGTTTCACCACACTCTCTTCAAACTCTGCATCAAACCATTCCGGATGCTCGGTTTTGATGATGTTGATGATCTCGATCCCAAACAATCCGTGAATTTGCTCTTCTTTCGAGGTGGCCTCAACAGCGTTTGATATGCCTTTGAACAAATTCTTATTTTTATTAAAGGACATCATGATAAGGAACTGGGAGAAGAGTGACACATGCTCTATAAACAACGAGAAGAGTAATATTGATTGACTATATTCTCGATTATCTTCACTGCGGGCATTTGCCAAGGATTTTTCCAAATAGTTCACCCGCTTCATCAGGGCCGGTATCTCATCAATTGTCTTGAATACTTCATTGAGTCCTAAAATTTCCAAAAGGTGGGCATAGGCGTCCGTGTGGCGCACTTCGCTTTCTGCAAATGTTGCTCCCACTGCCCCGATCTCAGGCTTTGGCAGGCGCTTATAAATATCCCCCCAAAATGTTTTGATGGTGACTTCTATTTGCGCAATGGCAAGCATTGCGTTTTTGATGACATTTCGCTCTTTCTCGTCCACATTTACCTGAAAGTCCTGTACGTCGCTGACAAAGTTAAACTCTGTATGAATCCAGTACGAATGGCGAACAGCGCTTACGTATTCATAGAGTTCTGGGTATTCATAGGGCTTGAGATGCACTCTTTTTTTGAAGATATCGCGTTTTCGCTCTTGATTCCTTTCCTCTCGGTACAATACATAAGCTTTTGCAACCTCGAAATCCCCTTTCAATGCAATTTCTTTTTCGACAACGTTTTGGATGTCTTCAACTTCCGGAATATTGTGCTCATTGTAGGTTTCCTCAAGTACTGCAACGATTTTATCGACCAGTTCGGAGAGGGATACGATGTCGATAAACATCTTAGACGCTTCATAAGCGCGGGTTATTGCGACCTCAATACGAGACCGATCAAAATCAGTAATAGAGCCACTTCTTTTCTTGATGAGTGTAATTGCCACCTCGTTTCCCCCGCTTACCTATTAATTAAAACTTCGTATAGTATACAAAAATACGAGGATAACAACGAAGTTCTGTTCCATTTTTTGGCGCAATGATATAAAAATTTTTTCTTGTAAAGACTTCTGTCCAGAGAGTGTTATACATCAATCTCTCTGACCAGCGGCCAATCGGGGGCGAAATAAATTATTTCAGAAGTGTGAACGTTTGCCCCACTTCAATGCTCTTTGCTGTGGAAAACCCGGACGGCACCTCGAGTACGTAGAGAGATTCAGCGCTTGGGTAGAATGTTTCTGGATAGCTTTCAGGGGCGGCGCCCGTTTTTATTGAAACAACCCTCATCTGCGCATCAAGCCATATAATATCTATTGCATAGCGCATATCCTTCATCCAAAACCCATGCATTTCAGGCGTATCGAAGATAAAAAACTTGCCCACACCTTTCGGCAGCGGATCGGTATTGGATAAGCCCTGCACGCGCTCAGACTCGCTGTCGGCAATGCTTACCGCTATGCGGGTACTGCCGCTCACCAGGGTGCCATCAGTAAAGCCGGGCACTATAGTACGGGTGCCCTGGCCCAACAATAGAAAAAGCACCCCTAATGAAAGGAGTGCAATTCCTAGTAGTATAAAAAATCTATTGTTTTGAATGAATGCCATTACCAGTAAAGTATATCAACTTTCTTTTGCCTCAGTCTACCGCTCATACGCTCTATAGATACGTACGAGAGGATTTTTGTGCTCTAACCCTTGCACAGGGAGTATGTATTAAGTCACATACCACAACCTTTTTCCGACTTGCGCCGGTTCAACCGTATCAATCTTATCACCATCCACGAGGGACAATGAGAAAACATCTCAATTTGAGTTAATCCACGACCAGCTTCCGCTAGCCGTGCCTTGTTACGACTTATTCCCTGTCACCGATCTTACCGTAGTCCCTCCGTATGGAGAGCCTTCGGGTACTACCGGCTCCCTTGAATTGACGGGCGGTGAGTACAAGACTCGAGAACGTATTCACCGCAGTTTGGCTGACCTGCGATTACTAGCGATTCCAACTTCAAGGAGTCGAGTTGCAGACTCCTATCCGAACTAGGGCAGCCTTTTAGGATTGGCTTCGGATCGCTCCGTTGCGACCTTTTGTAGCTGCCATTGTATTATGTGTGTGGCCCCAGATATCAAAGGGACATGCTGACCTGGCGTCATCCTCTCCTTCCTCCCAGCCCGAAAACTACATCGGTCGGACTCTCAGTGGAGCAAAACAATATAAATACTGTTTCACTCCACTGAAAGTCCGATTCCCGGATACTCGGTGGAAAACAAGAATATAAATACTCTCGTTTTCCACAGAACATCCGGGCTATCGAGGTGCTGTGTGGAAGAATAAAATATAAATACTTTATTCTTCCACACAGCACCCGGATATAGTCTTTGGGCTGGGCAGTCTTGCCTGACACTTGTAACAGACAACAAGGGTTGCGCTCGTTAGCCCACTTAAGGGAACAGTTCAAACCACGAGCTGACGACGGCCATGCATCACCTGCTGAGATGTCTTGCGAGGGCCCAGTTTCTTGGGATTTCATCTCAGTTTCAAACCTGGGTAAGGTTCTTCGTTTACCTACGAATTAAACCACATAATCCACCGCTTGTGCGAGTCCCCGTCTATTCCTTTGAGTTTTAGCCTTGCGGCCGTACTTCCCAGGCGCTTCACTTAACGCGTTAGCTTCGCCTCTCAGAGGGTCGATACTCCGAAAAGCTAGTGAAGATCGTTTAGGGCGTGGACTACTGGGGTATCTAATCCCATTCGCTACCCACGCTTTCGTGTTTCAGTGTCAGTAATGTGCCAGTAAGCTGCCTTCGCTTTTGGTGTTCCCCATGATATCAACGGATTTCACCCCTACACCATGAGTTCCGCTTACCTCTCACATACTCAAGCATTGCCGTTTCGTACGCGGTTCCGAGGTTAAGCCCCGGGCTTTCACATACGACTAACAACGCCACCTACACACCCTTTACGCCCAATAATTCCGGATAACGCTCGGGGCCTCTGTATTACCGCTCCTGCTGGCACAGAGTTAGGAGCCCCTTATTCATGAGGTACCGTCAATATACTTCTTCCCTCATAAAAGATCTTTACGTGGCGAACCACTTCATCAATCACGCGGCGTCGCTCCATCAGACTTTCGTCCATTGTGGAAGATTCTCGACTGCAGCCACCCGTAGGTGTATGGGCCGTGTCTCAGTCCCATCGGTGGGGGTCAGGCTCTCACCTCCCCTAGGCGTCATAGCCTTGGTAGTCCATTACACTGCCAACTAGCTGATACCCCGCAGGCTGTTTCTCAAGCGATAAATCTTTACCCCGGAGGGACTATCGTGTATTAGTCCGCCTTTCGGCGAATTATTCACGACTTGAGAGTACATACCTACGTGTTACTACCTCGTCTGCCACTAACCAGCGTCATAATCATTCCTTCATTTGTATTGCTACTCATTTGGGAAATCATATGACAAGGTCCGTTCGACTTGCATGCCTTATCCACGCCGCCAGCGTTCATCCTGAGCTAGGATCAAACTCTTCTTAAAAGATAAGTTTAAAACTACATCTTAGACTGAGGCAAGAGAAAATTGGTATTTCCGAATCTCCGTATGCTTGCCTCCTTACTTAATTAACTTGGAATAGTTAGGTTTCTTTAATAGATATTTGCGTTCATTTTAATTCTTAACAATAGATTTTCAAACAACACAGCCCTATCTCCAGAGCGACCCCTATTATATACACCTGAAAATCAAAGTCAAGCATTTGTTCACAAGGCTTTTTTGAGCCTTTTTCCAGCAAAAAATCCCCTGTTTTAAGGGCTTTTGGAACTAGGCTTGTTCAAGGATAATCCCTCTAGAAAATGTGCCCCTTCCTTCTTTTTCTTTTCAGAATAAAAGCAGTTTGCTTTTATTGACAAATGGTAGTACTGTTTCAAAAAAATATACATATGGTACGACCTCATATAGAACGCTCCATTAACAGCTCGTTCGGACTAATCCGGCACGAGGAGCAGAGCTTATGGCTCAAGCGCGAAGACAATGGCCTGTGGGAACTTTCTGGAGGCGGAACCAACAATGATGAGTTCAAGCACAAAGGGGTTCTGATTCGAGAAATCGAAGAAGAAGCAGGGGTTAAAATTTCAGAGAAAAAACTGCGACTCTATGCAGTCTTAGGACAACGCCTTCACATCGAAACGTCTGATGAGTTTGGCGGCATTCAATATGGTTCTCTGTTCTTGTATTATTGCAATTTACCCGGAAAGCGCCCCACAGTCACGCTTAGTCATGACCACACGGACTCTCGGTTCTTTTTTCACAAAGAAATCATGGAGAACTGGAGGGATTTCTCTTCAGGGGCATTATGGATGTACTTCACCTATCTAAAGTTTCAAGAAACAAGAGAAATCCAGGAAGGATTGCTCTACGAAAGACGCTTCTGGAAACGGAAAAAGTATTTCTCCAAGAAAAAGTAACTAAAGCTATAGCGGCACCCGCTATAGCTTTTTATTTTTTTACGGTAGTATTAATTGCAATGAAAGCTATTATTCTCGCCGGCGGAAAAGGTACACGACTACAACCCCTCACTGACAGCGTCCCAAAAGCCTTGATACCGGTTGGAAAAAGCACTCTTTTGGAAGAAGTTCTCAATTCCCTCCCCGAGAGCATCGACACTGTTATCATCACAACAAAATACTTAAGTGCTTTGATTGAAGAGCGTATTGGCACTCTCTACAACAACAAAAAAGTTATCTATGTTCCTCAGCCAGTTGCTATCTGCGGGACCTGGCCCTCAGTCTATTGTGCAAAGGATCTATTTGAAGAAGGTGAACAATTTCTTGTACTCAATTGCGATGACCTCTTCACCAAGAGCGAACTTGAAACAGTGGTAGAGAGCAAAAAAATAGGAATGGGTGTGACAGCAACCACCATGCCTGCAAAATATCACAGTATAAAAATCTCACGCGAGGGAAACGTTGAGGGCTTGGAGCGGCACCCTCAAGAAAACAGAGAAGAGCTTGTAGAGGATACATTCGCCAACGGCATGTACCTTCTCGACAGCCGCATTTTTTCTTTTCCTGCTGTTGAGCAAATAGACAACGAATTCGGCTTGCCGCAAACGCTTTTGAAACAAGTCGACACCTACCCACTCTTCGCCCACCGTCTCACCTTCTGGCAGCCATGCAATTCGTTTGAAGATTTAGAGAAAATTGAGAAAAAATAAAAACCTATCATAAAGATAGGTTTTTATTTTTTCTCCAAGCGGTTTTCAAGATACTGAATCGCTTGATTAATTATTGCGAAAAGCTTGCCATGAGACGCATCGTCAGTATAAATTTCTCCAATGTGAGTGCACTGATCCCGGATTATCTGCAACCCGGCTTCAATATCTTCTTTATCGATAACAAAAGATGCTGAGATGAATTCACTTATTATTTGATTAATAGCTTCAACAGTATCCGGCGAGAAATCTTTTTTAGCTTCTTCTTTTAGTCTTTCCTCTACCACTCTTTGTTCAGCCGAATCAGATTCTTTATGTAACAACAAAATCACCTCTTCCTTATTTTTGCATTCATATAAACGCTCAACTAACACACGCTGCTGATCTGTTTCAGCAGTTTCCAATATATCCTCCTTCTTATATGTCTTTATAGCATCATAGATAAAATCAACACCCATACCGTATTGACCCAAACCTTGTTCTTCTTTCGTCGGCATAATTGCAGCGAAGTGATTAAGGGTTTCCTTCCAGTCCGCAATATCTTTGAACCCCGTAGGTACGAGATCAATATCCGTCCTCTCGGATGACTTGTGACGTTTACTGGTTACATCCACTCCAAACCGACTCTTCATTTCATCAATGATTTCTTGGGGTACCATTGTTTGATTCGCTTCATAAATATCAAAAAATTGCGAACCTTTCAATGTATCGTGAAAACCAGATTGAACAGTATCATATCCTTTTTTTCTCATCAGTAATACAGCATCACGAGTCTGTTCTTCAAGTTGTTCGGCGTAGCAGCCAAGCAATAGTTCTGCAGCTGTAGGCATGGGATGCTGCTCGATTCGTTTTTCCAAGTCAGGATGTCCATACCCGTATACCTTTCGGTATAAAAGTATGTTTTGAAGTTGGATTTTCGTCAACGGAACATGTTCTTTTCCTCTTTCATGCTGCCGTGCAAGGGCTGGCAATACTAATGCTCCGAACTCTTCATCATTTACGCCCGCTAAATATTCTTTAGCTTCATCATCCATCATTTCGGGTAATCTTTTTTTGAACTCGTTTGCTTTTTCTCGATATACTGCCAATTGCTCCGGCTGCACCCCTTCTTGCTGAAGTTCGATTTCACGCAGCTGTCGTTCAACAATTGCATCTATTCGCGATTCGAGAGAGTGGCTATCTGAATGAGGAAAGTGTTCTTGCATAGATTATTTCGCTACCTTCACTGCATCATCGAACTTAATCGAGAGGAGTTTTGAAGCGCTGTCTGCACCAAGAGTAACTCCATAGAGCACGCTTGCACGCGACATCGTTTCGCGGTTGTGGGTCACCACAATAAGTTGTGAATAGGCAGCCAACAGTTCTATCATGTCTCCATAACGGCGAGAGTTTGCTTCATCGAGTGCTGCATCGGTTTCGTCGAGCACTAAAAATGGTGGTGGGTTCACTTGGGAGATCGCGAAGAGGAGCGCAATAGAAACAAGTGATCGCTCGCCCCCTGAGAGCATATGAAGCTCTTTCACCTTTTTCTCCGGCAAATTTACATGCACGTCAATACCTCGCTCAAAGAATCGGTCATCATTTTCATCCATTGGTTCCCCGTCCATATCATCGAGCGATTCGTCCGTTCTTTTCTTTCGCTTTTTTTCAATAGTCACTGAAAGGAATGCGCTTCCCCCTCCAAACATTGTTTTAAAGAATTCTCCAAAGCGCTCGTTGATTACTGTCACCCCTGTCGTGAACTTTTCATCCAAGAGCTTTTTCAAATCAATAATGAGCGACTCGAGGTTGCGAATGCTTGCTTCGATATCGGTCACTTCGCGAGCAAGGAATTCGTCGCGCTCTTTTGTCGCTTCGTATTCTGCCGTTACGTCGTTACCTATTCCTGAATGCTCATCAAGGCGAATCTTCAAGCGGTCAATACTCCGCTTCATGTCGTGCAAATTCAGTTCCGGAAGCGCTTGCGCCGCCTGAAGAGCATGAATAAATGACGGCCCGAAAAGAAAGCCTGCTTCCTTGAGCTCTGCATCAAAATATTCTTTGCGCTCAAGAAATGCGCTTTTAGAAACGGCCAAAATTTGAAGCTCAGCTTCGCATTGGCGGATATCGCTTTGCAGTTCGTATCGCTTGCGAGTGCTCTCTTGGTTGCCGGTTAAGAGCGCTTCACGCGCAAGCTCAAGCGTGTTGATGCGCGCCACTACTTCATCTTCCTGTCCCAACAGTGCGATAAGGTCTTTTTGCAATCCTTCCATTTCAAGAGCCGTGTCTTTCAGCGTATCGTATGAAAGGCTGTTGTGATTTTCCTGCGCAACAGGTTTGTTCTCGCGAGTCTTCAACCGAGCAAGCAGGCTTTCAAGCTGGCTAAGTGTTGCACGCACGGCATCAATGCTCTCGGCACTGCGCAAATTACTTAAGAAAAATTCGATATCGCTCACAAGCTGCCCATATTCAGTTGCTGCAAAAGAAATACTTGCGCTCGTTGTAGGAACAGCAGCCTGCCGTGCAATCATTTGTCGGTGTGCCTCGAGCATTCCCTCCAATCGGCTGATGCGACTTTCAAGTGTTCGGCGCTTATCGCGAATTTCTCTTAAGGTGTTTGAAAGCATTGCGCGCTCGGTTACAGTTGTGTCGTGCACAGCACCTTCTTCGGGCAATGTTTCCAACAGTGCAGAGAGGTCAGCATGGCGCGTGCGGATTAATTGCTCCGCACTACCAATGCGTGCGTCTTCTTCTCCAAGATGTGTTCGTTCTGTTGCCAAATATTGTATAAGAGCACCTTCGAGTTCTACACGGATAGCACGGCCTTTCTCGACTTTCTCAACTTGCTTAGCCAAGAATTTCAAATGAGGAACGATTTCTCGGCGCAGTGACTGCACTTCTTTAAGGGTGTCGAGTGCACGGGCAAGCTTCGTCTCACTTTCCTTGATGCGGTAGTGGTAAATCTTTAGTCCGAGCGCATCTTCGAGCATTTCACGGCGTTCGCGCGGGGACGCGCGCAAAATACCATCAGCTTCCCCTTGCGAAATAATATGGTGACCAGACGAACCAATGTTCACCGATGACAGGAGTTCAGCCATTTGCTTGAGGCGAATTTCCGCGCCATTCATCAAGTACTTGCTCGTACCGTCGGCATAAAGCTCGCGCGTGAATGTTACGCTCTCAAACAATAGTGGTGAGCGCACAGTGCTTTCAGTACTGCTTGGCGCAAAGGCAAACACTTTGTCGGAGTTGTCGAAAGTAATAGAAACTGATGCACGAGAGAGCTTGCTTGTGCCGGTGCCTCCGCGGAAAATAAGGTCCGCCCCGCTTTTCCCGCGCATGCTTTTCATTGACTGCTCGCCGAGTACAAAACGAAACGCTTCAACGACATTGCTTTTTCCCGAGCCGTTCGGCCCCACCACTGCAGTCACAGGTGCCGTAAAAGCAAGCGTGCTCTTTTTAGCAAACGACTTGAATCCGGCAATCTCTATGTGCTGCAGACGCATACACAATAGTATATCGTACGCACACAAAAAAACCTCGTCCTGTAACGAGATTTTTTATTTCAGAAGGACCGTCCTTCTGAAAAATTCTAACGAGGACGGTCCTCGTTAGGTCCTAGCAAGGACCGTCCTTGCTAGTTATTACGCCCAGCCTTTTGCCACGAGTGCTGCCTGCGCTGCTGCCTGCTGCGCTTCTTGCTTGCTTCGGCCCTTACCTTCGGCGATTTTCTTCTCGCCAAAGAAGATGGCGATTGTGAAATGCTTGTCATGGTCGGGTCCGCTTTCGGCAACGACATGGTACGAAGGCGTCACGCCCACGCGTTCCTGTGCTTCTTCTTGTACCTGACTCTTTGGGTCTTTCCAACTCTTCATCTTGATGATGTCTTCTAGGCGCGGAAGGAGTGTGCTAGTAACAAAGGTATTGCATACTTCATACCCCTGATCGAGATAGAGCGCCCCGACAAACGACTCATACGTGTTCGCAAGAATCGTCTGGCGTGCACGACCCGTGTCTTTGGTCTCGCCCTTTGAAAGGAGGAGGTAGTCGTTCATCTTGATCACGCCTGCAACTTCGCCCATGATAACAGCGTTCACCAATGCGCTTCGGTACGCTGTAAGCTCGCCTTCGGCAGAGTTTGGGTAGGCACGAAACAAATAGTCCGTAACAATCAACTCAATTACGGCGTCGCCCAAAAATTCAAAACGCTCATTGTGCTCAAGTCCGCTTTTTGGATTTTCATTGATAAAAGAACGGTGGGTGAACGCACGCTGGAGCAGTGACTTATCGGCAAAGCTGATGCCGAGTGACTGTTCAAAAGGAGTAAAATCTATCATATATAGTAGTAATTAGTTCGTAGGATTCAGTTTATAAACTACAGCATGGGTATGCTGAGCTAGCCTATAAGCTAAAGCCTAGTCTTTCTTGGTAATATGCTCGATTGCTTTCGCAATCAGTGGCAATATATCATCATATATCGTCAGGTCAACCACCTCGTGCAGCTGGAACCATGCAGCGCGGTCAAGTCCGCCGTTTGAGTGCATGTCGAGTTCTTGGTATTGTGCTTGCGCCAAATAGAAGGTTACCACCTTGCGAATCTTCCCTTTTTCAGGATGCGATGCCACATAATCAATAGACCCAATCTCCGGACCGAGCTCTACTTCGATACCAAGCTTCTCTTCAATCTCGCGCTTGCCGGCAATTTCGTTTGTCTCACCTTCTTCAAGTCCGCCTTTTGGAAGCGTCCAATATCCAAAGACATCATGGACAAGTGCAACATAGTCCACGCCGTCATGGCGCGCGTGCACGATTCCTCCCGCCTTTGCTTCCACAACAAGCGTGCTTGGATCTACAGGCTCTTCGACTTTCTTTCCGCGCGGTGCGCTTGCCTGATCTTTGCCCGGTTCGCCGATCTCTTTATACACCGCACCGAGTACGCCGTTGACGAACTTGCCGGAGTTTTCTCCGCCGAATGTTTTTGCAAGCTCGATTGCTTCGTTGATTGCAACCTTTGGAGGAACCTGTTCGCGGTCGCCAAACAATAATTCCGCAAGGCCCATGCGAAGGACATTGCGGTCAACGTTTGAAATTTTTTCGAGCGGCCACTCGGGAGCGGCCTTCATGATGATGTCATCGATGACTGTCTGCTTGCGCTGAACAGTCTCCGCGAGTTCGTAGATAAATGCAGTATCGTTGTGCCCCGGAGCGAACTCCGCAATGTCCCGATCAATCACACTCTTAAGCTCCTCCGGATGGCCGGAGAAATCCCATTCGAACAGTGATTGAAGAACAATTGACCTCGAGAGGTGGCGGTTTGCCATGGATACTATTATATACTATTTAGTCTTTTTACCCACGCTTTTCGCCTGCTTTTTCTCAACAGCTTTTACCGGGTCGCCAATTACTGACTTTCCCTTGTACATGCCATCAAGACTTGCGCGGTGACGGATGTGCAGTGTGCCATCATTGTCTTTGGAAAGCGCTGGGTCTTTTAGGGCATGGTGGCTGCGGCGATTTGCCGTATGCGCACGTGTGTGTCTCATTCGAACTACCATAATGGACTCATCATACCCTATTTCCCCAAATATGCAAATAAAAAGCCACTGTATCCCTACAGTGGCTTTACCCTTCATCACTTATCACCCAAACGATTCTTCTATCTGCTTTAAATCCAAATAATCGAGATATTGCTTATATTGCCTTGCATGGGGGTGATATTTTTTCTCCCCATTGACTTCCACAACCTTCTTAAATATTTGACCGAGCAAATCCTTGTGCATCCATACCGGAGTTCCGGTTTTTAGAGGATAGTCATACGGTTCTTTTTCGTCTCTACGAAAATACTTTGTTACCAACACCGTGCTTTTTACATGGTCTTCGGTAGCTCCCGGCAGTGTATTAGACACAGGAATAGTGCCCAGCAATGTCATATCCACAAGTCGCAGAAAAGTTTCTTTTAAAAGACCTTTTGCGGTGATAGTTCGCACGGTCTCACGAGTATACCCGGTAACTCTTTTAGAGGTCAGATATGCCTTTAATAGGTCGTACGGAACCGTAAGAAAATAATCTTTTCTCTCTTTATGTGGAACGATAGAAACAACGCCCCGTAACCCGTCTAAAGAAGTAAAGGCAGGATATCGGATTTGAATGTTTGGGGGTAAATTTGAAAGGTACACAGTGAGCGATTCATCGGTTGTGATGAAATCAAACTCGTTTGTTTTAGTTACCATATCAGAGTTATTTATGTCATCTTGTAATACATTCTGGATTTTGTCAAGCATGTCAAAGGAGTCATATAAATGCTATAGTTTTTTCATGTCTGACACCAATCCCAATACTATTGAACACACCCGCCACTCCCTCGCCCACCTCCTTGGTGCTGCGGTCATGGAGCTCTATCCTGACGCACAGCTCACGCTCGGACCTGCAGTTGATGACGGCTTTTACTACGACATCAAGTTTGCGGGCACCATCGGCACCAATGAACTCCCTGCAATTGAAATGCGTATGCGCGAACTCCTCCCTACCTGGACCACTATTACCCACAGGCGGGTGACCAAAGAAGAAGCATTGGAGCACTTCAAGGGAAATCAATTCAAAGAAGAACTTATCAATGAAATCGCCGCAAAGGGTGAAGTTATTACTCTCTACACAATGGGCAACTTCACCGACCTGTGTCGAGGCGGACATACTGAAGACCTCAGTGTTATTGATGCAGAAAGTTTCAAGCTCGACCGCGTTGCCGGAGCCTACTGGCGCGGCAGCGAAAAAAATCCTATGCTCACCCGCATCTACGGTCTCGCCTTCTCCACAAAAGAAGACCTTGCAAAACATGAGTGGCAGCTTGAGGAAGGAAAAAAACGCGACCACCGAAAGCTTGGTAAAGAATTAAAGCTCTTTACCATTTCCGACCTTGTCGGAGCAGGTCTCCCGCTCTTTCAGCCCAACGGCATGATTGTACGAAAGGCAGTAGAAGACTATTTATGGGAATTGCACAAAGACAAAGGGTACGACCGCGTCTGGACTCCACACCTTGCAAAAGAAAGCCTCTATGAAGTATCGGGGCACGCCGGCCACTATATGGACGATATGTTCGCCGTTAAGGGTGGGAGCTCTAAAGAAGATTTTTATGTAAAGCCGATGAACTGTCCGCATCACATGCAAATCTTTGCGGACAACCAATTCTCGTACCGAGACATGCCGGTACGCTACTTTGAACCCGCTACTGTATACCGCGACGAAAAGACCGGACAGCTTGGCGGGCTTACCCGTGTGCGCTCAATCACGCAAGATGACGGACACCTCTTCTGCCGCACAACGCAAATTGGGGAAGAAATCAAAACAATCGTCTCTATCATCAAGTCATTTTATACGACCATGGGCATGATTGAGGGGTACTGGGTGCGTCTTTCTCTTCGGGGAGACGATACTTCAAAATATCTTGGGGGCGATGAAGTATGGAATATGGCAGAGAGCGCACTTACTGAAGTGTGTATTGCGGAAAATCTTCCTTATACTCCCGCAAAAGACGAGGCTGCATTTTACGGACCAAAGCTCGACTTTATGTTCAAAGACGCAATCGGACGCGAGTGGCAGCTTGCAACCATTCAATGCGACTTTAACCTGCCTGAACGCTTTGACCTTTCATTTACCAACGAAAAAGGTGAGAAGGAGCGCCCGGTAGTGATTCACCGCGCAATCAGCGGGTCGCTTGAGCGCTTTATGGGCGTGATGATTGAACACTTTGCAGGAAGCTTCCCTGTGTGGCTTGCACCCACAGCGGTTGCGATTATCCCTGTAGCGGAAGCTCACAATGAGTATGCGCAGGGTGTTCTTGCAGCGCTTCGCGCGCGCGACATTCGTGCAACCATTCTTACGGACGACAGCCTCGGCAAACGCATCCGCTCTGCAAAGACAGAGAAAATTCCTTACCAAATTATCATTGGAAACAAGGAAATAGAGAGCAATACCCTTACCGTTGAAGGGAGAAAAGAACTTAAGCTTGAGAATATTTCAACTGAAGATTTCATCACCCGCATTATCGGCGAAATAACAAACCGAAAGGATATATAATATATTTATGGAAAACAACAACACATACAACCTGATGACCCAGCTCACACAAGAATCAAAAAGCCTCTGGCGCATTAAAAACAATTACCTCCCCGAAGCGGACACTGAAGAAGTAAAAGCATTCTGGAGTACTTTGATGGAAGATAAAGAAAAGCATATCGAAGACCTCCGCACACTTATCAAAAACGCTCTCTAATATAAAAACTCCCACTGTTGTGGGAGTTTTTATATATCGAGGTTTGCGAGCTTGGCATTAGCCTGGATGAAGCTCTTTCGCGGAGCAACTTCTGAGCCCATCAGGACATCGAAGATATTGTCGGCTTCTACAGCATCGTCAATCGTGATTTGCTTCATCACTCGGCGCGCTGGGTCCATGGTGGTTTCCCACAATTCGTCTGAGTTCATTTCACCCAAACCTTTGTATCGCTGGATAGAGATTTTGGTTGCGCGCTTCTTCTTTGTCTCTTCGCCTTCTCCATCCTCCTCTTCTTCAGACATCGCCTCTTCTCCTTCTTCTAAGACCACCTCGGGCACATCGCCTCCTCCGATTTGCTTGAGCACTGCCTCTTTTTCAGTATCGTTGTACGCATAAAAAAGCTCTTTCCCTTTTTTGATTTTGTAGAGTGGCGGCTGCGCAATGTAAACATAGCCCGCCTCAATCACTGCTCGGAAGTAGCGATAGAAGAGCGTGAGGATAAGTGTGCGGATGTGCCCGCCGTCAGTGTCCGCGTCCGTTGCAAGCACAATCTTGTGGTAGCGCATCTTTTCAAGATCAAAGGTGTCTCCGATTGAAGTCCCCATTGCAATGACAAGGTTCTTAATCTCCTGACTTCCGAGCATGCGGTCGAGTCGAGCGCGCTCAACGTTAAGGATTTTTCCTCGAAGCGGCAAAATAGCTTGGGTACGGCGGTCACGCCCCATCTTTGCCGTACCGCCAGCAGAGTCACCCTCAACGATAAACAGCTCGCTCTCAGAAGCATCTTTGGTCTGGCAGTCAGCGAGCTTGCCCGGCAGTGTCATTCCTTCTAGCGCGCCCTTGCGAAGAATATTATCCTTTGCAGCTTTCGCAGCTTTTCGTGAACGCAGTGCCAAAAGGCCTTTCATAATGATAGCCTTTGCCTGGTCAGGATTCTCTTCCAAAAATGTTGAGAACGCGTCACCAAAGACAGTGGTAGTCGCACCCTGTGCTTCCATGCTTCCGAGCTTTGCTTTCGTCTGTCCTTCAAATTGAATTTCAGCGAGCTTTACAGAAATCACTACAGTGAGGCCCTCCAAAACGTCGTCTCCGGTAAACGGGCCGTCAGCGTCTTTGATGAGGTTGTTTTTCTTGCCGTATGTATTGAGCACACGGGTAAGCGCTGTTTTAAAACCGGTAACATGTGTTCCCTGCTCGGGGTTGTAGATGTTGTTTGCAAACGGCACGATGCGCGCTGAAATATCGTCAACATACTGGAGTGCAATTTCAATGCCGACATTGTCCTGATCCTTTTCGCAATAAAATACGGTGTCGTGGATCGGCTTTTGATGCTGGTTGTAATGGCGCACCATAGACTGTATCCCTCCTTCAAAGTAGTACGTAATGGAAGGCGCTTCAATGGCAAGCTCGGTAAACCAAAATGCTTTTGTTGCATCAAATGACTCTTCAACGTTTCGAGCATCAATAATAGTGACACGAAGTTTCTTGACGAGGTATGCCTGCTGGCGAAGGTGGTCGACGATGGTTTTCCAATCAAACACGATTCCTTCTTTAAAAATAGTCGGGTCCGGCTGGAAAGTAATGATCGTTCCGTTGTTTTTTGTCGTGCCGATTTTCTTTACCGCAGCCTTTTTATTCCCTTGCGAATATTCCTGCACCCACACCGCACCTTCTTTGTGCACTTCTGCGCGCGTATAGTCAGAGAGCGCATTTACCACTGACGCGCCCACGCCGTGAAGACCTCCGGACACCTTGTACCCCGAGTCATCTCCTCCGAATTTTCCTCCCGCGTGAAGCGTAGTCATCACCGTTTCAAGGGCGGATACTTTTGTTTTTGGATGAATACCTACAGGAATCCCTCGACCGTTGTCGACAACGCGCACTTGGTTGTTCGGCAAAAGGGTGAGTTCAACATGGTCGGCAAAGCCGCCCATCGCCTCGTCGCGTGAGTTATCGAAAATTTCCCATACAAGGTGGTGAAGACCAGTCGGCCCTGTAGAGCCAATGTACATACCCGGTCGGCGGCGCACCGGCTCAAGTCCTTCAAGGACTGAGATTTGGTCTGCTCCATAGCTTCCGCCTTTCTTTTTTTCCGCTTCAGATTTTGCCATTTAGTCTGCAAATTATAGCATTTTTATAGAGTGAGAGCGAGTTGACGAATAGTCCTTTTACTCGCTAATACGCTGTAAAACCCCGTATTTATGGGCCATAGCGCAGTATTCGCACACGTCCCCCTCTCTATAGAGTTTCGCGCGGCACGGACGCGCCATCCACGCTCCTGTTTTTGCCAATTCATCATAATCCCGGATATCCTGGCGCAATTTTGCAACCTCCTCTCCTGCGATGCGCCGAGATACAATGGCGTTCTTATCCCCCGCCTTTGCTTCAAGAAAGACCAATCGGGACTCTGACACACTTGTATTGTCGCGCGTCATGCCTTGCAACAGATACGAATACATCGCGAGCTGGCGGAGATACGCTGACATTCGCCCCTCTTCATCGACTTTTTCAATGTCGGCCTTTGTTTTTGTACTCCCTGTTTTCCAGTCTGTCACGCGCACTTCGTCGGTAATGATTTCTTCCACCAAGTCGATTTTTCCAAACAACGTAAGATGCGCGAAGTCGGGGTCAACATACGAAAGTGCACGCTCTGTACTATACGGCGCTACAATATCCGGAAGCGTGGTTTTAATCCATGAATTCACAATCGGCGTTGCTTGAGCAACCAGCCGGCTTGCATGCACTTCGTCATAGCGTGCCTCGCGAAGCGCGAGCGTCTCTATTGTTTCTTCAAGACCAACAACGCCGTTTTTAAGCACTGCCTCAATCGCGCCGTGCACTACCGTACCAACATGGAGAGACTCGTTTTCTGGCTCCGGCAATTGCAGAAGGTTTCTAAAATACCACTTCCAGGTGCATTCAAAAAAGTTATTGAGCATCGTCACCGATACGCGGCGTTTTGCATATTCTTCCCGCACCAATTCTTGCAATACATCATGCGTTTCGGTTTTTTCAGGCGGTACTGCGTCGATGTACAAGCGCGGGGCAGTACTGAGAATAAGAGCCTCTGATTCTTCGGCTGTGCTTTTTTCAAAGAGTTCGCTTGGTAGTGCAGACACTACGCTTGCAAGCACTTGGTCTGCCCCACTATAACTATGGCGTGCAGAAGAAATAGTGCAAAACCGCTTTGCGCGAGTGATTGCAACATAGAGCTCGCGCTTTTTTACCGATTCGTCGTGGAGCGCTTCTTCTTTTAATAAGTCCTCAGGCAGTGCAAAAGCCTGACGCTTGCTTCCCATCAGTGAGCGCTCGTCCATATGCGCAATCCATACCGCATCAAATTCAAGCCCTTTTGAGCCGTGTAATGTGAGGACTTTTATTCCATGGCCTGCACCAAACACCGCAAGCGGAATGTCTTCGTTGTACTCTTCCAAGCGCGCAATAAATGAAAGAAAGTCGCTGACAGTTACCTTTGTCCCACGCTCGCTTTGCGAAAGCGCAAGATGCAAAAATGTACGGACAATTTCAACACGCCGACGTACTACGTCGTCCCCCGCTTCTGCCACAAGAAAACAGTCTTCGGCAATGTGCTGAATAAGCCCGTATGCGTCTGTTGTCTGTGCAACAGAAAGCCATACAGAAATGCTCATCGCCCATTTGTGTACTGGTTCATCTTCAGACTGAAGGAGTGTTTCAAGTGTTGGTTTTTTGTGAGCAGAAAGAAAGCGGTGTGCAATCAGGGGTGGGATGCTCGAGAGCGGGTCAAGGAGCGAATGGACCAGTGAAACACTGTCAAACGGATTCGCAACCACGCGAAGCACGTTCAACAAGGACTGCGCTTCGGGTAGCTCAAACAACTGCAATGTTGTACTCGCAGCAACCGGCAATCCCATATCGCGAAGCGTTTGCATTGCACTTTTTACCTGGCGGTTTTTGGGCACCAAGATTGCACAGTCATTACTGTCTGTCCCTGCTGCTATTTTTTCCTGCATGAAAAGGCCGGCGAGAATAATTTCGTCACGAGGATAGCTTGCTTCAACCAGCTTCAGAGAGTGAGCTTCAAGCGTATTTCCCGTAAGCTTGCCTTCGGCCATATCACTCTGCAAGAGCGCCTCTGCCATATCCAATACTGTTTGTGTGGAGCGGTAGTTCTCGGTAAGGGTAATAAGCGCAACTTCACCGAAGCCGCGCGTGAATGCTTCAAAGTGCGAAAGCGATGCACCGCCAAATCCATAAATCAGCTGCCTATCATCCCCCACCACAAAGAGGTTTGGTTGTTCCGTATCGGCCCATACCAACCGCAAGAATTCGTTTTGAATACCACTTGAATCCTGGTGCTCATCAACCAATACATACAAGTATCGCTCCCGAATCGTGTCTCGCACATCGTCTGATACTTCCACAAGCTTTACCAAATGCTCCAACACATCATTGTAGTCAATCAGCCCGCGTTCGTTTTTCACTTCTTCGTACAGTGCATAAAAAGCTCCGGCTTCAAGACTTCTCTCAAAGCTCTCCAATTTCTTTTCAACGTCTTTTTTTATCTGCCCCTTTGTCTCTCCCCGAGAAGAGATGCTTGCAGGATCATTTCGCAGTGTCTCCATTTCGCGCTCTATGCTTTCAATAAAAGCAGCGGGGGTAATACGGTCGCGCTTGAGAGTTGAAATGAGGGATTTGAGATCGCGAAAGTACATCGAAGGGTTCGAGCGGGGGCGCACATGGTGCCACTCGCGCATGTGAAGCAATTCGTCAAACAGTGCCACCGTTGAGGTGTCTTCCAAAAGCATCGGCACCATATCATAATCGAGTGCGTGATAAAACTCTTCGATTAAAGAAAGTGCGAAACTATGAAAAGTGTTTACCTTCACACGAAGGGCCGCGGGTCCGATATAGCGCATCAAGCGTTCGCGCATCGCTTTGACGCCGGCATTGGTAAATGTCAGACACAGTATGCCGTCAGGCGGAGTATCGGTCTTGGTTAAAATGTTCGCAATGCGAAGGCTCAAAACCTGTGTCTTGCCGGTACCCGGGCCCGCAATCACCATGACCGGCCCTTCAATAGCATCCACCGCCTGCTTTTGCTTGGTGTTTAAGGTCTTATACGCCTCTCCAAAGGTATCCATAGCTTCATTGTATCACGCTGTTTCGCATCCTTTTCCTGCTATACTGACACACATGATTTCAACAAAAATGCTCCTCGGTATCTTGGTATTCGCCGGATTTATCGGCCTTATTATTCTCTCAGGGAAAATGTACGCTGTAGCATTTCGCCTTTCTCCTGCCTGGTCAAAAGCTGCAATGGCGTCTGGCCTCCTTGTCCTTGGGGGCTTTATTCTTGGCATGACAATGGGCCGAAGCGCTCAATCGCTTCATCCAACCCTCTATAGTGCAATAAATATTATTGCGGGCTTTGGGTTTTATCTCTTTCTTGGAGGACTTGCCCTTTCGGTGGTAATGCTTGGCTTTTCTCTTGCAAAAACCGCACTTCCACTATTTATCCCAATTACTTTTTTAAGCATCTCACTACTACTTGGCATTACAGGCCTTATTCAGTCCCGTTCTTTCGTAACGGTCGAATATTCGGTAACACTTGCGAACCTGCCGCAAGAGTGGAATGGTGTGCGTGCAGTGCTTGTTTCTGACACGCACTTCGGGCTAGTAAACCATGCCAAGTTTTCCGATAAAGTTATCAATAACATTCTCACGCTCAACCCCGATCTCGTCCTTCATGCCGGAGACTTTTATGACGGACCGAGAGTTGAAACTGCTCCCATTACTGTTTCCTGGAAGCGCCTTGCAGAAAAAATTCCAGTATTTTACGCACCAGGAAATCATGAAACATACGGCGATTATGAAATGTTTGTAAACTCCGTGCGAAATGCAGGCGTAACCGTGCTTGATAACAGAATGGTTGAACATAAGGGCGTACAGATTGCGGGCCTTACCTATTATGGTACCAATGCAGAGAGTAAGACTGCTGCAAACAGTGCTTTAGAGAATCTTTCTCTCGACAAAAATAAAACTGCCATCCTTATCAATCACCCGCCTACTTCTCTGGCTGAAGCTGAAAATGCCGGAGTGAACCTTATGGTTTCGGGTCATACCCACAACGGACAGTTTTGGCCAATGACCTATGTCGTCCGCCCAATATACGGAGCATATTATTACGGACTCAATCTCTTCAATACCATGCAGGTTTTGACCACGAGCGGAGTTGGAACATTCGGTCCCCCATTCCGCACATTCAATTCGCCTGAACTTGTTGTTATTACTTTCAAAACCCAATAATAAAAAAACCCGCCAAACGGTGGGTTTTTTTATTATCTTCCTATCGAAATAACACAGGCGACATAGTTTGAATTTACAGCGTTTGCATTTCCGGCACCACACATCCCAACTTTGTAGGGTGGCTCCAACAGCCAGTGTAATACGGGGCCTGCAGTGGTAACACTTCCATCATAGTTAGTGGCTCCCAATGATGAACTATGGTACAAATATCCGCCGTATCCGCGACCGCCCGGAGGGTCAATAGGTTTTGACGGCATCGTTGTTGCGATAAAGGTATCCACTGTGCTGTTGGCACTATATATACTCCATCCTTGATAGCATGTAGCACTGACGCATGCCCACCCCTCAAAGTTTCCGGCAGAGCTCGGCATCGATCCTGTATCGCTTGCTGCCAAAGCAAAGGCACTTTGCAATTCCCGGATGTCCGCATTGCGACGAACATTACGAGCCTTAACGCGAGCACTATTCAAGCTCGCTAAAACAACAGATGCTAAAATGCCAATCACTGCAATAACAACAAGGAGCTCTATTAAGGTGAAGCCTCGGTTTTTCATTATGTATTATTGCGCTACTGCAACAAAGTCCGCGCTGACAACAAAGTCGTCAGACACATTTGCAACAAACGGAATGTTCGGAATAACGAGTTTGTAGTCAGAGCGCTTCAAGGTTGAGCTCAATGTTCCCGACAATGAACCCTCGTTCTGTGTTGCAGTTACTGCAAAGGTTGCCGGTTTCTTTATTCCTGCAAGCATTAGGTCTCCTGTTACCTCAAACGTAAATGGGGTGCCTACAGTAATCGTTTCAGGAAGACCGGAAACAGAAGTGTTCGTAAGTACTGCATATTCATGACCCTCTGTACCGGTCTGCACAATGAGGCGATTGATTGCGCCGTCCCGATTTGCATTGTCAGTTTTGAAGGTGCGAACGTCGATAAGAATTGTTCCAATCGTAAGCTCTGCCTTTCCTTCCGTCTTAAGAACAACATCCCCGCTTATATCATTGGTTGTTCCTACAACAGTAAATGGCTCACCGCGAAGATCTTCTTTAATCGTGAACTTTGCGGTCGACTGCTCTTTGTTGATTCGATAGAGTGTTTCTCCCTTTTTATTGTCCGCAGAAAGCTCGGATTCAACTCCCGCTGTAGTGCTGCTATCCTCTACCTTTACCGGTCGAGTCAAGTACAAAAATGCTCCCGCCCCAATAGCCAAAAGTACAATAATCCAAGTGATTGTTTTTTTCATATATATAGTATAGCGCAGTTTTCTAGAGCTTTTCTATGGAAAAGTTTTTCCCATAATGGGAATAGGTGCCGTTTCCTCCGGTTGCATTACAAGTCGTTTGAGCATACGCAATATCCTGTGCGGTGGGGTTGTTTAAGGTTGCAGAGAGCGCATAACGCTCGGTACCGCAATTATAGAGCATATAATTGATGCCGCCCGGCTCATCAAAATCTGTTGACATGAATCCTTCTGCAACAAGAGCTTGTACTATCGTCCTTCCACTTGGTCCAGCATCGCTTGTCACATACCCGCATCCACAGTCATTCCACCCACTAGCAGCAACAACATAGGTACCGTATTTATCAAAATAGAATTCAAGGGCAGTTGCTAACTGCTTTAGCTCTGCTCTGATTTTTGTGTCTTGCGCTTTTTTCCTTGCACTGTTAAGAGAAGCTAAAACAACTGACGCCAAGATACCGATGATTGCGATTACCACCAAAAGTTCGATAAGAGTGAATCCTCGGTTCTTCATATTAGATATCCGAAAGCCGTACTTCTTCTTTTGCTTTTTTCGCGCGAGGTTTTCGTACAACGGGAGGTAGTGGTTTTCTATGAGCAATCACGGCAATGAGTGCGATTATTACCCCGAGAAGGATAAAGATAATGCCGATCAGTATGTAAATAAGAGTGAAGAGATCTTTTGTTCTAATAGTCGTGGTCGCAGGTTCTGGAACAGGCGTTGGAGTAACAACAATCGGCATTTCCACTACTGGCTGTGTTTCTATTGAAGGAGGTACAACAGCGGTTTCTGGTTCTTTAATAGGAGTTGTCGGTTCAACAGCCGGTTTTGGCGTGATAGTGATTACGGAACCAGAAGTTCCATTGAGCGCATTTGTTGCATTTCCATCATTCAATAGTACTTTCCCGGACGTTACGCTGATTGTTGCTTTCCCTGCCTTTTTTGCGCGGAAGGTAATACGGCCCAGCATCCCGGCCGAGCCGTTGTAGCCCGAAGGAATCCCCGCAGAAAAGTACGCCGTTGATGCGGTTTTACTTGGCGAGCCAGGGGTCTGAAGGGTAAACGTAGCGCCGGGACTGACGCTCACTATTTCAAGGGTGTCTGTTGAAAACCCGACAGTCGCTTCGGCAACATTGACTGACTGTCCTTGCGTATCAGTTCGCACGCTCACGGAGAATGTCGAACCCTCGGTAACACTCGCGCTCGGAGGAGTCACAACAAGCGTAGCTGCTGTTGCAGGAGCGCTTGCACAAAACCATGCAATAAGAACTATCAAAAAAGAGAACGTAATTTTTTTCATGAATGTATTCGTCGAATTCGTAGAGCGACAATTATTAGTATCAATAGTATAACAACATACGCATACAACGGTCTACTGTATCCAGGGAAATTGATCGCAGTTGTTTGTACATTTCCTGCCCTATCAATTGCACGGATGTATGTCGTATCTCCCACAATCGGCCGGCGAAGTTCAAACGGTGTTGTCGCAGTCTTATACGTTCCAAACCATCCGCTCTTTATTGCATACTTTTCAATACCGGAAGTCTTATCCACTGCCGCAAATGTTGCAAATGCTTTTCCTTCAAACAGAGATTCATCTGTCGCTATGTTTGCATCAATAAATTCGGGAGCTTGGGTATCGATCTGTACGCGAAAAACGCGCGCTTCGTGCCACGCTCCGCCACCAGAGCGGCTTGCCAGGGTAAAGTAATACACGCCGTCTGGCATATTGTCGTACACAATCGGCGTCCTTGCTTTGTCCGGCACAGCGTCGGGAATAAGTTCTGCATTTGTGCTGAAGCTGTAGCTGTATTCTTCTCCCTTTATTTGTGTAAAATCAATTTCCACATGCGTATTTTTGTACCAGACGTTTTCCAGCGGATGCGTGGTTGAGTAGATGCTGTACGGCGCGCTGTCGCCCGGCAGTACTTCAAAAACCACAGGTGTCACACCAAGAGGCCGTGCACTTGCAATTCCGTCGTTAAGCAGTACCTGTGAAGGAGCTGCGGTGGCAATGGTCGCAGTTCCGGGAGCAGTTGCGCGAAATACGGTGCGCAGTACTCGCACGCGCGCGCCTGTAATTCCGGCAGGGATACCTCCGGTAAGGCTAATAGTTCCAGCACGGAGAACATATGGCTGGTTTGGCCACAGCGTAAACGAGGAAACACCCGTTGAGAGTTCAATGACTTCTAGTGTTTCTGATGAATACGTTAGCACTGCGTCAATCAAATTGATTGATTGATTTTCTGTATCGAGAAACCATTCCACTGCAAACGTATCTCCCGCATACACTTGCTGTTGGGCCGCACTTGCTGAAAGGGTGGCAGCACTGCTTGGCGTTGCGAAAAGAACGCAGAGAGATACACTAAAAATAATTGTACTGATAATTTTTTGCAAAAGTATTTTCATAATTTTATCCAGTCCAATCATAGAGCATGATTGAGAGGTCTGTACTGTTAACAATGCCGTCTTTTATAATATCCACCTTTGAACCGGGCGGCGGGGTTCCTTGCCAATAGTACAAGAGCATGGAAAAGTCGGTAATGTTCACGCGCCCGTCGTTGTTCAAGTCGCTCCGACCGAGCGTCTCTATCGGAACTGATGTTGTACCCACAACGAACGGTACTGTCACACTGGTATTCGTTACTTGGTCAGAAAGCACAGCGCGAGAAAATGTACTATGGTCTCCTATTTCAAGAAAGGTGGTGTCGAACTGCTTAAACCACGCACCGGTGGTAGTTGAAGTCACCTTCTCCACAAACTCTTGCGCGGAGTGCACATAAATATTCACCTGCGTATTAGGTGCGGAAGAACCGAAAATTCCAATCGGCTCTCCTTGCGCAACGACCGACTTATCAACGCCGATAGTTGGCGCAAGAAATACGTTGGCAATAGTAATTGTGACTTGGTCTGCAAGCGTGACCGGAAAACTGTATGGAGGAGATTTTCTTCCTGCAGTATCCTCGGCATACACGCCGATTGCATAGTGGGTTGCGCGAAGGCTTGAGAGAAGCACGTTAAATGCGCCTCCGGGGTCGGCAGTGGTTTGTGTTTCAATCTTGCCGTCTTTAAGAATAACGACTGTCGCTCCCGGATATGCGATTCCTGAAACAATAACGCTCCCCGTCCCCGTTGAACTGCCTCCTCCCCCTCCACCACCACCGCCGCCTGGCGGGGTAATAGTTCCTGTTGGAGTAATACTCACTTCATTGGAAAACGACAATGGTGCACCTGAAGCAGTGTGCGCTTTCACTAAAAAATAGTACGGCGTATTGTTATTGAGCCCTGTTTTTGTAAACGAAGTGACATTCCCAACATCCTGAAACGTATACGAGCCCGATGTTGTCCCGATTCCCACTTCATACCCGGAAATAACTGCTCCGTTAAATACCTCGGGTATTGTCCAAGAAAGTTGCGCCTGACTTGATCCCCCCACCCCGGAAAGGGTGAATGTTCCCGCACTGGCAAAATATTGAAATCCGCTCCACACTGCAAATGATGATGAAAGCGACTTGCCGATAACCGATTGACCAAATGACTGGCCTAATCCAAAATTTCCGGATGCCATTGAGGCAAAGCCACTGGTAATGACCGGGTTATGTACAGTGTAACTTGAAGAGGTTGGCGTAATACCAAAGCCATTCTCGGGATGCATCAGTACTCCAAGAGATATGCTTAAGGCAAACGCTATGATACTTTTTTTATACGGAAAGGAAGTCATTATTCGACTGGAGGTGATTCAGGTTCTGGTTCAGGACTTTCTTCGGGAACAGGTTCGGGTTCGGGTGTTTCTTCCAGTACCAGCTCTTCTTCAGCAGGCGGAGTATCTTCTCCCCCTTCCGGCACAGTATCTCCTTCAGGCTCTGCATCGCCTGGCGGAATTTCTTCATCTACTGGAGGATTCGATGAAGATCCTCCGGAAGACTGTTCTTGTTGGTTGTTGATGTACTCAATCATCTCTTGGAGCTGGTCGCGGTTGATGCACACGTCTTCTGCGCACAATTTCTTTGCGCGGACCGTATCGATAATCGCTTCTCCGCGCTCGGCAATACCTCGCAAAAAGTCAGCAATTTTTTCTGTGAATGTTTCGTCTTCATATACAGGAATTGCTTGGACCTGTATATCAAGCTCTTTTACCGCCTCAATCAACGGCCCGGTGAGTTTTTGATAGTCGACCATTCGATACCCGCTGCTGTCTCGATAAATAAGCGAAGGAAATACCGCTTCGATTTCCTGCGCGATTACTCCTACCTGCCGAGTCCCGCGTCCAAGAAATGCCGTATGGCTGTTCGTTTCGTCCCAATCAAAGTACACCCCTCGAAGCTGTCTGATTTTTTCAAGGGCCGAAGGAATAGTTTCGATATTTGTTTTTAATCGCGCATCAGAAGTAACCGACCCGTCACAGGTTTCGTCTGAATCAGTGTCCTGACAAATTGTCCCCTTCACGTCGAGCGTGTAGTCCGGGGTCACATCCCCAATACCCACATTCCCTGCCGCAAAAATACCCGCGTAGTTTACCTGTGCCCCGCTTGCAGAAGCATAGAGCGCCACATTGGTAAGATTGTTTGCACCGGTACTTCGAGTGGCAGTATTGATAAACTCGGCGATATAGTTTGTCTTTGCTTGTCCTGAAGTGACAAATGACGAGCCAGCGTTGCGTCCGCGTATAACAGTACGGCTTGCAGTGGTAATACTTGCAGTTGCTACAAGAACATCGAGGCGCGGCTGGTCAGCTGCAGTAGTCGTACCGATTGACATATCCCCTGTGGCACTGAGCTCAAGAAGTGAAACACCGCTCGGCGTTCCGTTGTTAACATTTGCTTTTGTATTGGTTTGAATTGAGAAAGGCCCGCCGTTATCAAAAAGAAACGATGACTTCAATGCGCCAGACACCACTGCCACCGAGCGCCCGGTTGTAGAGTTTGCAATAAAAGACGAGTCGACTGACTTTTCAATGACGATTCGATTGAGGAATTTTTTTTCTCCTAAAATCTCCTGTGCCGTTGCCGTCAACACTCCTCCGCGCGTTGCATCTGCGGGCTGCAAGGTCAGTACTTGCCCTACCAGGCTTGCGCCGCTTGTGTTAGGAGATGAACCAATTGTTCCAAGCGTAATGTCTCCGGTATTTGTTCCAGAAGCAGTTCCGCCCCCTGTCGCATATCCGACATCGTTGGTCCACTGTGAAATATTCCCAGTCTTATTCGAAAGTGCCTGGCTCCCTGTCAGGGTCACCACAGTGTTATCAATTGTTATTGTATTTGTAGAGCGCGTGAGCCCGGTCGAAAATGTCAAAGGGACTTCATAGTCTGTACCGGCAACTGCAGCCGTAAATGCCGAGGTACCGTTTCCTTTTACGATTCCCGTAATAGTGCTCACTCCTGTTCCACCATATGCAGGAGTAATTACTGTGCCATTCCATGTACCCGCCCCGATTGTCCCAACAGTGACAATATCAGTACCAACAAGTTTTGATGCTGCAATAGAGCCTGCCAGCATGGTATTGGTCACCTTCCCTGCACCTATGGCAGTAGTGATTGCGGTGGTGCCCGACCCTGAAATATCTCCTGAAAGAGTAATCGTTTGGTTGCCTGTTATAAACCCGCTATCGTTAGTAAACGATGACACTGTTGTTGGAAATGTTGCAAGCGTGCCGTTTCCCCGGAAATACTGCGCCGTCGTTCCTGATGGGTTCATTGGCGCAAAGCCGAGCGCGTCCGTCACGTCGCCGGAAACAAGCGTGATGTCCCCTGTTCGCGTATTGAATGAAAGCGCTCCACTGTTTGAAATGACGCCACTCGTGTTGTCATACGTTATACCACTCCCCGCCGAAAGCGCTCCGCGCGCAAGCGTGTTGCTGAAATAAAAATTGTTGTCGCCCTCTGCGATGTCGTCGGTGGTGAGGCTTGCGACTGCGGTTGCAATGCGTGTATCAAAGTTTGTGAGATTGTTTGCGTCCAAATAATAGCTTCCCTCGTTTCCGTCAAACAACCCCGTCCAATCTCCTGTCTTCACAAAATATGTGTCTTCAATAGCAGACCCATTCCATGTACCGGCTGAAATGACTCCCGCAGCAATATCCCCAAGCGTTGAAACGCCAGTGCTTGAAAGCACTATCTCTCCGTCTGCGCCGAGCGTGAGGATATTGTTTGCACTAGTTCCGGGAGCAAGACCAGCGACCGTCTGCGCATTAATCGCGTACCCACTCGAAACGATGCGCTGGCGAGGACCAAGTGTTTCAAATGAAGATCCGTTGCTTGATACTTCGATTTGTAGGTACACCGCATCACTATCGTTGAAATTGTAATCGAGCGCATCAGGATAGCCGTTTACGGTGTCGCCAATGTTTACATTAAACACCCCATCGACAACGTTTGTAGTTACCGTGCCCGGCTGGCCAGCAGGCCACAGCTTGCTTCCGCCTCCTACCGTAGGAGTAGTCCACAATGAAAAACGAAAATAATAATTGGTGCCGCTTCCACCAAGAAGTCTGCCTGCATTATCAGTAAGCCTTCCTTGATAGTTGACAATGTTTGGTACGCCCGGAGCCGCAAAAACAACAGGCGAAGTTGCGGAAAATACTATCGCGAGAATACTCAGTGCATAAAAAAGTTTTTTAAAAAAGTGGTATTGCATCGAGCTAATAGATAGCTCTATTTTACAACATTTGCATATATTACTAAAGGATTTTTTAGTTTTTTTGTGGAGAAATAATTAGCGATCTAGCTGGAGCATGCATGCTGCGTAGTTACCACCCGAAGCAACTGCCAACAATCGCCCTGGTGCGCATGAGTTGGGCCCGAGCGGAGCTTCAGGGAGCCAGTAGATATATGATCCTGCAGGAAATGTGTAGCCGTCATATGCAACACTCCCGGGCCATGCAACATTATAAAGATATCCTCCATGCCCCCGACTTCCGCCAACTGGGTCGGACGGCTTGCTGGGAAGATACGGTGCAAGATATGCATCCACTGTTGCGTGCGCTGTGTTACCACTCCACCCTTCATAGCACGTTGCGCTCACACATGACCATGCTGCTCCATTATTAGGAAGCGCTCCTGTAGTATCAAGACCAAGCTGAAAGGCATTGTAGAGCTGCTTGATGTCGCTGCTTCGGCGAGCATTACGGGCCTTCACTCTCGCAGAGTTTAAACTTGCCATCACAACACTTGCCAAAATGCCGATCACCGCGATGACTACCAAAAGTTCAATGAGGGTAAACCCGCGGTTTTTCATTACCTTATTATAACAGAAGGTACGGGATTCGAATCGCTCAGGCTTTGCGGAGGCATTATATAGTCGTTAAGGCTCCTTATAATGCACTGCGCAAAAATATGGTCGTCATCTTTGATGACTTCCTATTTTTGCGGAGGATGGGAGATTCGAACTCCCGAGGGCATTACTACCCTGCCACGTTTCCAACATGGTGCACTAGACCGCTATGCGAATCCTCCGTGTTCTAGATTCTACTTGCTCAGAGAGATTTCGCAACTATGTATTAAGTTGGAGCATACAAGAGGCATAGGTTCCGCTTGTGCCAAAGCTCAAAATTCCACCTGGAGCGCATGAACTTTCTGTTGCAGGCATCTCAACATTCCAATAAAGGTATGCTCCTGCAGGATAGGTGAGTCCGTTATAGCGAACGCTCCCTACCCAAGCACTAAGATATAAATACCCGCCATATCCGCGGGACCCTCCCACTGGGTCCGATGGCTTTGTAGGAAGATATGGTGCGAGATAGGTATCGACTGCAGCAACAGGGGCTTGTACGCTCCATCCGTCATAACACGTTGCACTGACGCATGCCCACGTGCCATTACTGCTTGGAAGTGACCCGGTTCCATCAAGCCCTAGATGAAATGCATTCGATAGTTGTTTTATATCGCTTGTCCTTCGCGCGTTTCGGGCTTTCACTCGAGCACTGTTTAAACTTGCCATCACCACTGATGCAAGAATGCCAATAACTGCAATAACGACAAGGAGTTCGATTAAAGTGAATCCGCGGTTTTTCATTTTTACTGCGCCATTTCGTGTAAGCGAGCAATGCGTTTCTCAGCCGGTGGATGTGTCATGAACAAGTGCGCAATACCGCTTGCAGCCTTTCCGCCAAACGGGTTACTGATATACATGTGCGCGGTTGCATTCGTTGCATTTGCCATAGGCCTGCCATAGCTTGAAATCTTTGCAAGTGCATTTGCCAAGCCTTCAGGATAGCGCGTAAGCAGTGCTCCTGTTGCGTCAGCTAAATATTCGCGACGGCGTGAGATAGCAAGCTGTATCATCATCGCAATGATCGGCGAGAGGATGACAAAAATAATACCGATGATCGCAATAATATTTGCGCCCTTGTTGTCGCTGTCGCCATGGTTATTAGACATGCCACCGAACAATAAGCTTCGTGAGACCATATCCGCAATAATAGAAATAAATCCAACAAGTACCGCAACCATACTTTGGAGCAAAATGTCTTTGTTGCCGATGTGTGCAAGCTCATGCGCAATCACCCCTTCAAGCTCATTTCTTTCAAGCAGTGCGAGCAAGCCTTCTGTCACTGCAACTGAAGCGTGCTTTGCATTTCGGCCTGTGGCAAAGGCATTTGGCGCAGCATCAGGAATAATATATACACCAGGCTTTGGAAGGCCGGCCGTGATAGAGAGGTTTTCGACAATGCGGTGAAGCTCCGGATACTGCTCCACTCGAGCCGGCACCGCATGCGCAAGGCGGAGCGCAATTTTGTCAGAAAACCAGTAGCTCGTGATATTCATCACCACTGCGAAGATGATTGCAATCGTTACGATGCCGGGGTTGTTGTAGTACGCTGCCAAGAAATATCCAATGGCGAGCACAACTGCCACAAACACTCCGACAAGGAGCCATGTTTTTGTGACATTTTCAGCTTTGTGCGTATAGATTGTAGCCATTGAGTAAATTGAATTAGAACTTCACTTCCACTGGCTTTGATTCAACTCCATCGTCCGGAATATCAAAGTATTCTTTTGAAGTGAATGAAAACATCTTGCCCACAACGTTTGAAGGCGCTGTTTCAAGCTTGGTGTTGTAGTCGCGCACATTGCCGTTGTAAAAGCGGCGTGCTGCCTGAATCTTGTTTTCAGTGTCAGAGAGCTCGCGCTGGAGTTCAAGGAAGTTGGTGTTCGCCTTGAGGTCCGGGTATGCCTCTGCAATCGCGAAGAGGCTCTTGAGTGTTCCAGAAAGCTCCCCTTCTGCCTTTGAATGCTCGGCCGCAGTTCCTGCCTGCATTGCAGTCGATCGCGCTGCTGTCACCTTTTCGAACACACTCGCTTCATGGGCGGCATATCCTTTGACGGTATTGATAAGGTTGGGAATCAAGTCATAGCGGCGCTTAAGCTGAACCTCAATATCAGCCCACGCTTCTTCTACGCGATTTCGAATGGTGACAAAACCGTTATAGGTAATGATAAACCACAGTACCAGAACAGCTACAATTGCAATTATTATCCATGTCATATAGTCAGCATAGCACGCGCACCAAAACCCGCAAAGAAGCAAAAATCCCCCTAGCAAGGACGGTCCTTGCTAGGGGGATTTCAGAAGGACCGTCCTTCTGAAATGGCTATTTTTCGCTTTTTTCCTTCTTTTGAGACTGCTCCATCATCACTAGGATAGGGCTCGCCAAGAAAATTGAAGAGTAAATACCGAAGAATGTTCCGATAGCGAGAATGGTTGCGAAGAGCTGTGTACTTGCAGGACCAAACACTGCAAGCGCAACAATCATCACCAACACCATCAAGGATGTATTGATAGAGCGCCCAAATGTTTCTCTAAGACTCTCTCCTACAAGCTCGGGAAACGGCTGTTTTTTGTCGCTGCCCAAATGTTCGCGCACACGGTCAAACACAACAATCGTGTCTGAAATTGAGAGTGCAAGCGTTGTAAGCAATGCAACAATAAACAATGTATCGAGCTCGGCACCGGTAATATGCGAAATGATTGCAAATGCGCCAAGCGGAATAATAATATCGTGAATCAAAGCAATTATCACCGCAAGTCCAAACTTCCATGAGGAAACTGGCTCGGAAACTTTTCGAAATGCATAGGCAACAAAGAAAATAATTGCGATGAGTACCAGAACGATTGAAAGAATCGCTTTATTCTTAAGCTCCGCTCCCACTGACGGGCCGATAGTGGTAAATCCACGCTGTTCAACGCTGCCAGTTGTTCCCACTGCTTCTACAATTGCCGCGCGCTCTTCTTCGCTCAGTTCGCTGCTTTTAATGACAATACTGTCGTCACCTACTGGCTGTACTACTGCATCTTCATATCCAGCAGTAGTAAGTGCGGAGTGAATAACTGAAACTTCAGGGCGAGGAGTGCTGTACGCAAGCTCAATAGATGATCCCCCCTTGAAATCAATGCCAAGCGGAAGGCCGAACATTGCAACCGCAGCGAGTGAAATCGTGCACAGTGCAACTGAGAGCCAAATGAAAAATGTTCTGTATTGAATGATAAACATGATAAAAACTGAATTGATTATGACCGAACGCCGCTACTAAAGAGAAACCGACCGATTCGACTGTCCTCCATTTTTGGAAGCGCAGAGAGAAAGAGTTTGGTAATAGTGATTGCACTGATAAGGCTTACCACGACACCGAGGCCGAGCGTGAGCGCAAATCCCTTGATCAACGATGATCCAAACCAGAATAAGATAACAGCAATGATTACTGCCGCAATGTTTGCGTCGCGGATAGAGTGCCATGCCCGCGCAAAACCGTCGTCAAGCGCATCGGCATTTTTCTTGCCTCGAGCGCGCTCTTCGCGGAAGCGCTCGAAGATAAGAATATTTGCATCCACCGCAATACCGATTGAAATAATGAAGCCTGCAATTCCGGCTGCCGTAAGTGTCACTGGAATAAGCTTGTAGAGGGTGAGCGTCATCACTACATAAATTCCAAGCGCCAAGACTGCCACCAACCCCGGCAATCGATACCACAGGATAAGGAAGAGGGCGACAATAATAAAGCCAATAAATGCAGCCTGTATACCAGAAACAATAGCGTCAGTCCCTAGTGTTGCTCCCACGGTCTGAGTTGAGATAAGGCTAATTGGTACAGGGAGCGCGCCTGAGTTCAAACGGCCCACCAATTCTTTTGCTTCGTTTGGCGTAAAGTCGCCGGTAATCTGCGCTTGTCCCCCGCTGATTGCGCCTTGTACAACAGGTGCCGAAATAACAGAGCCATCGAGATAGATTGCTACAACCTTTCCGATATTGTCGCCGGTAATTTGCTCAAAGAGTACTGCCCCCTGATCATTGAACTCCAAACTTATTTCAGGCTTGCCTGAAGTCGGATTAAAGAAAATGCTCGCGCGCTTAAGGTATTTTCCAGTAAGGTCAGTTGGTACAAACATAGCGTCCGGGTCTACCACTACTGTTGCCATACCGTTTTCGTCGACCACTGCTTTTTGCATGGCGTCTTCAGGAAGTTCGTCACTCTGAGTGCGGAATTCCAAGTACGGAGTCTGTCCAATCATCTCAATCGCCTCTGCCACATCGGTAACACCAGGAAGCTCAACTGAAAGACGGTATTCTTTGTCTGCAGTGAGTGTACTGGTCTGTACTGTCACCACCGGCTCCCCTACGCCAAATGCATTCACTCGACGCTCAATTACATCGCGAAGCGCATCCATTGAGTCATCGATCGTTCCAGCAGGAATAGTACTAATATCCGCCTTATACAAAAGGTGACTTCCTCCTGAGAGGTCAAGACCGAGATGAAACGGGTATTTCGCCAAAAAAGCGGGAGGATTAGGCTGTGAAGAGCGCACAACCAGAAGTCCAAGAGCGAGACCGAGTACCAATACAACCAGTGCAAGAATTCTTCGTTTTAACATAGTGGGCATATTCTAGCCCTTTTTAGGGTCAGGAGCAATTTTGACAAATTTTAATAGTGTGTGAATACCCTTTGCCACTATATAGCCGAGCAGCATCCCCGCTCCCACATCCAGCGGATAGTGCACGCCGACAAAAATGCGCGAGAGCCCTACAACAAATGCAAAAGCAAACAATAGTTTTCCTAAGCGCGGATAATAAAAATACATGGCCGTTGCAAGCGCCATTGTGAGCGATGAGTGACCGGAAGGAAATGATGTACCTCCCTGAATTGGGGCAAGTACGGTAACATCCGCAAATACTTCAAACGGACGCGGGTGCGCAATAGCAATCTTGATTATTTTTGTAATGACAAATGTGCTAACAAGGGCAACAGTAATTTCAATTGCCCGCAGCAGTGATTGTTGTCGCAGCGGCCCCTTTGGCATTTTCAGAGGAGTATAAATACCAATATACACTGCAAGAACAAAAAAGACCGTGTACATGATGTACGAGGTCAAAAGCACAAAAATAAAATCAAGCACCGTGTAGTACCCCGCTCCATCATTGATCAAACTAAAAAGAAATGTATTGAAATTGCTATGCATATCCGAGAAATTCGTTATGGATATCATCGGGGTGCATTCCCCGCTCAAACCGCGCCATACTCATCACTATACCAAGGCCAATGAACTCCCCCAAGAGGTGCGATCCTCCATAGCTCATAAACGGCAGCGGAATTCCCGTCACCGGCATAATGCCGATATTCATGCCGATGTTGACGATGACGTGCCCAAATATCATCAATGCAAAGCCCACGCAAAAGAGTGTTTCAAAGTTCGATGCTCCACGCATGGCGTGCAAGACCAGCCGCCACAACAATACGCAAAACGCAGCGACAATAATAAGCCCTCCAATAAAACCCCATTCTTCCGCAAAGGCCGCAAAGATAAAGTCTGTTTCGTATTCCGGCAAATAGTTCAGGCGGCTTTGCGTGCCGTAGCCCAATCCTTTTCCAAGCACTCCGCCGGAACCTACTGCAATGACAGATTGGTACGCATTGTACCCGCTTCCCCGAATATCTGCGGTGGGATTGATGAATGTTTCAATGCGGGCCTTTTGATACGGCTTGAACAAAAATATCCACGCTATCGCAAACGCAACTGCGGTCGCTCCGAGCACAATAAGAATGTGCCGCTTTGAAATGCCCGCTACAAGCGCCATGCCAAGCCACAGCCCCGCAATCACCATTGCCGATCCAAAGTCCGGCTGGAGCATAATCAGCGCGATAGGAAGGGCTGCGTAGAGCGCGGAGATAAGCAGGTGCTTGATGCGCGCAATTTCAACATGGCGGCGTGAGAAATATTTTGCCAAGATTGCAATCACCAAAAGCTTCACCAAGTCTGTCGGCTGAAAGGACACTCCTCCAAAATCAAACCAGCTCGTTGAACCTTTCACTGTCTTTCCTATCAAAAGGACGAGCACCAGCAAAGAAAGTGCAATGCCGTAAAACAGCGTGATGTAGCGCGAGTCGCGCAAAAACCGCACATCAATTTTTGCAATCACAAACATGATGCCGATTCCCACCAAGAGCCATATGAGCTGTCGCACAAAAAGCCCGCTATTACCCTCAAAGGAGGTCATAGTGGCAAGTCCGCCAAGGGCTATGGGCACAATGGCCCCAACCAGCACCCAGTCAAAGCCTCGTGTCAGTTTCCCCATCATAGCGTCTGTGCAGTAAACGGATTAAACCGGACGACAATTTCAGTGCGGAATGCCTCCCGAGGGAGAGCGAACGGCCAGGTGAAGTTTACTGTTTGCGTTGCCAGTGCCGGTAATTGTGGCACCAGAACTTTTGAAGCAGTAATAGCGTTGTCTTCCCTGTCGTAGAGAATAGCGACAACATCTACATTGGAAAAATTATAGCGCGCAGTATTTTCAAGCGTTGCAATCAAGCGTGTTCCTGTTTCTGCCGGCTCGATCAATGTGCGATCGGTCTTTACCACGACCTGGGAATAGCTGCTCGGAATCTTCTCCCATACAATAGGGTCGGTAAACGTAAGTGTGGTGCGGGCAACTGTCACGTTTCCGGTTGGTATCAATGTCTCCACTATTGCAGTGCGCCCCATGGGGCCGAGGAATGTTGTTCCCTTTCGTTCGATAATAAGCGTATTTTTTTCGTCATAGAGCTTGAAGGTATACCCTACGAGCTGTGCACCCGCAGTAGCGTTGTTGTGCTCAATATACGCAATAGACTGTGCAACAGTGCTTGTCATCTGGAATGTTCGTACCCAGCGAACTTTCGGATTCGCAAGTTCGTTAGGACAGTACTGCAAGCACGTGCCTCCGCAGTCTACTCCCTTCTCGTCGCCGTTTCGGCGGAGATCATAACATGTTGGCGTAACCGAAGTGATTTGTCGGAAGATCCCATAGGCAATAAGCCCGAGCACTAAAAACACCAGCGCGATATAGGTAAGTTTACGACGTTCTGCCCAATTCATTCCCCCTATTCTATAGTAAAAAGCCCGCACTATAAAGCGCGGGCTTTTTTAAGATTACAGTTCGTCTCTCTTTTGTTCATCGAGACCGATAAATGAAATGACCATTTGTCTGCAGTGATATACCGTTTCTTTTTCTTTTCCAAAAAGGTTTTTATCTAACCCCACATCCATTACCTCTTTCAGCGCATACAGCTCTTCCAATTTCAAGTTTTCAAAAGAAAGAAAATGTATTTGCTTAACAAGAATTTCTTGAATGTTCTCGCAGTATATCTGTAACTCCGGCATCAAAACAAAACAGTTGGCAATCTCCTGAAACTGCAATACTTCTTCGAGAACATGCTCCAGACACGCGGGCGGCGCGCTCTCAATATCAACAAGAGTCTTCTCATAAAAACCATAGAAGAGGTCTGCTGTTGTCTGCAGATTCTTGCTGATATAGGAAGAATACGTAGAAGAAAGCAGCGTATCGGCAACGGTTCCCGGATTTCGTTTTTCAACAGAACAAAGGGTGACATACACGGCATGCGTATATCCCACACTTGCCAAAAAACGATATACTCCGCCAATCATTGCGATTTTTGGCGTTTTCGCTGTCAAAAGACGGTACAGTCGAGCAGTGAGTGCATTGACATATTTCCCAAGCATTGAGACAAGGTCGTAGTTGCGTGGATGCAACACAATATCTTCAATCAATTCCTGAAAATAATACCTGAAATTTTCGCAGTCAGAAAACGGCTGGCGAATAAGAATTTTTTGATACTGCAGTATTCTTATTGACAAATCTTTCGTCATCAAGATTTCTTGCCCTACTCTGAGGAGGACAGAACGATTGTTGGACTCTTTCATGTGTGCAAGTTTTTTTTATACACTACTCTTTAAATTCCGAATCGTCAACAAATCCTTACTGCGTAAGGATTATTTCCAATAATGAAAAGCAAAAAAGCACCCTTTCGGGTGCTTTTTTATGAAACTTATTCAAGTCCACAGTCCTGGCAGCTACCTACTTTCCCCAGAAAACTGAGTATCATCGGTTCTACAGGTCTTAACTTCTCTGGTCGGAATGGGAAGAGGTGTGACCCCTGCGACAAACCACCAAGACAGTGGACTCGAACAAATTATTTCTGTATGATTTCCAGATTTCCTAATAGGAATCGGGCAATTAGTACACCTCAGCTCAACATATTACTACGCTTCCACTTAGTGCCTATCAACGTGATCATCTCTCACGGCCCTCAAACGATATCTAATCTTGGAACTGGCTTCCCGCTTAGATGCTTTCAGCGGTTATCCATTCCGAACATAGCTACCGGGCGGTCCAGCTGGCGCTAGAGCCCGTACACCAGAGGTTCGTTCACTCCGGTCCTCTCGTACTAGGAGCGAATTTCCTCAAATATCAACGCCTGCAGTAGATAGGAGACCAACCTGTCTTACGCTTCTTTTCACACATTACTGTATGGAACGGACTATATCTTGTACTCAGCAAAGTAAATTGCGAGCACCTCAACGTGTAGTCTCTACGGGTGGGTATTACTACCCTTCCCTCGGTATTGCCCCCAATAATTTCTATTGTGGGTTTTACCGATATTAGTTGAGCATGTCATTCAATGTCGCCACTGAAGACCGCCGTAATAAGATGGTTCTCACTTTGTTTGTTCTAAGCCTTAGCACGAACAAACTATATCTTTTATATACAAGTGAAATTGCAGGATCACTTGTATACATTTTAAACGAAAAGACTAAAACAGAATTATTCTGCTGTTCATTTTATTGTAAAAAATGAACAAAAATTTCCTCGGGATTCAGACGGGTCCTGCAATGATCTAGATAAATCTATTTCATTACAGGACGGTCTGAACCCAGCTCGCGTACCTTTTTAAATGGCGAACAGCCATACCCTTGGGACCTTCTCCAGCCCCGGGATAAGGTGAGCCGACATCGAGGTGCCGAACTCCGCCGTCGATATGAACTCTTAGGCGGAACTAGCCTGTTATCCCCGGAGTAGCTTCTATCCGTTAATCTTCAACCGCATCTAATGCGAATTGTCGGTTCACTATGTTCTGCTTTCGCACCTGCTCGGGATGGCCCCCTTACAGTCAAGCCAGCTTATGCCATTGCACTATCGGCACGGTTTCCATTCGCGCCTAGCTGACCTTTGAACTCCTCCGTTACTCTTTAGGAGGATACCGCCCCAGTAAAACTACCAATCAGGCACTGTCCAACGGCGTTTTTTCCGCTGTTGTTAGAGTATGCCCATGTAAAAAGAAGTATTTCACTGACGACTCCACGCGGACCGAAATCGGCGCTTCAAAGTCTCCTTCCTATGCTACGTATTACACAAACATACCCAATACCAAACTATAGTAAAGCTTCCGGGGTCTTTTCGTCTAACTGCAGGTAACCGGCATCTTCACCGGTATTGTATTTTCACCGAGCAAATCCCCGAGACAGCTTCCCAGTCATTACACCATTCGTGCGCGTCGGAACTTACCCGACAAGGAATTTCGCTCAACTATTCCTCTCAGTTGGACTCTCTCTTAACCCTCTCCTTGCGAAGTTCGGGTCTGTGACGTTGGTCTCTCGTTAATCACAATGGACTATCCATGTATTACGACATGGTAGGTAGCTTGAAATGTAAATGATTATTGTATTTAATTGTTTATCGTTTTCTATACGCGGTCCTAGTCCGTTCTAGGTTCTTCTCCGAAAAGAAAAACCCAGAACCTTAGGACCGTTATAGTTACGGCCGACATTCACCAGGGCTTGTACAGGTCAGCTTGATATAATCGCACCACCCGTAATTAACCTTCTGGCATTGGTCAGGTGTCACCCCCTATACATACTCTTACGAGTTCGCAGGGAGCTGTGTTTTTGATAAACAGTTGCCAGGAAATCTTTCGCTGCGCCCCCCATAATGGTGAATTCAACATATAAATACATTAAATCCACCATTATGGGGGGAAGCCTTATTCCGAAGTTACGGCTGCTTGTTTGCCGAGTTCCTTGGGGATCTCTCACTCGTTCGCCTTGGTCTACTCGACCTAACTACCTGTGTCGGTTTACGGTACGGGTTCTATAATACTAATCTTAGAAGCTTTTCTCGGAAGCATGCTCACGTGACTTACCGCTGGCGTACCAGCTATCGGGTCGTACCTGTTAGTTCAGCATTTAAGCTAGGGGCACGGATTTACCTGCGCCCCACCTTCGATATGCCCACCGGAATCCAATAACCGGCTCACGCTACTATCCTTCGTCACTCCATCGAATATTACAGAAGTGTGGGAATATTAACCCACTGTCCATCGGCTGCGGCTTTCGCCATTACCTTAGGACCCGACTAACCCTGGGATGATCGTCATTGCCCAGGAAACCTTAGTTTTTCGGCGGCAAGGGATCTCACCTTGCTTGCGGTTACTTGTGCCAACATTCTTACTTCCACACGCTCCACCATGGCTCACGCCTTTGGCTTCACAGCAAGAGTGGAATACTCTCCTACCGCTCCCGAACTTCATAAAAGAAGGAAGATATTTTTTGTGTATCTTCCTCTATTGGATTTCGAAGAGTGCATCCATCGTTCAGAGTTATTTAAACATTCTTCTTAAGTGAGATGAATTTAAACAGGAGTCGACAACTTTTTTAAGGTTCCAACTCTTTTACTTTGATTGACGGTTTTTAGCACTCCTCGAAACATCATAAAGAAGAAACTTTCTTCCTTTATGAAGTTCGCGAGCCCTCAAATTCGGTACCATGCTTAGCCCCGATTATCTGCGGCGCGAGATCTCTTGATGAGTGAGCTGTTACGCTTTCTTTAAATGATGGCTGCTTCTAAGCCAACATCCTCATTGTCTGAGAAATCTTACCTCCTTAAGACGCACTTAGCATGAATTTAGGGACCTTATTTAGAGATCTGGGCTGTTTCCCTTTTGACTGACGGAGCTTAGCCCCCGTAGTCTAACTGCATCGTTTTTAATCCTTGGTATTCGGAGTTTGATAGGCGTCGCGAGATTGCTCCCTGTCGAAACCTTCCAGTGCTCTACCCCCAAGGGGAACACGATACGCTAACCCTAAAGCTATTTCGGAGAGAACCAGCTATTACCAGGTTCGATTAGCTTTTCACTCCAACCCACAAGTCATCCGAAAGCGTTGTACGACTTACCGGTTCGGACCTCCATGCGCATCTCTGCGCACTTCATCCTGCTCATGGGTAGCTCACCTGGCTTCGGGTCTCATAAGTACGACCAATTACGCGCTATTAACACTTGGTTTCCCTCTGGCTCCGGAACTTTATTCCTTAGCCGAGCCGCACTTATGAACTCGTTGGCTCATTCTTCAATAGGCACGCCGTGACGGATATAAATACCCGCTCCGACTCCTTGTAAGCATATGGTTTCAGTACTATTTCACTCCCCTCTCGGGGTTCTTTTCACCTTTCCCTCACGGTACTAGTTCACTATCGGTTTCTACAATGTATTTAGCCTTACCGGTTAGTTCCGGCAGATTCCTCCAAGCTATTCGTGTCTTGAAGTACTCAGGAGTAGAAACAAAAGAGGTATCTGTATTTCGAATACGGGGCTATCACCCGCTATGACGTTGGTTTCCAACAACTTCTTCTATACAAACACTTTGTAACTCTTCTCGTAAAACGACGTTTCTATCCTACAACCCCGGTTTCCGAAGAAACCGGTTTGGGCTCCTCCCTTTTCGCTCGCCGCTACTTGGGGAATATCGCAGCTACGCTGCATTGTTTTCTTTTCCTCCCGGTACTGAGATGTTTCACTTCCCGGGGTGCGCTCCGACAACTCTTACGGTCGTCAGTAATAGAGGTTTGCTCTATTGGGTTTCCCCATTCAGAAATCTCCGGGTCAAAGGTTAGAGGCACCTCACCGAAGCGTATCGCCGCCACTCGCGTCTTTCATCGCCATGTAGAACCTAGGCATCCACCATATGCTCTTATTTCCTATTAGGAAATCTAGAAATCATGTTCCTCTCAATTCATAACAATTGAGAGGTTATTTTAACGTCCGCCATCCTTCGACCGCTCGAAGTGATGTTTTCTATTGGACGGCTCTGTCTCTTCCTACCTGCAGCAGCACCGCTTCCTACCTTATCAGTTGGGAAGTTGCGCTCTTCTCTTACTCAGAGAAATGCCACGGAAGGACAGGATTGTTTTTATCAAATAACCGTATCCATTTGATTCTCACAGAAAAGCCGCCGATTTCTCGGCGGCCCAGGCGACAAATTGTCAGGGCTATGCCGAGAAATATGTTGCTGTTGTTTCTGCAATACTCATTTGGTCCGGCTAGTATAGACGAGTGTGGTTTGGATGTCAACCCTTATGCCGTAAGCATAAAAAGAGTACAAAAAGCGACCCGGAAGGGCCGCTTTTTGAAGGACTGTTATAGAGCTTTTTAGGGCCTTTTTCAGCGCTTAGGAACGAGGGTGGTTGCCGTGATTTGCAGAAAAATCATCTGCCATGCGGCCAACAAAACGTCCTGCAGCTTCCTTTCCACCAAGACCGAAGGCAAGACCCATAGCGATCGCCACCATCAATACGATTCCAGTGAAGAGGATTTGTCCGAAGTATCCGAAGATACCAAGCTTGTCGAGTGCAGTAACAAGCGTAAGGATCCAGATTGCATAGTATGCAACTGTTCCGATCATGCGAGCAGAGCGAACGTTTGCCATTGCAGCACCGCCAACGATGAGCTTGCGAGTGAAGTCAGCAAGCAAAGTACCCGCAACAAGGATAAGCACTGCAATAATCACCTGTGGGATGTAAGCAACAATCTGCTGAAGGAAGATTGATACCTGGTCAAGTCCGAGCAGGTTGATAGATGCAGTAAAGAATCCAAGGATGATCAGCCACTTCACGAGCCATCCGATGATACCTCCGATGTGGAGTCTCCATCCAGCACGTGCGAGCACCTGTTCAGTACCTGCATTCTTAAAGAGCTTGTCGAGCTTGAGTGCGTCGATTGCACTGGTCACAAGCGCGCCAAGAGTTGAAGCAACGATCCAACCAATGATAAAGATCACGATCGCAAGGAGGATGCGTGGGAATGTTGCGATAAAGCCGTACCAGAGCCCCTGTAATGACAAGAGGAAGACTTGGCTCCATGTTTGAATAAGCATAGTGTTTTTTCTGCACCGAAGTGCGCGAGTATAAAAGTTACTGGTAAGTACTGAGGGGCTTCCCTACAGTACCTTCAGTATACTCCTAAAACCGCTAGTTTGGTAAGGTGAGTGTGGAGAACTCCTTCCCTATTACGAGCTTCTCGTGAGGGTAGTCAAAGACGTCGCGGAGCAATTTGTCGTACATTGCCATACGGTATTTAAAGTCTGCAGTATCAAACACGGCGTATCGGAGCTCTTTACCAAGCTCGCTTTCAAGCACTGAAATAGTTTTCTGTAAAAAATTCTTGCGCAGATTATCGCCGACAATCAAAAGGTCGAGCTTTGTTTCGGAGTCTTGTATAAAGATGCCTGAGACAACAAGGAGCTGCACGCGGCCGGCTGGCTTAAAGCGCTTTGCGAGCTCGGAGTGCTTGAAGAACTCCCCTTCCACCAAGAGCTGCTTGAGCTCTGCAATGTACGGAAAGTCGGTGGCAAGAATCCAGCCCTGGATGCGCTTTTTAGTAATGCGCCCCTTGCTGTCTTCAAATTCCTGAATAAAGGATTTCTTTTGGATAAAGCACATCGCCAAAAGGCCCGTCACCACCTTGCGTGCAATTGCTCGCTGCAACCGTGACCGCTCAACGATGTCATCGATGCCAAACGGCTCGTCTGCATTCAGCAAAAACAAGCGCATGATTTTCACGCGCGGAATACCGCCCAATAACTTTCCTAGAATATCCATTTTCGTAAAACTCCACCTCTCTTTAAAAGTGTGCCTAAAGTATATCTCCCCCGCCCGCTTGCGTACAAGTTCGTTTTGGGGTGTAAATAAAAAAAGCCGCACCTCCATAGAGGTGCGGGCGTTTAGGTTGTACAGCTAAGGTGGTTTTGACATCAAAACCCCTCTTAGGCACGGTACATACTCTGACTCCGGAAGACTCGTCGACAATGCATTGTCGGGTAGCAAGGGTGTTGAATGATACAACGGTTCGGTTGCCATGCTTGGCGTGTGGGGCATAGTTGCTAGCATCTCTTGATGATACGCGCCTCCCATTAATGAATCGATTGTTCGCCCCTCCTTGCTTGTGATACAGAGTAAAAGTACAACCATGCATGAAAGTATTAAGCTACATTTCATACACAAGGTTTGGTACTAGAGTACACCAACCATAAAAATAGTCAACAAAGCAAAAACTCCCCTGTTGGGGAGTTTTTGTAAAAGTAAGGGGTGAGTATTTTCAATGGAACCACCTGGTCGAAAATTTTCTGTGTGGAAAATTTTCGACACAGCTGGACCGGTAAATTGAAATAATATATTACTTCAATTCTACCGCTCCACCTGCTTCCTCAATAGATTTCTTGAGAGCGTCTGCTTCGTCTTTCTTCACGCCATCTTTGATGGTTGAAGGTGCGCCGTCAACGAGGTCCTTCGCTTCTTTGAGTCCGAGGCCAAGAGCTTCCTTAACAACTTTCATAACAGCGATTTTCTGTTCGCCCGCAGAAGCGAGTACAACAGTAAAGGTGTCTTTTTCTTCAACTGCGCCCGCAGCTGCTGCTGGTGCTGCTGATACTGCTGCTGCAGATACACCGAATTTCTCTTCGATCGCTTTCACGAGGTCGTTGAGTTCTAGTACTGATGCTCCTTCGAGCTCAGTAAGAAATGAATCAAATTTTGCCATAATATTTTTACGTTAGATAAGTAATGAGTACTGAAGATTAGCTCTTTTGCTTTGCCACCTCGTTGACGCCAATAGCCAAACGCTGCATCGGACTCTTGAGCAAGAATGCGATCTGCGAAAGGAGTACTTCGCGTGACGGGATAGTTGCAATTGAGAGCATCGCCTCTTTGTCCTTGTATTCTCCTCCAAAGACTCCGCCCACGATAGTGACCGCGCCTTTTGTGGATTTCTGAAATTCGTAGATTTCGCGTGCTGGTGCAAGTGCATCAGTTGAATACGCGATAGCGATTTCACCCTGGAGCTCTGGGAGCTCGCCGGTGTAGCCGCGTTCTTGAAGTACTCGCTTCAGGAGGGTCTTTTTCCCTACCTTGTAGCCGACGTCAGCAGCGCGAAGCGCGCGGCGAACCGCGTTGCTTGTAGCGACAGTGAGCTTGTCGAACTGTACGAATACGACACCCTCGGAAGAGCCAAGAATATCAGAAAAGGAAGAAACAATAGACTGCTTTTTCTCTTTTGAAATTGCCATAATATGAATTATTTAATGTACGTGTAGATAAAGTGAGAATTCGACCTCGGCAGGGCTTATAGTGCCTGCTGTCTTCGACCTACACTGCACAGTACTATACTAAAATGCCTCTAAAAGTCAATTTTGCCGGTATTACTCCGTAACAGTAATAGTTCCTCCTGAAGACTTCTTGTCGCAGTCTATTCGGTATTTCCCTACAGTATTCACGGCCGCGAGCGCATAGTCATTTGCTGCAATGCTGTAGGTTCGGTTATCGATTGTAATATCGCGCTCAACGGTTGCGCGGTTGTTAAATACAATTACCGTCTTTTGAGGTATAGAGAGCGCTGTTGGGTATGCCTGGCACACATCGTCAAAGCTCATTGTCTTGCCTTCGTACTCTGCGAGAATCTCTGCACGAGAACGCTCTGCTTTTTCATTTGCTACGGGTGCAATAGGCGCAACAATCGCCTTAAGGTTAAACAAGCTTCCCTGCTCATCAATCATCACAGTCTGAGGTTCGTCGAGAAAGACAATCGGGCTTTGTACGCCGACACGGCGAGTAACAAAAGCGAGCGCAACCACAATCAGTGCTGCAACAAGAGCTATGATAATAAGTGCGCTTCGCTTATGCATGAGGGGGTGGGAGGGTTACTCTACGGTAACGCTCGCAAGGTCCTTCTGGTCGTCGCAAGAGATAGAGTAGGTTCCAGGAGTCTTGATGCGAAGTGTTTTGTAGTGGCGCTCTCCTACGGTGTAAGAATCAGTGCCTACAGTGAATGTGTGCGGTTCGTCAGTCGCATTTACCAAAAGCGCGTGTTCTCCTGCTTTCACAGTTGTTGTCTTTGGGTCAGCAACGCATGATCCTGAGAAAGTGATAGTCTTTCCTTCATTTGCTTCGATTGCAGCGAGGTATGCTGCTTCGCCTGCCGGGTATGAAGTACTGCGAGGAGATGCAGTTGTTTCATTTTCAGTTTCAACGATTGTGGTCTCTTCTTCTACAGGAGCTTCAACTGGAGCGCTGGTCATGCGAGGAAGCATGATAGCAAGGATAATAACAATAATGATTGCTCCTGCTGCGATGAGGAGGTTTTTGTTGTTCTGCATAAAGGTTTGGCTGTTGTTATTCTGTGTCATATATCGACATGATAGCAAATTGTAGGCATTTGGCATGATTTACAAAATAAGAAAAAGTTATATAATATTGCCATGTTACAGCACCGTCGCCTCGTCCTGTTGTCCGGAGATATCTCCGCGCTTGCCCTCTCTCTTGTACTAATGGTATCTATTCGCTTTGATCGTACGAGCGAAATGGCGACCATTCTTCTTCAGCGCGAACTGTTCGCTATGCTCTTTATAGTATGGCTCATCGTATTCTTTATTTTCGACCTCTATAACATCCGCCGCGTAAACCCCAACCCGCGCAACATCGGGCTATTGGTTAGTGCAATGGTTATAAACGTACTCCTCGGTCTTGCCTTTTTCTATCTCTCTCCTCAACAGAGCATCAGTCCCAAAACAAATTTGGCGCTTGTGGGCGTGTTTGCATTTCTTCTCCTCTTTGCGTGGCGCCGATTGTTCTACCACCTCTTTACCGTGCGCTTCACTCGAAACATTGCAATCATTGGTACAAGCCCGGTGATTACCGACCTTATTGCTGAGCTTGCGCGGCATCGCCAGCTTGGCACCGTTTTGTACCACTGGGAGAGCATCCCTGAATCTGCACCAAGCGAGCGTATCGACATTCTCATCACCGAGCACATCGACCCACAAAATCTTCTGGCATTTTCTCGCGCACTCGGTGCCGAGGTGATGTCTCTTTCCGACGCATACGAAACACTATTCGGCAAAATCCCGCTTGAGTTGATGACAGAAGAAAAGGCAGTTCACTATATGTCGCAAAGCACCAATGCCGGCCTTCATTTCGTCTATCGAGTATTTGAAATAGCATTTGCAGTAGTGGTGCTTATTGTCATGTTGCCTTTCATGATCGTGGCGGTTATTGCAAGACTTATAGAAGACGGTACACCAATCTTTTTCAACCATACCCGCGTCGGCAAAGACGGCAAGCTCTTCACTGTCTACAAGCTCCGCTCTATGTCCAAGGATGCCGAAAAGAACGGTGCGCAGTGGGCTACACACAAAGACACCCGCATCACTCGCCTGGGCCGCATTCTACGCAAAACTCATATCGATGAAGTGCCGCAGATGTGGAACATCATCAGGGGCGACATCGCTCTTGTCGGCCCGCGCCCCGAGCGCCCTGAATTTGTTTCAAGCCTCGAAACAACTGTTCCCTATTACTTCCTTCGCCACAGCATCCGCCCGGGCTTTACCGGTTGGGCACAAATCAAATACCGCTACGCCCGCACCGTGGACGACTCAAGCGAAAAGTTCGAGTACGACCTGTACTATATAAAGAACAAACACCCGCTACTGGACATCGGTATCGTACTAAAAACACTCCAGATAATTTTTACGCACTAGCATGATACAGCGTATTAAAAATTTCCTCTTCAAGAATACAAGCGACAAACAAACTGTTGCAAAAAATACATTTTGGCTCATTACAAGCGAAATAATTGGGCGCCTTTTTAAATTAGCAGTTGTTGTATTTGCCACACGAGAACTTGGTATTGAGAACTGGGGTATATTTTCCTATGGACTAGCCTTCGTATCTTTTTTCTACATCTTAGGCGACTTTGGAGTAAATACTTTTATTACCCGAGAGATGTCAAAAGATAATGCAAGTAAGTATAAATATCTTGCAACCTCATTCATTATAAAAATGGGGCTTCTCATTATTTTGTTCACTATTTCTCTTATTGTCGGACCCTACCTCGGAAAAATAAAACTTGGAGTCCCTCTTCTCACCACGCTTTCCCTTCTCTTCTTTTCTGACTGCGTCAGAGAATTTGCGCTCTCCGTCAACCGAGCATCAGGGAAAATGGAGTTAGAGGCATTTTCAAAAATAGGGATGAATTCCCTCATAGCCATACTCGGTATCATTCTAATTGCCACCACAGCGACCCCTCTATCCCTTGCTATCGCCTATGCAGTTGGGAGCATAATCGCTACCGTGTTTATGCTTTGGACAATACGGGGAGAATTCAAAAAGATTCAATGGGTCTTTTCTAAAGAAGCGCTAAAAATAATATATGCTTTTTCCTGGCCAATAACGATTATCAGCATGTTCAGTTTTATATTCAATATAGACAGCATCATGCTTGGACAATTGAAGTCTGCAACTGATGTGGGTCTTTACTCTGCAGCCCAAAGAATTGTTCAATTCATTGCGATTCTCCCCGCCTTCATCGCTACCTCACTGTTCCCTCTTTTATCAAAAAATGAGGCAGACAACAGCAAAATGGTAAACATTTTTGAAAGAGTGCTAGTACTATTATGTGCGGCTGCAATTCCTTTAGCCATAGGAGGCTTTTTGCTGAGTACGGAACTCATGTCGTTTTTATTCGGATCTGAGTACGGCGTAGGGGGCCTAACCCTTGGAATACTCATGATTTCGCTATTGGCATCATTTCCAAATACTATTCTCATCAATGTAATTTTTTCAAAAAATTTACAACGAGCATTCATTGCTGCAACAGCGTGGGGAGTGCTCGTAAATATTATTCTCAATTTTTTACTGATACCGCGATATGGCGCAATCGGTGCCGCACTGTCGTTAACGATTACTCAGTTGTTAATTATGACAATCAACTGGCAAAAGCTCAAAAAAATCATACCATTCAGTGTCATTCCTAAAATTGGCATTCTTCTGCTTTCAAGCTTGATTATGGCCCTAGGCATAGTGGCTCTGCAATGGGTTGGGATGCCGGTAATTATTACCGTCATAATCGCTACAGTACTCTATGTCTCCTGCCTTCTTATTCTAAAAGAGCGCTCTCTTACTGAGATCCTCTTATTGCTTAAAAAATAGCATCCTGGGATACCCCTATTCTGCTACGACTTTCCATCCTATATTTCCTTTTATTATTTTCCGTAGTGTTTTTTTGTACTGGATCTTTATCCAAAGATATAATCGCTCTATCCAAGAACGTCCCCATGAGCCATTGAGCCATTGATACACCCCATTAGAGTTCCCTCTGTAAAGCACAGCCCACAATCCACAATTCCCTGAATGAGTAATGAGGTGTTCACATTTTGACAGTACTAATGTCGCCGCTAGAAAACGGGCTCCAAATTCAGCTCTCTCTTCTAAGGGAAGTTCGTCGTGGACAGTGGATTGCTGCTTGCGTATATGGGGAACTTCTTCAAAATGAACAGCTCCTGGAAATTCTTTTTCAAACAATTCCAGAAACTCAGTTTCATCTGTCTGTACCAGAAATAGCACATCAGAAAACTGCTCTTTGATTTTTCTTGCCTGAGAAATAAAACTTTCATAACTTGCAATAGTGGTCTCGGTGGATTTGTCATTTCCCCGATAAAATACTGCGCATGTGTTTTTATACTCAATAGCATATTTTTTTTCGTATAACGAAACAATTGAAGCAACATGGTCGCTCGGAGTAAAATATAGCGCAATAAAAGGATCCAATCGGGCAAAATCAATTCCTCGATAATCCAAAAACTGCATATCATTATAGAAAACAACGGGGCGGATATTTCTGTGTTCTTTAGGAATTTCTTTTATATACAATGAAGTTATATCTTCAGAAGGGTTCGACTTATACAAAGAAAATTGCTCACTACTATCCACTCTATCTGGGAGATATTTATATGCATTAAAAAACCACACAATGCCTTCAAGTCTCTTTGAATAGCAAGAGAGTATTCCAGCATTGTGCGTTATTTTTAATGTAGTCATAGAGATATTGAGACGCTAGGCATTTTTTACAAACCAGAAACAGCCACACCCCATGACATCGTCTTTAATGTCAGCCGGGGTAGCGTTAGGAATTAACGGCTCTCGCTTACCTTCTTCGGGGATATATGCAAAATTTTGTACAGTAAAGCCTGGGAAGTAGGAAACGAGTGTATCGTAGTCATATATTCGGTGCGCATTAAACTGTATTCTCATCTTTTCCCCCATTGGAAGCGCAATCAAAAGATTTCCTCCTGGTGCGACAACACGGGCAAGCTCTTTCATTGCGACAAGGTCTCCGTTTGCATCAATCGGGTCTCCATATCTTCCAAGTCCTATATGTTCAAGAGTGTGAAGACATGACACCGAAGCGAGCTCATTATCCTTAAATGGCAAGTTTGTAAGGTCACCCTTATATGACCCCATACCAGAAAGAACGATGTCTGCCGGACGATAATCATAAAAATCTGTTGGCACAAATGCTGAAAGAATGGTTGGGAAAAAGAGGCGCGAGCCGATATCCACATGAAGTTCTGGTGCAATCTCTTTTACACATCGTGCAGCCCAGGCAAGGTGATAGACATAGTGTCGTTCAAAATCAGTTTCCGGGGTTTTGTCGGTCAAACACACCCAAAGGTCTTTGTATGAAAGACTGAATCCACGCGCAGCTTCTTGTGACTCTTTCTTAAAGCGCAAATAATCTTTTAACAAAAAGAGTCCCCAAAAAGAAGTTCGCGCTCGCTTCAAAAATGCTTTTATTGGACGCGGGATCAGCTTTTTTATCTGTCTAGGAATAGCCATAATGGATTGCAGTATATAGAACTTACTACTATTTAACAACCGCTACGCTGAGCGATAAGTGCGCTGAATTGCATACCATAGCGATGAAGGAAGTGGCAATATATTTAAGAGACAAAAGAACATCAGTCGAACAATACCAACGATATACCCCGCAAAAAAACGGGGGTATTTTTTTCTGTAAACATACGAACTTCTCAAAACATTGCGTGCCTGCAAGACCCGGTTTCGAGAGGTGAGACTATTGTTATGCGCTGTTAGATTTGTTGATAGCATTGAAAGATTCGCCATCTTTCCTATTGCTCCAATTCTTAGCCATAGCTCATAATCTTCAGCATGCAGGTACTGTTTTTCCTCGCTATATCCACCAACCTTTTCAATAGCGCTTTTTTTTACAAGAATGGTTGAGTGGAGAAAGCAGTTTTTTGAAAGCATGCTGGAGCGAATTGCAGTATCCGTAGAGGGCATCTTGTTGACAGATAGCACTGTGCCGTCCTTGTCAACAACCATAGCGTTGGTTCCGAGCAACAGGTGGTCAGTGTGGTTTTCAAAAAAACTGATTTGCGCGGAGAGCTTCATACAATCTACCCATTCATCATCGTCGTCAATGCGCGCGATATATTCTCCGCGAGCTTGAAGCAATCCTTCATTGAGGCTTTTCTGTATCCCCTTATTGTCTGTATTCTCAATCAACACAATGCGCTGATCAGTCTCTGAAAACTTAGCAACAATACTTTTTGTTTCATCCGTCGATCCATCACTTACAACAAGCAACTCCCAATTCTGATATTCTTGATTCAGAATGCTCGTTATGGCGCGCGTAATACTCTGCGAACCATTATAGGTGGGTAAAATAATGCTGATGATCGGATTCATAGAGATTTGATGGATTCCATTCTTATTAAAAAATCTTCCAATTTTTTATCGTGTATTTTCTTAAACGTCATTGAGTATTTTATTTTCTTTGCTAGACCAAAGAGAGCATTTACATAGTAACCAATACTTGCAGAACCACTGGTATGTGTACGAACTTCGCCAGGAGCTGTCTTCGATTTTTTTATGCGGGAAACATACAGCAGGAATTTTGCCTTTATATACTGTCGGCTTGTTATTTTTGACAGGAAACTCGATTCTGCAAAATGCTTTTCGAGAACAGCGATAAGAGTGGTGTACATAGTGATACTGTCCGAAGTCAAACCGCTCCCCCGACTTCTGCATAGGGTCAAATATTCATTATGAGAAAGAAAGGAAACTCCTTTTTTTGAAAGAGTAAGCCAATAGTCAAACTCTTCTGCGGACCGAAAATGCTCGTCAAATCCGGAATGTATATCAAAAACAGAGCGCTTAAAAAATACAGTGCCTGTGTATATAAAGTTACCGTATTGCAATAATTTTTTATGCACACTCGACCCGTTTGCCGTTGTCAGGTCATGCCGATAAATATCATTCGTACCGTCAATGAAATAATAGGCTTTTGAGTAAATGAAGTCAGCGGAGGGGTTACTGTTTGAAAAACGGAGCTGGGCTTCAATTTTAGTAGGGAGCATTATGTCGTCCGCATCAAAAATACAAAAATAGTCACCCTGTGCGATCTTAAAACCTGTATTTCGGGCAGCCGAAACTCCCTGATTTTCCTGGGTAACAACAACAACGCGCTTATCCTTCAGGGCGTATCCTTCTATGATGTGCAAAGTGCTATCGGTCGAACCGTCATTTACTATAAGAATTTCAATATGAGAATATGTCTGGGCAATAACAGACTCAATTGCCTGAGAAATATATTTTTCAACATTATAGGCAGATATAATAACCGATACTAATTGTTGTGGATTATTTATCATTTTTTACAAACGCTAATGCAAGGACAATATATAACCAATACAATGACATGTTGCCATCAAAAAAGAGAACTGTCAGCAGTGTAAATAAAATTCCCATCAACGCAAGCGTTATGCCATCATAGGATTTTTTCCATTTCTTCCATAATGCGGCAAAAGCATTCCACATAATGTATAGATAAATTCCAAGACCCAAGAATCCCGCCCACAGCGCTACTACAAGATAGGTGCTATCCGGCCCAACATAAATATGAGTTCCGTTTTTATCTTGAAAATTAAAATCCTGAGAAGCATTCGGCCCTACCCCAAACGGATGCTTAAGTATGTATCGTGGATAAAAGTACCATATCAAGAGCCGGGACTCGGTCTGAGGAAGCATTCGTATTTCTTCAACCGTAACATTCGATATTCTCCCTTCGCTTGTTGGCGGAAGTGTGAATGTATTAGTCGCCTTAAGAGCTATCGCCTGAAGTGTTCCTTTTGGATTTATTACATATCCTACTGATAAAATAATTAAAACGAGTAAGCCACTAAGAATTGTTTTTTTCCAAGTAAAATTTCGAATTGAAAATACTATCCATGTGGCGAATGCGCCGACTGCGAGACTCACTATGCCTCCTCGGGAAACAGTCCAAAATATTGACATGGCAAACGCTGAACCAAGCGCCATATATGTTCCGACGTGCCACCATTTTTTATCTTTCAGCGCAAAAAGAGCGAGACTGATGAAGAAAATTGCAGGGACAAGAAGTACCTTAGAGAGAATATTGGGGTCTAATATTTTATCAAGTGAAAAGTCATTGGTAACACCCCAGTATCCAACCAATCCGTGTGTGAGGAAGTAATGTACCAGATAGATATTGGGAATAAACGATGCATATAAGCACCACTTGGCGTATATATAGTCCCCTTTTGCGTAAAAAGCAACAAGTAAAAGAAGGGTTACTCCCATAGTAAACGTGCCGAAGTCCAAAATAGTATGAAGCGTAGTCGGCATGTCCATAACAACGATAGCAATCCCCCATCCTATGAGAGTCGCCGCGTAAAATCCTCCAATAGCAAACCATATTTTCCTAGGGAGAGAATCGAAAAAATCTTTTACCCTATGGCTCTTTAATACATAAATAATAGTTAAGATAATTGATACGACAAGCAGTGCTTGAAACGGACTAGGCATGCCCGTACGAGTAAAGCTCCCCTTTTGAACATTGGTAGCAAGTGCAATAATAGTCGCCAGAAGCACTGTTTTATTTATTGCCTTAAAAGAGAGTGTTGAAATTGTTTTGAAAAAATTAAAAGGCATATAGTACTCCTGGTTCTTTATAAATCGTGTAAGTTTCATTTGCTGAAAGAATAATAGTCTCTATCTCGTCTGGATCATTTTCACGGTGATACGTACAAATAATCAATTTTGGTTTTAAGGTGCGAAGTATCTCCGTTGCTCCGCGTAACATATCTGCCTCATTTCCCTCTATATCAGCTTTAATAAAATTGATGACTAGCAATCCTTTTTCTTTCACAAAGTCATCAAGTGAAACGGTGTTCGTATAAATATTTGTCTGCAACCCTGCATACCACCTTACCACTTCAATGGCGTTGTTGCTCATTCGACTCAGTATTTCCAAATCAGACTTGGCACTTTCCTCCGGTTCAAATGTGTAGATTTTAGATGCACCCTTATATGCGCACAGTGCTGCAAAATCCCCTGGGGCTGCGCCAAGGTCCAATACCACATCACCCCTCTCTATCGTAATTTCATTAAAAAAATAGGTAAAGCCATGAGTTACAATATGAGCTCCTACATACTTTGGTTCACCACTCAAACAAACATCCTTGCAATAAATGAGTGTTGGGTAGAGGGTTTTTTGTTTTCGATAAAACTCAGCAATATTCTCCTGCTTGTACACAAGACGCTCTATGTGGGGCTTGAATACATTCAAAAAATAATCGGGCGTTATAACACAAGGAGGAAGCTTAATGCCGTCAAAATCATATCCCTCTTTGGTTTTATAGGCATTGATTTCTCTCTTAAATTTTATGTACTCCCAGTCGTTACGCAAGTAGTGCTTAATTGCTGAAATCTTTTCATCTTTATAGATCGTTGAAAGCGGTTCGAGCCGGCTTTGCCAAATGGTCAATAATTGCCAAAGTAAAGACCGGCTAATAGCTTTAGACCCCCTAAGAGCGAGTTTTATTTTTTTCCACATTTTTCTGGTCTAGACTAGGGGCTTAATTGTAGTGTTTTGAATTATACCACACAGACTATTTTAGTAAAAATAACTATTTCCCAACAAATTAAGAGTATTGCGAAATAACATTTTTACCTTTTTGTGGTATGGTTAAAAAGTAAAAGATGATTTGTAACGAACTATACAACGAACAAGGTCTTGGCAATCAAATCTGGGCATATGCAGTAACTCGTATCATTGCACAAAGAAATGGGTGCGATTTTTCTATTCTAAAAAAAGAACGATTCAAGGGGCAGAGTTTTATGGATATTGATTTTGGGGCCCCTATCTTTGGGGGGCATACTTCAAAAAAAGGCTATTTATTTACCTTACCCAAAGGCATCAAGCACTACTATGCGGAAAAAAGAGAGCTCTTGGGAAATACACTTTTGGATATGACAGATGACATCTCGCGCACTGACCCAAACCTTCTCAGCATCCCTTCTTACACTAAATTCGACGGCAATTGCCAGTCCGTAAAATATCTCCAAGGGCACAGAGAGGATATTTTGAAATGGCTTCCTATTAAAGAAGAGTACCAACAATATCGCACCGATGAAAATGTGTGTGTCATCCATCTGCGCTGTGGAGACTTTATGCAATCCAAAGCATTTCTTCCGATACAGTATTATAAAAACGCGATGGAGCACATGCGCTCAATAAATCCCGATATTGTTTTTCAATGCGTAACAGACCAGAAAGAAGCAGCAGAAAAACTTTTGCCTGGTGTATCAGTTATCGGCTCAGCACTGTTAGAAAAAAAGGATACGCATAAGGCAGGGCACCATCACGGTGGACCCGTCGGCATTGATTTTTCTCTGTTATTGCATGCTCATTATTTGATTATCCCTAACTCAAGCTTTTCCTGGTGGGCGGCATATTTGAATGTCGATAAAAAAACAGTTGTTGCTCCAAAATATTGGGCGCGGTTCAACATCGCAGACGGTCTCTGGTCCCCTTCGGACATTATTACAGATGATTTCACTTACATAGACAAAGAAGGTCGGATGTTTTCCTCATCTCAGTGCTGGAGCGAAAAAGATGCGTTCGAAGAAAAAAACGCGCATCTGTTCAATGCGGATAATGCCCTCAATAAGCCGTGGAAAAAACACCGATTTCTTATTACAGTCTATGGAGCCTTTTTTATAAAAAAACTGCCAACAATCAAGAGGCGTTTTCTTGCACTGCTGGGGCACTAGTCTTCCCTATCAACAACCGCATACTGCGCAAAGTGCTTTTTACAAATAGTGCACATTTTGACAAAAGATATAGTGGCATTTCTTTAAAGGGTACTCTGGCATTATTCATGGGGCGAGGAACACTTCTAAATTCTTCTACTACTTTCATAAAATCAGAAACCACTGCCTTGTTGTCAAAATAGTGTTTCGCATACGCCACTATTTCAGCGCGGTACAACGTATTGTTTTTTATTTGATCGTTGATGCTCTGCGCTATTACTTCGGGGTCTGAAGTATCATCGGGCAAGACAGTAATGAAAGGTAACTGCTCATCAAGATTTGCAGCAGCAGACTTTGAAACGACAATAGAAAGTCCAGCAGCAAGGGCTTCGGGGACAACAAGGGGCGCCGCTTCCCCGTCAGAGAGCAACACAAGACAACTGTATTGTGATAAATTTTTATATACCTCGTCTTTCATCCAATACCCCTTGTGCTGTGTGCGCGCCAGAGCTTTAAAAGTAGGGTCTTGTATCGGTCCCACAAAATCAAGATCAACAGTATCTCTAACTGTATTCGCGAGCCACGCTTGTCTTTTTCGCGGCTCGATTCTTCCTAAACATATCGCTCGGTCATTGCCTTTTTCCTGAAGAGTAAAATGTTCAGTATCAATACCGTTGCGCACCACGCGCAAAAACCCGCTGTGTCCATTGCGGATATATAATTGCCGTATATCTTCGGAGAGTGCGATTATGCCTGGAGACTTCATTGTGTCATAAAAAACAGCAGTGTACCCAATGGACCATTTCTTTCTATTTGTTATATACCCCGAGTGACACACAGTACAAAAAGGAACTTCCAGGTGTTTTGAGAAAAAGCTCACATATTCACTGTAGTTAAGCTCTACAAAATCAAACGCTCCGTTGTTTATTGCGGTAGAAACCTCTTTGAGGTTTTGGGTATTGAAAATCACCACCTCATGTCCTAAGCGCTCCAGGTCGCGCTTGTAATTCCACAATATCATTTCAATTGCTCCAAATTTTTTTGAAGGAATACTGTCTACCCCGGCTCCGATTAATGCTATTTTCATATTATATTTATTAAATTAAATCCTGATCCATTGAGGAGGCACCAAATCTGTAGTGTCTATTGTAGCATCCTTAAACCACTGTTTGGGAGCAATGACGGCCTTGCTTAGAGAGGTTCCTAACCACGCCGCCCACCAGGAAAATGAGCTGTTGGGGATGATGAAGTGCGTGCATGCCCGCATGAGCTCGAAGTGCCCAATAGCTCGCTCTCCCGCAAACTCTGGCCCCACAAATGTGGTCGGGTAGGCAAACGAAAGTGCGTCTTTGCACCACTGGATATCATCAGAAAACACATACACATGCTCGATCGGAGTTCTTTCTTTGAGCATAGTAAGTGCAGTATCGTAATATGACCTCCCTACAACTTCATGAACACTGTTTCCTACATAGTCTCCCCTGCGAACATGAATACACACAGAGTTCTTCGACTCAATTTCTTTTTTTAATTCCTGAACATTTTGTGGAAGAGATAATCGCGGTGTGAAATCTTTCCTGATAGTTTCAGTAATGGATTCAAAATACTTATAGCTCTGCCAGTACCCATAGAGATACATGTCTGAGCCCAGATTGAGCACGCTTGGGTCAAAAGAAAATCCTTTTTCTTTTCCTGGTGCAGGAAGGATTTTATCGCGAAGCTTATTGAGCAACAGTGCCACTTTTCCAGAGCCAAAGCCTCGATAGAGAAATGGTATATTTGCCTGTTGAACGATTTCTGCCTCTATAGAAAATAAATCAAGGTCGTAGTTGCGAAACGTAAACCCTTTGCGAGGTGTCCTGTCGAGTAGGTACTCTAAATCCAAGCCTAGGCTCGTATTATTTTTAATTGCCAAAGCGCGTCCAGCAGCATACTGAAACATTTGATTTCCCATTCCGCCTTGTAACCGAGTAATAACCATAATTATTTTTGTATTTCTCGCATCATTTGAGCATATTCTTCAAATTCCCTATTTGGCAGGATTTTCAGTATTGCACCTGTTCTAATCACTGCGCCCGAAAGTTCATATCCTTGTTGATAAGCCGGATTGAGGGCAATACCAGCTCTGATAGACGTGTATGCGCTATCAAAATTGCGCTCATACATTGCCGTTTGTGCAAGGTTGAAATATACCTCAGGTGTCCGAGGGTTAAGCGTTTGGGCGCGCTCCAGACTCTCTTTCGCTGATGCAATAAGAGCGGGGTCAGCCTTTCCTCCAAGGGACACGAGGCCATTTTCAATAATTCCTTTTACAAGGTATGGTTTATAATTATTCTTTTCTCGCTCAAGATCATATACAATATCACTCGCAAGCAATTGATATTTTTTTGTATAAAATGTCTTTTCCTTTTCGGTATCGATAGTGTCTTTTGTAGAAGCATAAAATTTGCCCGCAATAGAGGAAGTGTCATTTGCATTCCCCATCAGCGAAATGCTTTGAGGAGATGTTTCGACAGAACCAGTACTCTGTGTCAGGCGGTCAAACCATGCAGCACTTTCTTTCGCCGGAAGCATGCTAAAGAGCGCTATGCAGGCAATACTTCCTGTTACAATAAGCACTGCTAGTGCGCCGTGTAGTGCGCTATACCGACGATATAGCCCCGCACTCCGCCACACAGGGGTCATACCAACAGCAATGCCAATAATTGAAAAGAGTAGTAGATAGCTTACAGGCGTATCAAAAACAAACATATTCTGCAGGAAGTACCCCACCATACTTGCAGCAAGAACAATACTGAATACTCGATGCATTCGGTCACCGGAACGCGATGCGGCATAGAGCGCTATAAATATGCCTCCAATCAACAAGGTATAAGCTATGACACCGAGAGCGCCGGTAGTGGCCGCATAGCTCCAAATTGCATTGTGCGGGTCTTGAACACCCGGCTCAACCGCATATCCGGGAGAAAAAATTACCGGGTCAAAATACTCTTGAAACACACGATCATAATTCCCCCATCCATAGCCGGTTATTGGAGATGCGAGAAAGCCGGCTGCTGCTATGTCCCAATACACAAAGCGCGTAGGAGACGCCTGCTTAATAAATGCACTGTTCACAGATGTTCCAGGGGTCATCATTTGCCACCCCGCAATTGCCGCACTCCCCACCACTGCAATACATAGCACGGCCCCAGCGATGCGCTTGTAGCTTTTGGCTGAGCGAACAAGAAAGAGTCCGAACGCAATAAAAAATGCAACAGCAGTTCCCAATACTGCACCATTTGCTTCTCCGGCAAAGAGGGTTGGGTTTTTGAGAGCAGTCAGTATAGAAACTTCACCCTTCCATATTCCTGCATTAAACAGCACAGGAGATAATAAGACCGTAAGCATTCCTGCTCCAATAACTACTCGTTTCCATAATGCACGAGAGTAAATAAACAATCCAAGACCGATGCAGGAAATAAAAAGAAGGTACGCCCCCTCAAACGAACTGTTCCCTATTGTTGAGCTCTTAAACGCTACGAGAAGAGCTGCGAGTACTCCTGTTGCAAATGTAACACCAAGAAACTGTATAAGAAACGAGTCATTTCGTCGCACAAGTACTCCAATAAGCATGCTCCATACAATAAATGCATAGATGTAGACAAGCCCTGTTCCTTCGCGAAAGGTGCCAAACCATGATGTGTGGGGGTCCACACCAAAGATAGCACTGATACCAAGCGCTATAGCAAACAATGCTAGCAACCCGTGAAGCCACGTTATTCGAAGAACACTCCCTTCTTTTTTTATTTCCTCATATTTTCCCCATGCATACAGCGTTACCATAACAGCGACAAGCGCCATAAAGATAAACGACTTAGTACTAGTAAAACCAAACAGTTGCCCTTTGGCGACAACGAGAGGTACGAGAGCGGTGGTCAAATACACCAAATACTCGAGAGCTTTCCATTGCCACAATATAGCTGCCGTTTTGGCCTTTTTCATTGCCCCACTATAGCAAAAATCAGGTAAACAAAAAACCACCCCAAGGGGTGGTTTTTTGTTTTGACTTAAAGTCAGTTACCTAAGAACTTTTAACAATCAATAATTAGAATTATTGAACGTTGCGAGTAGCTGTAGGTGAACGTTCTTCATCATCAGGAACTTCCTGTCCAGCTGCTGAAGTAATGTTTATTTCAGCAGTAGTTCCGTTAGTGCCCGCGATAGCGTAGCGAACACGGAATGTTGTAGTGTCTCCACTGTTAACAGTGAATCCGGTTGAGCCAATAGCATCAACAGAATCGCCACTGAATCGTGAGAGAACACCGTCTGCAGCAGTTTCAGGTGTACCAGCTGTATCAGTAACAGTTGCAGTACTAGATGCAACAAGTACATCACTGATTGAGCTAGCAAGAACATCAAAGTCTTCATCCTCAGCTTCTACTGTAAAGAAGAAGTCGATGATTGAACCTGTGCTGTTAACTTCCCATTCGAAGCCGTCTACGATAGCAGCAGAGATGCTAAGTGAAAGAGCTGCACCAGTCTTAGTGCTTCCTTCTACAGTCATATCGTCATCTTCTCCTTCAACATCAATAGATGCAGGGTTGATAGACGCTGTAACAGTAGTAGCAGCGCTGATGTAGTTATCTTCCTGATCGTTGAATGTGATCCATACCTTAACGTCAGCTTCGTCGCCAGCTGCGAGTTCGAAGTCTCCGTCAACGTCAACGCTGTATGTACGAGAGTCATCGCTGTCGATTGTTGAGCTGCCAGTAAGGTCAGCTTCATATTCTTCGCCACCGATTTCTACCATAACGCTTTCAATGATTTCCTCTATATTCGTAGTAACAGTACTAGACTGCTGAACACGGATAGAAACAGGAATTTCATAGAAAGTAGCGTCAGAAGAGTCTTCGTCGTTCTCAAGTGTTGCCACAAGAGCGAGGATTTCTTCTGAAGATTCGTCTTCTTCAACCTTTACAGTTGAATCTTCTGGGTTATCAGAAGAGCTTTCAAGTGAAAGTTCGTCATCAGCAGTGATGTCTTCGAAACCGAAGATGCTGTCAACGTCACCTGTATCGATTTCAGATGTCAAGATTGCACCTGTTGAATCAGTAAAGCGGATTACTTCTAGATCCACGTTGAAACGAGCATCTAGTTCATCAGTGTCGATAGTTTCAACAACTGAAACAGCTACGTAGAACTTTTCTTCGTCATCTTCACGCACTACTGCGTTAGAGAGAGTGATAGTTTCTGTGTAAGTGTCAGGTGTTGCAGAAGTATCGCGAGAGAAGTCTTCAGCATCAGCTGAGCCTACTTTCTTGTCGCCGAGCCAGATTGATACTTCGTCAACATAACGATCGAAACGGTCTGAATCGTCAGTGTCTTCAGCCTGGAAAGTTACGCGAACAGAAGTAACAGCAACATCACCGCCATCAGCTTCGATTTCGAAGCCGAGAACTGCAACATCTTCTTCACCTTCGCGAGCTTCATCTTCAACGTCAGTTGAAGTTGCGCTTACGTTAATGTCAGCTGCACCTCCTGAGAGAGCACCTGTGTTAGATGAAGTTGTTCCGTCTGAACACTTCGCTCCTGTTGTAGAAGAGTATCCTGCAGTTGAAGAACAACCAGCTGGAAGTGAAGTGTTAGCAGTTGCTGTACATGGCTGGCCAGTTGTTGTGCTGTAGCCAGTAGATGAAGAACATCCAGCTGGGTACGTTACAGAACCGCCAGTCATTGCTGCAAGAGCTGTACCAGTGTTAACACCAACGATACCGTCAGCACCTAGTCCTTTTGCAGACTGGAATGCCATAACAGCAGCTTTGGTCTTTGCACCGAAGTACATAGATTCCATTCCTGGAGAACCTGCGCCTGTAGTAGACACGAGGAATCCACCAGCGTTAAGAGTCTCTTGGAGGCTCTCAACTTGTGAACTAGTCATCCCCATCTTGAGGAGACCTGTGTGCGTGTAAGCCGCTTCTGCATTAACTGCGCTGAAAGCGAAGACAAATGCGAGAGCTGCACCTACGAGAAATTTAAAATTTTTAGTCATAGATTATTTACTATTATTAATCGTTTGTAATTTGTCTAAGGGTATTGCTACCAATAGTAAGTGTGATGTCGACAAACACCACAAACAAACATACAACGTTGTCTCAGTGCATCGGTATCTTTTTCATACCAATACAACGGACGTGTAATTTGCAGAGGAGAGTGAATTACTGCACTCCCTATCTGCCGTGTCGACAAGGCCGATATCGTGTCTCCGTCTCCAACCCGTAGCCACATACTATATATAGTGTGAAGCGTCAGGATGTCGACAGAAAACAAAAAAGAGCAGCCGTCGAAAACTAATACTATTTTGTTGATTGCTCAACGAGATAATTATTTTGTTTTCAATGAAATGCCCCCTTCGTGATTCTCATCACGAATTTGTCTTCTGCCGCTCGATACATTTGACTGCATCAAGAGAGACAGAGACAGTTACATACTACCACAAAATCGCCATAAGCGCGAGTGATAGTACGACCACAATAGTATATCGTAGCGCTGTCGTTGTCGCAAAAACAAATTCGTGGAAAACCACCTACGCTTAAGACGAATACTTCTACTCACTATTACACTATTTACATATTTTTTATATGTGTTGTTAAAAAATCAGGAAATTGAGCAGCGAATTTAGATCGCCATGTACACGCTCCATCGTTTTGCACCGCGCTTGGTGATGCGGCCGCTTGCCACCAATGTGCCAAGCTCTCGCTGTATTGTCTTTTCACTGGTCTCGGGAAAGAGCATGGCAATGTCCTTAATGCCGGCACTTTTGCGCTCATTGATAAAGGACAAGATGTGCGCCTGGCGCTCGGTCTTTGCTGCAGGCTTAGCAGCAGAAGCACTCCCCTCGCGAATTGTATTAGTGCTTTCGGAAGTACGCTCTGAAGGACTTTGTCCGAGAGAAGCGAAGGTTGCTTGTGTCTTTTTAAATGTATTCAACCGATGTGTCCCATAGGGTATTGATGATGTCGGAGATACTTGTCCGAAATGCATTTCAAGTGTCGCTGTCACTGTATCGTGAGCGGTCTCGGCAACTGCCAAAAAGTGACGAAGCTCAAGCGTGATGATTGATGCATTTTTCTCAGAGATAAGCCGGGCAAGAGCAGCAACGCTGAGAAGGTCGGAGATAGTGCGAGCAAGACCTGCACTTGCTTCAGTTGAAGAAGTGCCGAGCAATGTTACCGCATGTGTGCGAAGTGTATTTTTGAGCGGATCGTTATCGGACAAATGAGCGGTGACGAGATACAGGGCAGCGGCAATTTTTTGCCCCTTTGAATTGTCCTTTATGGAATGCCCTGCAATTGTTGAATGCTTTTGTATCATTGGTGTATCGCTTGTCTTTTATATGTCCCTAATATGTCTCATAGAGAAATATTGTACAAAAATAGTATAACGGACAATAACACTCTTCACAAACCCTTTGTGTGTCGTAATAAACCGTTACAAATAAATAGTTTTTTCAGACTCTGCTTGATATACTGTTACCGTATATAGACATATGGCAAACAAGAAACCGGGTCCCAAAAAGAAAAGTGCTGCTACCAACCACATTGTGATTGGCCTCCTCCTAATACTCCTCTCTCTCCTTGCGCTTGGCGGAATCGTGGGCGCTGCAGGCAAGGGTGGAATGCTTCTTGCACAAGGGACCTATTGGCTCTTGGGTGCAGGCCAGCTCATGCTCCCTGTCGCACTCTTTACTGGAGGACTGTTGATGATGCAAAAACGCCAGATGGAAATTACGCTTCGCGAAGGAATCAGTGCATCTATCGGATTTCTTGCACTCCTGACACTTCTTGCACTCTATGATGGTGCATTCGGCGGCGCAATTGGACGCGTGATTGCAGTACCATTGATTGGCGCATTCGAAACATTCTTTAGTGCACTTATTCTCCTCTTCTTAGTCGTCGGCTCGTTCACGCTCTTTTTTGACCAGTCGCCAAACGTGCTTCCGTTTATCCAGTCGCTCTTCGCACGCATTGCAAGTGTCTTTAAAAAGCGCGAACCAAGCATGGTAAGCGATGAGACAGATGACGAAGACGATGAGTCATACGAAGCGCCGCAAGTTGTGGCAGCAGCGGTAGCGCAGAAAAAAGAAGTGAACCCGGATGTAAAAATCAACGACGCAACAACCGGCGAGCGCGAGCTATTGATCGATACCAAAAAACACAGCGGCATCTACGGCGTGTACACTCCTCCACCACTCTCGCTATTGGAAGGTGATCGAGGCAAGGCAAATGTCGGCGACGTGAAAGCAAATGCAAATGTCATCCGCCGCACGCTTTCAAACTTTGGCATTGAAGTGGAGATGGACGAGGTCACTATTGGCCCGACTGTCACCCGCTATGCACTCAAACCTGCTCAAGGCGTGAAGCTCTCCCGCATTGTCGGCCTTCAGAGCGACTTGGCTCTTGCACTAGCTGCTCACCCTATTCGTATCGAAGCTCCTATTCCAGGCAAGGCATTGGTGGGTATTGAAATCCCAAACAAGGTCAAAGCAATGGTTGGGCTTGCGAGCTTGATTGGCGACGCCGCATTCGGTGCAGCAAAGCCGCTTACTGCAGCCATTGGCCGAAACATTGCCGGCAAGCCTGTGCTCTACAGCATTGCAAAAATGCCGCACCTTTTGATTGCTGGTACTACAGGCTCCGGTAAATCAGTGACTATTCACGCGATCATCACTTCTCTCTTGTACCGCCATGGCCCAGACGATCTGCGCTTTATTTTTGTCGACCCAAAGCGCGTTGAGCTCACGCTCTATAACTCTATCCCTCACCTTCTCACCCCTGTTATTACTGACAGCAAAAAGGCTATCCTTGCACTGAAGTGGGCTGCAACAGAAATGAATCGCCGGTACGACATCCTCGAAGGAGAAAGTGTGCGCGATATCGACTCATACCACAAGAAGCACGAGAAAGCGTTTGCAAAAGGGGCATCAGGCAATGATGAAGGCGGGCCGGACCGCATGCCATACATTGTGATCGTTATCGACGAGTTGGCCGACATTATGCAGGCCTACCCTCGCGAGCTTGAAGCGGCTATCGTGCGCCTCGCTCAGATGTCCCGAGCTGTGGGTATCCACCTCATCCTCTCCACTCAGCGCCCTGAAGTAAACGTCATTACCGGTCTTATCAAGGCCAATGTGCCGAGCCGTATTGCACTACGCGTGCCGACACAAATCGACTCTCGCACTATTTTGGATACAGGAGGTGCTGAAAAGCTCCTTGGTATGGGAGACATGCTCGCGCTTGTCGGTACCAGCCAGGCAGAGCGATTGCAAAGTGCCTTTATCACCGAAGACGAGGTAAAAAACGTGGTGGCATACCTCAAGAACTCATTTAAAGACGATGTTCGCGACACTATCGAGCTCTCAGGCACTATGACAGGGGAAAAGGCAATGTTTAGCGACGACTTGGAAGGCACAGATGACGATGCCCTCTATGAAGAAGCCCGCATGTGCGTAGTGGAGGCGGGCAAAGGCTCTACTTCCTACATTCAGCGCAAGCTGAAAGTGGGCTATGCTCGCGCAGCACGCTTGATGGACATGCTTGAAGAGCGCGGCGTTATTGGCCCGGCTGATGGAGCAAAACCTCGCGAAGTACTGCAAGGCAAGATGACAAACTCAGTAGTCGATGAGGTAGCCGAAGAAATGGGGCTATAAGAGGCTATAATAGAGATACATACATGACAAAGCGCATCAACACATTTACCATACCAAAAGTCCTTATCGCAGCTGCGATTATGGTTGTGTTTGGGCTCGCCGCTTACAATATGCGCGACTTGGTGCTCGGCACACCGCTGCAAGTAGTGGCTGCAAAAGACGGGGCGACCCTCGACAGCGCCTTCCTTCCCCTTTCCGGTGTTGCCCGCCACGCACGCGAGCTCTTGATAAACGGTAGAACTGTTGCAATAGACCGTGCCGGCAATTTTACTGATGCAATCATCCTATCCCCAGGGTATAATATAGTTGAAGTTGCGCTCAAAGACCGTTTTGGCAATACGGAAACCCGCACCTACCACTGGGTAGTTGAGGTTCCCTCTTCTGTCGCTCAAACAGACGGCGCACATTATCAGTAACTCCTTATCCCTTTATGGCTAAAAAAGCAGCACCGAAAGAACACGGCTCTTCTATTGAAGACACTATCAAATCAATCCAGACCAAATTTGGCGAAGGGGCAATCATGAAGCTCGGAGACTCTCCGAAGGTAGACATTTCTGTCATCCCTACCGGCTCAATTGGCCTCGACATTGCCCTTGGCATTGGCGGCGTACCGCGCGGGCGCATCATGGAAATATTCGGGCCTGAATCCTCTGGTAAGACAACACTCGCACTTCATATCGTTGCCGAAGCGCAAAAGCTCGGCGGTATTTGCGCATACATCGATGCAGAACACGCAATGGACCCAGACTACGCAGGAAAAATCGGCGTTGATATTACTCAGCTCCTTATCTCTCAGCCTGACACTGGCGAACAGGGTCTTGAAATCTGCGAGTCATTGGTGCGCAGCGGCAAGATCGACGTTATCGTTGTCGACTCTGTTGCAGCCCTCACTCCAAAAGACGAAATCGAAGGCGACATGGGCGCAAGCCATATGGGTAAGCAAGCGCGTTTGATGTCTCAGGCGCTTCGCAAGCTTACTGCTATCGTTGCTCGCAGCAAAACTGTGGTGATTTTCATCAACCAGATCCGTATGCAGATTGGGGTCATGTTCGGCAACCCTGAAACAACCCCAGGCGGTAAGGCGCTCAAGTTCTACACTTCTATCCGTCTCGACATTCGCCGCATTGCGCAGATCAAAAAAGGCGAAGAAGTGGTAGGCTCTCGCACGCGCGTGAAGGTGGTGAAGAACAAGGTGGCGTCGCCTTTCAAGCAAACTGAATTCGACATTATCTATGGCGAAGGAATCTCTCTTGAAGGCGAACTCCTCGCTCTTGGAGAGAAGCTCGAAGTAATCAAGAAAAGCGGTACCTCATACTCCTATGTCCCCGCTCCGAAGAAGTCAGATGCCGGAAAAAGCGAGGACGAGCTCGAAGTGAAGCTTGGCCGCGGATACGATGCCAGCCGAATCTTTATGCGCGAGAACCCGAAAGTTCGAGATGCAATCCAAAAAGACGTGCGCAAGCGCATGAAAGAAGTGGTGATGACTTCAAGTTCCGAGGACTAATCCCCTTTTCACCCTTAAAAAGCAAGTATCTACTGGTACTTGCTTTTTTTGTTTTAAGTGTTATAATATAGAGGAACTTAACAACTACATAAGAAATGAAGAATATTAAAGAGCTCAAGAAGCATGGCATTATTGCCAGTATTGAATACCCTCTTCCTGAGAGCTATATGCACAACGGAAAAACCCTTGAGGCATTGGTTTGGGAATCATTGCCCGAAAAACTGTTCTCGAAAGAGGATCGCATCTGCTATGCAGAAGCAATTGGCCGATATGCTGCCCGCCCCATTATCACCGACACGTTCAAAGACCATTCTGAACGGAGAGAATACTGGAGCGACCTATCGCCTGAAGTACAGGATGCGTTGGATGCCAACCGTCTGCGCATATCTGCCAGCAATAACCTTATTTCAATGGTGAAAATGCTGGAATATGATCTGCCGGAAATGTACGAGCCCTTTAAAGAAAGAGCTGAGCGGTACACCACCACTTTGCTCGAGTACAATGAGTGGAGTACAGAACAAAAAATAGCTCTTATCAACGAGCTCAGCGGTTTTGCAAAAGAGGTCTGTGTGGCGCTCTGTGCTGAAAACAACTGTTAAACGCGAGGCGTACGGATATATCCGTACGCCTCTTTTATTTATGGACTTTTGCCCTCCCCTGGGCTACAATCTCTCAATAATTATCATATATCACCATGTCACTACTTGAATACAACGAAATCCGCGAACGAAAGATCATTGTCTGGGAAGGACAGCCCTATGAAGTGATCCACTCTCATGTGTTTCGCAAACAGCAGCGAAAGCCGGTAAATGCAACCAAACTCAAGAACCTCATCACCGGCCGTGTTGCAGAAATTTCATTCGGCTCCTCTGAAAAGGCTGAAGAAGCGGACATCATGACTCGCCCGGCTGTATATCTCTACAAAGCAAAGGGCGAGGTCTTTCTCTCCGACCTTAAAGACAAGAGCAAGCGCTTTTCTATCAAAGAAGAGATCGCTGGAGACAAGATCAAGTTCATCAAAGCAAATAGCGAGGTTGAGCTTATTATCTTCACCAACGATGACGACGAAGAGCAAGTGATTGGCATCAAGGTGCCTATCAAAGTAGAGCTCGAAGTGACCGAAGCTCCTCCTGCAATCAAAGGTGCAAGTGTAACGGGCGGAAACAAGCTCGCAACAGTGGAAACTGGCGCGCAGATCACCGTACCGCTGTTTATCGAAGTGGGCGAACTCATCCGCATCAACACCGAAACGGGCGAATACACCGAACGCGCAAACGGCGGCTTCTAACCCTTCTCTCCCACCCCCACCTTTTTTTCTCTCAGAAGGACCGTCCTTCTGAGAGAAAATTATCTAACGAGGACGGTCCTCGTTAGATAAGAAAAACCCGCATCTGCGGGTTTTTCTTATCTCATTTATCCGTATCGCTAGTTTGCAACGAATGGCAAGAGTGCCATGAATCGTGAACGCTTTACTGCTTCAGCAAGTGAACGCTGGTTTTTTGCAGAAAGCCCGGTGCGCTTGCGAGGCAAGATGCGTCCGTTTGGGTTCAAGAATCGCTTCAAGCTTTCGATATCTTTGTAGTCGATAAATCGAATGTTGTTTGCGTTAAAGTAATCGTTTTTCATAATAATTCAATGTTAAGCCAGTGACTTAGAAAGGAATGTCCTCGAGGTTGATCTCTTCGTCCGGATATTCAACGGTATCAAGATCCGGCTGTGCGCCTTTTTGAGGTGCCTCAGCGTCGGAGTATCCTGATGAGGTTGGCTGGCCGACTGATGCAGGAGTGTATCCTGTATTTGCACCGGCTGTGCCTCCCTGCACCTTAGGACCGAACTGGAATGTTTCAAGAACGATTTCAGTGCGGTACTTCTTTGACCCCGTAGCTGCATCGTCCCATGAACGAGTCTGAATGCGCCCTTCGACGTACAAAGAGCTCCCCTTTCGAGCGTATTGAGCAAGGTTTTCAGCAGAGCGACCGAATGCCACAACATTGTGATATTCAGTGTTTTCTTGGCGAGTGCCGCTTTGGTCTTTCCAAACGCGGTTTGTCGCAAGCGAAATGCTCGCTACCTTGTTCCCGGTTGGGAGTGCTTTGAGTTCAGGGTCGCGTATGAGGTTGCCGATGAGAAAAACTTTATTGAGATACATATGTTCTAAGTGTATAGGTTGTAATAGTGCAGTGCAAGAGTGCTAAAAAGCCTTATGCTTCTTCCTTTTCTTCCGGAGCAGATTCTGATGCTACAGTTTCTGCTACTTCAGCTTCCAAGTCTGGAAGGGTTTCGTGTACTTCGAGAGTGTCTTCGGTTTCTTCCTCAGCCACATCTGCAAGGAGATCAGCTGTTGGGTCTTCACCAGTCACGTCTTCTGCACGGCGAGCTTCGAGCTTTGGCTTCTTGAAAGTCACCACGTTCTCAGCGTGTGTCTTGATAAGCATGTAGCGCATAATCGCGAGATTAGCGTCAAATGCTTTTTTCAACACCGCCATTGCTTCGGGCTCAGCTGTAAATTTAATCCAGCCGAAATATCCCTGACTCCACTTCATTTTCTTTGAAGCGACATTTTTCTCGATAACGTATGCGAGATCAATAAAGTCCGGATTTCCTTCTGCGATTACAGCACCTCCTGCCTTCTCTATTTCCGCCTTGAGTCCTGAAACAACTGTTTCAAGATCAGCTTCCGGAGTAGTTGGGGTAACAAGGTACGAGAGTTCGTATGTACGAGTGTCTTCTGACATTTCTTCCATATAATTGCGTATTTTCTAACAAAATGAGCCCGCTTCGGACCAAGTCTCCTAGGCATACAAGCCAGAGGAGAAACGGGGGCTACCGGCACATACTACCCCAAAAGGCTGGTTTTGTAAAATAATGACTACGTAACGGTTATCTGAGAGAAAAGAGGGTTTTGGCGTTGGTAAGCAATCGCGTTTGTACCTCTGTAAGGTCGAGATTCTTGATTTCAGCGATTTTTTTCACCACTTCGACAACAAGGCTCGGTTCATTACGGCGACCTCTGTAGGGGCTTGGAGCCGCAAAGGGGGCATCTGTTTCTGAGAGGATTCGCTCAAGCGGAACATGCGCCACGAGCTCTTCATATTCTGGAACAAAAGTAATAACCCCTGAAAAGGAGATATGGAAGCCAAGAGTTAAAAAGCGGTCGGCGATTTCTTTGGTTCCAGCAAAAAAGTGCGCGGTACCCCGCATCAAAGGCCAGTGTTCTTTGTGCATTTCAAGCATATCAAGGGCATCACTGTACGCATTCATAGTCCCCGCTTCAGGGCGGATATGAAGCATCAGCGGAAGGTCAAACCGTGCAGCAAGCTCAATTTGTGCTTGAAAGAGTTCTCGTTGTTTTTCTTTTGCCTCGGGCGTTCTTTCGTTCTCGCGAAAATAATCGAGCCCGCACTCGCCTATTGCAACTACTCGAGGAGCAGACGCCAGGTCGTGCATTTGAGAAGCATTAAAACTTTGCGCCCACTCTGTCGGATGCTGCCCGACACAACCCCAGATGTCCGGATTACTTGCAGCAAGTGCAACTGCTTTCTCGCTCGTTGGCGCATCAATGCCAATGCAAATAGTCCCCACCCCCGCTTCGCGCATGCGCACAATTGCCTCAGCTTGGTCGGCATCAAATTGTGAAAGATTAAAGTGTGAGTGTGTGTCTATTGTATGCATATGAATTTCGAGCGAGAGTCAAAAGTACTTTGTGGGGTGTCGCGCAGGCTGACTGAGCCGAGTAACAGCAATTTTTCAGCAGAAAAATGCGACCCCAGAAAGTACTTTTGACGAAAGCGTAATTTTTAATCTAGTCTGTTGAATAATGGTGCCTCGGGCATCTTTTTTTCTTTCACCAAGTCCATAATAGTTTGTGCAGTTGTTGGCATAAACGGCTGGAGCAAAAAGCCGATGATGTAGAGGCGTGTTGCAAGCTCAGCGACAATTTCTTGCGCGCCAGCCATATCAGTCTTTGCAAGCTTGAACGGCTCTTTGTTTTGAATGAGCCAATCGAGCCCTGTTACCTCGCGCCAAATATCATCCATTGCACTCTTGAGGTCAAAGCTTTCAATCTTTTCTTTAAAACCTTCGGGCACTGCATCATCAAATTCAAGCAAGTCGACATTGGTTGGAAGTGTGTACTCCACTTCATAATTCACCACCATTTTCATAATGCGCGATACAAGATTACCAAGGCCATTTGCAAGGTTGGCTTGGTAGCTCTCTCGAAAGCGCTCTTCGGTAAAAGGGCTGTCTTCAAAGCTCGTGATTTCGCGAAGGAGGAAAAAGCGAAGGACATCTACGCCGTACTCGTTTGAAATGCCAAGCGGGTCGATAACGTTGCCCAATGTCTTAGACATGCGCACGCCGCCGTCGGCGGTGATGAATCCGTTGACCACTATATGGTGCGAGTTGGGCACATCGGCCGCCATGAGCATTGCCTGCCACATCGCTCCTTGGAATCGGGTATTATCCTTTCCGCAGTACTGCACCGGCGTTCCGTTCATCCAGTATTTCTCAAATGACTCATCATTGTGCGGCCAGCCGAGTGTTGAGATGTAGTTTACGAGCGCATCAAACCACACATACATCACCTGGCTATCGTCGCCGGGCACCGGCACGCCCCATGCCATTTTTTCTTTTACGCGCGAAATGGAAAAGTCCTGCAGTCCCCCTTCTACGAATGCCTTTATCTCATTGAAGCGAAATTCGGGGATAATAAATGTTGGATTGGCTTCATAGAATGCTATGAGTTTTTCTTGGAATGCAGAATACTTGAAGAAATAATTTTCTTCATTGATGACTTGAAGCGTTGTTCCTGGATGCTCTGGGCATTCCCCATTCACGAGCTCAGAGTCTGTTTTTTCAGACTCGCAGCCAACGCAGTATTTTGCCTCATAGGTCTTTTTATAAATATAGCCATTGTCGTACACGCGCTTCCAAAACTCCTGTGCTGCGGCAACATGGTGTTCGTCTGTGGTGCGGATATAATGCGCTTCGTCGGTTACCCCAAAAGACGCAACCTGGGTTTTAAAATTCTCAAACCCCGCATCAACGAACTGCTGAGGGGTCTCCCCTTTTTCTACTGCTTTGGTATAAATCTTTTGCCCGTGCTCATCGGTACCGGTATTGAAAAAGACGTCAAAGCCCTGCAGCATTTTATAGCGGGCTACTGTATCGGCACGAACAAATTCAAGGGCGTGCCCCATATGAAGCGGCGCATTCACGTATGGAAGCGTAGTGGTGATATAGAACGGAGTTTTCATACGCTATACACTACTGGGTTTCAGGGTTGATGACAATAGGAGCGAGTTTTTGCTTTTCGATGTCGCTTAAGTATTCAAGGACAAACACTGCAACCGGAATGGCGATGATCGCACCCCAAAATCCTGCAAGCGTAATACCCATAATAAATGCCAAGAGGACCACAAGCGGCGGAATGCCCACCATGCGGCGCGCAATCACCGGCGCAAGGACGTAGTTTTCGATTTGCTGAACGACAATAAAGAAAATCATCACCTTCACTCCCAGCACCACTCCTCCGTCGATGACAGCAAAGAGGATTGCAGGAATTGCAGCAAAGATAATACCAAACGGCACCAGCTCAGCAATACCGCTGACAAGACCGATGATGAATGCGTACTGCACACCCAGAAGCGCAAGAACAACAATGGTAATCGCACCGATAACAAGACCGAGCAAGAGCTGTCCTTTGAACCAAATGCCGATTTTGCGCTGAGTACGGGTCCAAAGCCCAATCACGTATGCTTCGTGTTTTGCTGGAGTGAGGATGCGAAGGAAGTTGTCGATACCTTTTTCCTGAATAGAAAGATAGAACGACATGACAATCACCAAAATGATATTGAGGATGCCGCCAAAGGTTGAGCCGATGACACTTGTTGCTCCTTGCGAAAGCATTGCGCTTGCATTTTTGACGCTGACGAGGAATTCTGATGTCGAAGACTTCTCGGTAAGGGTATTAACAAATTGCGTTGCTCCTTCAATGGACTGACTGTTGATGCTTGAAGCGTCCGGGATATAACCAATGAGCATGCCAATCATGCCGGAGAGTTCGCGGAAGACGATCGGAACAAATGTATAGAAAATAGCGGAGATAAACAGAATAACAAAGGCAAAAATAAGCGGCACTGAAAGGGTGCGGTGCATTTTGTAGCGAGCGAGCATGCGCACCCCCGCTTCGACAAATGAAGCAATAACAATAGAAACGAGCACCAGCAAAAGCGTCTCGCGGAGCATATAGAGTACCCACACCCCTATTACCATCAAAATGGCGCGAAGCATGGTGTCAGTGGTGATACGGATCGTCCGAGGCTCAGGCATTAGTTCAATGGTACCATTGCGCGCAGGCACCCACAAGCTTACAAGTCCTTCAAAAGAGCCTCAAACTCATCGGTGGCAATAGTCGGCCCCACAATTGAAAGGCGGGCTCGCTTTGCGGTGAAAATACCTTTCGCAACTCGCGCAATATCTTCAGGGGTCACTTTCATGTATTCTTTTGCCACCATCTCCGGAGTGCGGATTTTACCTGTCAGCAAAAGCTGACTCGCATAGAACCCTGCCACCATATCGGTTGCTTCAAGCCCCATGCCAAGCATGCCGATATTGTATTCCCGTGCTTTTGAAAGTTCGGTAGCAGGAACGAGTGCAGTTTTTCGCTCTTTCAGCACACGAATAATCGCAATAAGGACTTCAGCAACCCGCTTTGTATCTATGCCTGCAGTAATAGTAAACTCGCCATGAGTGCTGTGCGGGTCTTGCTCTGCGCGCACATAGTACGCAACGCCAAGCTCTTCGCGGAGCATATGAAAGAGCTGTGAGCTCATTCCCCCGCCGAGGATTGTTGCAAGAAGCGACAATGCCGGTCCGTCCTTGTGCCCAAGTGGCACCGTGGGAAAACCAATTGCAATGTGGGTTTGGTCGATAGGTTTTGCGATTGCAGAAACAGTTTCGGTGCGAGTGCTTGCAGAAACTTTTGGGTACGCACCCTTCTCTCCTTTTGGAAATGCAGCAAAGGTTTTTTTGATTGCGCTCATCACCGTTTTTTCATCAAATGCTCCCACTACTGCCACTACGGTATTTTCTGTAGTGTAGTGAGTACTCTTATACCGTACTATATCAGCGCGAGTAAACGACCGAACCGTTTCTTTAGTCCCCCCGATTGAGCGCCCTGCAGGGGTGTCGCCATAGAGAAGAGCGGAGAGGGTCTCCATGACCTTTGCCTGCGGCATGTCCTCGTACATATTGAGTTCTTCAATGATTACTCCTTTTTCCTTTGCGACCTCAACATCCGGAATAGTGGCATTGATAACAACATCCCCTACCATCTCAACAAGCTTCTCAATATGCCGCGGGTGGCCCTTGGCATAGTAGCCGGTGTATTCGTCCGAAGTGAACGCGTTGGTGATTGCACCAATTTGCTCAAACTCTTCGTTGATTTGCTTTGCGCTTGGGCGCTTGAGTGTCCCCTTAAAGCATACGTGCTCAAGAAAGTGCGAGAGGCCGTTTTGGCGCTTGGTTTCTTTGTTGGAGCCGACCCCTACCAAGGTGAGCATAGTCGCGGTCACTGCATCTTTTTGCGGGACCAAAACGACCCGCAGGCCGCTTGAGAGCGTTTTATTCACAATCTTCATGCCCCCATTAAACTCTTTCTCGAGCAAATACACAACTCTTGCCAAATAAAAGCCCAAAGTGCTATGGTAAAAAGAAAAGGATTATGAGAGCGATATTATTAATACTTTTTGTAGGACTTCCGTTTTTTGTAATGGTAATGGGACAAATTGGAAAGCATTTTGCAGATCTAATCATCTTTTTAACCCCTAAGCACCCTACAGTAACCGAGAAATAACAAAGTAAAATCCCCCACTCTACAGCGGGGGATTTTTTATTACGCGAGCTTTTCTTTCAAGAAGTCAGCGAGATCGGAAATGTTTTTTCGCGTCTGTTCTCCGCTGTCGCGGTCACGGACTGTCACTGTATCAAGGAGGTCTGCGTTTTCTCCGAGCGTATCAAAGTCGATGACAATGCAGTACGGTGTACCGATTTCATCCGCTCGGCGATAGCGCTTGCCGATGTTGCCGTTGTCGTCCCATGCAATTGCACCAAATTCTTTTTTCAATTTCACAAACACTTCGCGTGCTTTCTCTACAAGCTCCGGCTTATTTTTGAGAAGTGGAGAAACACATGCTTTATATGGTGCGAGAGACGGCTTTAGCTTCAACACAACATGTTTGTCGTCTCCCTCTCCAACCTCTGTATATGCACTTGCAAGCACTGCAAGAACAGTACGATCCACGCCGAATGTCGGCTCGATGCAGTGCGGTACTATTTTTTCTCCAGACTCATCTTCCACCACATACAATGGCGTCTTGCTTGCTTCTGCATGATTGTTGAGGTCAAAGTTGGTGCGGTATGCAAGACCGTAGAGCTCTTTGCGTCCAAACGGGAAATCAAATTCAAAGTCCATCGTGCGCTTTGAATAGTGCGCGAGGTCACCCGGCTCAACTTCAAGCTCGTGCACGCTTTCTTTTGGAATACCCACAGCAGCCATCCACGCATACATCGCTTCTATCCATTCTGAAAACTTTTTCTCCCAGTCTTTTTCTTCTACAAAATACTCGATTTCCATCTGCTCGAATTCTCGTGAGCGGAAAATAAAGTCGCGCGGCGCAATTTCATTTCGAAACGCCTTCCCTATCTGCCCGAGACCAAACGGAAGCTTGGGCCGCATGCTGTCGACAACATTTTTAAAGTTTACGAACATTCCCTGTGCAGTTTCAGGTCGTAAATAGGAAGTGCTGTCTTCGCTTTCAATCGCACCGACAGAAGTTTTGAACATCATATTGAATTGGCGCGCTTCCCCGAGAGCGCCAGCACATTCCGGACACGCAGTTGTGTCTTCCAGATGGTCTGCACGGAATCTTCGCTTGCACTTTGTACATTCGACAAGCGGATCAGAAAAACCGCCTACATGCCCTGATGCCTTCCATACGTTTTGATTCATTAAAATAGCGGCGTCCACACCGTACATGTCTTCGCGCCCCTGGATAAACATATTCCACCACAGGGTTTGAATATTGCGCTTGAGCTCTATTCCCAAAGGACCATAGTCCCACGTACCCGCGAGGCCGCCGTAGATTTCAGAGCCTTGGAATATAAAGCCGCGTCGCTTGCAGAGGCTGATAAGTTGTTCCATCGTGGTTTCGTTCATGATTGCTTATGGTAGCACTTTCTCCTTCCCTGGGCTATAGGCCGGGTCGCTGTCGAGGCGAGTAGAAAGGTCCGGCAAGGTTCGAGTCAACGGCACGTTTGCCACAGTATCGGTTGCAGTAACTACCGTCGGCTCCAAGAGCGGCAGCTCAAGGCCTACCTGGGCACTCGTCGGGCGAACCTTTACCTGGAATGATACGGCGCGCGACTGCGGAGTGCTTGTTGCTCGAGGAACCACTCCCACATCCCAGGAAACGGTGCGGGTTTCCGGATTGTAGACTATCGGCTCCGCCTGCGGGCTCACCACACCACTCCATACAACATTGATCGGAAGCACCGCCGATGCACGGTATGAAGAGAGTGCATTTTCGCTTGGGCGCGCAGTCCACGTAATAGTATACGTTGTTTCTTCGTTTGCCTTTGGAGGAAATGGTCCGGTATTTTTAATAAGGCCGACTGAATAAAATGATTGAGCGGCAAATTGCAAGTGCGACGCGTAGCGCACGGTGGCCTCATCGATATTTGCAATGCTCTGTTCACTATAGCCGCGATCCGGGAAGGTTCCCTTGATTGAAAGCGCAAGCGTTGCGTCATTGACCGCTCGAGATGAAAGCGTGTTGAAGCTAAATGAAAGCTGCCCTGTCTGCCCCGGCTCAAGCACGCTCAATACGGCATTGGACTGTGCGTTCCATGTAAGGGTTCGAGTCAGCGGGTCAAAATATCCGCTATCAGCACGGATAGAGCTTGCATCAATGCTCTCGCCATTGAGGGCGAGCGTAAACGTCGGGTCCGCGATGCGCTCGCCGGAAGTATTGGTCCAAGAAACAGTACCATTGACCGAGCCGCCGATCGGCACGGCAACAATATCGGTTCCCTCGCCGTTAACGAAAAGCTCACTTGCAATAAACGGCTCTGAGAGCGTAAGCGTATGAAGCGCGGAATTATAAACAACGGCAATGCGACTGTCGGAAATGCTCTCGGGCGTACCGACATACACGCGAAACGCTTTTTCATCTCCCTCTTCCCCAATCAGTTTCCCTTTGATTTGAATCGTTTGCTCAGCGCCTTTTTGCAAATCCCCCAATGCCCATACATTGTTTCCAGAAATAGGAGCCGGGGTCGAAGACTGGTACACGTAACCGTTTGGATATTCGACGCGCGCCAATACATTTGAAAGAAGATTGTCTCCAGTGAAGAGGTTGCGGAGCGTGAGGGTAAACGGCTGGTTGGAGGCAAGCGCTACCGGCGCATCAAGCGTGAGTGCGAGCGGGCTTGAACTTATTTTTACAGAAAACACTTTTTCCTTTTGAAACGTAGAGCTTGATCCTGCAAGCGTGTAGGAGAGCTTTGCGGTGATAGTGCGGTCTGTCCCCTGTTCGCCATACAAGACAACAGAAAATTCTTCGCTCTTTGTTTTTCCGCTTCCGATTGTTCCCAATACTTTTTGAATGCGAACAACATCGCTTCCTCCCACATCTGTCGCACCTTTTGGATAATCAAGGGTAAGCGTTGCGTTCACCAGATCGCTTGAGTTTTTGTTTACAATTTCTACCTGTATGGGGAGCTCTTCTCCGCCTGCGACAAAAGAACTGCCCAGCACGTTGAGGTCAACGTTTTTTGCAGAAAGGGTCAACGCCCCGCGATACACAGAAAACGCGAGCGCTGCAAATGCTACAAGAAAAAAGAAAAATGAGAATATAAAAAATCGCTTGTAGCCAGAAACGCTGGTGCGCTTGATAGGCTTGTCGTGCTCAAGCTCGGTGTCTCCCCAGGTAGACGCAACATTATGCTTCAATGGGCGCAAGATACCGAACTTTCGTTTTGGAACGCTTTCAGGATCACGCGCATAGAGGCGCTTTTGCAATTCGGCAATATGATCAATTTGGTCGGACATAGTGCCTACAGTATAACACTACAAATGGCTTTGCTCGATTGCGCTTTTCACACTTTCCATCAGTCGAGCATGCTGGGGCGCTGTTGTAGCAGCATAGGCTTCGCGAAGCGGGAGCGTAAACAATGCCTCATCGCGCTCGTCTACGGCAATGTATCCCAAATGCGCAAGCACTCGCCACAACGACAGTGCATCAAACACCTTTGCATCGTACCCACCTTCTTCAAGCATCGCCGCGCACACCACTACATGCTCGTACAATTCCTCGTGTACTCCCTCGTCAACCAAAAACCGAGCGAGCGCTGAGAGCGTGCGCACATAGGCGCGCGCTAGTGATTCGCGCATGCGGCCTTCAAGAGGGCTTTGTACAACCTTGGCACTAATCAGCCGCCATACCTCGCGCCCCTTTACCAGGTCTGCGCGGATGATTGAGTAGTCGCTCGAGTGCGAGGCAAGCTTGGCACCGGGCTTTCGAACCCCCTGCATCGCCGCAACCACCAAGCCGAATTCGCGCGTAAAGAGCCATAGGCGCTTGTTCGCTTCGCCGTGAACAGTGCTCTTAAGTACAATCGCTTCGGTGTGGTGAATGGTGTGCATGCTACTGCAAGCTTATCATTTCATCGTTCGAGATACTCAGTTCTTTTGCTCCTACCGTTTTTTTCAGCTCCTCTCCAAACGCTTCAACAATTTCTTTGTATTGAATCGGGAGAGCAAGAGTGATTACATCGTTGGGCAAAAGATTTTTTTCCTTGCGAAGGTCTTGTACGGTGCGAACAAGCTCGCGATATGCGCCTTCGAGTTTCAACTCTTCGGTCATCGTCACATCAAGCTCGGACTCCCCTGCAAGTTCTGGGTCTTCAACGATTCCTTTCACATTGAGCTCATCCATAATGATTTGCAGATAGACCTGTTCGAGCGAAAGGTTTTTTACACGCAATGCCAAAAGCGGCTGGCGTACAGGTATCATCGCTTTTTTGCGAAGCGCATTTCCTGTTGCACACAATGCGCGAGTTGTTTCCATCTGCCCCAATACTTCTGTATCGATAGTGCCGGCCGTAGGCCACTGTGAAAGATGAATACTCTCCTCATCTGATTCTTTCTTTAACTTCTGCCAAATGTCTTCTGCTGCAAATGGTGCGAATGGTGCGATTACTTTTGTCAGTGTTTTCAATACAACATAGAGCGTTCTTTTTGCCTCTTTCTCACCGTCTTTGATGCGGTCGCGACTTCGGCGAAGGTACCACGTACTAAGGTCGTCCATAAAGTCGCGAAGCGCGCGAACCGGTTCGAATGTTTTGTACGCATCCAGACTTTCTGTTGTAAGCGTGATGAACTGATTAAGGCGCGCCAGTATCCATGCATCAAGCACATTACTGCTCACGCTCTCCTCACTTTCAATTGCGCTGTCGCGGTAGAGTTCATAAAATGAAAGCACGTTATACAAGAGCCCAAACACTTGGCGCTGAAGCTCGACTACTGTTTTCTCATCATAGTTTTTTGAGTCCCCTGGCTGGTTGACGGAGTACATCCAAAGCCTGAGCGTGTCCACGCCGTACTTTGCCATCTGCTCCCACGGGTCGACAATGTTGCCGATTGATTTCGACATCTTCTTTCCGCTTGCGTCCAAGAGGTGTCCCAAGCAAATGACGTTTTTATACGCATTCCCCCGCCCCATCAATACACCTATCGCATGAAGCGTGTAAAACCACCCACGGGTCTGATCAATCGCTTCTGAAATAAAGTCTGCTGGAAAATCGATATTTTTAAATCTATCTCCGAGTGATGCTTGTCCGCCTAAATTTCCTTCAGAAATTTTGGCGGATGAAGCAAAAGGCATCGCACCCGAATCAAACCATACATCCATCACCTCTTTGATGCGGCGGTATTCTTTTCCGTCACGTACCAAGACGACGTCGTCGATATACGGCCGGTGCAAATCAAGCTCATAGCGCTCGTTGTGCGGAAGCGGAACAAAGTCGATGTGGCGGATTTCTGCATTGGCAAAGTTCACATAGTCGCGCGTGGTCTCAAAAAGCTTATCAAATGAGATGCCTCGTGCGTGCAATTCGATTGCGCGTGTCACAGCGCCATGAGAGATGATGAGAATAGTTTTATTTGCATACTCCTTTTCAAGAGAGTAGATAAAATCTCCCGCGCGCTCAACGACTTCTATATACGACTCCCCTCCCTCTGCTCTGAAGTTGTACCTATCCTCGCTTTTATTGCGGACAGTGAAAAAATCATTGAGCGGCTTTCCGTCATAGTCGCCTCCCACTTTCCACTCCGCAAGGCGAGGATCGGTGACGATTGAATCAGTGGGCATACCGAGGGCACGCGCCACTTCTTGCGCTGTTTCAAGCGTGCGCAAAAAGGGTGACGCAATAATCATATCGATTTTTGCACCATTTAATCCTTTTACGGCATCAGCTACTTGCTGTACCCCTATCTGCGTAAGCGGGTCGCCATCTTGATTTCCATAATTCCAAAGCCCCTTAACATTGTGTTCAGTCTGTCCATGGCGCATTACCAAATACTTGTTGTCTGACTTTTTAGACAAAGTCTTGAGTGTTTCAACAGAGTCGACAACGATTCTCTGGTTATCCTCGGCTACCCATACCGGAAGCGGCGTACCCCAGTATCGTTCGCGAGAAATTGCCCAGTCTTTGATATTGCGAAGCCATTCGCCAAAGCGCCCCTCTTTAATATGCGACGGTTCCCAGTTGATGTTTTCGTTTTGTGCGACAAGCTCTTCACGCAGAGATTCCATGCCGATATACCATGAGTCCCGTGCGTAGTAGATAAGCGCGGTCTTGCAGCGCCAGCAGTGCGGGTAGGAGTGTTCGTACTTTTCTTTTTTGAACAACAACCCTCTATGGGCGAGGTCCTTAATAACATCAATGGCAACATCTTCGTCTTTTACAAAGCGCCCTTCAAACGAGCCTGTTCCTTTAATAAATTTTCCATCCACGCCAACAGTATGGAATTTTGGCAAGCCTACTTTTGTGCCCAATTCAAAGTCGTCTGCTCCGTACATGACTGCCGTGTGCACGATGCCGGTACCATCGGTTGTGGTCACAAAATCAGCCGCATACACTTTGTAAGCATTCTGCATTTTTTCTTTTTCAGGACCATCTATCAATTCTGAAAGGTATGGATACAGTGCTTCGTATTCAAGCCCCACAAGGTCAGTACCTTTTACTTCTTTTACTATTACGTATTCCCCTTCCAAAAGACTGAGGCGTTCTTTTGCAAGAATCACTATTTCATTGTTGTACTGCGCAAACACGTACTCAATATCATTCCCTACCGCAAGCGCGACATTGCCCGGAAGCGTCCATGGTGTAGTAGTCCATGCAAGAATAAACGTATTCTCTTCACCCCTTACTTTAAACTTTGCGTACACACTTAAGTCCTTCACGTCCAAATACCCCTGCGCGAGTTCGTGCGACGCCAAAGAAGTACCGCAGCGCGCGCACCACGGAATGATTTTGTAGTCCTTGTACAACAGTCCTTTTTGTTCCACAGTGCCGACAATATTCCATAGCGACTCAATGTATGAATTGTTGAAGGTGTAGTACGCACTCTTTTTATCAACCCAGTACCCGATGCGGTCGGTAAACTCTTCCCAGTCTTTGATATAGGTAAATACGCTGTCTTTGCACTCTTTGTTGAACTCTGCAATGCCAAAGTTTTCAATATCTTTCTTTGAAGTGAAACCAAGCTTCTTTTCTATCTGAAGCTCTACTGGAAGCCCATGCGTGTCCCATCCAGCGCGGCGCGGCACATGGTAGCCCTGCATTGTTTTGTAGCGCGGGATTACGTCTTTGAATGCGCGCGCTTCGAGATGGTGAAGTGCGGGCTTTGCATTTGCAGTTGGCGGACCTTCGAAGAAAACAAACTCGCCTTTTGGAGAATCCTTGGAGAGGGTCTTTTCAAAAATGTTGTTCTCACGCCAAAATGCCAATACCCTCTCTTCAGAAAGTGCGCGCTCGCTCTTTGTTTGTTCTGCTTGTTGTTCCATAAAATATAAAAATAAAAACTCGTCCACGAATAATGACAATAAAGTCACAATTCAAGGACGAGTTTCTGCTCGTGGTACCACCTTGTTTCCCCCGCTCTGCGGGGCTTGTTACTGCTGTAACGGGCATACCCGCCGGGGTCTACTACTCTTGCGAGGTTCTTCCCGAAGCTCAGGGGTGATAGCCCCGTCAGCGCTTATATGCCCAGTATACTGGAATCTGGGCAAAAATCCATTATTGAATGCTCTTGGTCTCTACCGGGTGTCGTTCAAGCCCTCTTCGGTCGGTATCCACCATTTGCACGAGTCGCTCGATTAAGCGCTTTGGGTCACTGTCGTAAATGACCCTATCCGATGGACGATTGCTTTTTTCCATCAAGTCGCGAATCTGCTCGTCCATCGTCCATGGCCCTTCCAAAATACCAACAGGCTTTCCATCTTCATAGGCAATGGTGAATTCGTGTATGGTGCCGATGCGCCCGCACCCAATAACAACTGCGTCGCAACTGCGAGTAAACAACAAGTCGCGCCCCGGGAAGCCAAAGCCTGTGTAGATAATGAGGTCCATATAGTCGACAGGAAGCCGGTAGGTTTCCAAGTGTTCTTTCTGGCTTCCTGCCGGTGAGAGCCCGATAGATACACCGCGCTCTTCTTTTGCGCCCATTGCAGCCCACAATGGAAAGCCGGTGGTTGCACCAGTGACCACAATGCCCCCTTGCTTGATGACCTGGCGGCCCAATTCTTTTGCTTGTTCAAGCGCATTGAGTCCGCAGTGTCCTGTTTCAGCCGCTCCGCTGATGCCAATTTTCATGCGCAAATGGCCGTGCTTGTCTGATGTTTCAAGCGGTCCGTTGTAATAATATTGTGGTGTTGCGATTTCTTCGTGCATTAAAATAATTGAAAGAATTAATTACAGTCCAATTCTACCACATCACCTTCTTCCGGCGCGTATGCTTTTACGCCAAGGTAGTCGCGCAGGCGCTGCGTGAGAAAGAGCGATGACTTCGGTTCGCCCATCACGACATATACTTTCTTTACCGTGTCGGCAATAGCCTCCACAAATTCGATAAGGTGATCGGAGTCTTTGTGCCCGGAGTAGCCGTTGATAAATACAATGTTTGCGCGCACAGCCACCATTTGATGGTTGATCTGCACTTGCTTTGCACCGTCTTGAATAATGCGCCCCAATGTTCCGACAGACTGATATCCTGTCAGCAAAAGCGTGTTCTTTGGGTCGGGCAAATAATGCGCTTCGTGGTGCAGGATGCGCCCGCCATTGCTCATGCCGGAGCCTGCGATTACTATTTTAGGGTTGTGTTCATAAAGAATCTGTTTTGATTCTTCGGTAAGGAGTGTGCTTTTCAAGCCCGGGAAATTAAAAATGTCATCCCCTTCTCCAATTTGTTTTTGCGCAAATGCATTAAAATACTTTGCGTACTTTCCATAAACTTTTGTGAGCTTAATCGCAAGCGGAGAATCAAAGAATATCGGCATCTGCGGAATGCGGTGGTTTTCAACCAGTTCGTTGATTTCAAACAACAGCTCTTGTGCACGTTCGAGAGAAAACGTTGGGATAATAAGCGTACCCTTTCGCTTGTAGTTGTCTTCAAGGGCTTCTTCCAATCGCGTTCGGCGCTCAAGGCGGTCGATGTGGTTGCGGTCGCCATAGACGCTTTCCATAATAAGGTAGTCCACGTTTTTCAAAACTTCAGTATCGCGCAATAGTGGCGACGGCGAATTGCCCAAGTCTCCAGTGAAAATGATTTTCTTGTTGTTGTAGATGACCTCAAGCATGCCGGAGCCGAGGATGTGCCCCGCATCGCGATAGCGAAAGACAAAGTCCCCTACTTTCATATCTTGATGGTAATCAAGCGTCTTCCACTTGCGCATTACTTTTTCAAGCATTGCCGGCGTGTAGATTTTTTGCAGCCGCTCGTCATCGCTGCGAGAAAGAATATTCACCGTGTCTTCGAGCATTAACTCCGTGATTTCTTTTGTTGGAATGGTTGAAACAATCTCGCCATCAAAGCCGTCGAAGATAAGTTTTGGAATGCGGCCGATGTGGTCGATGTGCGCATGCGTAATAAAGAGGATATCAATGCTCTTAGGGTCGTAGATAAACGCTTCCCAGTTTTTGTCGTCTGCAATTTTTGAACCTTGGGTGAGCCCGCAATCGACAAGGAATTTCTTTGAGCCCTCACTGTCAGTGCCTTCGAGCAAAAAATTCGCCCCTGTCACTGACCCTGTGCCTCCGGCGAATGTTACTTTGAGTGTTTTATTTAAAATCGTTTCCATCGGTACCATTGTACCGTTTCTTCTGGCGTAACACAAAATACGTCCCGAGCATTCCCCCTGCCATGTCGCATACCATATCAGAAACAGAGTCTGGAAATTCGGCGAGCATCATAGACCCCTTGAACACATACTGCACTGCGTATTCAAAATACTCCCAGGCGCCCCCCACTATCATCACCGCAAGCAACAGTGTGACAAAGGTCTCGTACCGGTTCATTTCCAGGATATGTTTATAGAAAAATGCTGCTGTAAAAACGGCCAAAAACACCCCTCCAAGAGCGTGCATCATCATGTCGTACCATTGTATCGAGACGTACCAATAAAAAGCATTTGCGGCCAGGTGCAGGCCGAGCATCAGGAGGATAAAAAAGAGTGAAACAACAGCCAAACGCTTTTGTAAACCGGTTTGTATCATGCTCAAAGTATACATCAGAAAACAAAGAACCCATGTGCAGAGCGCACATGGGTTCTTCATTACGGCTATTGATGGATAGTGCCTTAGCAGAAAGCCAAGTGGGGTGTCTGGATGCGAGAAACGCCGCGATAAAAATTCTGACGCAAAACTCACCACACGACTCCCCATATACCAATTGTTCTAGGCACTATAAATCAATAGCCGTACTTTCATTATACCGAAACAGTACCTTCGAACAAGATAGACAGGAAGAAAAATTGAGGTCTTACATCAATTCGTCAGAAAAGATGTAGGTGGTGTCAATTTTATCGTAGTCAACGATCTCATTATCCTCAAAAAAGCGCTTAATCTCGGCTTGAGCGTTCTCTATGGTGTCAGATGCGTGCACAACATTGGACTGCATTGAAAGCGCCAAGTCCCCGCGAAGCGTTCCTGCTGCTGCTTCATAGCTTTTTGTAGGGCCGACAATGATGCGGATGCTGTCGATTGCCTTGATTCCCGCAACTGCCATCACAATTACCGGAGACGAGGTCATAAACTTCTTAATGCGCGGGAAAAAGGGCTTGTCTTTGATGTGGCTGTAGTGGTCTTCCACTACAACATCCGAAAGGTGCATCATTTTTAAGCCGATAATTTTCAATCCTTTATTTTCAAAACGGGTAATAATTTGCCCCACCAAGCTGCGCTGGATTGCGTCGGGCTTGATGATAATAAGGCTTCGCTCTTCTGTTTCGTGTATCATGTCCCCAATAGTACCCTCTCCCCCCTATTTAATCAATCCACCCGGGCCAGCCTAACGAGGACGGTCCTCGTTAGGTGAGCTCCTCCCGATACATAAGGTAGTTGGTAACAAAGTTTTCAAAAGAATGCGTGTCTGCAAAATACTCGGGGAATTTCTCCTTATCTAAAATGTTTGATTCTAATCGTGCCTCAGTGGTGTTGTATTCATGAAAGCTTGAATAGCTGTACTTGGTAAGAAAACTCATCCACATGGAAGGCAAGCTCTCCGTTATTGAAGACTCCCAGTAGCTATCCATAAGATCAAGCGCGTTAAGATGCACATAGCCGAACAGGTGCTGAAGATAAATATCTGTTTCAATATGTTTTGACTTAAACAGTCCTCCAAACAAGCTTCCTGTTCTTTTGTACTTTATATTGAAATACATCGAGTACGCCGTTCCGAGTTTTTTCATAAAGGTAGTAATGCCGCCTTCAGTACACTCCCGCACCACTAAATGAAAATGGTTAGGCATCAAAGCCCACGCCCCTATTGCCACCAACGGCTCTCCTCTTTCTATATGAAAAAGGTCTTCAAAAGTTTTTTTATTGTTAATGAAAAAATTTCCCAACTCAAAGCTATTGGTACTGTTTGCTACATACAACAGCTGTACAAATCTCCGATAGTCTTGTGTATCCAAAAAGATAATACGCTTATCAATTCCTCTATTATAAATATGGTAATACTCTCCGATAACAAACGGTTCTTTTCGTTTCATTATTCCTGTATACCATTTCGAAGATGAAATACTTTTCAAGAAATCTACCTAACGAGGACCGTCCTCGTTAGGTTACATTTTTGAGGGCAATGGGAGGGCGAGGAGTTTCAGGCCGTTTTTCATTGTTTGCGCAAAAGCGGCGGTAAGGGCAAGTTTGTAAGGAGACTCGGCAGTGTCATCAATCACTTTGGTGTTGCCGTACCAGCTGTTGAAGCTCTGAGAGAGCTCGAGCAGATAGGTCACTAAAAAGTGCGGGGACCACTCCTCTATTGCGTGCGCCACTACTTCCGGAAAATGGATGAGCTGTTTTTCAAGAGTAGTTGTAGTCCAATTCTCGGGAAGTACTGGAGTACCGACTCCTCCTTTTGCAAGAATAGATTGTGCGCGCACGGTTGAATACTGCAGGTATGGCCCTGAGTCGCCTTCAAACGAAAGCGAAGTTTCCGGGTCGAAGTTGATATCCTTTCCTGCCGCTGCACGAAGGATTGAAAACTTGATTGCCGCTATCGCTATCGCGTCTGCTTGTACGATATCTTTATCCTTTGCCCGCACAGCAGCTTCCTCGCCAACAGCGTCCATCATCTCCTGAGCAACGGGTACCCCGCCAAGACGCGACGACATTTTTTCACCCTTGAATGACATGCGCCCGTGGTGGATATGGATGCTCTTGGATGCCCACTCATCATTGATATGCTTTGCTGCATCAAGCACCACTGCAAAGTGCGGAACCTGCTGGTTGTCGGTAACAAAAAGCGACAGGTCAGGCGCATAGCGATTAAACTTCATTGAAAGAAGCCCAATATCTTTTGCTTCATATGTCGGGTTGCCTTGAGAGTTGATGAATACTGCAGTATTAATGTCTTTGCGATCTTCAGCCGGTACATACACGACTGCACCCTCGCTCTCGGTAAATACACCTGGAGTATTCTTAAGTACGATTTTCTTTCCTTCTACCCCTGCTTCGCTTTCATAGATGTACGAGTCAAAATCAGATCCTAAGCGAGAAAGAATGCTTTCGAAGTATGCGATATTGAGTGCCTTGCAGGCCTGAAAAAATTCGTATTCATCTGATGGTGTTTGTGCGTACAAATGATCTGCTATTTCCTTGATGCGCATATGAGTTGTCTCGTCTTCATCGTAGCGCTTTGTGCCCTCAACATACGCCTGTCCGAGCATGTCAATAGAAATCTCTGCATTTCCCTTTTCAAGAAGAATGAAAATGGCTTTCGCCACTCCGAGCGAAATATCGGACGGAAATGAAGTGGTAGTCACCGCCGCACCGGATGCGCGAGCAAGCTCCACAAGCGACTGCCCTATTGTGTTGTTCATCACGTGGCCGATGTGAAAGGGCTTAAAGAGGTTGGGGCTTGAGTGCTCCACCAAAATCTTTTTGCCTTTGTGCAATTCATTGCTCCCCCATTCATTCTGTTTCTCGAGAATGGTTTCAAGGGTTTTGGCGAAATAAACAGGTGCGAGGGTGAAGTTAATAAAGCCCGGTCCTGCAACCGTAACTTCTGCTATGTCATTTCCCTTTTTCTCATTAAGAAGAGCCGCAAGAGTGTTGGCAATTTCCCTTGGATTTTTCTCAAGCGTTTTTGATACAGACAGAGCGACGCTTGTAGCATAGTCGCCGTGCGCGAGGTCCTTTGGCTCCTCAACCACAATTGCTATACCCTCAAGCCCAAAGGAATCTTTGAGCGCATCTGCAACAAGGGTTCTAATAGTTTCTTCCATGACAAAACTATACCAGAAAAGCGCGCTTTTGCATCTGTCTTGCTTAGAGGGAGGATATTTGTATAATTGCGTAAAACCCCTTGAAAATGAACGAAGAACTTATGCCTACACTTACGTATGCTGACATGGTCAGATCTTCTCTTCCTGAATTTGAAGAGAAACATAAAAAATACGGGCCTACTCTTACGGTACTGCGTCTCTACAGTATCCTTGAACAAATCTTTATAAAAGTCTCGCGCATTCGCACTATTCAAGAAAAAAAGACTCAATTGGTGGAAGACTCAATAGAGGCTGAATTTTCTGGTATTTTTAATTACAGCATCTTTTTAAAGATTAAAGTTCGATGCCTAAAAAACGGCCTCGATCTTGATACTCTCTATAAAAAAGATCCCGTCGCGCTGTATAAAGAAGCCCTTACGGAACTAGAGAGCCTGTACGCCAAAAAAAATCATGACTATGGTGAAGTATGGCGCCAAATGAGAGTCAGCAGCATGGTTGACATGATGCTCATAAAAACACTTCGCTTTGTGCAAATATCTGACGATGAGAGTCGGGAAGAAAAAGATAAGCTCGGCGACTATGATGAGATAGCGAGCGACATCGCAAACTATGCAGTATTTTGCAAGATTCGCGTTGCAGAAGGCTATAACCCTATGAAATGACAACAGTGATCCGCCCAAGAAGGGCGGATTTTTATTGATTGACTTTTGAGCATTTTGCCGTAATGTGAAGACAAACAACAAATCTCAAACTCTTTAAAAACAAACAAATATGCAAGAAAAAGAACTTTTTGACGAACAGCGTAGAAGTGCTGACGTCATTATCCTCGACGGGCTCCCCCCCGAAGAAGGTGCAATGTCTCAAGCATTGTACTCTCGCGTACCCCAAAGCATCCTTTCCCACCTAAAAAAGATTCGAGAAAAAGGTGCTGAAAGCTTTATGAGCACGTGGTATTCCGGGTATGGACACAACAGTATAGGAGATTGCGGAAGCACCACTCTTTACTTTGAAAATGTGTCGATGCTTGCAGCAAAGGCAGTGCAAAATTGGTCACTCTATAACGGACAAGAAGCAAGTACTCGGTATCTGGATTTCACCGGAAGAAAAATAATCAACCCATTGGGCGGATTAGATAATACCTATTTTGTCTATATTCCAAGAGAAAGTCTTATCAATGGTGAATCAGTGGCTCATACGTTTATCCCGTTTACTTCTTCTACAGCAAATAATTTTTCTGCCGGAGAAAAAGGAAAGCGCATTCAAGAACAATGGATGGCCTTTTATGAAAAGCATATGCCTCTCGTAAAGGAATACGTGCGTAAGCTGAACCCAAAAAAGGATGAAGAAAGTCCACAGCAGTATGAAAAGGCGGTGAGTGCCAGAGCATTTGATATTATGCGGGCATTTATTCCTGCGGGTATGACAACTCTTGTCAGCTGGCACAGCAATGTGCGACAGCTTCGCGACCATCTTGATATTCTTAAGTATCATCCGAGCGAAGAGGTGGCGAGAATTGCCGCTACTGCTATAGGAGGACTTAAGGCAACCTACCCTGCAAGTTTCAACAAAAAGGACTACGTCGCAACGGAAGAGTATCTTAAACTGCGGGCATCTCAAACTTCCTATTTTCAGTCCCCCTTGTCTGATTTTTCAATAGACGATTCAATGTTTAAAGAAGACAGAATTCGGTACTATGCCGACCTGTTAAAAAACAGGCCGCCAAAAACAGAAGTTCCCCATGAAGCAGGAGAAGCTGGCACGATACATATCAGTTTTCCAATTGATTTTGGCTCGTTTCGCGATGTTCAACGCCATAGAAAAGGGGTCTGCAAAATGCCCTTGTTGACCACCACTCTTGGATTCCACCCGTGGTATTTGGAACGCTTGCCGGAAGAAAGCCGAATTGAAGCAGAAACACTGATTAAAGAATTAGTTCTGGAGATTAACTCTCTTCCCTGTTCAGCAATCGATAAGCAATACTATATTCCCATGGGATTCCAAGTATACGCAGACTTTACTTGGACTATCGACCAATGCTTTTATGTTGCCGAACTTCGCAGTAGCGAAACAGTGCATGCGACACTTCGAGTGATTGCTCAAAAAATTGGAAAATGGCTTCAGAAAAAAATCCCCCATGCAGCACTACACATTGATTGGAGTGAGGACAAATGGAGCTACAAAAGAGGCAGTCAGGATATCGTTGAAAAGTCCGTATAATTATTCAACACAACAAAAGGCCTTCCGCTATGCGGAAGGCCTTATTTAATTACACGAGATACTTAGGAAGTTTTGCACCCGCTTCTTGATGCTTATAGTTTCCTTGGTATATTTTTTTAGGAACTGAAGCCATCCATTCACAGCTTACTGTGCCGACATATTGTCCATGCCGCAGACATACGCCGATTTCGTTTGCGACGATTTCAAGCGTAACGGAGTTTCCAATATGCAACCCAAATCCCGGGTCAACAAAGCCCGCAAAGTGAATTTGAATTGCGCCGAACTTGTCCGAGACAATAACTTCTATTGCCATGTTCTGCGGAACTTCAAAAAGCTCGATCGTACCGATAAGATATCCGCGCGCGGTTTCAACAACCAGCCCATTCTTCATCTCCTCAGGGTCAATCTCTTCGTAATACTCCTGGAAAGAAATATTTCTTTCCTCTAATCCCAGGGGCCGATTAGTTGAACGAGTCCTATAACACTTCCCCTTCAAGTCCACACTAATCGGAATTTGCCCGATAGTATTTCCTGTCACGGTAATAGGAAACTGTTTGTTCGAGAGCATCTGTGGTTCTCTAACAAGTTTTGGCTTATACACGAGCTCCCGTCGTAAATCATGCTCAGAAAGACGAGCATCTCCTGAAAAGAACCGTATCTGATTGATAGGTTCATACTCATGAAGCTTAATGGAAGGAAATTTTGGCGTAAGCAACATCCACAATTCTCCCTTGTACTCTTTCGGAATCTCATCCACCACACTAGTGCCATCACATATCAACCTCGTATGGGTGAATATGCGGCCAATACTTGATTTAGGATTTGCACGGACAAAGCAGTCCGAACCGGCAAGACTTTCTTTCAAACGAACCAGGTGATGCGTTTGCGAAGGCAGTATAAGGCTGGATGCTGACCGTGCAATACCATTGCGGCGCAATTCTTTGACAAGCTTTTCAATACTCTCCCCTTTTCGAGGAAGCGTGTAGTGCTTAAGATTCATCAAAGTATTCAGGTCGGGCATAAGATCAATTGAAGCGGGCTGGATTCGAGAAGACGTTGCACCAAGGAGTACTCCGCTATCCATCAAATCTTGAATCTGATAATCAGGCAATACGCCGTGAATTGGTTTTTCTTTCATATTAAAGAGTTTAGTTTGATTGGGATACTATACCGTTTCGATTAAATGTCAATTTGCAAATAAAAAAGCCCCACGCTTCTGCGAAGGGCTTTTTTATTTGAGGTTAGTCCAGAATTTCGATTCCTGCACTGCGTGCTGAGCCTGCAACGATTTTCATTGCTGCTTCAACTGTGTTTGCATTGAGGTCGGGCATCTTGCGCTCTGCGATTTCGCGAAGCTGTGCCTGAGTGATCTTCCCAACTTTAGAGGTGCGAGCCTTTGGTGAACCCTTCTCGACTCCTGCAGCCTTCAAAAGAAGTGAGGTAACCGGAGGAGTAGTAACAAAGAAGTCGTATGAACGGTCATCGTACACAACCACTTTCACACCGAGCTTTTCGCCGCGCTGTTCTGCTGTTGCTGCGTTGAACTTCTGAACGAAGTCAGAGATGTTCACGCCGGCCTGACCGAGTGCTGGACCAAGCGGTGGAGCTGGAGTTGCCATGGCACCCATCGCCTGGAGTTTGATTCGTTTTGTAATGTTTTTTGCCATAAATATGTATAGGATTTCTCCTCAATTAGCTAATGTAGAAGCAGTAGCGTAACGGGAAAACTATAGCACCAAAGGGTGTACTTGTAAATGTTTGTCCTATCTTTTCTGTCCCGTTGTTTTTACTGAAGTATTCGGCCCGGTTCCGCCGTATTGGTATAGCGTACCCCCGCACATAGCCCCTGCATCAGGGCCGCTCGCAGTTTCAAGATGGTAGACGAGCATATAACTGTCCGGACACAAGACATAAGAATAGGCGTATCCCCCACTTGTTGATGCGGCCCAAATATTCGGGTTTGTCGTTTGCGACGGGTCTTTGGGAAGGGTGGGCATGTAGGGCTGCATGTGTATACCAAGCGTTGCCCAACTCGCGTCACTGCTGTTTGCCCAGTTATTATTAGGCATCGTTGCGCCGCTGCTTGGCGGATAATTGCCGAAATCAGCGTAATACGAATGTATTGCCAACGTCATCTGCTGCATATCAGCTTTCCTGCGAGCATCTCGCGCTTTCACTCGCGCACTGTTAAGGGACGCAAGAACAACTGACGCAAGAATGCCAATGATTGCAATCACGACGAGAAGTTCTATTAACGTGAAGCCTTGTTTACCTCTTTGTTTTTTCATACTAATGGTCTGCAATTAAACTGTAAGAGTATGTGTGGGAGCGACACAATGAAAGCTCTCCCCCTTGATGATATTTCCAATCCCGAGTCTGGCAGCGCAATGGGTCGGACTGATTTTCCAGTGCTCCCAGAAAGTCATACACGGAGCCGTTGCTTGCATACGCATAATTGTATTGCTGTACCGGGCTTGCCGCCGATCCCGGCCCCGACCACGGACCGTTGGCGCACGGAGCGTTCACCGGATCTACGGGAAGTCTGCTGATATAGGTCGGCACCAATGCAGTATAGAGCGGATTGCTTGAGGTATTCCATGCGGCCTCACAGCTCAAGTGCCAATTGCTGTTTGTTGAAACAGGGTACGTGCCGTTGGTGCTGTAATACAGCTCGAGCGCGTTGCGCATTTCATGCAAATCGCTCTTGCGCTTCGTATCGCGCCCCTTTACCCTCGCACTGTTTAATGATGCAAGAACAACGCTCGATAAAATTCCAATCACCGCAATGACAACCAATAATTCAATGAGGGTAAATCCTCGGTTTTTCATAGAGTCAGTATAGCAAAAGACCGCCCTGAAGGGTCGGTCTTTTTATTTTACAGCTTCTTTACCTGGAGGAAGTCGAGCTCTACCGGTGTTTCTCGGCCGAAGAGGGATACCATCACCTTGACCTTTCCGCGCTCTGAGTCCACTTCTGACACGCGGCCTTCAGAGTCCTTAAACGGACCGTCTGAAATAGTGATTGTCTCCCCTACTTCAAGGTCGATTGTGTGCTTAGTCACATCATCGTTATTCATCTGCCCGAGCAGGTAATCGATTTCTTTCTGAGTAAGAGGAACAGGAGTAACCCCTGCACCAACGAAGCCTGTCACACGAGGAGTGTTGCGCACCACGAACCATGAGTCATCGGTCACGACCATGTCTACAAGAACGTACCCTGGGTACACCTTTTCTTCCACCTCTACGCGCTTGCCGCCCTTAATCTTGATTTTCTTTTCAATAGGAACAACAACGTTGAATATTTTGTCCTCCATTCCGAGGCTTTCAATACGCTGGCGAAGGTTTCGCAATACTGCGTTTTCGTAGCCTGAGTAAGTGTGGATAGCGTACCAGTGCCTCTCTCCTGTGTGTTCTTGTTTAGCCATATGGTTTTTTAATTAAATAAGCGCGCGAAGTCCTGCACGAAATACACTGTCTACTCCGGAAAGGAAGTACCCAAGCGCAAGCGAAAGGCCAATGATAATGAGAGTGTAAGCAACAGTACGCGCACGGCTTGGCCACACAACGTGGCGCATTTCATTTCGTGTTTGTCTTAAAAATCCTAGTTTTGCCATAATAATGTTTGTCTGTCTTACTAAAAACCGCCCCGTGGGGCTGTATGCACATACAATACCACACTGCCTCAAAACCTACAAGCCCCTTACTTCCTATAAAAAACGCCTAACGAGGACCGTCCTCGTTAGGCGTTTTTACAAGAGTATTATCGGATTTCGTAGACAATAGTCACTGTTGAACTGATGTCCGCGGTTCCCACCGGAATGTTTGCAGCACCGGTTGCCTTTGCATCCTGCGCCATCATCATTTCCCGGCCATACGGCATTGGCATAGTGCTTCCTGACTGTTCATTGAATGAAACGATGCGGACCAAGTCTACACCCAAATCGTCAGCAAGTTTCTTTGCTTGCTCTTTTGCATCCTTAATAGCATTTTCGCGAGCTTCGCGTGCCACCTCCTTGTCGTCATCAAAGCCGAAGTTTGGGCCTTGCATATCGGTCACCCCATTGTTTCCAAGGATACTGATAACATTTTCAACAAGTGTGAGATCTTTGACCTTCACTGTTACCGCTTGCGCAACTTCATATCCGCGAAGTGTCGGCTTCTGGTTGGCTGGATACGTGTACTGCGGGTATGAATTGTACGTTGCAGTGCTGATATCGTCTTCATCAATGCCAGCCATTTCAAGGTCAGCCTTGATTTTTGTAATTTTTTCCGCAACTGCATCTTGTGCTGTATTCACCTCCACAGCCTCACTACGAACAGTAAAGCTCATGCGTGCAGTGTCGGGTGCGCGTTCAACGTTCCCCTCACCGGTTACGGTGATAGTGTTCCCCGCCGGTGTTCCAGAACCGATATAGCGGTACTCTTTCAGCTTTGCTGCAGTTGCAACAAGAAGAAACAGTCCGAGAAGTACTGCAATAATAATGCTTGCGCGGATAATGGTTTGTTTGTTTTCGTTAATTAAATCACTCATAAAAATAGTATATCACGGGCCATATCCTTAATAGTGGATATGCACTCATGGTAGTGAGACGAGAAAAGGTGCTCTGTATTACTTAACAGTTAATGGTTGTGGCTCCCCACCACTCTGTACCCAGGCGCCCGCATCCTGTAGGTGCGGACCCTACTTCGTAATAGTATTGTCCATTATTAAAGCTTCCTCCATCGTTAATGGATTTTGCATAGTTTGCGGTACTTTCAACTTCGGTCATGAGGCCGTACTTTTGTCCACTATTGGTCGAAGAGTACATATAGGGCCTGCCGGCCGGGTCTTGCGGAACCGGATTAATATAGGGCCGCATTGCTGTTGTAAAGGCGCCCGTCCAGTTCACATCTTGCGGGTCTGCACGGTTGGGGAAAATATAGGCGAGCAGTTGAGGATATGTTCCATAGTCATCGTAATACAATTCCAGTGCAAGAGAGATTTGATTGAGATCCGAAAACCGCCGAGCATCGCGTGCTTTTCCTCGTGCACTATTAAGCGATGCTAGCACAACTGATGCCAAAATGCCTATCACTGCGATAACAACCAATAATTCAATGAGAGTGAAGCCTTTTTGTTTAATTGCTGATCGCATAGTTTTTTCCATAATGAGAGTAGGTCCCATTGGACCCTGTCCCATTGCAGGTTGTTTGAATATTGGCTATGTCGGCAGCGCTAGGATTATTGAGTGTTGCGGAGAGCGCATAGCGCTGCATGCCATAGGCATCAAAGCACACATACACCATATAATTTGCTTCGTTCTTAAAGCCAGTACCAAGAAAACCAAGTTCAGCGAGACGGTTAGTAATCGACTTTGTATAATTCCCCCCTGAGTCTTCAAGGGTGACAAATCCGCCTCCGGAAGAATAGTTGCCTCCCCCGTATCCGCCGCCCGCAACAACATAGGAGCCGTAGCTGTCGTAATAGAACTCCAGTGCTGTTGAGATTTGCTTTAGTTCACTTTTTATTTTTGCATCTGCCGCTTTTTTGCGTGCACTATTTAACGACGCAAGAATAACGGAAGCCAAAATACCAATCACCGCTATAACAACAAGAAGTTCTATAAGGGTGAAACCCGTCTGGGTATTTTTTTTCAACATAGCTATAGTATAGCCTATTTATTGAGATGGTCTCCCACCAGCTTGCCGTCGGCAAGAACAATAATACGGTCAGTAAGGGCTGCATACTCAGGCTCGTGCGTTACCATAATAATGGTCTGCCCTTCGCGGTTCAGTTCCAAAAATGTTTCAAGCACTGCGCGCGAGGTTTCGGTGTCGAGGTTGGCGGTAGGTTCGTCGGCAAACAGTACTTTTGGGTTGTGCCCAATCGCGCGTGCAATAGAAACGCGCTGTTGCTGCCCGCCGGAGAGCTCGCTTGGCAAATTATTCATGCGGTCGGCGAGGCCTACGCGGGTAAGCGCAAATGCAGATTTTTTCCGTGCTACTTCCTCTGAGTCCCCCTGCATCAACAGTGGCACCATCACGTTTTCAATGGCGCTCAAAGACGGAAGAATTGCATAGTCCTGGAAAATATAGCCCAATGCATTGAGGCGCTGTCGGGTACGGTCGCGCTCGTCGAGGCCGACTGACTCAATGCCGTCGATATATATTTCCCCGCTCGTAGGAATATCCAAGAGCCCCAACTGGTACAAAAGTGTGCTTTTCCCAGACCCACTCTTTCCGCTAATAGAAACAAATTGTCCGCTGGGCACGATAAACGACACATCCTCCACTGCATGCGTCTCCACTTCTCCGCTAATAAATGTTTTGTATAAATTCTTAACTTCAATCATAAAATTATCGCCCTAAGATGGCACTGAGGGTATTTTGCTTAATGACAATGCGTGCCGGAATGTATCCTGCAATGATGGTTGCTACTAAAAGAATCATTGTGCGCAAAAGTGTCCCAGGGATTGTTGCCACCAAGATACCGTCTGAGAATGGAAAGTCGATTGGATTTGCAACAAAGAACGGCTTGAGGAGCCCAAACACCACAGCAATACCGATTGCAGAACCTAAGAGTGCATAAAAAATGGACTGAATGATGTATGAAACAGCAATAGCGCGCGGTGAGATGCCGATACCTTTGAGAATACCAATGAATCTTCGGCGAGTGATGGCGTTAACAAAGATAACAATGAAGATAGTAATCGCCGCAACAACAAGTCCGATTGAGCTGATGGCATTCCCTAAAATGGCAAATGTTGCCTGAATATCCTTAAGGAATTTTGGCATTGCTTCTTCATGAGTTTGAACGCGCGCATACTCGCCTATTCCCGCATCAAGCAGCATTGCCTTTGCAATATTTGAGTCCGCACCAGGATCAAGCTGTATGGCTATCTGATTTGCATTAAAGTCGCGGCGGCCGACAAGTGCGCGCGCTTCGGAATCAACCATAATAACAGAGCTGTCGAACGTATCGACCTTACTTGAAATCACTCCTTTTACATAGTATTCCTTTGCTGTGTCTCCGCCGACTGTAACCTTAATCTTTGATCCAATCGTTACATCTTTGAGCGTTTGGAAGCCAGGCGCTTCGATAGGGACATATTTATAAAGCAGGTTTTTTCCAACGACAACACTGTCTGTGTCTTGTGCGGTGATGAACGAGCCTTCAACGACAAACTTTTCAATGCCGGAGAAATTGTGTTCAACCATAGGGTCTATCCCCAAAAGCGATGCTCCTGCCCCATCACGCATTTCGCCCGGCTTCACCGTGCTTCGGTAGTTGCTCTCTACGCGCGCGCTTCCGGTATAGCGCACTGCAAGCGCATGAAAGCCGGGAATTGTTTTTGCAGCAGCTACCACTTCAGGTGTGTGCTCAATATATGACTTGTTGAGAAAGGGCGAGATAAGAATATCTCCTGAAGAATACCGGCGGTCCGCTTCAACGGAGCCCTCAATGAGGCCCACCAATATCCCTCCCACCACAACAAGGTTGAGAAATGTCAGGAGCATGACAAAAATAATAAGGCCAGTGGTCCACTTGCTCGCGCGCTTCAGTTCCCGGCGTGCCAGAAACATGCCAACACGGATGTCGGTTGAAAGTATTGTCCATGCGCCCTTATTTTTCTCCATTATTTCTAACTCGTATGATACTTATTCAGCGTTCCACAGTACAGTCTCCCCTTCTGTAACACCGCTTGTTACTTCCACCACATCTCCGTCTCCGGTAAGGCCGATAGTTACTGCGCGTTCCTCAGTTTTGCTTCGGCGAGGGTCGGTAACAACATCAACAAATGCAGCACCTGTGTCATTCTTATTTATCACGCGCCCCGGCAACGTGAGTACTGCTGTAGCGGACCCTGTAGTGATTACCATGTCGGCTGTCATGCCTGGGCGAATTTCTTCTGCCCCTAACAATAGTGCCTTTACTTTGTAGTTGACGATACTGTCGGTCACGGTTGCAGCGGGGTCTACAGAAGAAACTGTTCCGCGGTACTGCACTCCTGGAAGCGCATCAAAGGTAACGTTTACGTACTGCCCCACGGCGAGCTGCCCGACATAGCTTTCGTTTACATTCGCTTCAAGATACAAGTTTGAAACGTCCTGCAAAATGATTGCCGTTGAAAATGCTTCTGGTACTTCACCTACCTTGATATCGATTTGCGTGATAGTTCCATCCGCTGGGGCGCGAAGAATAGTGCGCTCAAGGGCCGCGTTGGCCGACTCCAAAGATGCCTGCGCGGTCACAATATCCGCAAGGGCCGCATCAACATCCGCCTGGCGTGCTGTTGCCCGCTTGAGGTTGAGCTCCGCTTCGCGAGTAGCAATCATTGCGTCTCGTGTCTCCACGGCAGACTGGTACGCATTGAGGTTGCTTGCGTAATTTGATCCGTTTTTATTTGGAATAAGAACATTCCAGCGTGCATCGCTCGGATACTGGCTCTTGTCCAGTGGGAATGCTATTAATAATCCTTTTGTCCCAAGCGGGCGCGCCAAGTCGTCGACATCCGTTTCCCCTTTTTCGAGACCGGTAAAATTCAATTTCAATTTACTGCTGTTGGTAAACGAAAGGCGGTACTCGCCTTCAAGCGTGCCATTATACACACCAGAAATAACGGGGTTGTTTGAAATGCTTGCAGACTGCGCCTCGGCGATAAGTCCGTCTGAGAAAAGCTTGCGGCGAGCCTGTTCGACAAGTCCGTTTTGCACTTTCTTTGTCGTTTCCAAATTGATTTGTGCAAGCGCGATTTCTTCGTTCGAAGAGCCGTCAAGCACCTTTTTGTATCGTGCCTGAGCGGCAAGGTATGATCCGCGCGCAGAAGTATATGACGCGCGCTCGGTTCCACTCTTCAGAGTTGCCAAGATGTCCCCCTTCTTTACAGTGTCCCCTACTTTTACGCGTACAGAGTCCACCACCTTGCTTTGCTCAAATGAAAGCGCGAGGTCTGTTGAAGAAACAACGGTTCCGCTCGCAGAAACAGTACGCACCACGTCCGCGCGCTTTACGATTTCAATTGCAGTGTTTTCGTTCGAGCTTCCAAGCCGCAAAAGAATCAACACCAGCACAACTACAGCTCCAATAATTACAACTTTCACGCCGGTGCTTTTGGTGCTCCACCAGTTTTTACTCTTTTTTGCGTAGTGTCGAATTTTATCCATATTATTTAATTGCCTCAAGCTTCACGGTGAATATCAGCGTTGCATTCTGCGGAATTACCGGTGGGTACCCATTCGGGCCATAGCCAAGCTCTGGCGGAATAGTAAGTGTACGCTCTTCGCCCACTTTCATCCCCAAAATTCCCTGGTCCCATCCTTTAATCACTTGGCCTGCGCCAAGCGTAAACTCAAATGCTTTGCCGCCGCGCTTGGATGTTGCGTCAAAGACGCTTCCGTCGGTGAGCGTGCCGGTGTACTGCATCACGGCAATTTGTCCGTTCACAATCCCTGCCCCTGTTCCTTCTTTTGTTGTTTCAATTGTCATACCGTTTTTTGTTGTTGTTTTATTCTTATCATCTGGTGCTGTATCGGGCTGTGCAGTAGGAGCATTTTGTGGCCCCTCAACCACTGGCGCGGTAGCAGGCTCTATTACTACCACGTCCGGCGCACCTCGCAACCACAGTGCTATGCCGAGAATTGCTGCTGCTAATACTATTCCTCCTACAATATATTTCATACAAATGGCACTATACCATATTTTACAGGCTCTTTCCCCTGAAACACACTATATATAGTGTGTGCCATCTTTGGGGTCAGACTATGGATAGACGCAGTAACGCTTGGCATTCCCCTCTTCGCCAACAACAGTGTACTGTTCACCAATAGTGTACTGAGCTTTTTCTGTTACAAAAATAATTGTATAGCCCTTTCCCGGAGCACTCGGACAAGGCCAGTACGGTATCGTGCCATAAAAATAACAGTACGGCCACGGATTTCCTGCCTTAGGATCATCTGCAAGCTTTGAAATGTACGGCGCCATCATTGCTGCAAATCCGTCGGTAAAGCGGGCGCCCACCTCCCCGGGCGTACAATTGCTTACCAATCCGTCCGCTCGGCTTGAGGGCGGAACGGGGTACGCGCCATTATCGCTGTAATACAGTTCAAGCGCTGTTTGCAGTTGGCGCACATTCGCAATGCGCTGTGCATCGCGCGCTTTTGCACGAGCACTGTTAAGGGATGCTAATACCACAGACGCAAGTATTCCGATTACCGCGATAACAACCAATAGTTCGATGAGAGTGAAGCCTTTTTGAATGCTCTTTCTGTACATATATATAGTATGGGTGTTTTTCATATATTACTCAGTAGATGAAGGTTCTGATTCTGGAGCGAGCTCTTCAGAAGGACCGTCCTCGTTAGGTGCTGTCTCTGGGATTGGTTCTGGCTCAGGTGTTGGTTCTGATTCTGGAGCGGGCTCTTCAGAAGGACCGTCCTCCTGTGGAGTTGGGTCGGGTGTTGGCTCTGGTTCGGAGTCAGGAGCAGGTGTTGGATCTGGTTCTGGTGCTGGATCGGGATCAGACTCTTCATCTCCTCCACTGCTTCCTCCCGCATTAGCGGCTCCGTTTTGCTGGATGATCTCTCGAAGCTGCTCTTTGTCCACGCACACGTCATCAATACAAATCTCTGTTTTTGCGCGAAGACTTCCTGCAACAAAGCTTTCGATGCCGTTTGTCGCATCTGCAAACCATGCAAGCAGTGCGTCTCTCCATGAGTTGTCGCGGTCCATCTCTGCAATGCCGGTAACATTGATATCCATTTCTTTGATCGCATTGATAGCTGTTGCCATCAATGTAAGCTGTGAGACCTGCAGCCTGTTTCCCGAAGACATCGATATTGCTTCAGGGAGTGCGCCTTGAACATTCTGTGCAGAGAAACCGTAGTAGACAATGCCATCGTCGTAGAGTCCGCTATTTTCTTTCCATGAAAATGCAATTGGATTGATTTCGCGTATTGCTTCAAGTCCGCTGGTGAATTCTCCTTCTACATCTTTGAGACGTTCATCTGAAGTACAAGACATAGTGCCGGAGCCGTTGGTTTGGATGCCTCCGCAGGAGAGGAGGGATCCGGCAGAAAGAGTGCCGCTCGTATAGGTTGAGCCTCCGTTTGAGTTGTGATAAAAGGTATTCGTTCCGGCGTAATTATTGATTACAAATCCCGGATTTGCGGGCGAACCAGAGTATGCGCTATAGAAGATAATGCTTCCAGAACCGGTACCAGGGACGCTCAGTGTCCCCCCGCCGGCACCTACACTGACAACACCTCCATTGCTGACAGTGAGCATTGCATTGGCAGCTTGAGCAACAGCGCCGTTTTCGCCGCCTGCCAATCGTGCTATAGCAAACGTGTCTCCGCTTCCATACAATGTTCCGGCATACCAGTTCGCCGTTGATCCTACAGGAATATGCATACCCGCTCCTCTATCAACACCGTTTGAACGCAATATCACGCTGCTCCATGTATAGTCTGTATTTGAAGACCCCGTCTGAAGAATAAGATTCGTACTAACACTATTATTGTAATAGATATGCAGCGGTGCGGTCGGCGCATTAATTCCGATACCGACATGACCCCCAAGAAAGCTGTGGTTTCCTACGCTGTTGTACACCATGAGGTTTGCCGGACTCATCGAAGGGCCGTAGTGCCCGATGTAACCTCCAAGCGAACTGCTTGGATCTCCAAAGAAGAGGTACGAGTCAGCATTGCTCGGGGCAAGTAATTGAATTGTTGCTCGGCTCGAATTTTCCACAACCAGCCCACCTGCAGTGTAGGGCGTTCCGCCTGAAGCTCCGGAATAAATATGAAGCTTGTTTGTCCCCGGAGTTGTAGTACCGATTCCCACGTTCCCGGTATTAAGAATAGTCATGCGGTCAAGATTATTGGTACGGAAGATCATAGAATGGTTTGTCTGTGTTCCGATGCGGAAATTGTTGTAGTCTCCAGAATTGAGATAAATAAATCCCATGCCTCCCAGTGCGGTCTCAGCGCCTGTCGGCAGTCCGCTCGAATTAATATCTTGAGAAACAACATAGGCGGGTTCCCCTCCTGTAGTGATGACGCTTCCCCCTCCTCCAAAGAACGCAGTAGAAGGTGTGAAGTTGCCTCCTGATGAAGCAATATGAAGTTTTTCACTTGGACTCGTGGTTCCTATACCGACAGATCCGTCAGAAGTAATGCGCATAGCTTCAGCTCCATTGCCCGAAGTAATGGCAAAATGAGCCCCTGCTGATTGCGTTCCGATCATAAATCGCTGGCTGGTATAGTCCCAGCGAATCAATGAACCAAATGCATCCGATGGGCTGCCAAAAACAATGGATCCTGTGTATGCATCAGGGTTAAGGATAGACATTCCTGCATTGCCGTTTTTTTCAACAATCAAATCCGTCGCATTCACGTTCGGAGTAATAGTACCTCCGCTCGAAGTGTGCACATGAAGCATTCCGTCAGGAGAAGCTGTCCCTATTCCCACAGTGCCAGCCGAAGTAATGCGCATAGCTTCAGTTCCTGAAATCACAGACCCAGCAGGCATGCCATTTGACTGCACATAAAATCGCAAGTCGCCGGAAACACTGCCGGTATTATAATCCGCAGTTGCATACGAGCGGATGCTGCCGATTGCGCCGCTTGAGTTTATGCTGAGGTCCCTTGAAACAAATGCCAATGCTCCAATCATGTCTCCATTGGTAATCGTATCGGCCGTATTCCCCACTGTCAGGGCCTGCGTGCTCGAAGTTGCAACATCCAATTTTGAGAATGGGCTCGCCGTTCCCACACCAAGGCTTCCGGTAATTGAAGCGTCATCGTTGAGAGTAAATTGTGCTCCATTCCATGCGAGCGTTGCCGAACTTCCTCCATTGCTATTATAGAAATTGATACTCGGCATACCCAATGTTAGGTCATCCCCTTCCAACCGAAGGCTTCCACTGCTTCCGGCCGGGCGGACAATATGCAGAGGATAGCTCGGGCTAATTGTCCCAATACCGACATTCCCTGCAGAGGTAATCCGCATGCGCTCAATTGGCTCCCCTGAAGGGGTTGTAAGAGAGGTACCGAATGCAAGTTCTGAGCCATAGTTCGAGGCACCATTAGTATAGTTTCTAATAAACGAAGCAATGCCCACACTTCTTGCTGATGCTTGTACGCCAAACAATAACTCCGTATAGCTTGCACTTGCAGAAGGATTGCTGAGGCGAAGCGCGGTAGAGTCTGCTGCCGGAGCCATTGCATCGAGTCGAGCACCCGGTGCTGTCGTCCCCACACCCACATTCCCGCTCGCATCAATCGAAAGATGATTTGCTGTTCCTCCTCCAGAACTCAAGCCGAATCCCCCTGAAGTGTCGGAGCCGATGGAACCACTGTATGCACTGTTTCGTTTATAAAATGTTCGTGCGTATCCTGTTGAAGTGTTTGATACGGTGGTATAGATGCCGGTGCCTGAAGAATTGCGCACTTCGAAGGAGCCGTCAGGGCTGGTGGTGCCCATGCCAATAGCTCCGTCTCCTCGGATATAGAAGCGAGAGTTTGAACCGTTGTCGAGGAAGTTGGCGAGTGTTGTACTACTTGTTCCATCGGAGCCATATACGAGAAGACCTGTGGTGGTGGAGGCAGTGGTGCCGATTTGGAGTTTGGCAGAGGGGGTGTCGGTGCCGATGCCGACTGTGCCATTGCCTCGGACAAGGAACTGTGTGGCAACACCAGTGCGAAGGCGCAGAAGATTGAAGGCAGCACTTGGCACAGCTTCGGTTGCGCCGACAATAAGGGAGCCTTCATAGGTTGCACCGGTGTTGTATACGAAGAGCGAGTCGCTGGTTGTGGAAGTGTCGAGGACGGAGAGCTTGGTGGTGGGGTTGGCGGTGCCGATACCGACATTGCCTCCGGCAAATACTGCAGCGTAGTTGTTGTCGGCTCCGGTGGGAGCTTCCACATAGAGGCCGTAGTTTTTTGTTGCAGTGCCCGCACCTCCGGTGAAGGTTCCCGTTGAAATGATGTACACGCCGTACTTGTTGATGCCGTCGGTGGTGGCATTTGTTGCGCCGTTTTGGAAAAAGCCCGTTGCCTGATCGGTGGTTGCGACTGCGCCGCTGTGCACGTGGAGGCGATAGAGAGGAGAGGTGCCAATACCCACATCCCCCGCACTCGTGATCATCACATGACTCCCATTGTTCGCACCCAAGACCAGCGGCAAGGAGGTTGTTGTTGAAAGAGATGTTTGAGCCGAACCTGAAGTGATCGCAAAGAGCCGTGTACCGTTCACTCCCATGTCGAGGTATGCGTTGGAGCTCGTTGCGGAATTGATCGCAAGACCCGTCTGTGCGGCTGAGCTCAGTGCAAGTGTCATGCCGCTGTATCCGCGGGCAAACGGATCGGCGCTTGTTGAACCAATCGCAACATTCCCATTTGCAAGAATGCGCATGCGCTCAGTGTTGTTGGTCTCAAACGAAAGCGCATTGCTGTCATTCGTGCCGAGGACTGCAAGCGCTGAGAAACTGTTCCCTCCCTGCGCGAAGTATGTAGCTGTTCCGAATGCTCCGTCGAGTGCGATCACTCCGGTGTCAGGGTCATAGTCAATACCGGTGCCTTCAGAGAGTGAGTCACGTGCGCGGTCGTCGGTATAGTACAGGTTCGAACCTTCAGGCAGGTCGGTGGTGGTTGCATCTGAAGAGAGAAGTCCGTCCGCATTCGAGCGCACAACCCCCGCCCCCAATGTCGTCACCGCCACATCCTGATCAAACTCAAATCTGTCATCAGTTGAGTTCCAAGTGAAGAGTGCATTGGGCTGCAGTCCTCGGTCAAAGATCAAGGTGATGTCTTCAGCATCATTGGAGAGGTTGTCTGAGTTGAAGGTGAAGTTGCCGCTGATGGTGCCAGAGATGTCAGAGTTTCCGGCAGAGATAGAGTTTGCAGTGATGGTGTCAACGTAGATGTTGCGA